>NZ_RBLW01000001.1:0-676830 GCF_003989295.1 Dermabacter sp. HSID17554 | reverse complement strand
TGTTTCGGTGGTCATTGCGTTGGGGAAACGCCCGGTTCCATTCCGAACCCGGAAGCTAAGCTCAACTGCGCCGATGGTACTGCACTCGGGAGGGTGTGGGAGAGTAGGACACCGCCGAACTATTCTTATCGATCGCTCGCGCAAAGATGCGCTGAGCTGATCGCAAAATTTCATAGTGGTGCTGCTTTTCGCAGCCACGCCGGAAGTTTTTCGGCGGTCATAGCGTTGGGGAAACGCCCGGTTCCATTCCGAACCCGGAAGCTAAGCCTAACTGCGCCGATGGTACTGCACTCGGGAGGGTGTGGGAGAGTAGGACGCCGCCGAAATTATTCCTCGAAAACCCCGGTCACCCGACCGGGGTTTTCTTTTTGCCCGGAAACCGTCGGAGGCCCGTGACCCTCCCCATGGAAGACCATTTCACGCTCTTGCTGCGCTGCGCCCAGCCGTAAATGCCGATAGAGTTAACGCCTGTAGTTCGTTCGCAGGGAACGGGCCCGTCAGGTAAAGGACAGTGATGGCGAGCTTCACGATGGAGGACATCGACCCTTCCCTCGCGGAATCTATCCAGAGTGGCCTCGAGGCTGTTGAAGAAAGGCTTCACGCCGCTGTTGCGTCGTCTGACCCGATGATGCGTTCAACGGCGCCGTATCTCCTTGACGCTGGTGGTAAGCGCGTGCGTCCCGTCCTCGTGATGCTCGCCGCCGCTTTTGGGGACATCTCCGAGCCGCAACTCGTTGACGCGGGAGCTCTCGTAGAACTCACTCATCTCGCGACTCTCTATCACGATGATGTCATGGATGCGGCAGAGACTCGTCGGGGTACCACCGCTGCGCATCGTGTGTGGGGTAACCACATTGCGATCCTGACGGGGGATTTTCTTCTTGCCCGCGCGAGCGCTATGAGCGCGAATCTCGGCTCTGAGATCGTGGGGATCCACGCCCACACGTTTGAGCGTCTATGCCTAGGCCAGCTCAATGAAACCGTCGGCCCCAGCGAAGGCGATGATCCCTTCGCCCATTACATTGACGTGCTCTCCAATAAGACCGGCTCACTGATTGCTACCGCAGGTGTGCTCGGTGCCAAGATCGCGAAAGCGCCCGAGAGCGTCGTCTCCGTTATGCGGGAGTACGGCGAAGCCGTGGGCGTGGCATTCCAACTCGCCGACGACGTGATCGACATTCGTGCAACTGCGGAAGAATCGGGAAAAACCCCCGGGACTGACTTGCGCGAAGGGGTTCCCACCATGCCGAGTTTGCTGCTTCGTGCGCACGTGGCGGAGCATCCCGATGACGCAGCCTCAGCGAATTTGCTCGCCGCCCTCGACGCTGACCTCTCGAGTGATGAAAAGCTCGCCGAAGTTGTTGAAGCGCTCTCGGTCCATCCCGTTGTTGACGAAACTGAAAAGCTCGCAGCAAGCTACGGCGATCGTGCTCTTGCCCTCGTGGACTCGCTGCCCGCGGGCCCCGCGCGCGATGCTCTTACGGCCTTTACGGTATCGCTCGTGCGACGCCGCGCCTAAGGGGCGTGCGCTCCTGCGACGTTCAGCGCTTCTCGCTATGCTTAAGCGTGCGCCGTACACGGCGTGCGCATGCCTCGCGGTGCCCTTTTTACAGCGGATCGCAGCTCAATGTGCATAGGCCTTCCGGCCCGAATGCGTGCTCGACTAAGGTAAAGTGAACGAACTCGTGAATGCAGACCTCTCATTGCGGGCCGAACGGCACGCTGAAGACTTCGGTATCGCCTCGACCGGGGCGACTGACGTCGGTCTTGTACGGTCGGTCAACGAAGATTCTTTTATCGCGTTTGACCCTATCTTCCTCGTGGCTGATGGCATGGGTGGCCACAATGCTGGGGAGGTTGCGAGCGGCATCGTTGCCGATGAGTTTGCAGCTCTTGCGGGCGGCGATTACATCGAACTTGAGGACGTCGCAGATGCGATGGTTCGCTCATATGAGCGAATTGCTAGCCTCGATGACGATTCCGGACGCAGCGCCGGCACGACAGTGGCGATGGTGGCTCTGACGCTTCATGAATCCGAGCCCCATTGGCTCGTCATGAACCTTGGCGATTCTCGCGTCTACATGCTTCGAGACGGCGAATTTTCCCAGGTCAGTGTGGATCACTCGGTAGTCCAAGAACTTGTGGATCGCGGTGAGATCACGCTCGACCAGGCACGGGTCCACCCCTACCGCAACATGATTACGCGTGCACTTGGTGCCGGTCCGGACACGCGCCCCGATTTCTGGCTTATACCGGTGCGTCTTGGCGATCGCTTCCTTGTCTGTAGCGACGGCGTGACGGGGGAAGTCAGCGATGGCGAGCTGCATTCCATGCTCGAAGAGTCCTCGGCGGCGGACCTTGTTGCTCAACGCATCGTTGATACGGCAGTCGCCCATGGTGGGCGCGATAACGCGACGGCCGTTGTGGTGAGCGCCGTTGAACCGAGTGCATCGGGTGCCTATGGCGAGCATATTTTTACGACCGTCGATCGTCTCGAGTTGCCCGTCATCGCCGATGAGCACGCGCTCGACGAGAGCGAAGAGGGCGCACCTGAACACGGGCAGGCCGTCGAAGGTCAGGATGCGCTTCGTGAAGGCGAAGCCGCCGTCGGAACCCCCGAGAGCGAAAGGGAGGAGCCTGAAGGCCGCTGACGCGCCCCGCTTTTCGCTCCACACGACCCCGCTTTCCACAAACGTGGAGAGCGGGGTTTCTCGTTCCCCGGCGCCACGCCATCCTTGAGGCTGCAGTGGCGATCGAGGGGAAGGTGGCGTCGTGACGCTTCTCGTGGAGGTCATCCCTCCTTGCCAAAACCCCGTAGTACTCGAGGTTTCCGCGGATTCGACCGTGCGCACGGGGGAGTTCGTCGAGAGATTGCGGCACCATTTCGGCCTCGACGGTGAAGGGTATGCGCTGAGAGTGGGGCAGCGGAGCCAACAGGGATTTCCCGGCGCACTGCTCGCCAATGAGCAACTTCTGCACGTTTCTGGGTTGATGTCAGGCATGAGCGTCGAGCTCGTGCAGGCATCCGTGGAGGTTGAGCGCCCAGGCGAAAGAATCCCCTCCTCGTGGGAGCTCGTATTGGAGCGCAATGGAGTTCAGTGTGTCATTCCGCTCGAGAAGGGGCTCTCGTCAATCGGGTCGTCAACAACGTGCAGAGTCACGCTCGAGCACGGTGATGTTGCGAGCACCCACGCCTACCTCGAAACGTGTGCCGAGGTGAAGATTCACGCTGCTCAAGGTGCGATCCTGAAAAACGCCGAAGGCGGGCAGGTGAGAGGCGCTCTCCTCAAGCCCGATTCGTGCGTGTACGTGGGGCAATGGAAAGTAGGGGTTCGGCATCGCGCCGGCGCCGACGTCGTTGTCAACGATTCGCCCGCGCGCGCCTACCTTCCTCCCGCGCGCATTGAGCTGGCGGAGCCCGCACGGGAGATCGCTCTGCCGCGAGTACCGCGGCCAGCGACGGCACCACCTTTTCCAACGGTGAGCCTTCTCGTGCCGCTCATGATCGCCGGAGTGATGTACACGCTCACACGGAGCAGTTTCGTCATCATGCTCGCAGTCGTCATGCCGGCAATGGCACTCGCACACTATTGGTCGCAATGCGCACGGGTGCGCAAGGAAAGTTCGCGGGCACTGAGGGAGTTTGAGGAAGCGGTTGACGAGGCGAAAGCCGAGGTGCACGGGGTACACGAGGGCGAGAAGGCGCGCCTAGGCGCGATGCTCCCTGCCGCTTGCGTTATTGCCGAATGGGATTCGCCCAAACGTGGCGATCTGTGGGCGCTACGAGAAGAACACAGCGATTTCTTGACGCTCCGACTCGGTACGGGCCGAGTCGAGAGCGCGGTGCAGCTCAAAGGAGAGACCCTGGCCGAAGGCCCACGCGAACAGCGAGGGGAGCTCGAGATGCTCCGCGAGTCAGCCCGCACGTTCGAAGGGCCCGTGACTGTCTCTCTTCGGCAGGCACGCGGCCTGGGCATCACCGGTGTGGGACGCATGGGATGCGCGGTCGGTCTTGGAGTACAGCTTGGTGGGCGGCATTCACCTTCCGACGTTCGCCTCGCCCTCGTGTGCTCTTCGACTGCGTGCGAAAACGCGCGGGGTCTCGCGTGGCTTCCCCATGCACGAAGTTCCGATGGAGGGAAGGTGCAGATCCTCGAGAGCGACGAGGCCGTCATCGCTTGGGCTGCTCGTCACATGCCTGATCTCAGCGGCGATACCGAAGGAGGCAGTTCGCATGTCGTGATCCTCGCGCTTGACCCGACCCCCGCTCAGCTCACCCCACTCACGGTCCTCGTGGAAGCGTGGGAGGCATGTGGAGAACGAGGGCCACGCCTTATCGTGACAGCAGCGGATAGTGCGCACCTTCCCGGTGTGTGCAGCGCACTTCTCGAGGTTGAGGGGAAAGACGGAGTCTTCTGGCAACGAGGCGAGATGGCGCCCATCGCGCTCAACGCATGCGAAGGCGTCAGTAACGAAGCCGCACACGTATGGGCACGAAGGCTCGCCTCCTTGATGGATGCGCGAAGCCGAGAACACGCGAACGAGACCATTCCCGCGACCGTATCGCTTCTCGATGTGAACGGCGTGGAGCGGCATGAACTTCGAACGAGTCTCTCTCGCGCCTGGCGCACGAATGACCGCGCCGAGGCCCGCACGCTTGATGCTCTTGTAGGGTACGGCGAGACCGGGCCACTCACGATCCCGCTTCGCACGTGGGGGCCGCATGCTCTTGTTGCCGGAACAACGGGATCGGGAAAGTCGGAGTTTCTTCAATCGTGGATTCTCAGCCTTGCACTTCGGTATTCACCGCGTCGTCTCACATTCCTTTTCGTGGACTATAAGGGCGGCGCAGGGCTCGGCGAGTGCGCGCTTTTGCCCCATTGCACTGGGCTCGTGACTGACCTTGGGCCCGATCTCGTGACGCGTGCACTCGTCTCCCTCAAAGCGGAACTACGTTATCGAGAGGAGCTCTTGGCGCGATGCGGCGCGAAAGACAGCGACGACTATGCGGAGCGTGGTGGTGATGATCTGCCCGCTTTCGTCATAGTCGTTGACGAGTTCGCAGCCCTTCGAGATCACTGCCCCGAGTTTCTCGAAGGACTCATTGATGTGGCGCAGCGAGGGCGCTCGCTTGGCATCCACCTGATTCTTGCGACACAGAGACCCGCGGGGATCGTGAGCGAGCGCCTTCGCGCGAATGTCAGCCTTCGCATCGCGCTTCGCTTGAGCGATACCGCCGATTCGCTCGATGTCATCGGGTCGAAGGCAGCAGCTCAAATTTCACTCGACACCCCCGGTCGAGCCGTTGTGAGTGCCGTGGGAGCGGGCCTCCAGCACGAGGCGCAAATGGCATACGCGGGTGCTCGTGGAGAGGACGATCGTTCTACGAGGTTAGGTGTGTCCCTCGCGCATGCCATGAACGATGAGGAAGCGAAGACGGTGTTCAATACGCAACTGCGGCTCACGAGCGATGAGCCTTCCCGCGGAGAGGATCGGGGTCCCACCGATGCAAGCCTTGTGGTGAAAGAAGCGATTGACGCCTGGGCTCGAAGTGGAGAAACCGTTCGCGCGCCATGGCTCCCACCGCTCGCGGAAAGCTACGAGGGGGAGAAGCTCGTTCAGGATTGGGGATTGCCGGCGCCTTTTGCGCTCGTGGACGATCCATCGCGCCAACGACGCACCGTCGCGAGGCTAGGTCCACCGGGATCGGTCTACGGAGTTTACGGCGCCTCCGGCACTGGTCGCAGCACGAGCATCGTGAATATCGTGCGAGCGACCCGTACTGCACAGGAGAGGCCGCGCCTCTTCATTCTCGACTCAGTGAGCAAAGGACTTCGGGGACTGGTCGATGAAACCCAGGCAGTCGCGTATGTGTCGGGAGACGACACCGCTTCCGTGTTGAGAATGCTTCGGCACCTGACGAATACCAAGGGCGAGGTGGGACCGTCGATTCTCGCCATTGACTCGTGTGCCGACCTCTGCCACGAAGCCCATCCGAGCGATCGAGAAGACATCCTCTCGCTTCTCGGTGCCCTTGCGCGGACGGCCCGTGCCCGCAGGCTCACGCTCATCATTGGCGCTTCAGGACCGAGCGAATTGCCGCGGAGCCTCGAGACCGCGTGCACCGAACGAATCGTGCATCGTCTTTCGCGTGCGGAAGACTACGCGATGTGCGGCACGACTGTGAGGCTTTCCGAGTCAGCGCCCGTGGGGCGGGTGAGTATCGGAGGCCGTGAAGCACAGATAGCGCTCTTCGAGGAGCCTTCCGTGCGCGGGGATAATCGCCGTCGCGCATGCCTCGAGGCTTTCGCGCTCGCAAGGCGCACACTTGGCACCCGCGAGGCAGTCGCGCTCGTGCGGGATTCGACGCGTGCTCTCGTGGGCTTCTCTCACGCCGATGGCGAGCCCGTCTCGCTGCCACTCAAGGGCGGGGGTCTCATCGTGGGAGGTGAGGGGAGCGATCGCCTTGCACTTCTCGAATCTCTGGCCGCTCTTGCTCGGGATCGTGAGATTCTTCGTCTGCCCCAAAGCACCTCCGGCAATGGGGCAGAGGCGTGCCGCGTTCTCGAGCGAGCGAGTGCGCTGGGGCCGAAGGCATTTGTCATCCTCGACAACGTCGCGGACCTCGAGTCGGACTCCGAGGCGGCAGAGATTGGTGTCGCCGCACGGACTGCACTTGCAGCAGGGGCATGTGTTTTTGGTGGGCTCGAGGGCGGTTCGTTCTCGAGGCTTGGTGCGCTCGGGCCGATCCTCGCGCACGCGGGGTGCGGTATCGTTCTCGGTTCTCGAGAGGCGGAGGTGTTCACGGTTTTTGGCCGCACTCCGCCGCGAACGAGATGGGCGAATGCCCCCGATGTCGCGTGGCTCGTTGAGGGCGCTGACTGTCGACTCATCGTTCCTGCACATGTACGCGAGTACTGCCATGAATAGCTGTCAAAGCGCCCTGCCTCGCGCGAAAAGGATGAGGCGTGGCCGTGCCGCCGTGACGCGGTACCGCTGCTGTCACCTTTGGCGCTCAAAGAGCGCATTCATCACTTTTCCACCCCACCGGAATACCGCTGATTCAGAACAGCGCTACAGCACATCACTATTGAGGAGCACACATGTTTGAAGGAATGGACCCCGCGGCGGTTGAGCGGCTGAGCACGCTCATGTCTCTCAGCGCGGAAAGCTGGAGGCATGCGGGCGAGGAACTACGCGCACTCGTCAATGCACTTGCGTGGAAGGGCCCAGATGCCGAAGCCTTCGCGAATACTGCTGAGGAAGCGCACGCTCGATTCATTGCCGTAGCCGACATGCTCAGGCAGTTGGCACGCCTACTTGAGGAACAATCCGCGGAGCAACGACGAGCGTCGGGCTTTGTGCGTTAGGCGGGAGCGGCGTCACAGCGCCAAAAGTTCTCCACATGGGAACCGGCGGGTCGTGCTCCACAGGACTTTTGCTCTTTGCGAAGCCGTAGCGTGAAGGTGTCGGCATGATCGACGAGGGCACGGGCCCTCATGAAAGGAGAATACGCATGATGAAGGGAATGGATCCCGGGAGCGTCGAAAGCATGGCTGGTGCGCTGGAGGCGCTTGCCACCTCGCTTCGCGACATGGGGAACAACGCTGTGAGTACCGTTCAGTCGCTCGAATGGGTGGGCGAGGATCGCGAGAACTTCCTCTCGCAGCTCGGCACTCTCGCCCACGCTAGCGACGACAACGCTGCGAGGCTCGGGCTTTTGGCTGAAAATGCACGCGGTCAGGTTGTCGAACAGCAGGCAGCCTCGAGCGCCGGCTAGCGGCAGCACACCAACACCACTAAGGATCAAGGGGGAAACATGAACACGACTTTTATCGGAATGTCGCCCGAACAGGGCGTCTCTGCAGGCGAGAGCCTTGTGTCACTCGCGACAGCAACGACGAGCGCCCTGAATTCGGCACGCGAAAGCGTTCAGTCGGCGCAATGGGTCGGAGAGGACCGAGACTCGTTCGTCGCGAACTTTGAAACTCTTGCGACCGCAATCGAAACGCTTTTGACGAATCTCCGCACCCACGGCGAGCAGGTCAAGCAAGAGGCGGCTGAGCAGATGCAAGCCTCGGCGGCGTCGTAGAACAAGCCGCTCGAGCAACGAAGCACCCGCGTGGTTTTCGCGAACGGGGTGACGGAGCTCTCGAAAAAGCGTGCGAACGGCTACAGAGAAAACCGTGCGAACGGCTTTTAGGAAAGACGGGGCGAAGGGGATACGGAGGAGGAAAACAGGGGCACCGCGACCTCAGCAGCCGCGGTGCCCCTGCTCGTGGCAAAGCCGAAGTTCGGGGCTCTGTGAGAGGGAACACGGGCGCCAGCAGCCATTCTGCGTGGACGAAAGCGCAAAGGCTCGCTAGTATTGATCAGGTTCGCTTCGCGATATCGCGCCATATCGGGCGCGGATCCGGCGAGCAGGGCAGGTTACCCTAGCGGCCAAAGGGATCTGACTGTAAATCAGACGGCTCAGCCTTCGGGGGTTCGAATCCCTCACCTGCCACGCAGATTACCTCCACGTGAGTGGCTGTGATCCGCCGCACCGAGGACTTCCCGGAATTGCCTAGGTTCGCAAAACACGGTAAGTTTTCACGCGTTGCCCTGATAGCTCAGTCGGCAGAGCATCTCCATGGTAAGGAGAAGGTCAAGGGTTCGATTCCCTTTCAGGGCTCTGATCGGATGGCGGCCCGGCACCGAAGAATCGGTGTCGGGCCGCAATTCCGATCGAGCCGGGGTAGCTCAGACGGTCAGAGCGCACGACTCATAATCGTGAGGTCGCGGGTTCGATCCCCGCCCTCGGTACCACTCCAGGTTTCCCTGGCGTGTTGATGTGCCTGCATGCCGCAGGCGACAGGACCCGCGTATGCAAGATGCGCGCGAAACGGAAAGAGGCGAGTCATGGCAGCGAAAAGCTCTGACGTGCGTCCTAAGATCACCTTGGCGTGCGTAGATTGCAAGAACCGCAACTACATCACCAAGAAGAACCGCCGCAACACCCCTGACCGCCTCGAGCTTAAGAAGTACTGCTCGACGTGCGCCAGCAGCACGGTTCACCGCGAAACCCGCTGATCCACACGCACATACTCATCAAGAAGCCACCCCGGGTGCGTTCTTCGGAGATTCTCCGCTGAGCCGCCCACGAGGGTGGCTTTTTGCTTGGTGCTTTCGGCGATTAGCGCCACACCGCAAGCAGCGAGATGCAACCGGATACGATGAAAATCCCCGCGCGCCACGACCTGGCAGCGCGATCAATCGAAGGGTAGGAACCAATGGCATCGCCTCATCCCGACTTCGCGGGCCGCGTTTACGAAAGCGGGCCCAGCGTACGAGTTTCGGAAACGAAAATCCGAGAGTTTGCCGCGGCCACTGGAAACACGCATGCTTTCACGACGAGCGAGGAAGCCGCACGCGAGGCCGGCTATAGCGCGATCGTTGCCCCTCCCACGTTCCTCGTCACCCTCGCTCAGGCTGAGGAAGCGCGGTATATCAACGATCCCGAGGCCGGAATCGACTTCTCGCGTGTTGTGCACTCTGAAGAATCATTCGAGCTCGAGCGCGCGATTGTCGCGGGCGACGAGCTCATCCCCACTCTGACCGTCGAGGCCGTCAAGCAGGTTGGCCCGCACGCGATGGTGACGACGCGTGTGGACTTCATGGACCACGCGAAGGCACACGTTGCGAGCGTCCGCTCGTCGCTCGTTGTTCGAGGCGAGGAAGGCTAAGAAAGTATGACTACTCCTACCGTTCCCACACTCGAGGCGCTCGCCAAGGGTGACGTCATTGTCAGCGAGACCCGTTCCTTTACCCGTGACACCCTCGTGCGGTACGCGGGTGCTTCGGGCGACTTCAATCCGATCCACTACAACGATGCTTTCGCGCACGAGGTGGGGCTGCCCTCCGTCATTGCGCATGGAATGCTCACGATGGGTGCCGTTATTGCCCCGGTGCTCGAGTGGCTTGGCGATCCGGGTCGCCTCGTCTCGTACGAGACGCGTTTTACCCGGCCGATCGAGATCCCCGCACTCGAAGCAGTGGACGTTGAGATCGAGGCGGTCGTCGGACTCCTCAAGCCCGAAGACGGCACGGCGCGGATTGACATCACGGCAAGCGTGAATGGTCAGAAGGTCCTCACGAAGTGCCGCGCGGTGGTGAAGCTCGCGTGAAGCTTTCTGATCTCACGACCCTGCGTATCGGCGGGGAAGTCTCTACGTACGTCGAGGCCCGATCCGAGGATGAACTCATCGCCGCCGTGCGCGCCGCCGATGCCGCGGGCGAAGAGCTTCTCGTTCTCGGTAGTGGCTCGAATCTTGTCGCGTCGAGCGACCCCTTCAAGGGGACAGTCGTGCGGGCAATAGGCGAGGACCACCCCGCGTGGATTGAGGCTTCGTGCGAGGTGTCGACGACCGGAGACGCACGCCCTACCGATCGTACGCCGCTCGCAGCGGCATGTGGCGGCGCGACCGTCGAATATTTCGCCGGTACGTCGTGGGACGCCGCCGTCGCCTACGCGGTCGAACGCGAGATGGTCGGCATCGAGGCACTCTCGGGAATCCCCGGCACTGTTGGTGCAACCCCGATTCAAAATGTCGGAGCGTATGGGCAAGAGGTCTCCTCCGTGATCACGCGTGTGCGCACGTGGGATCGGCTTGAGAACCAGGTGCGCACGTTTTTTGCTGCTGATTGCCAATTCGCCTACCGCGACTCGCTCTTCAAGCGCACGCGCATGCCGCAAGGTGGTGCGACCGGGCGTTACGTCGTGCTGTCGGTGACTTTCCAACATCAACTTGGCTCCCTTTCGGCGCCCGTGAAATACGCTCAGCTCGCCGAGCGACTAGGCATCCACGTGGGCGAGCGTGCCCCGATGCGTGAAGTGCGCGAGGCTGTGCTTGAGGTCCGGGCCCGTAAGGGGATGGTCCTCAATGCCAGCGACCACGACACCTGGAGCGCGGGAAGCTTCTTTACGAACCCGATCCTTGCGCGGGAAGCAGCGGCAATCCTCCCGGAGGAAGCTCCCCGATACGAGGCCGAGGGCGGGATAAAGACGAGCGCGGCGTGGCTCATTAGCCACTCGGGCCTCGAGCGAGGCTTCACTCTTACACCGGAGCGAAGCGGCGCCGCTCTTTCCACCAAGCATTCGCTTGCCCTCACGAATCGGGGGGAGGCGACGAGCAAGGACATCGCGGAGCTTGCCGAGCACGTGCGTTCGCGGGTGCACGAGAGCTTCGGTGTGTGGCTCGAACCGGAGCCCGTCCGTCTGAATGTTCGGATAGGCGCATAGATCACGGGCCGACGCTTGCCTGCGTACCACTGTTGCCTCAGTCACGTAGTGTTTACACTCAAGCAGGACATAAGTCTTGATTCGCGAAGGAGCGCACATGAACACGCATGGTGAATCGATCGCTAAGGTCGACCCGGAGATCGCCAAGGTTCTGGACCAGGAACTTCACCGCCAGCAAACCACCCTCGAGATGATTGCGAGTGAGAACTTCGTTCCGCGCGCGGTCCTCCAAGCCCAGGGCTCGGTTCTCACCAACAAGTATGCCGAGGGCTACCCGGGCAAGCGCTACTACGGTGGTTGCGAATACGTTGATGACGCTGAGAACCTCGCGATCGAGCGTGCGAAGTCTCTCTTTGGCGCGGATCACGCGAACGTCCAGCCCCACTCGGGCGCGTCGGCGAATGCGGCGGTCATGCATGCTCTCGCGAACGCGGGTGACACCCTCATGGGGCTCTCCCTCGCACACGGCGGCCACCTCACGCACGGCATGAAGATCAACTTCTCGGGCAAGCTCTACAACATCGCGGCCTACGAAGTTGACCCCGAGACCGGCCGCATCGACATGGATCGTGTGCGCGCGCAAGCCCTCGAGGCGCACCCGAACGTGATCGTTGCAGGGTGGTCGGCATACCCGCGTCACCTCGACTTTGAAGCCTTCCGCTCGATTGCCGATGAAGTTGGCGCGAAGCTCTGGGTCGATATGGCGCACTTCTCGGGGCTCGTGGCGGCGGGTCTTCACCCGAGCCCGGTGCCGTTTGCTGATGTCGTCTCGACGACCGTGCACAAGACTCTTGCCGGCCCGCGCTCGGGCATGCTTCTCGCGAAGCAGGACTTCGCAAAGAAGGTTGATTCCGCTGTGTTCCCGGGGCAGCAGGGCGGCCCGCTTATGCACGTGATTGCCGCGAAGGCCGTCGCGCTCAAGCTCGCCGCAACGGAGGAGTTCAAGGAGCGCCAGCAGCGTACCCTCGAGGGCGCACAGATTCTCGCGGAGCGTCTCGGGGAAGCCGATGCGAAGGAAGCCGGCGTTGAGCTGCTCACGGGTGGTACCGACGTGCACCTCGTGCTCGTTGACTTGCGCAAGTCCTCAATCGACGGCCAGCAGGCCGAGGATCTCCTCCACGAGATTGGCATCACCGTCAACCGCAATGCGGTCCCGAACGATCCGCGCCCGCCGCGTGTGACGTCAGGTTTGCGCATCGGCACTCCCGCGCTTGCGACGCGCGGGTTCGGTGCGGCCGAGTTCACCGAGGTTGCCGACGTGATCGCGACGGCACTCACCGGCAAAGGCGATATCGAGCAGCTGCGCGGTCGCGTGCGCACACTCGCCGAAAATACGCCCCTGTACGCCGACCTCACCCAGTACTGAGAATCCACGACGTAAGGAGTAATGACGCTATGACTGCACAAATTCTCGACGGCAAAGCTACGGCCAAGACCATTAAGGAAGAACTTCGCGAACGCGTGGAGAAGATCGTTGCTGAAGGCGCGGTTCGCCCTGGCCTTGCGACCGTGCTCGTAGGCGCGGACCCGGCCTCGGAGATCTACGTTGCCGGTAAGCACCGCGATTCCGAGGCAATCGGCATCAATTCGATTCGCAAGGACCTGCCCGAGGAGACGACTCAGGAGGAACTCTTCGCAGTCCTCGATGAGCTCAATGCCGACCCGGCCTGCACGGGCTACATCGTGCAGCTTCCCTTGCCGAAGCACATCGATACCGACGCGGTTCTCGAGTACATCGACCCGCAAAAGGATGCCGATGGTCTTCATCCCGTGAACCTTGGCCGACTCGTGCTCAACGTCAACAAGCCCATCACCACCCCGCTGCCGTGCACGCCGCGCGCCGCGATTGAACTCGCGAAGCGTCACGGCATCGATTTCAACGGCAAGCACGTTGTCGTCGTGGGCCGCGGCGTGACGGTGGGGCGCCCCATCGCGTCCCTTCTCACGCGTCGCGAGCACAATGCGACCGTCACCCTTACGCACACCGGCACTAAGAACCTCCCGGAGCTCCTCAAGCAGGCCGACATCGTGATCGCCGCTGCTGGTGTGCCGCATCTCGTGAAGGCAGCCGACCTTCGCGACGATGCTGTCGTGCTCGACGTCGGTGTGACGCGCGAACCGGATCCGGAAACGGGCAAGCAGAAGATCAAGGGCGATGTCGAGCCCGCTGCTAAGGACAAAGTCGCCTGGATCAGCCCGAACCCGGGTGGCGTCGGCCCCATGACTCGCGCGCTGCTCATGCAGAACGTTGTCGAGTCGGCCGAGCGCGCGTGGGAAGCCGAAAAGGCTAAGCGCTGATACCCGAGTTGCCTTGCACGTTCACTGTGTAGAACGATCGTGGGGTGACTGACGGCAGGGACCCGTCCTTCGTGGGGCGGGTTCCTCCCCGTTAAATCGGGTGCGAGCGCGCCCGTGGATGAATGAAGGAGTAAGTGTGACTTTCACGGTGGCGACGGTTAACGTCAACGGTATGCGGGCGGCGGCTCGCAAAGGTATGGGGGAGTGGCTTGCCTCGTGCGGCGCAGACGTCGTCACCTTCCAGGAGGTGCGTGCACCCGAGGACCTCGTCGAGGGGCTCGTGGGACAGGGGTGGCGGTCGGCCGCACACGCCTCGATGCTCAAGGGCCGCGCGGGGGTTGCGGTCGCGGTGCGCGAGGGGCTCGAGGGGGCGAACGTGGGAGAAGTCCGACGCTTGCTTCCCAACCTCGAGGCGGATTCGCATACCGGCCGCTGGCTCGAACTCGACGTCGAGGACGCTCTTGGCGACGGCATGGACCTGACCGTGATTTCCATGTACATGCACTCGGGAAATGTCGACAAGCCTCAAACGATGGCCGATAAGTACGAGATGCTCGAGGGTGCCTGGTCGCGCCTCGAGGAATTGCGTACGAGCGGGCGCCACGTGCTTCTCACGGGGGACCTCAATATCGCGCACACAAACCTCGACATTAAGAACTGGAAGGGCAACCTCAAGAGCGCAGGTTTCCTTCCCGAAGAGCGCGCCTACATCGATCGTCTGCTCGAGGCGGGGGAATGGGTTGATGTGCACCGCACGCTCGCTGGCGATGTGCCTGGGCCGTACACGTGGTGGTCGCAGCGCGGTAAAGCCTTCGATAACGATTCGGGCTGGAGGATCGACTACCACCTGGCCTCGAAGGGGCTCGCCGCGCGGGCTGTGTCGGCTCGCGTCGACCGGGCTGCGAGCTACGACACGCGCTGGAGTGATCACGCCCCGCTCGTCGTGACTTACGAGTAAATTGCGAGCAGAAAAAGATGGGTGTGCCCTCGGCGAAGGTTCGGGTGCACGAACAGAAAGCGATGTGACAGTGGTGAACGCTGGATGGCGTATCAATCGCCGTGGTTTTGTAGGGCTCGCGAGTCTCAGCATGGTTGCTCTTGCCGGTTGTTCGGAACAGCCCGAGAAGGATGCCTCATCGAAGGCGCAGCAACCGTCGGAGGCCGCGGATGCTCACGATGGCAGCGTGAAGGTGAGCGACGCATGGGTGAAGGCAGCCGACCCCGCTGATACCGACATGACGGCAGTGTTCGCGTCCCTCACCTATGCGGGCGGTGCACAGGAGAGCGTGCGGATCACGGGTGCGCGTTGCGATGCGGCGGACATGTGCATGCTCCACGAGGTTGTGACAGAAAACGGTAAGAGCACGATGCGCGAAGCCGAGGGCGGATTTAGGCTCAAGGCCGGCGAGAGCTTCATGCTCGAACCCGGTGGCCCCCACATCATGCTCATGGGGCTGACGAAGCCCCTTGCCGCCGGCGAGAGCATCGCGCTCACCCTCGAAATCGAGGGGATGGATGACGTGGACTTCGCCGCAATCGTCAAGGACTTCGCGGGCGCCGAGGAAAACTATGGCGACATGGGCAGTGACGACGGCCAGTGAGACCCGATGGTGACCGGCGAGCTTTTCTCGCCGCAGGCCTCGTAGGAGCTGCGGGAGTCGGTCTTGGCGCGGCGGGGGCGAGCGCGTACCACGCCTCAGCGGACGAGAATATCGAGGGCACGGCACCAATCCCTACCGAGGAGGAGCTCGACAAGCGCCGTATCGTGGGCGAGGCGCGCGAGCGCTTTTATGGCCCGCACCAGGCGGGCATCGCTGAGCCACCACTCGCGCACGGGGTCTTCATCGCCCTTGGCCTTCGACCGGAAACCGATAGAAGCGGCCTCGAACGAATGCTGAGGCTCTTAAGCGACGATGCTGCGAGGCTGACGCAGGGGCGTGCCCCGCTCGCCGACACGGAGCCCGAACTCGCCGATGCGCCCGCACGGCTCCGGGTCATGTTTGCGCTCGGTGAGAAGGCGGTTGCGCTCGCCGGTGTTGAGCCGCCCTCGTGGCTGAGACCGCTGCCGGCGTTTGAGATCGACAGGCTCGAGGATCGTTGGTCGGGCGGAGACGTGCTGATCGCCCTGCAATCGGACGACCCGATCGCACTCGCCCACGCTCAACGGATGCTGCTCAAGGATTCGCGCGCATTCTGCACGCTCACCTGGGTGCAAAAGGGTTTCAGGAATGCGCGTTTTGCTGCCCCCACGGGGTCTCAAAGGAATCTGTTTGGGCAGATTGACGGGACAGTGAACCCGGAGGGCAGCGGTCTCGACACGCACGTATGGATCACCGATGGTCCGTTCGCCGGTGGCTGTTCGATGGTGGTGCGCAGGATCGCGATGGACGTTGACGAGTGGGACCGTGTGGATCGCGTGGGTCGCGAGTTTTCCGTGGGACGACGAATGTCCGACGGCTCCCCGCTCGCCGGTGGGCCAGGTGAGAGAGGCGAGGCCGATTTTGCCGCGAAAGACAAGCACGGTTTTCACGTGATCGGCGAATACTCCCATATGCGGCGCGCGAGGTTGGCGGACGACGGTACGCGCCAGGAGCATGAGCAGATTCTCCGACGGCCCTTCAACTACGACGACGCACCCACCGGGAGCGAGATCTCGAATACCGGGCTCATTTTCGTGAGCTATCAACGCGACGTCGACGAGCAGTTCGTCCCCATGCAACAGCGGCTTTCCGACGGCGACTTACTCAATACATGGACGACACCGATTGGCTCGGCTGTGTTTGTGGTCCTTCCGGGATGCCTCGAGGGCGGTTTCGTCGGGCAGAGTCTCTTTCAGCGTTGACGCACCCGCTCCGTTAGCCTTGGCCTATGACCACCTCCTCCCCGTTTATTCCCGTCATTCCGGCCGGAGGCTCAGGCACGAGGCTTTGGCCACTCTCGCGCAAGAGTCACCCGAAGTTCCTCCTCGACCTCGCCGGCAGCGGAAGAAGCCTCCTCGTCGATACGCTCGAAAGGCTCACCCCGCTGTCATCGGCGACGCCGATCATCGTGACCGGACGCGCGCATCGCGAGGCCGTCGCCGACCAGGTTGGTGACAGTGCCCGGATCCTCGCCGAGCCGAGCGGGAAAAACTCGATGCCGGCGATCGCGTGGGCAGCGGCCTTGGCCGAGCGTGAGCACCCCGGGGCGATTATCGGCTCCTTTGCCGCCGATCACGTGATCACACCGAAAGAGGACTTCTGGAAGGGCGTGTATAGCGCGATCGCCGCTGCCGAGCTCGGTTATCTCGCGACGATCGGCATCGAGCCGACCTCGCCTTCGAGCGCCTTCGGGTACATCGAGGCCTACTCGTCGGATGCGGCAGATGAGGAGGCGATCGCCCTTCGCTCCGCCGGGGCCTTGAGCGTTTCGCGGTTCGTAGAGAAACCCGATCGGGAAACGGCCGCCGAGTTCGTGAAGAGTGGGCGGTTCATGTGGAACGCGGGAATGTTCGTTGTAAAAGCGCGTGTGCTCCTCGAAGCCCTCGATGACCTGCACCCCGCCATGAGCGACGCCGCGCGAGTGCTCGCCGAAGACGTGACGAACGGAGAGCTCTCTGCTGAAGGAGAGGAACTTTGGGAACATCTCGAGCCGATCGCGATCGATCACGCCCTTGCTGAGCCACTTGCCTCCCGCGGTGCCGTTTGCGTGGTACCAGCGAGTTTCGACTGGGACGACGTGGGGGATTTTGGGGCCCTTTCGCGCATGGCGAGCAGCGACGATGACGCCGAAATGGGCGTGCACGTCGTGGGGAGTGCCCCGGTCCTGAGCGAGGCAAGCCGCGCGCGCGTGTACTCGGATTCTTCTCGCCCTATCGCCCTCGTGGGGCTCAATGGCGTCAGCATCGTCGACACCGGGGATGTGCTGCTCGTCGTTGAGGACGCGAAAGCGCAAGAGGTGGCATCTCTGGTCAAGCGCCTGGAGAGTGCCGGTTTCGGATCGCTTGCCTAGGCAGCCGGACTTACGTGCGGTAGACGCGAATCTGGGAGTGCATTCAGGTTAACGGAGCGTTACATTATGAGGAGGGTGCTCGGATTGGCCGGGCGCACCGTCAACTCATTCCCTCACGTTGGAGGCAATTGTGAAGTCCCTTTCCCGCGCGGCCGCACTGCTCGGTGCCGGCGCCCTCGTTCTCTCCGCCTGTGGTACTCCTCCCGAAGAATCCGGGGCCGATTCCGGTTCCGGCAAGGGCAGCGACTTCAAGGCATGCATGGTGTCCGATTCGGGCGGCTTCGACGACAAGTCGTTCAACGAATCTGGCTTCAACGGCCTCACGACCCTCAAAGAGGACAAGGGCTATAAGGTCCAGACCGCCGAGTCGTCGAGTGAGGCGGACTTCGCCCCCAACCTGCAGAACATGGTGCAGGGCGACTGCAACATGATTTACGCTGTCGGCTACCTCTTCTCGAAGACCATCAAGGCCGAGGCCGAGGCGAACCCCGATACCCATTACGCCATCATCGACGCGACGGCGCAGGATGCGGATGGCAATCCCGTCGAGGTCGAGAACGTCAAGCCCCTCACGTTCGACACCGCCCAGGCCGCTTACCTTGCGGGTTACGTGGCAGCGGGTACCACCAAGACCGGTACGGTTGCCACCTACGGTGGCGGGAAGATTCCCACGGTGACGATCTTCATGGACGGTTTTGCCGATGGCGTCGCAAAGTACAACGAAGCCCACGGCACGAACGTTAAGGTCCTCGGTTGGAACAAGGACAGCCAGGACGGCTCCTTCACCGGCGACTTTGAGGACCAGACCAAGGGCAAGGCCCTCACCGAAGGTTTCATCTCTCAGGGTGCCGACATCATCATGCCGGTGGCGGGCCCCGTCGGTGCAGGCACCCTCGCGGCCGCGAAGGAAAAGGACGGCGTCATGGTCGTGTGGGTCGACTCCGACGGCGTTGAGACCAACCCCGACGCAAAGGACGTCATCCTCACCTCGGTGGTGAAGGAGATTGCAGCCGCAGTCGAGACGACCGGCACGGAGGCTGCTGAAGGTAAGTTCACGAACGAGCCGTACGTGGGCACCCTCGAAAACGGTGGCGTCGGTCTTGCTTCCTACCACGAGTTCGATAGCAAGATCCCCGCAGAACTGAAGAAGGAAGTCGAAGACCTCCAGAAGCAGATCGTCAGTGGCGAGATCGAAGTGACCTCGCCCGCTTCGCCTCAGCACTGAGCATTAGCCCTCAGTTATCTGTGACGAGCATTACTCGCTAGGCCGGCGGCCCCCTCTCTCGGGAGGGGGCCGCCAGCGTGCCCAAACCCCTTATACTCGAACTCCGACACCCCTCGGGCCCGGTGGGTCCGTGTCACTCACGGAAGGCTGTGCGCGTGAAACTCGAACTGCGAGGCATCACGAAGGTGTTCGGCTCGCTCGTGGCGAACGACCATATCGATCTGGTCATCAACGAGGGCGAAATTCATTCGCTTCTCGGTGAAAACGGCGCGGGCAAGTCCACCCTCATGAACGTCCTGTACGGGCTCTACCAGCCCGACGGCGGCCAGATTCTTATCGATGATCAGCCCGTGCATTTCGCGGGTCCCGGCGAGGCCATGGCGGCCGGGATCGGCATGGTGCACCAGCACTTCATGCTTATCCCCGTTTTCACCGTCGCGGAAAACGTTGCCCTCGGTCATGAGCCCACGAAGGGGGCCTTCCTCGACCTTGACCAAGCACGCGCGAAGGTGCGCGAGATTTCGAAGCGGTTCGGCTTCGATATCGACCCGGATGCCAAGCTCGAAGACCTGCCCGTCGGTGCCCAGCAGCGCGTTGAGATTATCAAGGCGCTTTCGCGCCGCGCCGAGGTTCTTGTTCTCGACGAGCCCACCGCGGTTCTCACGCCCCAAGAGACCGATGAGCTCATGCAGATCATGAGGCAGCTCAAGGATGAGGGCACCTCGATCGTGTTCATCACTCACAAGCTCCGGGAAGTGAAGGCCGTGGCGGATCGCATCACCGTCATTCGTCGCGGAAAAGTCGTGGGATCTGCCGATCCGAGCGCTCCTCAGACGGATCTCGCGAACATGATGGTGGGCCGCACCGTTGCTCTCGATTTCGAGAAAACTGCGCCGAAGGGTGGGAAAGCCGCCCTCAAGGTTGAGGGCCTCACTGTCACTGACAACAATGGCCTCAAGCTCCTGAACTCCGTGAGTTTCGACGTTCACGAAGGAGAGATCCTCGGCGTCGCGGGGGTCCAGGGGAACGGTCAAACTGAGCTCACCGAAGCCCTTCTCGGCCTTCAGCAGCACGTGAGCGGGCACGCCTATTTGAATGGCACCGACCTCGTGGGCCTCAGCACGAAACGGATCCTGGACGAAGGCGTCGGATTTGTTCCCGAGGACCGCACCGAGGACGCCCTCATGAAGTCGTTCTCGGTCGCCGAAAACCTCGTTCTCGACCAACACGACCGCAGGCCTTTCGGCTCGGTAATCTCCCTTCACCCGGGCACGATCCGCACGCACGCTGAAAGCCAGGTCAAGGAGTTCGACATTCGTACGGCCGGAATTGACCTTCCCGTTGGCTCCCTCTCAGGTGGAAACCAGCAGAAGGTCGTGATGAGCCGCGCGCTTTCGCGCGACCTTTCGCTCTTCATCGCCTCGCAGCCCACACGCGGCGTTGACGTTGGTTCGATCGAGTTCCTCCACAAACGCATCGTTCTCGAACGAGACAAGGGAACCCCGGTCATCATCGTCTCGACCGAACTCGACGAGGTGTGCCAGCTTGCCGACCGCATCGCAGTGATGTACCGCGGTGAGATCCTCGGGATTGTGCCTGGAGACGAAAGCCGCGAAGTGCTGGGCCTCATGATGGCAGGCTATAGCGCCGAGGCGGCCCGCGAGGCCGTCGCTAACGGAACGGGAACGCTGAGTGAGAGCGCCCTGACCGAGGAAGGAGAGCTCTCGTGAGCGAGAAAAACACCACGTCGAGTCGCACCCTCGCCCAGCGGATTGGCCGCAGCGAAATCTCGGTCGTCATCGGTGCATTCATCATTGCCGCGATCATCGGTAGCGTTCTCATCTTGATCGCCAATGAAGATGTACGTGAGTCCTTCGGCTATGTCTTCGCGCGCCCGAGCGATTTCTTTGAGGCATCGTGGGCAGCGATCGCCGGGGCGTACGAGGCGATGTTCCGCGGCGCAATCTTCGACTACAACGCGCGAACGACCGCTCTCATGTGGCGCCCCCTCTTTGAAACCCTGACGGTCGCCACACCCCTCATTATCGCCGCCTACGGCATGGCTGTTGGTTTCAGGGCCGGCATGTTCAACATTGGTGGCACGGGTCAGCTGCTCATGGGAGCGGCGATGTCTGGCTACGTTGGCTTTACGTGGACCTTCCTTCCGCCCGTCGTCCACCTCATCGTCGCGCTCATCGTGGGCGCGCTCGCGGGCGCAGCCTGGGGCGGAATCGCGGGCTTCCTCAAGGCGCGCTTCGAGGCGAACGAAGTGATCTCGACCATCATGCTCAACTGGATCGCGGTTTCTCTTCTCGGTTTTTTGCTGACGACCGAGGCCTTCACTGCCGCTAACAGTTCGCAGCCCGTTTCGCCCGACGTTGCCGTCAATGCTCAGCTGCCCACGCTTCTGACCGGCTATCGTTTGCACGCGGGCATCGTCATCATGCTCCTCGCGGGCGTGTTCATGTGGTGGCTGCTCACGCGCAGCTCGCTCGGCTTCAAGTTCCGGACCGTCGGTGAAAACCCCCGCGCCGCGCAGGTCGCGGGCATCAAGGTCGGCACGACGAGCTTCCTCGTCATGGTGGTCGCAGGCGCTCTCGTGGGTCTCGCCGGCTCCGTGCATCTGCTCGGGACCGAACACCGCCTCACGAGCGGCATCGCGGGCAGCATCGGTTTTGATGCGATCACGGTGGCGCTTCTTGGCCGCTCCGGCCCCGTTGGCATCCTCCTCGCGGGCCTCCTCTTCGCCGCCCTTGGCGTTGGTGGCCGCTTTATGGAGTCGAGCCAGGGCGTCCCGATCGATCTCGTGAGCATCGTCCAGGCACTCGTGGTGCTTTTCATTGCCGCGCCGCCGCTCGTGAGAACCCTCACCGGTCTCTCGTTCCTCGCGCGAGACAAAAAGGACGACGACACACCGTCGGTTAGTGCCGCCCCCGCGACGGAGGAATCCGACGCCTCCACGGCAACCGTCGGAACTTCAGAAACCCCCGCCGTAGCCGGCAGTCACCGAGCGGACGCACCCGCCGACGGCACCACTGACGCTTCGAAGGAGGCATGAGATGAGCGCTCACGATCCTCGCGCGCTTCCCACCGATGACGTTGTCGTTCTCGATACGGTCAAGGGGCGCCTCCCGAATTGGTGGCACATGCCCTTAGCCCTGAGCATCTTTGCTCTCATCGCCCTTGCAGGCTTTTGGCTTGGTGCGGTTCCAGGCCACGATTCGACCTTCACGATTGCCCGCGAATCGATGTTTACCGACATGGGGGTGCCCCAGAAAATTTCGATGCCCGCGCAAGCAACCTCGCTTGTGCTCGGCCTTCTTCTCGTGGCGCTCGCGGCCCTCGTGTGGATAGTGCAGGCGAAAAACTTCACGTGGCCACGCGGCACCAAGGGCCTCGTGCAGGTCGTGTTTGGCGTGCTGTGGGCCTTTGACTTCCTCGTGTGGGCGGTCGCGGGTCAGGCACTTGACCTCGGCTACCTCCTCCAGGCGACTCTTGCCCTCGCGGTTCCGCTCGTGTTCGGCGCGCTCTCGGGCGTGCTGTCGGAGCGCGCGGGCGTCGTCAACATCGCGATCGAGGGCCAGCTGCTCCTCGGCGCTTTCGGCGCCGCGCTTGTAGGCTCGATGACGGGCAGCCCCTGGATCGGCATGATCGCCGCCCCGGTGGTAGCTCTTCTCATCGGCGCCCTACTCGCGCTCTTTGCCGTGGGTTACCACGTCCAGCAGATCATTGTGGGTGTGGTGCTGAACGTTCTCGCGATTGGGCTGACGGGCTTCCTCTTTGGCACTCTCATGAAGCAGGATCCGGAACACTTCAACACCCCCATGCGGCTCCCTAATCTTCGCGTACCGGTGCTCTCCGACATCCCGGTGATCGGTCCGGCGCTCTTCGACCAGAACATCCTCGTGTATCTCATGTGGGTGATCGTTGCCGTTCTCACAACCGCGCTCTTTTGGACCCGCTGGGGCCTTCGTGTGCGCGCCGTGGGTGAGCATCCGCTCGCCGCCGACACCGTGGGCATCAACGTTGCGAAGACCCGCTGGAGCAACGTCCTCTTGGGATCCGCGGTCGCCGGCCTCGGCGGTGCGACTCTCACGATTGGCACGAACGTGGCCTTCGCGAAGGAAATGAGCGCTGGCAAGGGCTATATTGCGCTTGCCGCGATGATCCTTGGCCGCTACCACCCCGTGGGGGCGATGTGTGCGGCGCTCTTCTTCGCGTTCGCGACCGCGCTCCAGCAGAACCTCGGCACCCTCTCGAGTTCTCTTCCGCCGGACCTTCACAAGGCCACCGTGCCCTCGGAGTTCCTCGCGATGCTGCCGTACGTTGTGACCCTATTCGCCGTTGCGGGCTTCGTGGGACGCGTGCGCGTTCCCGCCGCCGACGGCGAGCCATACATCAAGCAGTAAAAGGTGCGTTGACGATGGTGGATTTTGAACCTCTACTCCAGGCTGCGCGCGAGGTTGCGGCGCGCGCCTACGTGCCGTATTCCCGTTACCCCGTGGGAGCCGCGGGCCTCGTGGATGATGGTCGCCTCGTGCGCGGATGCAACGTTGAGAACGCCGGCTACGGCGTGACGCTGTGCGCCGAGTGCGGCATGATCTCCGAGCTTGTGGCGACCGGCGGTGGCAAGATCCGCGCGTTCGTGTGTGTGAATCGCCTCGGTGAGGTCATCATGCCGTGTGGGCGCTGCCGGCAGCTCCTCGCCGAGCACGCCGCCGGCGACTTCACGATCCTCACGCCGAAGGGCGAAGCAAGCCTCGAGGAGATGCTCCCGCAGTCCTTTGGGCCTGCCGACCTCGACGCTGCTGCTCCGAGCGCGTAGCGGCGCGTTCACCTCCGCCACTGTTGAAAGGACTAACCATGGCCGAAGCATTCGATGCCGTTGACGTGATTCACGCCAAGCGAGACAAGCGCGAGCTCACTCCCGAGCAAATCGCGTGGACGATCGACGCCTACACGCGTGGCGTGATCGCCGAAGAACAGATGAGCGCGCTCGCGATGGCAATCTACCTTAATGGCATGAACCGCGAGGAGATCGCCCTGTGGACTAAGGCGATGATCGCCTCGGGCGAGCGCATGAGCTTTGATGCGCTCTCGAAGACGACGACCGATAAGCACTCGACTGGCGGCGTGGGCGATAAGATTACCCTCCCGCTCGCTCCACTCGTCGCGTCCTTTGGCGTGGCGGTCCCGCAGCTGAGCGGCCGCGGTCTCGGCCACACGGGAGGTACGCTCGACAAACTCGAGTCGATCCCCGGTTGGCGCGCAAATCTCACGAACGATGAAATGATGCGCCAGCTCGAGACCGTTGGTGCGGTCGTGTGCGCGGCGGGCAGTGGACTCGCTCCGGCCGATAAGAAGCTTTATGCGCTGCGCGATGTCACCGGAACCGTCAACTGCATTCCGCTCATTGCGAGCTCGATCATGAGCAAGAAAATTGCCGAGGGCACAGCCTCACTCGTGCTCGATGTCAAGACCGGTGCGGGCGCGTTCATGGAAGATGAGCAGATGGCACGCGAACTTGCGCGCACGATGGTCGACCTCGGCACCGATGCGGGTGTCAACACTGTCGCGCTTCTCACCGATATGTCGGTGCCGCTCGGGCGCGCCGTTGGCAACGCGATCGAAGTGGAGGAGAGCGTCGAGGTGCTCGCCGGCGGTGGCCCCGCCGACGTCGTCGAACTCACCGTTGCCCTCGCAACCGAGATGCTCGCGGCAGCAGGCCTCAAGGACGTTGATGTCGACGCCGCGCTCAAGGATGGCCGTGCGATGGACACGTGGAAAGCGATGATCCGCGCGCAGGGCGGTGATCCGGAGGCCGCACTTCCGGTGGCGAAGCACAGCCACGAGATCATTGCGGATTCCGACGGTTGCGTCACGGGCCTCGACGCCATGAAGGTCGGTGTTGCCGGTTGGCGCCTCGGCGCTGGGCGCTCGCGTCCGGGTGAAGCTGTGCAGTTCGGTGCCGGCGTGCGCCTCCACAAGACGGTTGGCGATCGGGTGACAAAGGGGGAGGTTCTCGCGACGCTTCTCACCGACACCGAAGATCGCTTTGCGCGGTCCCTGGAGGCTATCGATGGGGCGTGGAAGCTCGAGAACGTCGACGAGTTTGAGCGCGGCTCACTCGTGCTCGACCGCCTCGCCTAAAAACCGCATCGGCTGGGCTAAGCCGCACCAGTGAGGTGCGGTTCGCCCGGCCTTTTCGCTGCTCAGCTCGCGGTGCCGAGCCTCGCGCGCAAGAGGGGGAGCACCTCGTCACGGAAAAGCGGTGCGAGCACGTGAGCATCGACGATCTGATTGGTGTCGATAGGGAACCAGCGTACTTCCTCGATTTCCGCGTGCGGGGTGAATTCCCCGGGGTTTGCGACCTCGGGGGCGAGAAAGACGTCGGAGATGAGGAGGGTGCCGGCCTCGTTCGCCGCGGCCGTACGGAAATGGCCAAGATGTTCGAGTTTTTCCGGGTCGAGGCGCAGGTGGAGTTCCTCGCGAATCTCCCTGGTCGCACACTCGAGCGGAGTTTCGCCCGCCTCGGGTTTGCCGCCTGGCTGCATAAACTTCTCGGTGCCGCGCTTGCGGACGCCGAGAGCGCGCCATTCTCCTTCGGTCTTGGCGTAGAAGCATACGGCCGACACCGTGATCGTTGGCGGGGCTTCGTGTGAGCGTGCGCGCCCGACGGTTGCCGAGCGAGCGTCGGCCGCCCATAAACACTCGAGCCCGCCTACGCGGGCGAGTGCGGGCCGAAGCGCGAGCCTGCGCATACCGGCGCGTGCCCACTCATCGACATCCCGGCCCTGGGAGCGGGCGAGTGCGAGACCACGTCGTACGAGGGTCGGGATGGGCTTGCGCGCCTGACGCACATCACGGATGAAACGCAGGCCAAACACGAGTGCGGCGGGCCGGTCGAGAACGATGGCATCGGCGAGAAGGCCTCGTTCGGCGAGGGCCGTGACGAGTGCAGAAGCGAAAATCCCCTCGGCAATCACGAGCGGAGACTCTTCTGCGCTAAAGATGCGCGTACCGGTGCGCCGTGACTGCGAAATCGAATATGTGGGTACCTCGACAGTTCCCTCATGGCACAGGGTTTCGAGGGCCCTGAGAGCGTCGTCGGCGCGCCACGAGGCGGGGTCGTCCCAGTCCACGATCCCGAACGCGCGAGGCAGACCTTCTTCATCGTGGTCGCGGTAAAAGTCATCGAGATTGAGCACGGGCAGACCAGAGTGCTCGGCGAGGCGCCCTTTCCCGCTTCCCGAGGGACCCGAAAGGAGGACGATGCGGCGCGGGGGCCGGGTACCGTCGCGGTCGGCTGCTATGCGTGGAAAAGGGGTGCTGGGGCGATCACTCACGGAACCTCATCCTATGCCCTCGAGGTTTTGAGAGACATGAGGTGTGAGCGTGGGAGAATGAACGCATGACAACTCACAGTGAAAAGACCCCTGTTTCTTATGACGAGCTGGCAGGCATGATCGACCACACGCTCCTCAAGCCCGAATCGACTCCCGCCGACGCCGCCGCCCTCGCGCGCGAGGCCGAAAAGCTCGGTACCTACTCCATCTGTGTATCACCTTCGATGCTCCCGATCGAGACGAGTGTCCACGTCGCGACCGTGTGTGGCTTCCCCTCTGGGCAAGTCGCCCCCGAGGTGAAGGCCTTTGAAGCCGCCGATTCGGTCAAGAAGGGTGCCGAAGAAGTCGACATGGTGATCAACGTGGGCCGTGCGATCGCGGGCGACAGTGACTTCACCGAGCAGGAGATTCGTGCCGTGCGTGAGGCCGCGCCGAAGCCCGTTGTCCTCAAAGTCATCATCGAATCTGCCGCGTTGAGTGACGAGCAGATCGTCGCCTCGTGCGAAGCCGCGAAGCGCGCCGGCGCCGACTTCGTGAAGACCTCCACCGGTTTCCACCCGGCAGGTGGCGCCTCCGCTCACGCCGTGAAGCTCATGCGTGAAACGGTTGGCGAAGACTTCGGCGTAAAGGCCTCTGGCGGCATCCGCACGCTTGACGCCGCAGAAGAGATGATCGCCGCGGGCGCGAACAGGCTTGGCCTGTCCGGCTCCGCGGCGATCCTGGCTGAGCTAGAGGCGCGCGCCTAGCTTCTCGCGCCAAGGAGCTCGCCGAGTTCCTTCTTCATGTTCTCGAGCTTCTCGGCCGCGCCAGCGCGTGCGGCCGAGAAGGCGGCGCGCCTTCGAGTGTGGCAAGAGCGCAAAGTAGTCATATGCATCCTTCACGAAAATGCTAAGCGTTTGCGCGGCGTGACGCTAAGCGCTTGTGATTGGGCCGAGACATGGTTGCGCATCGAATACGCAACTACGCCACCAAAGGCGGGCGAGCCATAGGCCAATCGTGAGATTACGCCTTAAGCACTGGGAATGCGAGCGGAATTCTGAAGAAGCGCCCGCAAAGAGCCGTAAGAGTGGCTGCAAGGAGGGCAATGAGAAAAACGAAGTGGGGAAGAGTAGTGAATAATAACTTACCTTCAGCTGGCAACCTCATAAACTCCGAAATTCCTAGAGGGATGTACCTTACGATGACCCAAATGCAGTACGTGAGAACGCTGTTGAAGCTTGCTGCGGCCCATGCTTTGGCGAACTGTGATTTACAAGCGGCGTAATAAATCCCAGCGACGAAGAGTCCTAGAAGAATTACGTGACCTAATTGGAAGACAGTAACGATCGCGAGACATGACACGGCTGCAGCTACTGACCGGCTATCGTCTGGTCGCACCTTAGTGCGGTTTTTTCCGCCGATAGAAACCTTCGGCGCCTTTGCGCGCGCTTTGCTGTTCACCTCCTGGAGTTCCGCGATGGTGACCGCCGGGGCGTATTTCGGTTGGCGGTCTACGGGTTGGTAGGGGTCGACGAATGGATGGCGAGCGGTGTCCGGCGAGGTGAAAGGACTATCGCCCTGAGGGGGATTTTGGTTCCCGTATGGGTTTCCCGAATTATTGTAATGCTGGGAGTGTGGATCGTAGGGGTTGCTCATTGCTTTTCTCTTTTCGGTATGCGACTTAAAAACGGGCGCAACAGCTAAGGCCTGCGCGATCGCATTTCACGTATGAACTCTGTTTCTTGATAGAGGACGCCAAGCAACTCGTCGAAAGTCAAGAATAGTAGATCGAACTCGTTGCGGATTTGAGCATCGTTCACAGCGAGCTGAGCTTTCTTATTCATTCGCCCTCGTTCGAGTTGTCCTCGTAAGGTCGTTCCGAATGTTCTACGACCCGCAAGGTGCCCCACCAAACGTCCTTGCTTTGCGATAGCTGCTCGCTGGACTTGCGTTTCTGCCGAATATTCGCGAAGCCTTGCAGTGGCGTCAATCTTGCATTTCTTCACAAAAGATATTGCCTGCCTTATTTCCCGTCCAGCGGCATCTAAATTTCGTGCTCCCCCAGCTGCTCGGGCTTTGTTGATGGAAGTCTGCACAGCGTCATTTACTCTTTGAGATTCTGATTTCAGGTACTCAATGATGTCGGATTGGTCAGCCATGTCATCCTTTCCTAGAGTCCAACGGTAATGATGTGAAGCCATACTCCTTAAACGTTGCGGTATCGCTTGCATTCGAAGCCGAAATCACCATGAAGGCAACTCCTATGCCAATGAAAATGAGCGCTGTGATTCCGCGACGCCGACGACGCCAGTAATACCGCGTGCTTGTGATCGCCCAGAACAGGGCAATGAAGCAACCGATTATGGCGATAAGTTGGCCGATCGGAAAGAGTAAATCCATCATGATCGAGTCTTTCTCCTGCTGAATGTTGAAGGCACTGAACTCATGACTCCTTGTGCTGCGAAAGAATGGTCGTTCCCCTCGATACGCGAGAAGCCACGACCATCGGTCGAGTGGATCTCGAGGCTTTGAGAGGGAAGGTTTGCGCGGCGAAAATGTACGGCGGGCCTCAGTTCTTCGTAGGTGGTGTTGAGAGGCCCAGTTACGCGCCCGATCGTCCGAGCGCCGTCAGTGAGGCGAAGGAACGGGCACGTGGGTCTTTCGTTTCCGGGTGAGGAGAGGCTGATAGGTTTATTTCTTTTTTGTATGTTTCCGTAGCTGCTGGATCGAATGACCGCTGCGGTCGTCGTCATAGGGGGTACGGCAGTCATCATGAGTCGCCCGCCCTGTCGGTGTAGGGTCCTGATGAGTTCGAAGAAGTGCCAGACGAGGTGTCGGCCCTCGACCCGGACGTGGTGTGGTTTTTGAGATTTGACTCGCGCCCACGTCTGAAGACTCTCGTGATCTTGTCTCGCGTCGAGGCGCGGCCTGCGATGTGATTGTCTAAGCGGACACGCAGGGGCGAAACTTCGATGTTTGTGGGATGAGAGGGGCGTTTTTCGAGGGCATCCAGTATTAAGTGCCATTTCTTGAGAGCGCGGACTGGAGGTTTTTCAAGATCTCGCTCGAATTCTTGAATAATAGCTGTCTGGAGTGTCGAGGGCGTGGCATGATTGTTGATCCACATCGCCCAGAGTTCCGGCTCTCCACTCGGAGTAGAATTGTGAAGAACAAAAGGCCAATCATGCGGCTCGAGGTGCTCTTCTTCAACGCTTAGGAAGGTCAGTCGTTCGCGAGATGGTAGCGAAGAAAAAGTCGCGAGTTGAATCCAGTGATGCACTTTGGCCATTTGGGAGAGATTATTAGTGGTAGCAGCGTGGAAGAGATCGCTCCACCGTCCGGTGCTCAGATCCATGAAGATGGCAGGAATCTTCTCGTCTGAATACTGAATCGGTGTGAGGGAAAAAGCCTCCAGAAGGCTCTCCAGAGCCTGCTCGAGAATTCTGGGCTCGGCCTCGAGTCCGTGCACCTCATTGACTGCGTGAGGAGTTTCCAGGAGATGGCGCGCCATTCGCTCTTCGGTCGTACGCCACGAACGGGCAGGGCTGACTGCTCTGAGTGGCTCTGCTACCCGTAGTGTAACGCCAAGCACATGAGCTGGTGCGGTGCTCGCCGCCTGCGCAAGGAGGTCACTCCACTCCGTGCGGAAGGGGACTTGCGGCCAACCGGAGCCGCTCAAGGTGTGTAGGTCGCTGATCCATGCTTCTAATCGGTCTGGTTGCTGTGCAAGGCCTTGGATACTTGCGTCCAGGAACATTCCGGCCAGGGCTTCGTCGCCGATTGCTTCAGCGGATCGCGAGGCCCTCAGCAGATCGATGGGATCACTCTCTATTTGCGAATGTTTTATCGCCTCCGCGAGTTCGTCACCATACACCTCGAGGTCATCGGTGAAGCCATTGTGCGCAAGCGTACTGATGATATCGACGACGCTAAGGGGAGCGTTTCCGCGCGCTGATTCTGGCAAGGTGCCGTTGAGTAACTCTGAGGTCCAGAACGCTGCGGTTTGACCGAGAAATGGGTCCCAAGAACGAGCGAGAGAGATTACCTGGGCAGCCTCAAGGACATCACAAGTCTCGAGCAGAGCGATCGATCGCTCCACCGCAAATGAAAGAGGAGATTCAAGGGGGCCGTTTAGCGAAGCAAGGTCGAATACGCGAGCAGCAGGGAAGGAATCTTTCTTCTCTAGTCGACATCCGATGACGTCCTCACTGTGGTGTGAAGAGCCGGATGCAAAAGCTCGAAAACTCAGCGACCGAACTGCCCGCTGATTAGAGAGGAGAGACGCGAGCGCCAGCCATCGAAGAACAATATCCATGTCGTCATGCGCGAGAACGATCTGCGAAGATGACGTGCCGGTGATTTTCTCTTCGAATGCCATGAGAAAGCGAGGCAGGAATTCCCACCGCTCAGAGCTACTTTGGGCCCATGCCACGAGTGAGCTCAGCTCAAATTCGGGAGAGGGGGCAACAGGCGCAGGCCAGCATGCAGCTTCAGGCGAAGGGCTGCGTTCGAGAGTCCAGCAGGGGGAAGAAAGTACTTGCGCAGGGCACAGCGAGCCAAGGTCATCGGGTTCGCTTGTAGCGGCAATTTGAGTGAGCTGATTGCCAGGGCGACCACTAGCGGTTGCGCCTAAGCCTATTCCGCGTGAAAAATACAGACGTCGGCCCTCAGAGCGGTACGCAGCGCTCAAGTCGGATTCGCTCGCTGGGTGTCGGCTGATATCGACTTCATGCAGGAGCTGCCCAATGGCAACGCGTTGATCAGCACCGGTGAAGCCGGCTGATGCCGCCTGGAAGTTGAAACCCCCACGCCCGTCGAGGGAGTCTTCCGCTGTGACGTCCGTGTAAATCGCTGTGTCGAACATGGAGGCTTAGCCGTGTCTCTGTGTGGGGGTGCCTGGTACGAAATTCTCGCGGTTCAGGATCCACAAGAGAGGATCCGCGATTCGGCTGGGGCGTACGTTGCTTTTCAAAGAACCCGCTGAGTAGTCTGGCTCCTCGCCGAGCGCAGAAACGCCAAAGAGTCGGTATTGCGAGAATTCTGCTTGCAGTTTATTCAAGATTGATGTCGCTCCCCACTCACGCATCATTGCTTCAAGATGATGATGAGCAGTAATCGACTCTTCCTCGTCGAAGTAGGGAGTGGGAGGTGCGATACGGCGAAGTGGACTTTGGGCTTCAAAATCATCCCAAAACGCGTCGATCTTGGAAATCACGACGGCTACTGGAATGTCCACCTTACCGTTGCTGCCGCGCGCCGCGGTAGCAGATTGCGACAGTACTGTCGAGAGCCCATCGAGCACGTCTGATGTGAGTTGCTCGTTTCCAGGATCGATTCCCTTCTCACGCGCGCGGTATCGATTCTCGGGGAAAGAAAAAGGGTCGACCACGAACATAATCGCATTGGCTGACTTAAGATGGTGCTGTCCCATAGCGGCGCTGAGGTTCGCAACATCCTCGCCGGCGGTGTCATAGATGGAGATGATCCGGGAACGTGACTTGGCACTTCGTCCCGAGCCGTCAAGCCACTTCCACCGATAGACAGATGGTGGTTGACGGTGCAAACCTCCCGAGGCTTGCGTTTGGGGAGGCAGTTCCAGACGGCTCTCCATGTTCCCCCGAAAGCTGCTGAGCTTATCGGCGAGCCCCACCGTACCTCCGGGATGGTCTATGGAAACTTGAAAGCGCTCCGCCATCTTAAACATTAGTTGCTGATCGAGCATGGTGAGCAAAACAGTTTTGCCGCTGTTACGCGCACCTACGACACCAATTGTGATGCCGCCGTCAGTGAGCTCCGCAGGCAACGGCGAGTGGCAGTGCACGCAAATAGCCGTGGAAGTGCGACCTTGGCAACGATCGCAGGTAACTGCAGAGTTGAGGGCGGAAGTTTCCAGCAAGGGGCGTTCCCGATCATCGACAACATGCTGTCCGCTTGGCGTACGCCTAAGCACTGGGGGGAGGACTGGTTTGTTGTCGTTGAGGATGTCCTCGCGTTGAGGGTCAGGGTATTCAACGCACTCAAGGTTTCCCGCTGCGGGTTGCCCTGAGCACCGAAAACCGACAGAACGGATGTCCACCGGGACAAAGCAGTAAGGGCATGCAATTCCTTGCGATGACTTTGTTTTAAAAAGAGCCATGATTAGCCTTTCATTTGCGATGTCGGAGGGTCGACCAGAATTGTGGACCGTGGTTCGAGGGCAAACGCTCGTATCCAAAATGGACTTCGGGTTCGATCTAAATTGACAACGAACGGACTGGTGTGTGATTCAGTGAAATCCACAGGTAGCTTGGCGAGGAGCTGACATTGCTCCGGTCGGAGGGGGAGTGATTTCTCCTGTGAAATGAATAGCCCGATCTCGGTATTAACGGGGGCACTAGACCGGAACGTCCCAGTCACCCGGGTCGCCCTACCGAAACGTTTAGAGATATTAAGGTCCCAACTGACCTCTGCGCGTTGGGGAGAGGTGCCCCGGGGCACCCGGGTGCGTCGCCCAACCCACTCTTCGTCGGAAGACTTGACGACGGTGGCGACATCGATCTTGGTGATATCTCCTGGGTTGTGCAACCGAACTGCGCCATCTAATCGGTAACGATTGCGGGTTACTCGCCGTTGTCGGGGTATTGCGGCGCTGGTGAACCATCGGACCTCAACCAGGGATACCCCATCCGGCCAATCCCATGTGAGTTGCACGTGATCAGCAAAATCTTCAGCGCGAAGGTTAGCGACGGGTGGCGTTCCGCCCGTGAGAACGGGAGAGCCGATAAGTAAACCATTCTCAGTCACGACCAGCGGGCACACCTGCGCTACGGTGGCAAACCCTGGAAACCGTGCAGTTACGAGTCCGTTCAGCTGAGTCGAAAGCGACAGCGGTAAAGAGCGCCCGCCCATTTTACTGAGCTCATCCACGGACTTTGTTTCCCCAACCGTCAAGGTCGACTCGCGGTCAAATGCCCAAAGCTCTACTCGAAAATTTGGGGTTTCCGACCACGTTGCGTTGAATTCGTCGGTCGCGCCTTCCGGCACATCGATGGCCAGATCCATGACTGGTCTCGCGGGAGGGCGCGGAGTAGCGCTGATCGAGCGGGCGTCAGATTCCTGGGACCCTGTGCTCGTCCAATAGACGGCGCGAATGTCAAATCGATGAGGTGCGCCAGTCCTTAGTTTTTCGACGCGGTAGGTCGACGTGGCACGTGGTGGAGTGACGGAATATTGTCCGTCGGGTCCAAGTACGTCAATCCTGACACTTTCGGTTTTCGGGTGTGCACTCCATGCAAGTGACACGCTGCTCTCATCGGTGCCTAAAATCCTTAGGTCGTCGACGGCTGTTAACGTCAGGATTTCGACCATGCCAGGATCAGATGATGCGCCCCCCGGGCGTCGTGCCGTGACGCTGTAAGAGACATGCTCTCCGACCAACGGGTCTGTGTCGTCGAAGGTGGTCCCATCAAGGTCTTCTGCAAGGATGCGGCTTTCGCTGGTAGCGCTGACGTGGCGGGCGACGGTAAAACGAAGTGCCGAATCGGAGGCTACCCACGATATTCTCACCCCGGAGGGGCCTTCCTGAGCGACCACCCGGGGCGCGGGGACTGGAAGTTGCAGGCGAAGTGTGCTGAGAGAGTCATCAGCTTCATCGCACCGAACAGCCTCTTGAAGTGCTAGCTCTGCGGCTATGTAATCGCCTTTGGCAGCAGCAGTTTGGAAACGGTCCACAGCGGCCGCTTTTTGTTGTTCGCGTTGCGCGATTTGGGTCGCAAGCTCTTCACGGTCTCGGTTCGACGAGGGATCATCCTTGAGCGCTTCGAGGGCATAGCGTGCACGACTAAGATCCCCTCGCGCCAAGTAGGCGCGAACGTTATCTACGCCAATCGTAGTTCCCGCCCCCTGCCCCTGCGCGGAGACGACCGCAACGATGCGTAGGGCATCCTTTTCGGCGATGTTGGCTTCGCGTAGGCGTTTCAGCACGAGGGTGGGAGGAAGCCCCATGTCTAGCAGGGTTTTTGTCTGGCGCCACATCGTGCGAAGAACAATCTGCTGTAGTAGGTCTTCGTTGGTGACGCCGGAAAGGGCACCGAGGTACTTCTGCGTGTGTTGGATCGTCTCGGAGTCCGAGGCTGATTGAGATCTTGAGTGCGCGGCTTTGACATCTGCCAACGTGATCGGCGAACCATTCGCGGAGAGTTCGTCCAGGAACCGGAACTCTGCGGCATCTGAGTGGGGTTTGTGGAGTAAGAGCACGTCAAAAATCGAACGGTATTCGGGCTCTATCTTTTTCCACGGTGCTTTAACGGGGGTTAAGACCGCGTCGTCGGGTACTTCGAAACTTTCAAAGACGAGCAAGCCCGCTTCTTGTGCCACTCGTTCTAGTTCATCAGGGGCGATCTCGTGAACGCCGAGCGCCGATAGTCGTTGCGACATTTCCGCGCGAGACATTGCGCCCAGCGGTATCGCAGAGGCTAACTCCGTTATGGCATCTGAAAGAGCCTTGCTTCGATTTTGATCTCGATTAGCAAGTCGTTGTTCCCAAAACTTAGGGTCCTCAAAGAGTCCTTTCTCCGTGAGTTGAGCCTTGATACGTTTAAGCAGATCTGCGGCGGGAAAAATCGTTGCCTTGTTGAATGCCATTTCCAGCTGTCGAGAGTGTTCTCGCAGTTGAGCAGCGTTGAGCTCGCCCGGGGGGAGAGCAAAAAGCGTTGCCAGATCAACACTATCCGCGCGGCCTTGAGCTGAAGCGGCGCCTTCGAGATCGGCAAGCACCTGCCGAAGCTGAGTTTTCTTCGCGTCGTCTTTTGACCAGGGGCCGAGTACGGTTTTCTTGTAGTCGGCAGCATTCAACTTCGCCATGATTCAAAGCTAGCTACGGAGACTCAAAGCTGAGACCTGGCTCGTTGCAGCGTCCACCTCGGCCTCGCTTAGCTGAGAAACCGTTGCTTCGAGTTCGACGGTATTGCCGCTTTCAGGATCCTCTGCTTTCAGACGAACAAGACCTTCGGAGGATATCGTAATGACGATGTCGACCGGAGAGTATTTTGGCATCGGGCGCTCAAATGGTAGGTCGACTTCTTTCAAAAGTCGATTATCCGAAACCTCTTCCGATTCCTGTTCTCCTGCTTGTTCGTAGAGCGACAAATTAATGCGAGTCTGCCCCTCGCTAATTGATTGGGCGCGGATAGGTTCGGGGTCAAACGGAATGGCATCATTCGCATGTGCGAAGAAACTAATATACGACTCGTTTGTATCTTCGTCCGTGAACTTGATGCCCAGGCTTCGAGCAAGAACGTTGGAAACGCTTAGCGAGCTAGCACCGCCGAGAAAATACTTCCTTTCCCGACTCGGGGCATCGGGTAGCTCTTCATCGGAGTCGCTTAGGACCTCATCGACCTTCGCCTGTCCGTAGATGGCCGCCCCTTTGGCGACGGCGAGGTCAAAGTCGGTATTGACAGGATCCCAGCCAAGCTTGGACTTCAACGCTTCGGGAATCATGGGCATACGGGACGACCCGCCCACCAAAAGTACCCGATCGATTTCGAGTCCAGGGTGTTTCTCTTTCGCTTGAGCAACTGTGCGTTCAGCGATCTCGACTGTCTGATCGACAAGGTGAGATGTGGCGCTCTCGAATGCTTCGCGAGTGATTTCAACTTGTTCCGAGTGTCCCTGCCATGCCAGGCGGACGTTGAGGGCTTGGCGTCTCGTGAGGGATTTCTTCGTTTCTTCGGCTTTCAGGCGAAGATCGAGCATGAACTCTTCATCGAACTCGCAACCGTCGGCGGCCTCGCCAGCGGCCTCCTGGAACTTTTCTAGGAGGAGGCCAATCATTGCCTCATCCCAGTCTGCGCCGCCGAGCGTACGGTTACCGTCGACGCCAACGACTTCGACCTTTCCTGGTTCCACACGCATCACGGTTGTGTCGAAGGTTCCGCCTCCGAGGTCGTACACCATAATAGTTTCGGGCTTTTCGCTACTGACGCCAATTGAGAGCGCCGCCGCTACCGGTTCGGTGACGATGGCAGCGACTTCCAACCCGGCGATGCTGCCTGCCTGTCGAGTTGCTTCGCGCTCCTGTGTCCCGAAGTAGGCGGGGACCGTGATCACAGCTTTTGAGATCTCTTCGCCAAGTTCGGTATTTGCAGCTTCGACCAGAGCGCGGAGGATAAGTGCGGACAAACTTTCAGGGTTGTAGGAGTTCCCCTGGTACTCGATCGAATAGTCCGTGCCCATTTCTCGTTTAATGAGAAGGCAGGAGTTATCGGGGTCGGCGAGAGCGCCGCGCTTTGCTTCGTCGCCAACGACAACGTTGTCAGCCCCCTCAAAGAATATTGCTGAAGGTGTCGTGGCATTGCCCTCGAAGTTGTTGACGATCTCCGCAGCATCCTGATCATTAATGTAGGCGATAGCCGAGTAGGTTGTGCCAAGATCAATACCAAAAACTTTGGTGCTCATGTGATTTTCCTTTTCAGGCCGGGGTGTCGGAGGTTGTGCAGTTGGGCGTTGCCATTACTGCTGCGTATTTGGGAGGTCGTTGCCGCCGTCGTTCTCGACGTTATGCTCTACGCGAGTACTCTCCGCTGCCACCATGGGAGCGGTGTATTTCCATACGCTTACTCGCGCCGGAATGAGGACACGCTCATGTCCGGCGAGCCGGAAACCTTGCCGGATAACACGTGCAATTTTTTGGTCTTGTGCGGGGTTATCCGTGGGCTTGGTTAACACAGCGAAGTGCTCGCGGCGGTCAAAAGGCGCCTCCTCGCGAGCATCGACGGAAACGATGTCTAAAAGATCGAGAGCGCGCTCGATACTGTCGGCAAAGTATTCGAGATCCTGAGCGCGCGCGTGGTCATCTACGATGTCTTTCGCACTTTTGAGGAGCTCGGCGTGGAGATTGACGAGGGGCTGCAGTGCGGGCCGCACAAATTCAAGAAGCGTGCCCCGCTTGGACTCCTCGAATTTTCCAGCAAGCGCATCAAGGCGTTGTTCATTACGCCGTTGGTATTCAATGAAGACTGATTTTAAAGCGACGAGCTCCTCATCGAGACCTTGTGGCTGGTTGGGAAGAGGTGGCCCTTCGGGGATGGCTGGGGAGATCTGAGGGGGTGCAGGCTCCTCCTGGTGAGGAACCGTAGTGCCGGCGGGGAGTTCATGTTCTTCCGAAATGACGTCAGTGCCTTGCTTCGGAGCGACAAGAGTTTCGGTAGCGGCGGTTTGGTTTTGCGGCCGACTCTCTGACGAATCCGACTCCTGTTCACTGCTATGGGAGTCTCGGGAGTCGTCAGCACCCGGTTGAAGGAGCGATTCGGGATTTTCTAGAACTGGTGACGCTGGCTGGTTTTCTCGCGCGTCAGGATCCGAAGGGGATCGAGTCAGAGAATCTGCGGGGGGGGGGGCTTGTTGGTGGGCCCTCGAATTCGCTTGGTACGCTACACATTTTAACTTCTCTTGAGTGGGGGTCATGCGCTGCGCGAGAAGCTCAGCGGCTCCAGTATAACACCCCTAATGCGTCGGCTCGGTTGGGGCAGGCGCTGTCGACAAGTGACTATCGACGAGAGGCGAAACGGAAGGGAGTGCTAACGCACTTTTTGCTCGAACTGTATGTGGCTTCGCTCGTTGTAAGAAGCGATCACTACGAGGGCTGGATCAGAAAGACGAAGTCCTTTTGCGCAGTTGCAACCGTACGACAACTTGTCAGTGGGAGTGTGAAAGTCCGAGGAGCTCGCCGAGTTCCTTCTTCATGTTCTCGAGCTTCTCGGCCGCGCCAGCGCGTGCGGCCGAGAGGTCGTGAAAACTCGCGTTCTGCTCGACTTCGCTGACGACCTCGAGGTAGGCCTTGAGCTTCGGCTCGGTTCCGGAGGGGCGCACGATCACGCGCGAGTCATCCTCGGCGAGCAGGAGCATGCCGTTTGTGGGCGGAAGGCCGGTCGTCTCGAGGGAGCCCTCGGCAAGATCGCGCACTTCGACGACAGCCGAGCCCGCGAGCGTGCTCGGCGGAGCCGTACGCAGCGTGTGCATCATCTGGCTGATGAGGTCGAGGTTGCTGACGCGAATCGAGAGCTGTGAGGTGAGGTAGAGTCCGAGTTCACGCGCGAGTTCATCGAGGAGCTCCACGAGACTCGAACCATTCGCCTTCGTGAGGGCAGCGAGCTCGGCAATCGCGAGGGCCGCCGAGATGCCGTCCTTGTCTTTTACGACGTTGGGAAGCACGCAGTAGCCAATCGCTTCCTCATAGCCGAACGCGATGTTCTTCGCGCGTGCGATCCATTTGAACCCCGTGAGGGTTTGCGTGCTCGCGTAACCGCGAGCCGCGGCGAGCGCTCCGAGGGAGCGCGAACTCACGATCGAATTCGCGAAGGTCCCGTCAACCTGGCGGTGAGTCGCAACGTAGGTGGCGAGAAGAAGCCCAAGCTCATCGCCGTGGAGCATGCGCCATGCCTCGCGGCGCGGGTCGTAGATCGCGGCGGCGCAGCGATCGGCATCCGGGTCGTTCGCGATTACGAGATCGGCTTCGACCTGTTCGGCGAGCTTCGCTGCCAGGTCAATCGCGCCCTTTTCCTCAGGATTCGGGAACGGGACAGTGGGGAAGTCAGGATCGGGCTCCTGCTGCTCCTTCACGCTGTGGATGTCGGTGAATCCCGCGCGCTCAAACGCCGCAAGCATCGTTGCGCTGCCCACGCCGTGCATGGCGGTGTGCACGATGCGCAGATCGGTGCGGGCAGTGCGCACGGTGTTCTGATCGGCGGTGCTAGCTCGGTCGATGATGGGGAGGATCGCGTCGATGTAGTCGTCGACGAAAGTCTCGGGCATCACCTCCCACCCGCTCTCGGCGAGGGGGATCTCTCGCACCGCGCCTACGGCGGCAATCTTCGCGGCGATCTGCGCATCCGCGGGCGGCACGATCTGTACACCGTTGCCGTCTTCGCTCGCGGCGCGGCCACCGAGGTACACCTTGTAGCCGTTGTCGCGTGCGGGGTTGTGAGAAGCCGTGACCATGATGCCGCAATCGGCGCTCTTGGCACGTACCGCGTGAGCGAGCACCGGAGTGGGGCAGTGGTGAGGCATGAGGATCACATGGTGCCCCGCGGCCGTGAGAATTGCGGCGCTCGTTTCGGCAAACGTGCGGGAGTTGTAGCGCGCGTCGTAGCCGATTACCACTCGTGCCTCGCCGACGACCTCGCGAAGATACGCGCCGATGCCTGCGGCGGCCCGCGAGACGACTGCGACGTTCATCCGGTTCGGGCCAGGCCCCATCGCGCCGCGGAGGCCCGCGGTGCCGAACTGGAGCGTGCCGTCAAAAGCGCCTTCGAGTTCGGTGAGTTCAGCCTCGTCGCCTGCCTCTGCGGCGGTCAGGCGGCGCTCAAGGTCGGCGCGGGTCGACTGATCGGGATCGTCGCTCATCCACGCACGAGCGCGCTGTGCAAGCTCCGGGTTGAGTGTGCTCATCGGTCACTCTCCTTGGCGATGGTGTGAATAGTGTCGGAGAGGAGTTTCGCGAGGCGAGGAGCTGCGGCTCGACCGGCCTCGACCACTTCCTCGTGGTTCAACGGGGTGGGGGAGATCCCTGCGGCGAGGTTTGTGACGAGTGAGAAGCCGAGGACTTCGAGACCGGCTTCGCGTGCGGCCATCGCCTCGAGCACCGTCGACATGCCCACGAGGCTTGCACCAAGTACGCGTGCCATATGAACCTCGGCGGGTGTTTCGTAGAACGGGCCGCGGAACTGCATGTACACGCCCTCGTCGAGACTTGGATCCACCTTCTTGGCGATCTCGCGCAAGCGCGGAGTGTAGATGTCGGTCTGGTCCACGAACGTCGCGCCCGTGATCGGGCTGTCGCCCGTGAAGTTGATGTGGTCGGTGATGAGCACGGGGCTTCCCGGCTTCCACTGTTCGTTGAGGCCGCCACACCCGTTGGTGAGCACAAGGGTTCGTGCGCCGAACTCGGCGGCCGTGCGCACGCCGTGCACCGTGGCGCTGACGCCGCGCCCCTCGTAGTAGTGGGTGCGGGCGCCCAGCACGAGCACACGAGCGCCACTGGGCGTCTCGATGATACGCAGGGTGCCCACGTGGCCCTTGACCGAAGGCTTTTGGAATCCCGGGATTGAATCGGCGGGAGTGCGAAAGAGCTCGGTTCCGAGCAGGTCCGCTGCGCCGGACCAGCCTGAGCCGAGCGTGACCGCAATGTCGATGCTGTCGATACCGGATGCTTCACGGAGCGCGTGAGCGGCATCCTTGGCGAGCTGGTACGGATCTGATGAGTGCTGTTGGTGGTCAGTCATGCACCAAGCCTACTCGCGCGCGCTGCCTTTAATCTTCGATCGTGCAGAGTTCCGCACCAGCGGAGACGGTCGCGCCGATTTCCGCGTCAAGATTCGTGACGATGCCGCTGCGGTGCGCGAGGATCGGCTGCTCCATCTTCATGGCCTCGAGCACGAGAATCAGGTCACCGTCGGCGACAGTCTGCCCCTCCTCGACGGCGATCTTGACGATCGTGCCCTGCATAGGGGCGCTCACGGCGTGACCACCGGAAGCCGTTCCCCGCGCGGCGGTCGCACGGCGTTTACGGCGTTGCGGAGTCTGTGCGCGAGGCGCGCGGAGCGAGGCGGGAAGCGAAATCTCGACCTTGCGACCATCGATCTCGACGACGACCGCCTCACGATCCTCAACGTCGTCCGTGGCGTTTGGAACTGGCGCGGGGGCGATGTCGCCCGAAAACTCCGTCTCGATCCAGCGCGTATGCACCGTGAAGGGCTCATCCGAGTGGCGCGGGGCGAAGGCTGGATCCTCCACCACGAGCCTGTGGAACGGCATCACCGTGGGGATTCCCTCGATGCGGAACTCCGCGAGTGCACGACGCGAGCGTTCGAGTGCTTCCTCGCGGGTCGCCCCCGTCACGATGAGTTTTGCGAGCATTGAGTCGAAGTGCCCCGAGATCGCATCGCCCGTGCGCACCCCCGAATCAACGCGAACGCCGGGGCCGAGCGGTGGCTCGAAAACCTTGACTGGCCCGGGAGAGGGGAGGAACCCACGGCCCGGGTCTTCGCCGTTAATGCGGAACTCGAAGGAGTGCCCGCGGGGCTCGGGATCGACGGGGGAGATCTCCTCGCCCGCGGCGATGCGGAATTGTTCGCGCACGAGGTCCACGCCCGTGACCTCTTCCGTCACGGGATGCTCCACCTGGAGGCGCGTGTTGACTTCGAGGAACGAGATGGTGCCGTCCTGGCCTACGAGGAACTCACACGTGCCCGCGCCGACGTAACGGGCCTCCTTGAGGATGGCTTTTGACGACTCCACGAGGCGGGCGTGCTGTTCGTCGCTTAAGAACGGTGCGGGCGCCTCCTCGACGAGTTTCTGATGGCGGCGCTGAAGCGAGCAGTCGCGTGTGGAGACGACTTGGACGTTGCCGTGGCTATCGGCGAGGCATTGAGTCTCCACGTGGCGAGGAGAATCGAGATAGCGCTCGACGAAGCATTCGCCGCGACCGAACGACGCGATCGCTTCGCGGGTCGCGGAATCAAAAAGCTCGCGCACCTCGTCGAGCTCGCGCGCGACTTTGAGGCCGCGACCACCGCCACCGAAAGCGGCCTTGATCGCAATCGGGAGGCCGTGCTCCTTCGCAAATGCCACAACTTCACCGGAATCCTTGACCGGGTCCTTCGTGCCGGCCACGAGTGGTGCACCCGCGGCTTGCGCGATGTGGCGCGCCGAGACCTTGTCGCCGAGCTTTTCGATTGCGTCGGGGCTCGGCCCGATCCACACGAGGCCCGCATCGATGACGGCCTGCGCGAAATCAGCGCGTTCCGAGAGGAAACCGTAGCCGGGATGGATCGCTTCGGCTCCGCTTCGCTGAGCGATGTCGAGAAGCTTGTCGATCACGAGGTAGCTTTGCGCGGCGCTCGTGCCACCGAGGGCGTAGGCCTCATCCGCGATGCGCGTGTGGAGGGCATCGCGATCCGAGTCGGAGTACACGGCGATCGATCGGAGCCCGGCGTCACGGCAGGCGCGGGCAATGCGCACGGCAATCTCACCGCGGTTGGCGATGAGGACCGTGCGGAACGGTCGATGGAGTGCAGGCTTTGGCATTCGGGATCCTTCTCAGGTGTCGGGCGAAGTGCTCAGCAACCTTCCGAGCATATACCCGCCCGCGGACGGAGGAGTTCTAGGACATGGGAGCAGGGCGCCAGAGGTCGCTGACCGCGAGGGAGATCTCTCGGAGCATTCGGCGAAGAAGCGGAAGCGAGAGGCCGATGACCGCGTGGTGATCGCCCTCGATGCGCTCAATGAACGGGCCGCCATAGCCGTCGATCGTGAAGGCACCGGCAACCCAGAGCGGCTCGCCAGTCTCGACATAGGCATCGATTTCGGCATCCGAAACGTCGGCAAAGTACACATCGGTCGACGCGGTTTCCCCGAACGTCGCCCCCGTCCCACCGTCGAGTGGATCGCGATCGTCGATGAGCCAATGCCCCGAGTGGAGGCGTGCTTTCTTCCCGCGCATCGCATGCCAGCGTGCGCGTGCAGCTTCTGCCGTGCGGGGCTTACCCACGAGCTCTCCCTCGAACTCAAGCATGGAATCGCCCCCGAGCACGACATAGCCACCCTCGCTCGCCGCGCACGAGGCTTCCGCTTTCGCTCGGGCAAGAGTCAGCACGCGGTCCTCAAAAGCCAACTGACCCGAGGCATCGAGTGCGGAGGCAAGAACGGCATCTTCATCGACGTCCGCGGGCAGCGCCGTGAACTCGATCCCCGCGCGTGAAAGTACGGCCTTGCGGCCGGCGGATTGCGAAGCGAGGAGCAGGAGAGGCTCGTGCGGCGGGGTTCCGACGGTTGCCGGGCAAGCGTCGGCCCTTTTACCTTTCCCGGTAAGCCCGCCGCTCATGCCCCGACCCCGCCGGTCCCGTGAGCAGAAATAGCGGATCGCAGCACGGAAAGAGGCAGGCCGCCAAGCTCAAGCGCTTCGCGGTGGAAGTCTCGCAGCGATGTGCCTCGTGCGAGAGCCTCATCGCGCAGCTGCTCCCACACCCGCTGGCCGAGCTTGTAGCTCGGCGCCTGGCCTGCCCAGCCGAGGTAGCGATGATACTCGAAGCGCTGGATGGGCTCCTCCATGCGCCAGTGTTCGCGCACGAAGTCCCAGCCGCGCTCGTAGGTCCACTTTCCGCCACCGAATCGCTCGGGGACGGGAAGCTCGTTGTGGAGTCCAATGTCGAGAACGACACGGCCCGCGCGCATACGCTGCTCCATGAGCATGCCGAGCTTTTCCCCGTCTGTCTTGAGGTAGCCGAGTTCTTCCATGAGCCGCTCGGCGTAGAGAGCCCAGCCCTCGCCGTGGCCCGACACCCACATGAAGGAGGCCCGCCAACGATTGAGACGCTCCGACTGAAGCTGCTGCGTGCCCACCTGGAGGTGATGGCCGGGAACACCCTCGTGATAGACGGTCGTGGTTTCGCTCCAGGTGCGGAACGTGTCAACCCCGGCGGGGGTGTCCCACCACATGCGGCCCGGGCGTGAGAAGTCCTCGCTTGGGCCCGTGTAGTAGATGCCGCCCGCGCCTGTCTCGGCGATCATGCATTCGAGGCGTGTGAGCTCTTCCGGGATGTCGAAGTGGGTGCCCGCAAGGTCACGGATTGCGGCATCGGAAAGCTCTTGCATCCACGCTTTGAGGCTGTCGGTACCGTGCAGCACGAGTGCTTCATCGGCATTGAGCGAAGCCATCGCCGCGTCGATCGAATCGCCGCCGCCGTTGCCATAGTGCGCATTGAGGCGCGAGGCGACGCGCTTTTGCTCGTCGATCAATCGGGTGAGTTCCTCAACACCGAACTCGTATGCCTCCTCGACGTCGATCTCTTCGCCGAGGAACGTGCGCGCCCCAAGCTGGTAGGCCTCGCGGCCCACCGCATCTTTCTCGGGGGCTTTCTTCTCAAGGTCATCGAACACGGCCGCAAGTTCGTTGTATGCCTCGCATGCGAGTGCCACGCGGCGCTCAAAATCCTCGCGGGCCGAGCCCTCGAGGCCAGACTTTGCCACGAGAGAGGGGAAGAAACCGTCGGCCTTCGTAAAGGAACGCGACTGCTCCGCGCCAATGCGCTGCTGGCGCTTCGCCGCGAGAATTCCCTTCGAGGCGGCGTACCGAAGCGACTCGGCATAACCGTGCACGGCCTCAGGCACGCGGGAGAGGCGTTCGCTGATGGTGGCCCAGTCCTCAGCGGTTTCCTGCGGCATCATGTCGAAAATGCTGCGGATGCCCTGGACAGGCGACGCGATGTTGTTGACCGAGGCATGCGTGAGGAGCGCGTCGTGGTGTTCGAGTTCGAGACCGAGGCGCTCGCGCATGGCCGCACGCGTGACGCGATCGACGGCGTCGCCGGGGTGCTCGCGCTCAACGGAATCGAGTCCTGCGAGAGTGTCGCGGGCCAGGGCCGCCACTTGCTCGAGGCCTTCGGGGGAGAGGTCATCCATGAGGTGATCCTGGCCGGGGGTGCCGAGACTCGTGGCCGTCATGGGACTCAAGGCGATCGAACGCTCAACAAAGCCGTTCGCAAGATTGTCGGTGGGGCTAGGGGTACGCATCGTTGTCATGGCACCACTCTAACCGTGGGCGCTAGCGCTGGGAGAACATCCACGACTTCGGTCCCGCGCTTGCCCGCAGGGGATACGCCGACCTGTGCGTGGCCACGGGAGAGTTCCATGCCGATGTGGAGTGACCCGCGCGCTCTGCTATTTCGCGCTGATGCGCCTCTTCGCGCGAGATGGCACTCATCGCCGCGACGGCGACCGCGATCGCCGCGATCTCGTGATCAGCAAGGTGGCCCGAAACAAGCTCGACGCTCGGGCTACTCGGCTCGTCGTGCGCGGGGCTCGCCGTTGGGACCGTGACCGATTCTTCGGTGCTCACAGTGGGATATTCCCGTGCTTTTTCGTGGGCAGTGCGTCGCGCTTCGTCCGCAGGGCACGAAGCGCGCGCGTGATCGCTTCACGCGTTTCGTGCGGCTGAATCACGCCGTCGAGGAGGCCGCGCTCGGCCGCAACGTAGGGATTCGCGAACGTCTCCTCGTACTCCGCTTGGAATTGTGCGCGGAGAGCCTCGGCATCCTTGCCCGCTTCGGTAGCGGCCTTAAGTTCCTTGCGGTGAAGAATATTGACCGCGCCCTGCGCACCCATCACGGCGATCTGGGCCGTGGGCCACGCGAGATTGACGTCAGCGCCAAGCTCCTTCGACCCCATGACAATGTACGCGCCACCGTAAGCCTTGCGAGTGATGACGGTCACGAGCGGGACCGTTGCCTCCGCGTATGCGTACAGAAGCTTTGCGCCACGCCTAATAATTCCGCCGTACTCCTGATCGGTGCCCGGGAGGAAGCCCGGGACGTCTACGAGCGTGAGCACGGGGACGTTATAGGAGTCGCACAGGCGCACGAAGCGCGCAGCTTTCTCGCTCGCATCGATATCGAGTGTGCCCGCGAGCTGCGAGGGCTGATTCGCGACGATGCCCACGCTATGGCCTTCGACGCGACCGAAACCCACCACGACGTTCTTTGCAAAGTTTCCGTGGAGTTCAAGGAACTCGTCGTCGAGGATGGCCTCGATGACGCTCTGCATGTCGTAGGGCTGATTCGGGGAATCCGGGATAAGGCGATCAAGTGCGCGATCCTCGGGGGTCGGCTCAAGGTCGGCTTCGTCAGGGTAGACGGGAGCTTCTGTGAGCGTGTTCGCGGGGAGATAGGAGAGCAGATCGCGCACGTAGTCGAGCGCATCCGACTCATCGCTAGCCATGTAGTGCGCGACGCCAGAGGTGCTCGAATGGGTGCGGGCGCCGCCGAGCTCCTCGAAGCCCACGTTCTCGCCCGTGACGGTCTTGATGACGTCCGGGCCGGTGATGAACATATGGGAGGACTTTTCGACCATCACGATGATGTCGGTCAAGGCGGGGGAGTACACCGCACCCCCCGCTGCCGGCCCCATGATGAGCGAGACTTGGGGGATGACGCCCGAGGCGCGAGTGTTGCGGCGGAAGATTCCCGCAAAGGTCGCGAGTGAAGCGACACCTTCCTGGATGCGTGCGCCGCCGCCGTCAAGAATGCCGATGATCGGTACCCCGGTCGAGAGAGCGAGATCCTGGATTTTTTGAATCTTCTTCCCGTGGGCTTCGCCGAGGGAGCCACCGAGAACAGTGAAATCCTGCGAGTACACGCAGACCTGGCGGCCGTCGATCGTGCCGTAACCCGTGACGATGCCGTCACCGTCGATGCGCTTCTTTTCGAGCCCGAAGTTATGGCTTTGGTGGCGCACGAAGCGATCGGTCTCCACGAACGAGCCCGAATCGAGAAGTTCTTCGATGCGCTCGCGGGCAGTTTTCTTCCCCCGCGCGTGCTGTTTTTTGATCGCGCTTGCGCCCGCCTCCGTGACGGCCGCATTCTCGCGAGACCGAAGTTCTTCAAGTCTCTCGGCGGTGGTGGACCGCCTCGGCGTCTCGTTCACTCCCACTCCTGCTCCGTCGTGGCCTGGCACAATTGCTCTCGTGAGTGTACGCCATGCACGAAAAATGAGGGAGCAAAAGTACGTGAGCGAGCCGCTGCGCATTGAATACGTGCACTCGTGCACCTCAACCCTCGACATTCTTGCCGAACCGCCGTACGACGCGCTCGAAGCGCCATTTGCGCTCATGACTCTCGATCAGCGCGCGGGACACGGCCGTCAAGGTAGGCGGTGGCAGAACAGGCCGGGCGAATCGCTCGCGTTGACGGTTGCCTGGCCACTGCCGGCCCCGCAGCTTCGCGGCTGGTATCCGCTCGCGAGCGCGCTTGCCGTGCTCGACGCCTGTGTCGAGGTCGCGCCTGGGGCGCCTCTGCCCGGTCTTAAATGGCCAAATGACATCCTTTCGCCGGCGGGGGAGAAGATCGCGGGGATCCTCGTGCGCGTGGACGCGGGGCGTCTCCTCGCGGGAGTCGGAGTCAATCTCGCGGGGACGATCGAACGAGAACGCGAGGGGCTTGAGAAAGCGGCGACGCTCGCGAGTCTTGATTCGCGATACGGCGCCGCGCTCAGTGACCTTGAGGAACGCCGCGAGTTCGGCGAGGTGCTCGCGCGAAACATCGCGCGCATTTTCGCGCTCGTGGATTCTGGAGGAAGGGACTTTCGGGACCTGCGAACGCGGTATGCTGTGAACTGCCTCACTCTCGGGTCGCGGGTTGTCGTAGTCACACCGGCAGGTGCGCGGTACGACGCGCACGCGCTCGACGTTGATCCGACGGGCAGGCTCCTCGTGGAGAATGCGGAGCGAGGCCGCCACGCCCTCGACGCCGCCGACGTGCACCTTGCGCGCCCCGGAGGGGGAGAATCACCCGGCGGGCAAGGCGCGAATAAGACGAAAGGACCAGATGAGCATCGTTCACGATCGCGAGGAGCCGAGCGAGCATAGCGCCGAGGGAGCCATGCCGAATGCCCTCAACGAACGCTTCGCGCGCGTGCGAGGCGCTATCGGTGCCCTTGAGCGCTCCCTTCTCGACGGTGAACGGGAGTACTCCAGGCGCGACCTCGAAGAAGATTTCAATGTCGACCGGCAGCTCAGTACCGATTACTGGCGCGGGCTCGGCTTTTCGAACGTTGCCCTCGACACGACCGCCTTTACCGAAGACGACGCTGAAGCGATCGCCGACCTCGCCGCGCTCGTGAACGATGGAACGCTCAGCGACGATACGTTTGTCACGATCGTGCGCGGGCTGGGGTTTCACATGGGTCGTCTTGCCATGTGGCTCACCGAAGCCCTCGTGGACGATGCGAAGCAGCGCCACGATATGAGTGACACCGAAGCACGCATGCACATGCTTGAAACGGTCCCGCAGTTCATCGAGATCTTCGAGCACCAGGCCATCCACGTGTTTCGACGACAGATGTCGGCCTATACCGCGCGTGCGGGCGCCGAGATCCTGCGTACCTCGACGAGTGACTGGGACGATGAGTCGCTTCCCCTCCCGCGCGCCGTAGGCTTTGCCGACCTCGTGCAGTTCACGCGCCTTGCCCAGTCGATCGATGGGATCGAGCTCGCGGGTGTGATTAGGGACTTCGAAAACCTCACGCGGGATGTCATTTCCGACGGTGGCGGGCGCGTTGTGAAAACCGTGGGTGATGAGGTCATGTTCCTCGCCGACACGCCCGAAGACGGCGTGCGGATCGCACTCTCGATTGCCGAGAACATTAAGCGCCAGCCTTCGCTCCCGAACGTGCGCGTTGGCCTCGCCTGGGGGAATATGTTTTCGCGTTACGGGGATGTGTTTGGCCCCAAGGTCAACCTCGCCGCCCGTCTCGAAGGAATCGCCGAGCCCGGTGCAGTTGTGATCGACGGTGAAACAGCGGATCTCGTCGACCGCGCCTTCCCCGGCGGGTTCAGGCGTGTCGCAGAGTGGACAGAAGAACTGCACGGCATAGGGGAGACGACAATTGTGAGGGTCGAGCGAGCCGCGGCCTCGCTCATCGAGCGTCACTCGTGAGAGAGTAGAGAGTCGCTTGACGGCTCTCGCTTTTCACAGCGGGAGCACACGCATTTTGGTAAGGATGACTTCGTGACACGACTACTTCTCGTTGAAGACGATTCGGCGATCGCAGAGCCTCTCTCGCGCGCCCTCGATCGCGAAGGCTATTCCGTTGTGAGAGCGTCGCGAGGGATCGACGCGCTGACGATTGCCGCCACCGAAGGCCACATCGATTTCGTGATCCTCGATCTTGGCCTCCCCGATATCGACGGCCTCGAAGTGTGTAGGAGGCTGCGCAAGGGAGGCCTCGAGGCTCCCGTATTGATCCTCACGGCACGTGCCGACGAGGTCGACGCAGTCGTGGGCCTCGATGCAGGCGCCGACGATTACGTGACTAAGCCGTTCCGCCTTGGAGAACTTCAAGCCCGCATTAGGGCTCTTTTGCGTCGCACTCAGGTTGTTGAAGACACGAGCGCAAGCACGTACGACATCAACGGCGTAAGCCTCGACCCTTCGGCGCGCCGCGTGTACGTCGACGACGAGGAGCTCTCGCTCAGTGCGAAGGAATTTGATCTCCTCGCCGTACTCATGCGTGAGGCAGGCAGCGTTGTCACGCGTGACGATCTCATGCGTGAGGTCTGGGGTGCCGAATGGTGGGGTTCCACGAAAACGCTCGACATGCACATCTCGTGGCTGCGCCGCAAGCTCGGTGATGACGCGACGAGCCCAAGGCGCATCACGACCGTACGTGGCGTGGGCTTTCGCTTCGAAGACACCGACGCCCACTAGGGCGCAGTAGGCGCGAACGATGCAGCTTCGAGTTCTGCAGGCGACCCTCATGACCGTGCTCCTCGCGGTCCTCCTGCTCGGCATTCCCCTTGGCGCGGCGTGGCTTACAGCCGTGCGTGACAATCTCTCGGCGCAAGCCGGCACGTTGCTCCAAGACGTCATTTCGGAGACCGACCACCGGCTCAACGAAGGACTTCCGATCGATGAGACGATGCTCCAAGAAACCGTGGACCAAGTCGTCAACCTCGACGTCCAGATCGCGGTGAACTACCAAAACGCTGAGCTCGAAGCGGGCGAAGATGCCGGGCCTGATGCCCTGCAGCAGTCAGCGCAAGGGGTTAACGGTCAGATCGTCACCGTGCGAATCCCCCAATCCGACGTGCGCGCCCACACCGCAAGTGCATGGGTGCTTATCCTCGTGGCCGCGATCAGCGCGATCGCGATCGGCGTATCGGTCGCGCTGTGGCAAGCGCAAAGACTCTCGGCACCCCTCGTCCGTTTGACACGACGAGCCGAGGAGCTCGGGAGCGGCAGGAGCCGATCAGAGTGGAAGCCGAGCGGGATCGCAGAAATCGACACTGTCGCGGTTGAACTCACGCGTTCGGGTGCCATGCTCACAGAGAGGCTCGAAGCGGAATCTGCGCTCGCCTCTGACGCCTCCCACCAATTGCGCACACCCCTCACCGCGCTTTCCATGCGACTCGACGAGATCCTCGCGACGAGTTCGGAGGAGTGGGTACGTGAGGAAGCGCGCGTGTCACTCGAGCAGGTGGACCGCCTCACTCAGGTCGTCCATGACCTCATCAACGCGCCTCGCGCCTCACAGCGCCGCACCCCCGGCGTGGTCGACCTTCGGCAGGTGCTCGTGCAGCAAGCCGAGGAATGGAAACATGCCTTCCGCGGCGCGGAACGAGAACTGCGGATCCAGGTGCCGCACGCTGCTGCCGTGTGGGCATCGCATGGGCCGCTTACGCAGGTCATTGCCACGCTCATCGAGAACTCCCTTGCCCACGGCGGGGGTACTACGCGCGTCAAGGTTCGCCGCAATGAGCAATCCACCGTGATCGAGGTTTCCGACGAAGGCGAGGGGATTGATCCCTCGCTCGGTCAGCGAATTTTCGAACGTTCCGTTTCCGGTAAGGGCTCGAGCGGGACCGGCGTGGGGCTTGCCCTCGCTCGCACCCTCGTGGAAGACGACGGCGGTCGACTCGAGCTCATCGACGAACGCCCCGCGCGCTTTGGCATCTTCCTGTCGACGGCGCCCGCACCCGAGGATCCCGAGCTCGGAAACGCGGAGGGCCAGCAACCGTCGGCCCCAGCCAAACCCCACGGGCTTGTTGCGCGACGCGAAAAGCGGCGCGCGGAGCGGCACCAGCGAGAAGCCGCAGCCTCAGCGGCAACTACGCCTGAGGCATTGGCCACCGGCGCCGTGAGTGTTCCGCGCGTCGAAGACACAGGCGAGAGCGGCGCACTACACTAGCCGCGTGAGTACCCAACACGCCCCCACTCAGCCCAGCACGACCGAGAAGAAAACTGTGCGGCGACCGCGCATCGGCGTCATCGGCGGTGGCCAGCTCGCACGCATGATGATTCCCGTCGCGATCGAGCTTGACCTTGAACTCCACGTCCTCGCGACCTCCCCGGATGAATCGGCGGCGCGCGTGAGCCCACACGTGATGCTCGGGCATCACGATGACCCCGAAGCGGTCACGGCATTTGCGCGGAGCGTCGACGTCGTCACCTTCGACCACGAGCACGTCCCCACCGGTCTCCTCCACGCCCTCGAGCACGAGGGGGTTGCGGTGAGGCCCGGCCCGGAGGCCCTCGTGTATGCCCAGGACAAGCTTGCGATGCGCGCGCGGCTCACTGAACTTGGACATCCGTGCCCCGCATGGTGGCGGGTCGAAACTGAAGCTGACCTCGAAACCGCCCTCCGCAAGAGCGGGGGAGACCTCATCCTGAAGACCGCGCGCGGCGGCTACGACGGCCACGGGGTGAGGCGGGTTCGCGCCATTGAGGATGCGCGGGACTGGCTCAAGCGAGGCGAGCCGCTGCTTGCCGAGGAACGGGTTCCCTTCGTGCGTGAACTTTCAGCACAGGTCGCGAGGCGCCCCGGCGGAGAGATCGCCTCGTATCCCGTGACCGAATCCGAGCAAAAAGACGGCGTGTGCTTCCGCGTGAGCGCGCCCGCACCTGGACTCTCTGTCGAAGCCTCCACGCGCGCCCGTGACCTTGCCGCGAAAATCGCGAACGACCTCGGCGTGGTGGGAATGCTCGCCGTTGAGCTCTTCGAATACCCGGATGGGCGCATCGCCGTGAACGAGCTGGCGATGCGTCCCCACAACACGGGTCACTGGAGTATGGACGGGTGCGTCACTAGCCAGTTCGAGCAGCACCTTCGCGCTGTCGCGGATCTCCCGCTCGGTGACACCACGCCAACCTCCCCGTGGACCGTCATGGTCAATACCCTCGGTGACACGCGCGAGAACCTCGCCGAGGGAGCGCGCGAGGCGCTCGCGCACGACGCCGCAATCAAGGTTCACCTGTACGGCAAAAGCGTGCGTCAAGGCCGCAAACTCGGTCACGTCACGGCCCTCGGCACGGACCTCGAACAGACCGAGCGTCGTGCTCGCGCCGCGGCGCACACCATCGTGACCGGCGACGAATCGAAGGAATGACACATGAGTAAGAAGCCCCTGGTCGGTATCGTCATGGGGTCCGATTCGGACTACCCCGTGATGAAAGACGCCGAAGAACAGCTCGCCCATTTCGGCATCGCATGCGAGGTCGAGGTCGTGAGCGCCCACCGCATGCCCGAAGACATGGTCCAGTACGGACGCTCGGCGCACGAGCGCGGTCTCCGCGTGATCATTGCCGGCGCAGGCGGGGCCGCCCACCTCCCCGGGATGCTCGCCGCGCTCACACCTCTCCCCGTCATCGGTGTCCCGGTGCCTCTGCGCCATCTCGACGGCATGGATTCCCTCCTGTCGATCGTGCAAATGCCCAAGGGGGTGCCCGTCGCAACCGTGTCGATCGGTGGCGCTGCCAATGCCGGCTTGCTCGCCGCTCGGATTCTGGGCTCCGGAGATTCGGATATGGCGCGCGAGATCCGTGAAAAAATGGTGACGTATCAAACCGAACTGCGCGATCTCGCGTATGAAAAAGGTGCGAGGCTGCGGGAGTCCCGGGAAGCCTGAAGTTCGCCCGAACACGATAGCGGTGTGGGTGAGGGGCGTTCACATCTTTGTTTCTTCGCAAGGCTGCTGGGGGAGCATTCTCAAAGAAACACGCAGATCACTCAAGTGTTCTTCGACGACGTAAGCGCGTGGTTGCGGTAGGCCTCGGGTGATTCGGCCTCGGCAACTGCGACTTTGCGTGCGAGCTTGGTGGTGCGTTTCTCAGCGGTCTTTGTACGGGCTTCTTGCAATGCGATTAAGCCGAGAAGAACCACGACAGTGGCGTAAAGAAGCAGGTCGGTGCCTCGACCAACTCCCACAAACCGAGCGACGGTCGTGACGGAGGTCGGGAAGATCACGGCCAGCACGGCAAATGACATGAAGGCAAGAATGATGAGGCGCCTAATGGCGAGCTGCCTCGCCCCTCTCTTGATAAAAAGCCATGCGGTAATTGAGATGATGCCGAGGATAAGGAGAATTTGAATAATGAGGGTGCGATTCTCGACCACTACACCCACCGGTGAAGCCAAGACTGTTGCGAGGGCGTCGTGTGGTCTCACCAAGGCCTCCTGATTGTTACTTTCTTGCTGTTGTGGTGAATTCTAAGATCGGTCGCGAGCGTGCGTCGAGTGCGAGATGCGGTAACCGTGGCAAAATCGGCGGTCAGGACGCCAGTATCTCATTCGTCGTTAGCCTCGGTAGGTGAAACGAAGATCGAAAACGCATCTCGACTGGTGGAGCGTCTAAGGCGACGAGATAAGTGTAGGATTCCGTCGCGGTCGCAGGTGCGAGCAATAATTCTCGCCTACTCGACTAGAGTATCCTTTCCAAGGATGAGATCGCCTCGCCCGCATAGCGACTCTCGCAGCCCCGTCGATTTTCGCAAGGACTTTCTCATGACGTTAGGCCCAGAAGCCGACACCACGTGGTTCGTGATTCCTCTCTATAACGAGGCAGAGGTTATTGGTGACATCGTCTCAGACCTGCGCGAAACCTATCCCCTCGTGGTGTGCGTTGACGATGGATCGCACGATGCCTCGGCGGTCGAGGCCGAAGCTGCGGGTGCGGTTGTCGTGCGGCACCCCTACAACATGGGGCAGGGAGCGGCGATCAAGACCGGTATCGACTACGCGCTTCGGGACCCTTCGATGCAACAAATCGTGACGTTCGACGCCGATGGGCAACACCAGGTGAGCGATGCGGCGGCGATGATCGAGAAGATGAATGCGGAGAAGGTTGACTGTGTGCTCGGCTCACGATTCCTCGATAGCCGCACGAAACCCGGACTTCTCAAGCGCATCGTGCTGCGGATGGCGATCGTCTTCACAAACATCACGAGCGGCGTCCACCTCACCGATACTCACAACGGTCTTCGCGTGCTCAGCCGCCACGCGTGCGAATCCATCTCAATCGAGCAAAACCGTATGGCGCACGCCTCGGAAATCGTCTCGGAAATTGGCCGCAACGATCTCACGTACGCCGAATATCCGGTTCACATTCTCTACACGGATTATTCGAAATCGAAGGGGCAGCCGTTGCTGAACGCGATCAACATCGTCACGGACCTTCTCTTTAAGTAGAGCGCGTGAGCGTCGCTTCGTGCGGCGGTCTCTAGCCTTCGGGCTTCGATTCGGCCGAGCCGTCGGCGATCGATGAGAAGAACGCGCGCACGTCCTCGTCGTTAACTTTGATCGCGACCCCGGAGTGCTTCGTCTTGAAATTCGGGTCCTCGATAGGCATTGCGAGAACACCTCCAGAGTTGGGGGCTGCACGCATGACCAGGGCGGCACTTGCGAGGTCAATGAGGCCGGTGTCGTGATCGGTCACGAGGGCTTTCGTTCCCGCGCTTGCGAGATTCACCTGGGTGAGGGGATTGAGCAGGACGCCAGGTGAAGATGCCTTTTTCATCAGAGCGCTGACGAACTGCTGCTGGCGCTGCTGCCTGCCTATGTCGGCTGTGGGATCGAAATAGCGGGCGCGTACGAACGCGAGGGCTTGCTCACTGCCCACGTCGTGGCAGCCTTTGGTCATCTTGAGGCCCGAACGCACGTCATCGACATCGCGGTCGATGCAGAGGTTCACTGTGCCGATTGCATTGACGACATCCTCTACTCCGGAGAAGCCGATCACGACAAAATGATCGATCGTGAGCCCCGTGAGCTTCTCAACGGTTCTGACGAGAAGGGGGGCGCCACCCATCGAGTAGGCGGCGTTGATTTTGTGCGTTCCGTGCTCGGGAATCTCGGCAAGTGTGTCGCGTGGAATGGAAACGAGGTACTGCTTCCCGTTTGGTGCCTTGTGCAGCAGCATGAGGGTGTCGGTGCGCTGGGCGCCGCCCTGTTCGATGTCGGCTCCTGCAAGAAGGTAGGTTTCGCCTGGCGTATCGGCCGCTCCAGAGAGCGCGTCCGTGTGCGCGATTTTCGAATTTGCCCATAGCCCGAGTCCCACGGGCCACGCGAGCGCAATCACGACGACGAAGAGCACGATTGTGCGGGCGAGACGGAAAGTGCGTTTTCGGGAAAAGCCTTTTTTGCGCCGGGGCGGGGGGAAGGCCTGGCCGGTTGAGGCAGGCGCGGGCGGTCCTTGCCCATTCCGTCCGTCATTCGCGCGAGGACGCGAATCCATCTTCACAGCCCCCGGGCGCCCCTGGGTGCGGACCGGCGACATCTGGCGGGTGGGAGTCTCCGGAGCCGACGCCTGCTCAGCGTACGAGTCGCGCTTCCTTGGGGCGTGTGGCCGCGCGAGGGGGCGGGCCGATCCGCCTGCTCGGGCGCGCGAATGGCCGGGGCGCGGGCGGCCGTGGCCGCCGTCACGTGGGAAGTCACCCGTCATCGTGTTGACCTTTTCTCATCCGGAGAGTGCGGTTAGTCGCGCTTTGGCGCGCTCCCACAGTACACACCGCTCAGTGCAGAAACCCCAGAGGCGGGCTCGAGGTGAGGCATATTTGCGACGAGAAAATGGCGTGTACGCGCGAGGCTTGAGCCTGCTCCCCCGTAAAATCGGGCCTAGACTTTCGCGGCAAGCGCGGTGGTGAAGCGAGGAGACAACGTGTCAGGAAAAAGCCAACCGAATGGACCGGTGGACACCCTCGTTCTCGGTGGTGCAGGTTTCGCGGGTTCTCATATTGCCCGCGAGCTCCGCACGCACGGGTGGAATGTTTCGACCGCGGATATTCGGCCTTCGCATGAACACGGTTGCCACACCACTCTCGACATCCGTGACGAAAGGGCCCTGCGCGGCGCGCTTCGCGGCTGCGACACGGTCGTCAATGCTGCCGGTGTGCCCGACCCTTCCAGCGTCAGTGTGCGCACGCTCAATTCGATTCTCGTGGGCGGGGCGCGCTCACTCATCGCCGCAGCGGCGAGCGAAGGGGTGCGCACGCTCGTGTTCGTCTCTAGCGGTGTCGTCTACGGTGACACGGGGGAGGTGAGCGCGGACGAAACGGTCTCGCCCGCCCCCACCACAGCGGAGGGGCGCGCGTTTGCGGAAGCGGAACGGTTGTACGGACAGTGGGCGAGTGCGGGCGAAGGCCGACGCCTGGTAGTTTTACGCGCTGCCGAGCTTTTTGGCCCTGGATCTCACGCACGGGTTTCGCGGGTGATTGCCTCGCTCGTGAATTCGGGGATGGTCTCGCTTACGCCTACGGTGATCGCGCGCCCCCTGGCAAGCGTCGGAACACTTGCACGAGCCGCCCGTGCCGCCCTCGAACTGAACCCGCCTACCGGAGAGCCGTACGTCCTCAACGTCGCCGACTCTCCGCGCCTCGATGACCATGAGCTGCGCGCCCTCGTGCGTTCCATCGCGAAAACTGCGCCGTTTGCGCTTTCCCTGCCGGGCAGACGCCTGATGGCGCGCGCGGGACGCGCAGGTGAAGCAGTGCGCGCGAGCGGACTCGAGCTTCCGCGCCGGCTCGAAAGATTCGCGCTTGACGCGCGCCCGAGCGCCGAGCTTTCACGGGAAAAATTGGAGGTGCTTCTTCCTGAGCGCCCCTCACTCGAAGAGTCTCTGCGCGAGACCGTGAGTTGGGTGCGTGCGCAGGGAATGCCGAGCGGCCCCGATCATGCAATTCCGATTGCCGAGCGTTTCGTGCCCAGTGAGAGTGAGGCAGAAGAGGATACGCGTCGAGTCGTGGCGGTAGTGGTGACCTACAACCGCGCGGAGCTACTTGGGGAGTGTCTCGATGCTCTCCATTCCCAAACGAGACCCCTCGACGGTGTGGTGATCGTCGACAACGCGAGCACGGACCGTTCCGGCGCCGTCGCCGACGCTCACCCGATTGACGCCGACGTGGTTCACCTCAATCGCAACGTGGGCGGTGCCGGTGGCTTTTGTACGGGCATGGCGCATGCGCTCCTTGAGCACAGTCCTGATTTCCTGTGGATCATGGACGACGACACGGTCCCAGCGCCCGATGCGCTCGAGAAGCTCCTCGAGGTTGAGTGCAAGCTCGATGTTCACGCAAGCGTTCTCAGCTCGCTTGCGGTCTGGACCGACGGTAGACCACACCCCATGAATTCCTCGCGTACACGCCTCGGCACGAGTGACGCCGAGCTCGATCGCTACGCACAGCTTGGGGCGCGCCCCATCCGCACGGCGAGCTTTGTCTCGGCGCTCATTGCCGCCGAGGATGTGTGGGAACACGGACTCCCCATCGCCGACTACTTCATTTGGTCCGACGACTTCGAATACACGGGCCGTCTTTTACGCGACTCCCACGGTTTCGCTGTCGCCTCAAGCACGGTCGAGCACCGTACCCGGAAGTTTTCTAACGCCCAAACAAACCCCGGTTCGCGTTTCTACTTTGACGTGCGCAATCGACTGTGGGCGCTCACGAAGACCGAGTCATTCACGCCGATCGAAAAGGTGCTCTATGGCGGTAAGAGCGCACTCGGCTGGGTGCAGACCCTCGTGCGTACTCGCGCAGACGTGCTCCCTGTCGCGATGAAAGGCATGAGGGAAGGTCTCTTCACGTCGCCCAGGCGCTCGAGCGTGGTTCTTGCTGCCGACCCCATGAGTGCGACCGAGATCCGTGCTCTTGAGGCGTCGATTGATAGCGCCGAGCGTTCGCGAAGGGCTCTCACGTGAGCCCGCATCGTGAGCCTGAGGTAGATACTGATCTCACGGTCCTCATGCCGCTGTGGAAGGGGGACGATCCCGACCATGCGCGCGAAGCGCTCGCCTCCGCTACGCTTCACCAAACTATCGCACCAGGGCTTTTGCTTCTCGCGATTGACGGCCCACTTCCACAGGGGCTTGAAGAGGTCGTTTCCGAGGTGCTCGATGGTGATTACGGGCGCGCTCGCGTCGTGCGAAATAAGCGGCACTGCGGACTTGCGCAGACGCTCGACAGTGCACTCGCGCACTGTGAGAGCGCCCTTGTTGCGAGAGCCGACGCTGATGACGTGAGCCGCCCCGAGCGGTTTGCGGTGCAGCTTTCGGCATTACGCGACGGAGACCTTGACATTGTTGGGGCCTACATGCGGGAGATCGATGAGCGATCGCGGCCCCGCCGGAGCGAGGACGGCGAGGATCTCGTTCGCCGCCGTCCCCTCGCGCATGAAGAAATTGCACGCTACATGCGCGATCACTCACCGTTCCATCACCCCACGGTGCTCATGCGCGTGAGTGCTGTGCAAAAAGCGGGCGGGTATCGAGATGTTCCCCTCATGGAGGACTACGACCTTTGGCACCGCATGCTCCGCTCGGGCGCACGGATGGGGAACGTTCCCGACGTGCTCGTGGAATATCGCGTGAGCGCGAATCTCTACCGGCGCCGCGGAGGTCTCACCCTCTTTGTGAGTGACGTACGTATGCAATTCGCGATGCTCAAGAGCGGGACCACGAGCGTGTCGAGGGCCGTGCGGAATCTCTTCGGGCGCGCTGTGTACCGCACGATCCCGGCAGCGGTGCGCGATCGAGTCTACTGGCGCGTGATTGAACGCGGCCTCATGCGGTAGCGCGAAGCCTTTGCCCTCGCAGTACCACGTGATGTGACGAACCAGTGCCGTGGGGGCGGTGCGTAGACGTGATTATACGGGCGCGACCGCTATTGTGGGAGCGACCCATCAAGCCTCGAAGGGAAAGACACCCCATGAGTACGCCCGACCTCCTCATCGTCGGCTCCGGCCTTTTCGGCCTGACGCTCGCAGATCGCGCCGCACGCGAACACGGTGCAAAGGTGACCGTGATCGACAACCGCCCGCACATCGGCGGCAACGCCTACAGCGAGATCGATCCCGAGACGGGCATCGAGGTACACAAGTACGGCGCCCACCTCTTCCACACATCCAACACGCGCGTGTGGGAGTACGTGAACGAGTTCACGTCGTTCACCAACTATGTGCACCGTGTGTACACGACCCACAAAGGAATCGTGTACCCCATGCCGATCAACCTCGGCACGATCAACCAGTTCTTCAACGCAGCCATGACACCGGACGAAGCCCGTGCGTTGATTGCTGAACAGGCCGGTGCGTTCGCGGGTCAGGACCCGGAGAACCTGAACGACAAGGGCATCTCGCTCATCGGGCGCCCGCTGTATGAAGCTTTCATCAAGCACTACACGGGCAAGCAGTGGCAAACGGATCCGAAGAACTTGCCCGCTTCGATCATCAAGCGCCTTCCCGTGCGCTACACCTACGACAATCGCTACTTCAACGACACGTACGAGGGCTTGCCCACCAACGGGTACACGGCCTGGCTCGAAAATATGGCGGACCACCCGAACATCGAGGTTAAGCTCGGCGTGGACTACTTCGACGAGTCGCAGCCGTTCAATAAAAAGGACGTGCGCGGTCAGCTTCCCGTTGTGTACACGGGCCCCGTCGATCGCTACTTCGACTACGAACTCGGTGACCTTAAGTGGCGCACGATCGATCTCGAGTCCGAAACCCTCGAGACCGGCGATTTCCAGGGGACTTCGGTGATGAACTACGCCGATGAGTCCGTTCCCTTTACGCGCATCATCGAGCCGCGCCACTTCCACCCCGAGCGTGACTACGCGAAAGACAAGACGATTATCATGCGCGAGTACTCGCGCTTCGCGAGCCGCGAGGATGAACCGTACTACCCGGTGAATTCCGCAGATGACCGCTCGACTCTCCTCGAATACCGCGCGCGGGCTGAGGCTGAGCCCTCGACCCTCTTCGGCGGTCGTCTCGGCACCTACCAGTACCTCGACATGCACATGGCGATCGGTGCCGCGCTCTCGATGGCCGACAACAAACTTGAGGACCTTTTGCGCCGCTAGTTGTGCGCATCCCCCGTGACCCCGATGAGTGAAAAGAGCACAATGAACGACACGTTGAACCTGCCCGAAGGGCACCGCGAACTCCACAGGCTCGTCATGCCGCTCGGCGCGAGCCCCGAAACGATGCCGCTGTATGTTGAGTCGCAGGCTCACGTCACCCCAGTCGAAGTGGCAGGGGGATCGCCGGGCGGATTTGCGGAAACTCTCGCGAGCGTGTCGTCGCCAGCGAACGCTGAGGCGAGTGCTGATGCCTATTCCCGGACGGGGCTGACGATCCCGGCGGGGCGCATGCGCTCGTTTGGTACCTATTTCAACGCGTTCCCGGCTTCGTACTGGCGCCGCTGGACCCCTGTGCGTGAGGTGACACTTACGGTCGTGACCAGCGGCGAAGGGACGATTGTTGTGCACCGCTCCAACGCGAAGGGGCGCTCGCAGCGCGTGGCCTCGAGGGCCGTTTCGGGTGAGGAAACATCGACCTTCGTCCTTCCGCTCACGGCGTTCGGCGACGGCGGCTGGTACTGGTTCGACGCCTATGCGGGTGCGGAAGATCTTGAGGTACGCGGCGCTGCGTACTCGGCTCCCGAGTCTCTCGCGCACGTGCGCGGATCGTTCTCGATCGCGATGACGACCATGAACAAAGTCAGTTACTGTTTCGAGAACATTCGCACGATCGCGGGTTCACCGCGTTTGCTCGAACTTCTCGACACGATGTTCATCGTCGATCAGGGAAGCGACCGCCTTCGCGATCACGCCGATGAACTCGCCGAGCTCGAGTCGGCAATGGGCGGCAAGCTTCGGATCATTGAGCAGGGGAATATCGGCGGTTCAGGTGGTTTCTCGCGCGGGATGTATGAAGCCAGCGTCGCGCACGAATCGACCTACGTCGTCAATTGCGATGACGATATTGTGATCGAACCCGTCTCCCTTGAGCGTCTCGTGACCTTCGCCGACTTCGCGACGAAGCCCACGATCGTGGGTGCGCACATGTTTGATCTCAACAATCGCACGTCCCTCCACACGTTCGGAGAGATCGTTGATCGGTGGCGCATCCAGCCGGCGCTTCCGCATCAGGAGATGTCCCTCAGCTACGACCTTGCGTCGCATCCGCTGAGGGCGACGCCTTGGCTGCACCGTCGGGTCGATGTCGACTACAACGGTTGGTGGATGTGCCTCATCCCCACCGAGGTCGTGCGCGAGATCGGCCTGTCTCTTCCGGTATTCATCAAATGGGATGACGCCGAATACGGCCTGCGGGCGAAGAACGCCGGATACTCGACCGTGTCTCTTCCCGGCGCTGGAGTATGGCACGTGGCGTGGGGGGATAAGGACGATCTTGTGGGGTGGCAGGCGTTCTTCCACGAGCGCAACAGGCTCATCACGGCGCTTTTGCATTCGCCCTATGAGCGCGGTGGCAGGCTCGTGAAGGAATCGCACTTCATGGACATCAAGCATGTGATTTCCATGCAGTACTACACCCAAACGGGCCGCCTGATGGCTCAGCGTGATGTTCTTGCAGGTCCTGAGCATCTTCACGAGACGATCGGGACGACCCTTCCGGAGATCCGAGCCCTTGCCGCTCAGTTCGACGATGCCGTGCAGAAGAAGGATGTCGACGACTACCCTGACGTGCGCACGAACAAGCCGCCACGCAAAGGTCGGGGCTTTAGCCAGCCTCGACGACTCCTCATGCCGGCGTGGACGATCAAGCAGCTCGCGAAGCAGACCTTGTCGAAACCGAGCGAACTTTCGCGTGAGCACCCGCAGGAAGCGATTGCGCATCAGGATGCTCGCTGGTGGCGCCTGTCGCATTACGACAGTGCGCTCGTGTCGAACGCCGAGGGTACTCAGCTCGCCTGGTACAAGCGAGACCCGAAGCAGGCACGCGAACTTCTCGCGGAAGCTGTGCGCACGCACGCTGAGCTCTTTGCGAAGTGGAATACGCTGCGCGAGCAGTACCGTGGGGCGGCGCATGAACTCACGTCCTTTGAGTCGTGGGAGCGTACTTTCGCGGCAAATCCCGCATCGGAACGCGAGGGCAAAAGCGCGTGAGTATTCCGTCTTTGACGCGTGCGGAGAAGACTGAAGGTTGGCGTATCCCGGGAAGCGATAAGGGGTGGCTCAACCCCTTCTACGAGCGGTTTCTTCTCAAGCTTCTCGTGAGGAAGGAACTACGGGTGCGCTATCGCGGTAGCGTGCTTGGGATGGCGTGGAGCTACGCGAAGCCCGCGGTGCAGTTTGCGGTCTTTTATCTCGCGCTCGGTGTGTTCCTCCAGCTCAATCGTTCGCTACCCGCGTACGCGGCGTATTTGTTTTCCGGCATCATCGTGATCAACCTCTTCAGCGAGGTGTTCGGGAACTGCACGCGCTCGATCGCGTCGAATGCACCGCTCGTGTCGAAAATTTACCTCCCCTCTGAGCTTTTCCCGTGGGCGAGTGCGCTCGTGGCGCTCGTGCACTTCGTGCCTCAAGTGCTCGTCCTCATGGTGGGGGCCGGCCTTTTCGGGTGGCGGCCGAGCATTGCCGAAGGCTGGTGGTTCCTCATCGGCATGCTGATTCTGCTCGTCTTTACGGTGGGGCTCGGCATGCTCGCGGCGGCCCTCAATGCGGCTTTCCGCGATGTTGAGAACTTCGTCGATCTCATCATCATGGTGGCGACGTGGACCTCGCCCGTGCTGTACGCACTCGCAATGGTGAAGGAGGCCATTGGAGGAAGCATCTGGTGGACGCTTTATAGGCTCAATCCGATCACGATCGTCGTGGAGTGTTTCCACGGAGCGTTTTGGCGCCCGATGGCGCATGCGCTCGACGAATCGGGGGCGTCGGCGCCGACGGTTGCTGCTGGCGCTGAAGCCGCGGAGCTTTGGTGGGCGGGGCTCCTGATCGCGGTTGCGGTCTTTGCGATGGGAACGTTCGTGTTTGAGCGCTCAAAGCGGAAATTTGCGCAGGAGCTGTGATGAGAGTTGCTGACTCGCCCCGTGAGATGGTGAGGATCGAAAACGTTGCCAAGGAGTTCTCCCTGCGGCACACGAGGGCATTGAAAGAGCTCGTGTTTTCGGCCCTCAAGGGGAAGAAGCTCCGTGACACGTTCATGGCACTCGACGGTGTCGACGTGACGGTGCGTGCGGGGGAGACCGTCGGGCTGATCGGGTTTAACGGTTCGGGCAAGTCCACGCTCCTGAAGACGATTTCGGGTGTGCTTTTCCCCGATAGCGGTCGCGTGAGTGTGCGTGGCAAGGTTGCCGGTTTGATCGAGGTGGGGGCGGGCTTCCACCCGGATCTGTCGGGTCGCGAGAATGTGTATCTCAATGGTGCGATTCTTGGGATGTCGAAAAGCGAGATCGACGCGTGTTTCGATGACATCGTCGCGTTCAGTGAGATCGAGCAATTCATCGACACGGATGTGAAGTACTACAGCTCAGGAATGTTTCTGCGCTTGGCCTTCGCAGTCGCAGTGCACACGGATCCCGATATTTTCCTCGTTGACGAGATTCTGGCGGTGGGCGACGAGCCCTTCCAGAGGAAGTGTCTCGCGAGGATTCGTGAGATGCAGGAGAGCGGCAAGACGATGGTGATTGTTTCGCACGAGCTCGACATGCTCACCGAGTTGTGTACGCGCATCGTGGTCCTCGAAAAGGGGCGCGTGATTTTCGACGGCGATCCCACCGAAGGCGTGGAAACTCTGCGCGCAAGCGCCTAAGCCTCGGAGGAGCTTTCGAGGCCCTCGGCTGCGCGTATGGCGGCATCGAGCTTCGCATAGGGCGCGACGATCGTACGCCCTTCCTCCCATGCCGCGAGTGCCTCGGCAGCCTCCTGGAGATCGATATCGTCGAGTCCCACCCTTCGCGCGGAACCCCACTCGGGCCGTGGCGTAGGTGAGGGCCCCGTGAAGGCCCCGAGGGGAACCTCGAGATCGTCTCCTGCCGCTCGCACGGCTTGGACCCAGTCAAGGGCGAGAGGGGGAATCTCGCCCGGGAACGCGAGGGACAGCGCGCGAGCTTCGAGGACGAGGACGTCCTCGGCGCGCTCTGCGAGCGCCGTGTCGGGGTGTGACGTGGCGAGAACATCGATGTGCTCGGGGAGGTCGTCCACGCCCGCGATGGAGACGGTCGCACCGAGGTGCCACGCCGCAATCTGGAGAACGCTGCGCTTAAAGTGCGGGGGAAGGTCGAGGACGAGCGTGAAGCCTTGGTCCACGAGCAGTTCGTTCGCGAAGAAGTTGATCGATTTGATGATCCAGTTGGCAAGGACGCGGCCGGAGAGTTCGGTGCGGCCGTCCTCGGCATAGCTCACGAGGGCGGGGGTGGTGCCCATGCGATCGAGGGATTGAAGGAGAGCACTCATTTCGTCGCCTTGTCTGGGCAGGCTTCGCTACCCGGGGAGATCCAGTGTTCTGTGTCGAGTTCGAGATAGGCCGCCATTTCGGCCGCAAAGCTCATGGTCCCTAGGGCGATGACGCTCGTGGCTCGGCTCTTCATAGTGGCGAGTGCTTGGTCGAGCGGCAAGGTTTCCCAGTCCGAGGGGTAGTTTTCGAAGAACAGGTGGTCCTCGTGCGTTGTCGCAAGGATCGTGCGGTCCTTCTCGAGGAGGTCGAGAATGCTTGCAATGTCTTTGATATCCGGCATGCACACGAGGGTGTGGGCGTCGTCGAATTGGCCCGTGCTGCGCGCATTCTCAAGAGCGGAGGCGACGCCTTCGCGGGAGATAGCCGCATCGAGAAGCCATCGGGTCCCGTGAGCGTGTACGAGGGAGGAGCGGCCGGGAAGGTGCAGTGTGCCGGAGAGGCGGAAGGCCTCTTCGTGCTGAATGGGGGAGGGGAGCAGGTTCTGCAGTGCCGCGTGGGTGACGGAGGCCGCAGCGTATCCCGTTGCGACGTTCATGGAGGTGAGAGGACCGAAACCGAGGTCCTTCGGCGCGGATACCTCGTGGCGAGTGGCGTTTGGGAGAAGCTGGTCGATGGCTTCGCGGGCCTCGCGGCAGAGAGTCTCGGGGAACACCACCTCTCGGGTGCGCTCATCGCCCGCGCCAACAAGGTTCCGAGCGATCGCGTCGACGGTGTCACCGATGACACCTTCGTGTTCGAGGAACACGGGGGTGACGACGAGAGTGTCGAGACGAAACTGCGAGATTTCGTCGGTTGCCCCTCCGAGCCCTTCTTCGATGACGAGAGTGTCGACGCCGCGGCGAAGGAGGTAGTCGGCTCCCGCGAGTGTGAAGAGCCCCGTAGGGGCGAGGTAGCCTCCGGTGTCCTCCACGGGAGGCATGAGGGTGAGCGCGTGTGACACGCGCGAGGCAAGCGTGTTGTAGTCGCTTTCCGGAAGCGGCTTGGCGTTGAGCCGTATGCGTTCGCGGTTCGTGAGGAACGGGGGAGAGGAGATCGTGCCCACGGTGTACCCGAGCGTCATGAGGTACTGGGTAGTGGCGGCGACCGCCGACCCCTTGCCCTTTGACCCGACAACCCCGATGACGGGAACGCTTGGCGAAGTGTCGAGACCGATCGCTCGAGCGAAAATTTTTGCTCGTGAGCGTGAGCGAGTATACGGCCCGTGATGCTCCTTCCATTCGCGGAAGAACGGTTCGTCCCCGGGGAGATGGCGTGCGGGCATGTGAGGTTCCTTTGCAGGTCAGGGTGTCAGGCGGTGATAGCGTCGCTGGGTTTCTTCGCTCGCAGCGCCTTAAAGTGAACGATCATAACCCTCAAGATTCTCTCAAGCGGCTTGACGCGCCTAAGTTACATCGGTGTAGTTTAGTGCTAACGCCGAGTGCGCACGCGTCAACTCTAGCGCTGCTTGAGTGGCACGCACCCAGCATCGGCAGCAACGGCATCGTTAGTAATTTCGAAAGGACCCTCATGACCCTCCAGGCATTTGAGGATGATGCTCGCCGCGAGCTCACTCTGGTCGAGTTCTCCTCGCTGCTCCCCGAGGGCGAGGGCGAGGGCTCGTGGCAAGAGCGCGCTCTGTGCGCCCAAACCGACCCGGAGGCGTTCTTCCCGGAGAAGGGCGGCTCGACTCGCGAGGCAAAGAAGGTCTGCGTCTCGTGTGAGGTGCGTGCCGAGTGCCTCGAGTACGCTCTCGCGAATGATGAACGATTTGGTATTTGGGGCGGCCTTTCGGAGCGCGAGCGCCGCAAGCTCAAGAAGCGTGCGCTCTAGCTTTTCTTTGCTGATCGGCGGTTGTGCCCGGTGACCGAACGGGACGTTGCCGCTCTCATCCTCGTTTCCGCTACCCACGGAATCGAGGATGTCAAACGCACCCTCGAGTCGGTGCGCACCCAATCAGTCCGTCCCGCGTGCGTGCTCACCGCCGTTGGGGAATCGGCCACCAAAGAGCTGCGAGACGGTCTCGAGGCGGCGCGCGACGAGGGACTCCTCGACCTGCTACGCGTTTACCCGGCTCACGCGCGTCGCGACACGATTGTCGAGGATCTCGCAAGCGCCGTTGAAGAAGCAAAGGCGGCCCGGCGGGATCGCCCCCGAACCGAGTTGCCGGAGCGCCGGCACGCTAGCGACACTCAAGCTGCGCGTGGGCAGGAGACCTCAGCGCCAACGCAGGCCGAGGGCGAAAATGAGAATGCGCCGCGTAATTTCACTCTTCTGAACCCCGCGTTTGGTGGGCGGGCACAGCACGAGGAGGAAAGTCCGACGGTAGCCGAGCAGGCGTCGGAATCCCTCTCTGTTTCCGGTGAGGCCGAGCCAACGGTGCATTCGGCCCGTGATCTCGACTGGGAGAAGCGAGCGTACCTCACGAGTGGAACGCTTGGGCGACGAGCGAGAGACATCAATCTCGACCGCGAGGAACGGCGCGAAGAAAGAACTGCGACCCACACAGCGCTCGTCCCTGAACGGCTGAGGGAGGACACTCGCGAACGCCACGGCTCGAGTGGAGCTGGTCGCCGGCGCAAGCGCAGCGGTGATGGCGAGTCATGGCTGTGGATCCTTGACGGCGCTGCGGTCCCAAGCGCAACGTGTCTCGAGGAGCTCGAAGACGCCCTCGAACAGGATCCAACGGTGGGCCTTGTTGGCACCAAGCATCTTGCGTTAGACGACCTCGATCGTCCCGCCTCGCGCCTCGTGGATCTGGGCCTTTCTCTCACGCACTCACATAGGCTCCTCACGAGTGTGGATCCGGGCGAGATTGACCAGGGACAAACTGACTGGCGCAGCGAGGTCCTCGCGGTCACGGCTCCGGGCCTGCTTGTGAGGGCTCGCACGTTCGATAAGCTTCGTGGCTTGGATCCTGCCCTTACGGCACCGTGGGACGACATCGACCTCTCCCAGCGGGTGTGGCGCGCCGGCGAGCGCGTCAAGGTCGTGCCATCCGCCTCCACCCGTATCCCGCACGATATCCGTACGCGTCCGCAGGATTTCCGGTACCGGTCTTCGCAGGTCCTTTCGCTCGTGAAGTTCCGCTCCCTTCCGCTGGCGCTTTTGACTCTTATCGCCCTGCCCCTGGTCACCCTCGCGCGCATGGCGCGTGCGGTCACGCGCCACGATGCGCATGCGGTGAAGCACGAGTTTCTTGCGTTCCTCAGGGTTTTTGCGAAGGCCCCCGGGGTCCTGCTGCGCTCCCGGAAGGTGGCGAGCAGAGCTCGCATGTCGCGCAGGCGGATGAGCGCTCTTTACATGCCACGCAAGGTGGCGATGCGTGAGCGACTCGACGCATGGTGGACCTCCATGTTTGCTGACGATGAGCGTACTCGCATGATTCGCCGGACGAGCTGGGGCATCGCAGGAACGCGCCATGGTCTCGACGATGCTGATTATGGTCGGCACACGGCCTGGACGGTCATCGTCGCCCTCGCGTCCCTCGTCGGTGGGCTCTTCGCGGTACGCCCTCTCATTGGAGAGGGCACTTTAGGGGGCGCCCACTACCTCCCTCTCGCGTCGAACGCGCATGATAACTGGGACATCGTGACATCGGCGTGGCTTCCCGGCGGCCTTGGCGCTGAGGGGCCGGCGGATCTTCTCGCGCGAGTGACGGCGCTTATCCCCGTGAGCGGCGCGAGCGTGAGTGCCTGGATTCTTCTCACGGGCATTGCGTTGAGTGCGATAGCGGCGTGGTGCGCAAGCGGTACCGTGACGCGAAGCATCGTGGTGCGCATCATCGCGACTCTCGCGTGGGTGCTTTCTCCCGCTTTTGTATGCGCCGTGCTCGAGGGACGCTGGCCCCTTATGCTTCTCGGCGTTGCCGTTCCCCTGGCCGCGCTTTTCTTCGCGCGAGCCGTGGGGCTCCCGCATAAGGTTTCGCAAGCGAGCATCCCCGCTGCCGCAATGGCGGGGTTCATGGTCGCCATCGTCTCGCTCGTGCAGCCGGCTCTTGCCGTTCTCTTTTTCCTTGGCACGGCAGCCGTGGCGCCGTTTGTCCCCGGGCGTCGCAAACGCTTGTGGTGGGTGGCGCTCCCGACACTTTTCCTTCACCTCGGCACGCTGCCGGACTACCTCGCCCGGCCTGAGACTCTTCTCGCGAACGCGGGTATGCCGCTCGCGTTTGAAGCCCCGGGGGTCATGCGCCTTCTCGCCCTCACGCCGACGCCCGCTGACCCAGTCGCGCAGATACTCGGCGCGGGATCGAGCTGGTGGACACTGGGCCTGTTGTTCATGCCTGCGGTGATTTCCGTGGCCGCGACCGTCGTATCCGGATTCCTACGCCACACGGCGGGCCTCACCGGTCGGATAAGCGGGCTTGCGCTTGCCGGTGCCGTGGCTCTCGCGTGGGTTTCACAGCGCACGGTAGTGGGCTTTGAGGGCTCCAACCCCCACACCGCCTACCCTGGTGCGGCGCACATGGTGGCAAGCGGTGCGGCAATCGTTGGGCTCATTTGCGTGGGGGACGCAATAGCCAGAAGCTCCCACGCGCCCGCTAACGGTGCGCAGAAAATCGCGGCATTTGCGGTGCAAGGGCTGTGTCTTGTGGCGCTCGTGGCGTCTGCTGGGCTCTGGACCGCGAAAGGGAGCGGTGCACTCGAGGTTGAACGCCGTGCCAGTAGCGAAATTCCTGCGGTCGCCGTAGATTCGTCCGCGGGAACTGAGCGCACACGCACGTTGGTGCTGCATGAGGATTCACACGGTGAGGTGCGGGCGAATCTTGTGAATGGCGCGCATATGAGTGTCGACGACTCCTCCGCGGCGTATGAAACTGCGCGGGCTCGAGCAGCGGAACGTGGCCAACCATCCGATGCAGCTGAGGATGCCCTCGCCCAGGCCGTCGCGAGCGCGCTCGGTTCGGAAATCGGAGCCGAGGCCAAGGTGGATCTCGCCGATTTCGCCATCGGGTACGTTGTTGTCATGGGGGAGCCGGGCGCGCAAACTCGCCTTTACGATGCGCTTGCCGCTGCCCCGCAGCTTGACTTCGTGACGTCGAGTGACGTGGGCGGTCTGTGGCGAGTAGCGGGCGCGAGCCCTCGCGCGCACCTCACGGCCGCCTCGGGTGCGAACGGGGAGGTCACCCCCCTTAACGCCGAACGAACCCGCGTGACCGGCACGGTTGACGCCTCTAACACGGAGCGTGAGCTCGCACTCGCCGTGCGCAGCGATCCACACTGGAGGGCGACACTCGACGGCGAAGAGCTCAGGCCCACGATTCTCGACACCTGGAAGCAGGGCTTTATCGTTCCCGCGGGAGAACACGGCCACCTCGAGGTGTCGTACCGAGACGATTTGCAGTTCGGTGCGGGAATTGTGACCGTCATAGGTCTCATCATCTGTGCGCTCGCTGCGGTTCCAAGACGCAACCGAAGCGAGGAGAAACGATGACTGGTAATCGCGAAAACTCACGGGCACCCCTCGCTGCGCTCGTGGTCTGCGCCATCCTCGTCCTGGTCGCAAGCGTCGTGATTGTTGTTCCCGAAAAAACCTTGACCAAAGCGAGCCTCGCGACCGCGACGTCGACCTCTACACGGGCCGTTCGGGCCTGCCAGGGGCCGATCGACGCGCGCCAAGCGGGTGAGAGCGCTGGAGATGCCGACTTCGCTGGCGGCGCGCCCGCGTCAACGGTGTCAATGAGTGCGATCGCCCTCGATCCCACCTCCAATGCCCTCTACGGGGTTGAACAGAGTTCACAGACCAGCTTCGAGCCCGGTCCGTCTGACGCCGGCGGCAAGGATGCTGCCCCTCGAATTGCTCGCCTTGATGCCGAGGGACACGCGACCGAGGTTGATCCGGCAACGAGTGCGCTGCTCAATGCCGTGTACAGCCTCGAGACTCTCGAAAACTCGAGTGTCGTGACCGCGAGCACCGCAGACGGAGCCGAGCCCGTTGTGGATGCAACTCAGGCGCACGTGACGGGGAGTGGAGACTACCGCGGCTTTGCACTCTCGCGCTGCGCGAGGGCGACAACGGCGGCGTCGTTTGCGGGACTCACGACGCGCGCGGGCACCTCAGACGCTCTCGTCCTGATCAACCCTGGCAGCCGCGCATCTCGCGCTCGCGTGACGGCTTTTTCAGAAAATGGGGTTGAACCGGCTACACAGGGGTCCGACATTGTCGTGGGCCCAGGTGAGACCATTCGAGTTCCGCTTGCGACGCTCGTTGACGAGCGCGAAACCGTGGCACTCGATGTTGAAGTTCACGGAACCGCACTCGCGATGAGTGCCGAGCTCGTGAGACGCGACGGTCTCGTGCCCATGGGCACCGAGCACGTTCAACCGAGCACTCCGGAAAGTACGCTCGTGTTCCCGGGAGTTGCGGTGCGCGATGGTGGTTCCGCTCACCTTGCGCTCGCGCGTACTGCGCGAGGAGGAGCGCCGGGCGACCCCGCATCAGTGCGTGCCGAGGACTCGATTGCCACGGCCCGCGCCTTCGATTCGAAAGGCGCCCTGATGAAAGAGTGGGAGGTGAAGGACCCGGGCCAGGGAGCGAGCATCGATACCGCGCTTGAGGGCCTCGACAGTGGCACCTACACGATCGTTGTGAGCGCACGATCGTCCGTTGTGGGAACCGTGAACTCCCGGGTGGCGAGCGGCGCCCGCCAGGGCGATACGGTGGGACTTCCGGAGGATTTTGCGACGTACACCCCCGGGGAAGGCATCGACTCAGCGTCGATTCTTGCCCTTGGACGCGGTGCTGCGGGTGGCACCCTTACCCTCGAAAGTGAGAGCGGCGCGCAACTGAGCGTCGCCGTCATCAAGCGCGATGGCTCAATAGGAACGGGTGCAGCACACGAGCTCGAGGCGGGGCATTCCCTGACCTTAGCGGCAAGCGACCTGGCCGAGGATCCCTCATCGATTGCCGGCGTGATCGTCGTTTCTCAGGACGGCGGTCTCTACCGCGGGTCATGGTCACAGGCGATCGCGGCAGATGATGGCGGCACCCTCGTGACGACTCTCCCGCTTATCGCCAACGCTGCGCGCGCGACGGGAATGACCGTGCGCGTGGAGCACTAGGCGCACTCGCGCCTTACTCAGCCCAGGGATCGACGTCCTCAACCCGTTTTCCGAGGGCCACCGCAACGTTCTCGAGGACGACGACATACACGAGTTCCGCGAGCTCATCGCGATTTCTCGCGCGCGATTCGATCGCGCGCCGGTAAAGGACGATCCGTGGGCGTGCCCGACGGTCGCCGGGAAAATATCGCCCTAGTGGCGGCGCATCGAGTGCGCCCGTGTCGAGAGGCACCTCCTCGATGAGGACCTGGAGGAATTCGAGCTTCGAGAAACGTGCATACAGGGGCCCCATCGCTTCAGCGACGAGCGCATCGAAGTGGTCGCTCGGCGTCATGAACCCTGGAAGATGCGAAGGGATGAGATCGCTTCGCAGCCCGCGTCCGTGCCGATCTCGCCTGCGCGGTCCGGCTTTTCGTGTGAAAGGCATGCCATTAGCCTACGCGGGCGGCCGCGTCGTGTGGTTCGTGGGTGATTGCGCCGTAAGATGGTGGCCGTGTCTGCCCGTTCATGCTCAAAGTCCTCATGTTCTCAGCCAGCCGTCGCAACCCTCACGTTTGTGTACGCGGATTCGACCGCGGTCATCGGCCCGCTTTCACGCGAGAGCGAGCCTCACACCTACGACCTGTGCGCACAGCACGCCGCAGCGTTTACGGCCCCGAGAGGGTGGACGGTTGTGGTGGCCCCTGCCCCGCTCGAACCGGAGGATGACGTGCTCGCGCTTGCGCGTGCACTCGCCGATGAATCTGACGCCAAAGCGAGTTACCAGAATGTGGGGACCGATGAACGTGAGCAAGCGTCGGCCCCTCATTCCCCAGGGCGCCGGCGCCTCACGCTCGTGAGGGACGAGAGCGATGAACGCTGAGAGAGAGCGATCCGCTGCGGCGATTCTCGACAAGATCGTCGGTAGCTACGACATTCGTGGCGTCGCCTACGAGACTCTTACCCCGGAGGTTGCGGGAGCCCTCGGCGCGGCCTTCGCTGACTACCTCGATGCGGGCGACATTATCGTTGCGCACGATATGCGGATCTCGAGCCCCGATCTCGCGGACGCATTCGCGCGCGGTGCGGTAAGGCGAGGCTCTACCGTCGCGTATGCGGGGCTCAGTTCGACCGATCAGCTCTACTGTGCGAGTGGGCTCTTTGCCGCAGCGGGTGCGCAGATCACTGCCTCCCACAACCCGGCGTGCGACAACGGCATTAAAATGTGCTTTGCTCACGCGAAACCCGTGGGGCGCGCCAACGGGCTTCTTGACGTGCGTGACGGTGCGCGCGCTTACCTTGCCAAAGGAAGCATTCCCGTGCGCGAGGGTGGGAGACTCGAATCACTAGATACGCTTGAGGACTATATCGCGACGATGCTCCGGCTCGTCCCGCTCGAGGGCACGCGCAGGCTCAAAGTTGTGGTGGACGCGGCAAACGCGATGGCCGGACACACGGTCCCGGCACTCGCCTCTCATCTTCCTTCGCTTGAGATCATCCCGCTCTTTTTTGATCTCGACGGTACGTTCCCGAATCACGAAGCGAACCCCCTGGAGCCGAAGAACCTTTGGGACCTGCAAGCGGCGGTGCGTGAGAGCGGCGCGGATCTCGGTCTCGCGTTCGACGGCGATGCAGATCGCTGCATCGTTGTGAACGAGCGAGGCGAGATCGTGCCGCCATCCGCGCTCACCGCGATGATTGCCGAAGGCGAAATCGCCCGGGCACGGTCCGACGCTCACTCACGCCCCGTGGTGATTGGTAATGCCGTCTCGAGCCGTGCGGTCCGTGAGGTTGTTGAGGCGGCTGGTGGCGAGTATGTGCGCACAAAGGTGGGGCATTCGATCATCAAGCAGGTGATGGCGGAGCGCGAGGCGATTTTCGGCGGCGAGCACTCTGCGCACTATTACTTCCGCGACTTTTTCTTTGCTGATTCGGGAATGCTCGCGGCGCTGCACGTTTTGCGCGCACTTGAACGGGCGGGAGAGGTGCCCTTGAGTGCCCTTCTCGAGCGCTACGCTCCGTACGCGGTAAGCGGTGAGATCAACTCACGGGTCACAGAGCCAGTGACCGACGTGCTTGAACGCGTCGCAACGCTGTGTGTCGAGCGGGGTGCGAGTCGCGATGATCTTGACGGCGTGACGCTTACCCACTGGGACGATTCCCATGACCCGAGCGAACGCTGGTGGCTATCGGTGCGCGCGTCGGGAACTGAGCCGCTCGTGCGGCTCAATGTGGAGGCTGCCAACGAGGCGACCATGGAACGCATGCGCGATCTGGCCCTCGCCGCGGTTCGGAATGAACGGGGACTACCAGACGGGAGCACCACGCGTGATTCCGGGAAAGAGGGGGCGCAGGTGGCGTCGGAAAAGAAAAGCCAGAGCGAGGAAAGCTGGGTCGCAAACCTCATGCGTTGCCCTGCGTGCCATGGCAAACTTGATCTGCGGGTAGAGCCGATTTCATGCACTGCGTGCGGTCGCACATACACGCGTGAAGGTGACGTTCCTATGCTCATAGTGTGAGACTCTCAGAGTTTGATGAGTAAGAAGAGTTTCGACCAATACAGGTTTCTGGCAGGATAACGGCATGAGCACACCCCCTAGGATTCTCGCGATTGACGATGATGCCGCAATTGCAGAGATGGTCTCAATTCTTCTTGAAGGCCGCGGATATAGCGTCGTGACGGCTCCCGACGCGCGTAAAGGACTCGCCATTCTTGAGCGCGAGAACATTGACCTCGTCCTTCTCGACCTCATGTTGCCCGGAATGGACGGCATCGAGATTTGCAGGAACATTCGCGAAAGCTCGAATGTTCCCATCATCATGCTGACAGCCCGCACCGAAACCGAAAAGGTGGTCGAGGGGCTTGAGGTCGGCGCCGACGACTATCTCACGAAGCCGTTCGAACCCGAGGAACTTGTTGCGCGCATTCGTGCGCGAGTGCGCCGAGCACCGCACGGTGAGGCGGAGATCCTTAAACTCGGGGATCTCGAGATCAATGTTGATCGCCGCCAGGTGCTCAGGAACGGTGAAACGATCCGCCTTACTCCGATAGAACTCGGTCTTCTCATTCAGATGACCCGCAACCCCTCCCAGGTGTTTAGCCGCGAGGACCTTTTGCGGGAAGTGTGGGGCTATCAGCACTCGAAAGATACGCGTCTTGTGAATGTGCACGTGCAACGCTTGCGTTCGAAAATCGAAATTGATCCCGACAATCCGCGCCTGATCGTGACGGTGCGCGGGGTGGGCTACCGCGCGGGTGAGTAGCCTTCGCGAACGCCTTTTTCCCCCGGCTGCTGCGGACGACTCTCAGATCAGTTCGCGAAGTGCGGGGCGCGTTCGCCTTCGCGAATTCTCGACGTGGCCGATCGCGGCACGTGCAGTTTTTGCAACGATGCTCCTGGCGGTTCTTGCGATCCTTGTCGTGGAAACTTTCCTTTCGACCGCGATTTCCGACGCGCTCTACGAATTGAGGCGTGACCGCTCGCTCGAGCAGTCCGAGACCATGCGAGGAACACTCGTGAGCGACCTCGAGCCCCTCGTCGGCATGTCCGTGAACGAGCGGCAAGACGTGATTATCTCGTTCATGGAAGGGGTGACCGCGGGAGATCCAAAAGTCTTTAAAGGACTCGCAGTGATCCCCGTGGGGCCAACCCCGGGCGACGCTGTGACCAACAATGGGGCACTGACAGCCTTCGTGAACGCTGAATTCGAGCGGGAACTCGATGCGGCCAATGACCAGTTCGTGTATCGGAGCATCGAATACGTTGAGCATGGAGTTTCGGGGCCAGCAATCCTCGTGGGCACAACCATTGATGTTGCGGGTGCGGGCCGCTACAGACTCCTCATGCTGTATTCGGTTTCGCAGGAGCAGGAGACTCTCGACCGCGTCAACGCGATCCTCGTCATCGGCGGGGCGGTTCTCGTACTGTTGTTCTTCCTCGTCTCCCTTGTCATCTCGCGCATCGTCACGACGCCCCTCAAGCGCGCGGCGCGAGCAGTCGACCATATTTCGGAAAACGACCTCGATTATCGCCTCGTTATCCAAGGTGGTGATGACCTCGCGCGCATGGGAACGAGCTTCAACAATATGGCGGCCTCGCTGCAATCGACCATTACCGAGCTCGTTGAGCTTTCCGAGCTTGAAAAACGCTTCGTTTCCGACGTCTCCCACGAGCTACGCACGCCGTTCACCACAATTAAGATGGCCGCCGCGATGCTCGAGATGGAAAAAGAGTCCTTTACCCCTTCGGGCAAGCGCAGTCTCGAACTTTTGCGGGAGCAAGTCGCGCGATTCGAGGCACTTATCGCGGACCTCCTCGAGATTTCACGGCACGAGGCCGGCACGGTCGAGCTTGAGGCGAAGCCGACGTCACTCGCGGGCCTGGTTGACGAGCAGGTCGAGCAGTTGGTGCCCATTGCGCGGGAATATGACGCCGATATCCGCGTGCACCACTTGAGTGACGATACCGTCGGGGAGATGGATTCGAGACGCATCGAGCGGATCGTGCGGAACCTCTTGACGAATGCGATCGAGCACGGCTCAGGCGGCGTGATTGATGTGCGAACGGCAGCGCGCGGATCGACGCTCGCACTCACGGTACAAGACTTCGGTGCAGGCCTAAGCCCGCAAGAGGCGCAGCGGGTGTTTGATCGGTTTTGGCGCGCCGCGCCCTCGCGTACACATACGCTAGGCGGAACTGGGCTTGGGCTCGCGATTGCGCAAGAGGATGCCGAAGCACACGGAGGCCTCCTCGAAGCTTGGGGCGTCAAAGGGGAAACCGCGGTGTTCCGGCTACTTTTGCCGCGAACCCCAGGGGAGAAACTCGCTGCGGCGCCGCTCGCGCTCGTGCGGCCGGTCGAGAAGGGGGACACGGAGTGATGAGGCAAGGGTTCGGTGCGCGAATGTTTCGGCGACGCGCCGTTCTCGCAGGGGCGAGCATCGCGGCGCTCGCGGGATGTGCACGCATCCCCAATTCCTCGGAGGTGCACACAACTCCAGTGAAGGGGATCGGTCTCGGTGCACAGGGAGACACAGCCGTGGCACCGCCCGATCCGGGAGCCACCAAGATCGATATTGTGCGAGGGTTCCTTGCCGCGCATCTCGGAGTCGAGGATGGCAACCGCACTGCTCGCGAATACCTTGCGGAGAGTATTCGCAAGTCGTGGAAACCCATGACCGGGATTGAATTTTCTGAGACCGAGGGACTGGTATTCCAGGAATTAGATGGCGACAAAGTTTCCGTGACAGTACCGGTAGTCTCCAAGGTGTCACCCACCGGGGCTCGCGCGGTCAATCTTCATGCCGAGCGGGAAAAGGCAGAGTTTCGCCTCGTGCAGGTCAACGGGCAGTGGCGAATCTCCGAAACCCCCGATGCGCTCGTGCTCGGGTCGGAAGATTTCGCGCGACTATTCGAACCCGTGCGCGTGTACTTCGTGGCGAATGCGGGAGATGCTCTCGTCGCCGATCCTCGATGGTTCTTGCGTCAATCGACGTTTGCCTCGGCCTTCAACCGGCTCGCGCTCGGGCCGCCTCAATACCTGAAGGATGCTGTGCGTTCCGCGCTCAACGAGGGCAGCGTCATTGCCCCGAGTGCGCTCTCAAGGAATGAGGCGGGTGACCTCGTTGTGCAGCCCCCGGCGTCGGTTCTTGAACTCCCTCACGATGAACGCGCCCTTGCCCTCGCCCAGATCTCCGCAACCCTTCTGAGCCTCAAGCGAGTCCCAAGAGTGGTGTTCATGGACGGTCGGGAGGAAATCGCCCTTCCCCCTGATTCCCACCCTGTAAAAGCCTCGGTGGGCCACAGGCTCTATGGCTCGGGGGACAGCGGCATCGTGTCACTCGCAAGCGACACCGGAGGAGCATCGCTCGTGCCGGCCCTCGCATCCGAGACTGTTCGGCTGGGCAGAATAAGCGCCAACGGTCGCTACGCAAGCGCGGTGAGCCTTGATCGCCGAACGCTTCTCGTGACCGACCGTTCTGCTGACGCTCATGTGCGCCGCGAAAGCCTGGCCGAAGAGTTGTGTGCCCCGAGCATCGATCAATTTGGGTATGCCTGGACGATGCCGAGCGTCGGCGCGCCCGAACTTATCGCGGTGAGCGCCGATTTATCGGTTGAGGTGCGACGGCTTCCCGTTCCATGGCAGCCCACAGCCGACATTGCCTTCACTTCCCTCTCCTCGGATGGGGTGCGCCTCGCTGTCGTGCATGGCTCGCGCGGAGCCATCACCCTGAGCATCATCGGGATCGTGCGAGAGAAGCATGGCGCCCCGATGGGCCTTTCGGAGCCTCTCAGCGTAAGCGTCGCACTCGAGACGGTTGACGGTATCGCGTGGTATTCCGAGGAATCGATCCTGCTGTGGGGAACTTCGGGAGAAAGCACCCTGCCCATGGCGATCTCGTGGAATATGCACACGGGTTTCGAGCAGGTGAGCGAGTTGCGCGAAAACACGACGTCGGTGGCCGGCTCGCTCGAGGCACGTCTCCTGTTCGTGGGGAGCGGAGACGGCCAAGTTGTCCAAAGGAACGTGGATTCGTGGGCGCACATCGACGTGCGCGGGCGAGATATCGCTCTGTACTAGAGCCGAGGTGGTGGCGGCGCAGCCGTCGGAACGTGCTCCACGGCTGCCGGTTCTCCCCACGTTCGCGAAAGAGCTTGGCATGCCCCCTCCCACGCGCTCGAATGAGGGTATGAGCATTGACTTCCCTCGGGTCTTCGCGCGGTTTGCGAGTATCGCACTGCAGTCTCTCGTGCCGTTCTCATGCCCGTGCGGTGAGAGCGGCCTTCACTTGTGTGACGAATGTGCGGGTGAATTCTCGCGCGGAACCGTTTGGGTGGAGGGCGTGTGCGAGGGCGTGTGCGAAGCGCGCCCGAGTGCCGACGGTCGTGAGCTCGAGATTGCGCCGGCATTTCGCGTGGCGACGCTTGCCGAGTATGAAGGGCGCGTGAAAAGCGCCATCCTCGACTACAAAAACGGGGGCCATTTTGCTCTCGCCAACTACCTGGGGCCCCTCCTTGCCGATGCCCTCACTGAGCTCAGTGAAGGGTGCATGCACAGACACGTGATCGTCCCCGTGCCCTCGCGAGCCGAAGCGGTGAGGCGTCGCGGAGAGGACCATATGCGACTCCTTGCCGAAAGTGTGGGTGCACACGCAAGGGTGGGCGTGGCACCGGCGCTAGTGCTCAGCGGCATAAGTCAGCATTCACGGACCAAGCGCGAGAGGGCACGAGGCACGGAGCGGGTGATCGGCCCGAAAAGGGTAGCCGAGTGGGAGGGGATGAGGGGCGCACAGGCTGTCATTCTCGATGATGTTGTGACAACTGGCAGCACTCTCAAGAAGACGAGCGATGCTCTCGAGGCCCTCGGCGTGCGCACGTGCGCGGCACTCACGATCGCCTCAGCGAGGCTTCCGCGCGCAAACACTCCAATTCTACCCGTGTGATCTGCGGTACGTTTTCAGTCAGAAGTCCCATAATTGAAGGACTCAAAGCGGCAGGGACGCTGCGAACCTCATGAGGAGGAGGTGAACCACCCACCCGTAGAACCGGGCGGAACGTGGCCGCCCACACACTTCTCAACTCTGGAGGATTTCTCATGGATATCAATGTTGTTGGCCGTCAAATGGACGTTTCCGAACGCTTCCAGCGCCACCTCGAAGGCAAGCTCGAAAAGGTCTCCCAGCTCGCGCCAAGCGCCATGCGAATTGACGTCGAGGTTTCGTCAGAAAAGAACCCACGCCGCGCCGAAGAAAGCGAGCGTGTCGAGCTCACCGTCCATGACGAGGGGCAGGTTATCCGCTCCGAAGCGCGCTCCGGGGACCTCTACTCGGCTCTTGACCTCGCGCTCGCAAAGCTCCTTGAACGCTTGCGTCGCCTTGCCGATCGGCGTAAGGACCGTCACCGCGGACGCTCAAGGGGACACGGTGCCGATGCGGAAACACTTCGCAAGATGCAGGCGGATACCGAACGCATTGAAGAGCTTTTTGCGCAGGCCGAAAACGAGGGGCACAGAGACCTCGAGAACGAGGGCGAAGAACCGGTCGAGGAATCGGCGCCTACTTCCCCCATCGTGATTCGCGAAAAGAAGCACAAGGCGCAACCGATGAGCATCGATGACGCCCTTTACCAAATGGAGCTCGTTGGCCACGACTTCTACCTCTTCATCGACGAAGAGACCTCCAACCCGAAAGTGGTGTACCGCCGTAAGGGTTGGAACTATGGCGTTATCGAATTGGAATAAAACTATTCGCACGGTAAAAGCCCAGTTAGCAGGGTGCTTTTCCGGCGTGTGACGACTTCCTCGGGGGGTTCGGGCGCTCGAGTAGCGCGCGGACCCCCTTCGCCACGTAGACTGGGACGGTTCGCGCTGTTATCTGTAAGGAAACCGCGCCGTGAGTGTTCCGCACGTGAGCGTGCATGACGAGATCCTCTAAGGGAGTTTTCCAGTGGCCAAGCTTTTCGACGTCATTCTTCGTGCCGGTGAGGGCCGTGAGCGCAAGCGCCTAGCCGACATCGCGCAACGCGTTGATGATATCGAGGAGGGGTTCCTCGAACTCTCCGATGAAGAACTTCGCGAGGAAACCGAGAAGTTCAAGAAGCGCCTCGCCGACGGCGAAACTCTCGATGACATCCAGGTCGAGGCTTTCGCGACCGTGCGCGAAGCTGCACGACGCACTCTCGGCCAGCGCGCCTACCCCGTGCAGCTCATGGGCGGTGCCGCGCTTCACCGTGGCGAAATTGCCGAGATGAAAACCGGTGAGGGCAAGACCCTCGTCGCCACACTTCCCGCCTACCTCAATGCGCTCGCCGGTAAGGGCGTGCACATCGTGACGGTTAATGACTACCTCGCGAAATACCAGGGCGAGATCATGGGGCGTGTGTTCCGTATGCTCGGTCTCACGACCGGCGTGATCGTCTCCGGACAGGACCCCGCGGAACGTCGCAAACAGTACGCCGCCGACATCACTTACGGCACGAACAACGAATTCGGCTTCGACTACTTGCGCGACAACATGGCGCACTCCGTGAGCGACAAGGTGCAGCGCGGCCACTTCTTCGCGATTGTCGACGAGGTTGACTCGATCCTCATCGATGAGGCTCGTACCCCGCTCATTATTTCGGGCCCGGCATCGGGAGATGTCAATAAGTGGTTCGCCGAATTTGCGCGCGTCGCCACGAAACTTCAGCGCGATCGGGACTACGAAGTCGATGAAAAGAAGCGCACTGTCGGCATTCTTGAGCCAGGCATCGAGCTCGTCGAAGACCAGCTCGGCATCGATAACCTCTACGAGTCGCTCAATACTCCGCTGATCGGGTTCCTCAACAACGCCATCAAGGCAAAGGAACTGTTCAAACGCGATAAGGACTACGTCGTCATGAACGGCGAAGTCATGATCGTCGACGAGCACACGGGCCGTATCCTTTCGGGCCGCCGCTACAACGAAGGCGTGCATCAGGCGATCGAAGCGAAGGAAGGCGTCGCCATCAAGGCTGAGAACCAGACGCTCGCCACGATCACCCTCCAAAACTACTTCAAGCTTTACGAGAAGCTCGCGGGCATGACCGGTACCGCCGAAACCGAGGCTGCCGAGTTCATGGGAACGTACAAGCTCGGCGTCGTGCCCATTCCCACGAACCTGCCGCTGCAGCGCATCGATCAAATGGATCAGATCTACCGCACGGAAAAGGCCAAGTACCGCGCTGTCGTTGCCGACATCGAGGAGCGCCACGAGAAGGGACAACCCGTGCTCGTGGGCACGGTGAGCGTTGAGAAATCGGAGTACCTCTCCTCGCTCCTCAAGAAGAAGGGCATTCCTCACAACGTTCTCAACGCGAAGAACAACGAGGGGGAGGCCGCCATCGTGGCCATGGCCGGTCGCAAGGGCGCCGTGACTGTTGCCACCAACATGGCAGGCCGCGGTACCGACATCATGCTCGGCGGCAACGTCGAGTTCATGGCAACGAAAGACCTCGAACAACGAGGTCTCGACCCGGAAGAGCAGCCTGAAGAGTACGAGGCTGCATGGGACGGAGCGCTCGAAGCCGCACGCGAACAGGTCGCCAAGGAGCACGACGAGGTCGTTGAACTCGGCGGGCTCTATGTGCTCGGTACCGAGCGTCACGAGTCGCGCCGCATCGATAACCAGCTTCGCGGCCGTTCGGGCCGCCAGGGTGATCCGGGTGAGTCCCGCTTCTACCTTTCACTTCAAGACGACCTCGTGCGCCGCTTCTCGCAGGGACGCGCCGAGCAGATCCTGGAGCGCGGCGGCGTAGACGAGGACACTCCGCTCACGGGACGCATTGTGACGGGTTCCATCCAGGGGGCTCAAAAGCGTATCGAGTCACAGAACTTCGAAATCCGTAAGAACGTCGTGAAGTACGACGACGTGCTGACAAAGCAGCGCGCCCGCGTGTACGAGGATCGCAATCGCATTCTCGAGGGAGAGGACCTCGACGAGTCGATCTCGAGCTATATCGACGATGTTGTTGGGGCGCTCGTGCGCAACGCCACTGCTGGCAAGAGCGCCGAGGATTTTGAGCTTGACGAGCTGTGGGGCAGCCTCAAGGCGCTCTACCCCGCGTCCATTACCGCCGAGGACGTCGTCGAGGAAGTTGGCGGCAAGGAAAACCTCACGGCGAAACGTCTCGAACGAGAGATCCGCTCGGATATTGCCCTTGCCTATGAGAAGCGCGAGGACGAGCTCGGTGAGGCGGCTATGCGCCAGCTTGAGCGCCGAGTACTGCTCTCGGTGATCGACCGACGCTGGCGCGAGCATCTCTACGAGATGGATTATCTCAAGGAGGGCATCGGCCTGCGCGCGATGGCGCAGCGTGATCCGGTTATCGAGTACGCGCGCGAAGGCTTCCTCATGTACAACGACATGGTCGCGGGCATCAAGGAAGACGTTGTGGGCTACCTCTTCAACCTCGAAGTCAAGGTTCAGGAGGCACCGACCAAGGGGCAGGTCCCCGAGAAGGTCGCGAAGCTCGTGCGCGACGCTGCTGCGAAGGCAAAGGTCGTGTCTGGCGCCACGGAGCCTGCATCTGAGGAGATGAGCGAGAGCGCCCGAGCCGAGGGCGTCGACATTTCCGCGAAGGGCCTCGGAGATGGTCCCAAGGTTGAGGAGCTCTCCTACAGCTCTTCAGAAGGGGAAGCCGTTCCTGAACGTCCGCTTTCGCGTGCGGAACGCCGACGCAAGGAACGTGAGGAGCGCAAGCGCGCGAAGAAGAATTGACGCTCCGGCGCTCCTCGTGAAAGTGGGGCTAGCCGAGTTCGAGAGCTGTGATCTTCCAGCCTGAGCGTTTCTTCTCCCATCGCATGCACACGAAACGGGCTCGAAGCGAATCTCGCACGACCGAGTTTGCTTCGATCACGTCGTCGTTGACCCGGCAGATGTGCACGCCGCCAACGCTTATACGTGGCGAGACCCGGATGCCCGCGTTTTTCCGGTACGTTTTCACGCATGAGACCCGTTTCGCGAAGCTCTCCTGTTCCTGCGGGATAAGGATCTTGCTCAGGGATGTTGGCGGTCGATAGCCATTGAGAATCTCGAGTGCTTGACGCGCGACGGCTTCGACGACTGTGCGTGCTTTCTCGTCGTTGTCGAAGGGCGTGTGGGTGCCGGGCGAGGAAGGCTGAGTGTTGTTGAGCATGGCGTGAGTCTTTCTTCGTGATGGGGCTAGGGATTAGAGGCGGAAGGTTTGGCCGGGGAAGATGAGGTCGACGTTGTCGATCGTGGGATTTAGCGAGGCGATCCGGTCGATTTCACGAACGATCGCACCGTTTGTGGGGCGCTCGCCTTTTTCATGCGTGAGATGCTGCCTCGCGATGGACCACAGGGTGTCACCGGGCTTCACCGTGTAGGTGTGATCCGAGTGCGTGGCGCGATGTTCTCGCGTCGGGGCGGCGATCTCCCCGTGACCGGGAGACTTTGGTGAAGGCGCGTGCTGCAGGGGCTCCGGTGCGGGCAACGATTCCGAAGAACCTGAGAAGGCGATGGCGTAGGACGGCTCTGGCTCGGGGGTGGCGTGCAGTGGAGGGATCGAGCTGGCGTTGGCTGCCTCTTCCGTTGGAGCCCAACCGAGGGTTGTGACCCCCGAGGCATCGGGTGCTTCGTTGCCGCGTGCTTCCTCCTTGACCTGATCATCTCCGCCAGAATCGGAGGCGCTGTTCGCGTGCGTGACGGTGGCTATTGGAGTTGCCGCCTCGGCGAAGGCGCGCGACGGATTTCCCAGTGAGAGTGCTGTGGCCGATACCCCTAACGCAACGACGGCGAGGCGCGCAGCTCGAGGCGACCAGAGTCGAAGCACCTTGAGTGCGCAGATTCGGCGAGCAGATCGCTGAGGTGCAGCAACAGCGCACCAGATGAGGATCCACGTCACACTCAGGTGGGCGGTAAGTGCGGTGAAGCCGCCCGCACCGAGGGCGAAGATCGCGAGTGTAAATTGCCGCGCTCCGCCACTCGCGTGGGTGCCCTGGACGGCATAGGTAAGGGCGGTTGCGGCCATGGCACTCACTGCGAGCCAAGCGAGGGCCTTCGCGAGTGCGCGTGACTTCCTGATCTCCAGGGGAATGCACCCTGAAGCATCGTGTGCCGTTGTGCTTTCGGCGCGGTGGCCATGCCGCAGTGCTGTGGTGGTCATCGTTTTTCCCCCTTGGCTAATGACGCTGTGGTGATCCGGGGAGTATTGGATTCCCGGGTGTTCGAGTGGGCTCCCTGTTCCACTGATAGTCCACGCGCCATTTGATGCGATTTGATGAACTTAGGTGTTCGTTGATGATGGTATGTGCTCTTTGGTGGATGTGCAAGGGGTCACGATCATTCGTGCGGTACTTTGTTCGCATGAGTGCCGAAGACCGCCTCGATGACCTGGATCGCTGGTTCGAGCGCGAGCGCCTTGAGCGCGTTCGCGAGGACGCGCACGAGCTAGCCGATGCGGAGCGCTCTGAAGTAGAACTTCTCGACCGGGTCGCAGGGGCGGTAGGGGCCGCCGTAACGGTGGGGCTCGTCTCTGGCCGTGCCTACGAAGGTCGTGTTCGTCGGGTAGGGCGCGATTGGATCGAACTCGACGCCCTCCACCCACCGCGGAGAATTATCGTGAATGCTCAGAGAATCGCCTGGCTGAGTGGGCCGCTTAGCCGGGTCCGCCCCACCGACGAGAGGCACCCGCGGCTACGTATACGCAGCGCCGTTCAAGGGCTTGCCGAAACTGGACGCCGAGCGGTTCTCGTCACGGTTGCGGGGGATTTTTCAGGTGTGGTTGCACGAGTTTTTGCGGACCACCTTGAGCTGAGGGTGGTGAAGGGATCCGACGCCTCCACGCCCTCGCGAGGGCTCACTTCCGTCCCTTTTTCTTCGCTCGAAGCCCTGTGGGTCGTCTAGGAAGTTTCGCGCGTGCGCTTAGGTGCGCGCGCGGTGTTGTGAGCGAGGATCTCGGCCTCTGTTTCGGCATAGGCGCGATCGACGAACGCGCGTAGCTCGGCCTCCTCCACGCGCCATTGACCACGACCTCCAAGCTTGATCGCGCGCAAACTCCCGCTGCGCACGAGCGAATAGGCTTGCGGTTTCTCAATCGCGAGAATCTCGCACACCTCGTCGAGCGTGTAGAAGTGCATTGGCATGGTGCTCCTCGGTCAGCCTGGCTTCCACTATTTTCGCATGGACACGCGCTCGTGGTGCGACGGTGTGGATAAGTGTCGCGAGGCGAGTCGATCAAGGGTTGTCCACATTCGAATAAATCGCTCGCGCACTGTCGTGACTGTCGTTATGCTCAAGGGGAACTACGTGGTTCACGAACATTGGGGGGGCAATGGGGGAGCGTACGCGCTTTCGACGCATCAGGAAAAATCCGTACCGCGATACTCGACTTCTCACGGGAGCGGCGCTCGTACTCGGTAGTACTCTCGTGGGCGGTCTTGCTTTTGCGATGGTTTCCTCGAGTGAGGATGTCCTCGTCGCCACGACTGACATCGCCGAGGGGGACGTCCTCACGCCCGAGCACTTTGCCGTCGCCGAGGTCCGCATGGGCGAGAGCCGCGAACACTATGTGCAACGGCCCGAGGCGATTGGGGAAGGTGCCGTCGCGCGCGAGAGCATCGCCCGAGGCGAACTTCTTCCGCGCGCTGCCGTGGGGCAAGCCTCAGATTCCGCGATGCGTCCAGTGACAATCCAGGTCGCACAACCCGTCACATCGTCGCTCAGAAAAGGTGCGCTCGTGGATGTGTGGGCTTCGGGCGGTGAGGAAGGAGAGCCCTCGACAATCCTCGTCGAAGGTGCCATCGTGCGTGGCGTTGACGAAGGCGGTGGCCTCAGCGGCCGTGGCGCCCGCGTTGAGGTGCTGGTCCCCGCTTCTAGTGTCGCAAGTGTCCTCGATGCCCTGGGAGCGAAGAGGAATCTTTACGTCGTTGAAGCACCGGGTTTGTTCGAGGATGCCGAATGATCGACGTCCTCGTATGCGCATCAGGTGCCGATGAGGTTCAGCTCGTTTCGACGATCGCACAGCGGCTTGCTTCACACGCGCGAGTACTTCGTCGTTGCGTTGACCTCACGGAACTTCTTGCGCTCACGCGAGCCGAACTCGGCGATGTGCTCCTCCTGGATGTCGATGTGGAAGGGCTTTCACGCGAAGTCGTCCACGAGATCAGGCGCGGCGGAACGGGGGTTATCGCCATCACGTCTCCCGCGAGCCGCACCGATCCCGCAACCCTGGGAATCACCCTCGAAGCACACGGAGGGATCGAACCGGAAGCGCTCTACGAACTCCTCATGCAAGCCGGGCTCGAGGCTGAGGATCCGGATCAGGCGACGTGGACGCAAGATCCCGATGGAGAGGCACCGTCAGCGCCGATGATGACGGTGTGGGGGCCCGAAGGTGCTCCAGGTCGCTCGTTCGTCGCCGCGCACCTTGCGCACGAACTGTCGCTTCTCAGGGGAGAAAGCATCCTCATCGACGCCGATACCTACGGCCCTTGCCTCACACAGCTCTTTGGCGTTCTCGATGAAGTTCCGGGCCTCGTTGCCGCATGCCGCGCGAGTGACAAGGGCGCTCTCACGCCAGAGGTTTTGCTTCACCATTCTCCGCTTGTCAGCGATGACCTCCACCTCCTGAGCGGTATTGGCGTTCCTTCTCGGTACATCGAGGTGTACGACAACGCCCTCGAAGGGGTTTTCGCGAAGGCCCGGGAGGCGTCGAACGTCGTCGTCGCCGATGTTGCGGGACCCCTCGAGAGCGAGAGTGGGAGCAGTGACTACGGAACTCAGGAACGCAACGGCGCAACGCGAACCGCACTTGCGGCCGCTTCGCACGTTCTTGCCGTGGTGGCGGCAGACCCCATCAGCGTGACTCGGTTTGTGCGCGAGGCACCTCAGGTCGCGGAGCTCACGCAGAGCCCCATCACTGTCGTGGTGAACAAACTTGACTCGAGCGTGACACTCGCAAGCATCGAAAGAACTCTCCGCTCACGCCTCGACTTTGACGCGTGTCTTGCACTGCCGCTCGATGCGGCAACGGTCTCTCGAGCAAGGTGGGACGGCGTGCTTCTCGCCGAATCCGCGCCAAAATCGAAGCTTCGCCAGTCCCTCACGCGATTGGCCGCTCACCTCCACCACAACCTTTTTCGCTAGTCTTGAGGTTCTAGCAGCTACGAGGCCAAGGAGGGTGCACATGCGCGTGTACTGCCCCGTGAATGCGCTCGCGGGAGACACGAGCGTCACCGACATGTCGAGCCCCACGTTCGATCTGCCTGCAAAGGCCCGCGTGTGGGGAGTGCCCACCGCATCGACGACCGCTCTCAGCGGCGACGAGGTGGAAGAGCGAGAGTTCGAGGCACTGTGCGAATGCATTTTGTCATTTGCCCATGCGAACAGGGGCGCTTCTCGTATCGCCATTGCGGCGTTTGACCTCCCCGACCGCGCACTCGAACGCGACTCCTCGCCCGAAACCGGGGAATGGTCGCACGTGCTACGCAGCGAGGCTTACACGATTCCGCTCAAGGCCTACCTCATCACCCAAAACTCGGCTTCGGAGGTCGCTGATGACCCCTACGCGCCCGATGCACTGTGGTTCGACCCGAGTGAGGCGAGCTCCGTGAGAGAGTTTCTCGAAGGCTAGCGCTCCCGCCGAAGGACCTCGTTCGCGAACGACTCCTCGGTGCGGAAGATCTCCCCAGCGGCTTCGGCTCCTGCCTTCTCCACCGCTCCTCCCACGAGGGGGATCTTTACGCTGAGCTGCGCCTCAATTTTCATGCGCGAATGTTCGCCGTTGCCCTCAAGCGTGAAATCCGCAGAGAGGTTGACCGGTAGCGAGGCGACTGTCGCGCGGAGCCGACCCGTACGCGCACCGCCCGAAGGCGCATCCCATTCGTGCACGATGGTGGCCTCGAGGTGCTCCGGGAGAAAACGGCGGAACTTCTCGTGGTTCACCTGCTCACGAGGCACATTCGCCAGGATCGTGGTGGTGAAGGCGCCGTCGGAATCCCCCTGAACCTCCACACGCGTGTTTCGCACACCGAGTCTCGAGGCACGCTCTAGCGCACTCTCACGGCTCGCGTAAAAATGTGCGACCTCCTCGGTGCTCGCGTTGTACTCGATGGTTTCGTGGAGTGTTTTCACTGCGGTCTCCTCAACTCTCGTGTGTGCTCAAGCCTATCGAGCCTCGGTGACGCGAGCCTGCGCCCGAGAGGGGGTGGAGTACCGCGAGGCAGTAGGCTTGAGGCATGGCTCCCACTGTGAACAACGTTCTCACCTACGACGATGAAACGCCGAAGCCCGAAGTCGAATGGCTTCAGCTTTTGCTTGGGGATTGGCAGGTCATTTCAGATCTGCTCGGTTCGGATCTCGTGCTGTGGGTGCCTCGCGAAGAGGGCATGTGTGCGACCGCGCATTCGCGCCCGGCCAACGGCAATACCGTGTATTTTGAGGACCCAATCTCGAGCGTGTACACGCGTGAGGACTGGCCTGAACTGCTCGATGCATTCGACAATGCCGAGGCGGGCAACGACGACATTGACACTTTCGTGACGGTCGAGCGCGAGTCACGCCCGGCGTTCGTGCGTTTCGCGCCCGTGCGCCGTAAGGGGGCGGTGCTCGCGGTTCTTTCGATCGAGTCATTTACTTCACCGGCCGATGCGCGGCTCACGGCTTCGGAAGTGGAGCAGTACCGTCTCGGCCGAGAGCTTCTCCTCATGATGGGGGAGGGGGCGTTCCCCATCAAGGGGGCGCCGGTTCCGCCCCGCCGCGGGGCGCCGCGTGTGGGTGATGGTTGGGTGTCTGTCGACAGCGAGGGCGTCGTGAAGGCGGCCTCGCCCAACGCACTTTCGGCCTTCCACCGCTGCGGAATGCAGGGAGACATGGTCGGATGTCTTCTCGCGGAGCTCGCCACGGCCGATCTTCAGTCGCGCATCCCTGTTGACGAGTCGCTCCCGCTCGTGCTGACGGGGCGCGCCGCGTGGCGCGTGGACATGCAGGCGCGAGGCGGGATTCTCTCGCTACGCGCGATTCCGATTACGCGCAAGGGCAAACGTACGGAGGCGATCATCCTCGTACGTGATGTCACCGAAGTGCGGCGCCGCGAGAAAGAACTCATGACCAAAGACGCGACGATCCGCGAGGTCCATCACCGTGTCAAGAACAATCTTCAAACGGTCGCGGCGCTTTTGCGCCTTCAATCGCGACGTATGAAAAGCGACGAAGCTAAGGAAGCCCTACTTGAAGCTATGCGTCGCGTTTCGACGATCGCGCTTGTGCACGAATCCCTTTTGCAGGGGAGCGAAGAGACCGTTTTGCTCGACGATGTGATCGATCGTTGCCTCCGTCTCGCGGTTGATGCGGCTGCGGCAACGGTACGTTCTGCCGACCACGCGAGCGGCTTTGGGCAGGTCACGGTTGCGACGCACAAGATTGGTAAGGCTGGGCTGGTTCGAGCCGAGGAAGCCACGCCGCTTGCACTCGTGCTCACCGAGCTCGCGACGAATGCGGTCGAGCACGGGCTCTCGGAAACGGGGGGAAATCTCACGGTCACAAGTGAGCGCAGTGGAACGCACCTCGTGATTTACGTCGATGATGACGGCAGCGGCATGCCTCGCAAGCCCGAAGGGCTCGGCACGAACATTGCGCAAACTCTCGTGCAGGGGGAGCTCGGTGGGGTGCTCACGTGGGAGAACAGGCCCGACGGTGGCACGCGTGCCATGATTGACGTGTATCTCGACCCGCTCTCACGCTAATAGAGGGGTGGCCGTTGGCCTGAGTCCGAAGGGCGTGCGGGGCCATACTTTGCGCGCTCAATGGGGCTCGCCCAGAGCGACCCAGTTGCGTATGGGAGCTGACGTGGCCGCGCCGAAAGGCGGGCTCTGAGGCGGCGTCAGGCGACGCGGCGCGCACGCGCGGTGCGGCGCTTAAGCGAGCGGCGCTCATCTTCGGAAAGGCCGCCCCACACGCCCGAATCCTGACCGGATTCAAGCGCAAACTTCAAACAGATGTTCATGACCTCGCAGCGCTGGCACACTGCCTTGGCTTCCTGGATCTGGGTGATCGCCGGTCCCGTGTTCCCGATGGGGAAGAAAAGCTCGGGATCTTCGGTGAGACATGCAGCGCGGTGGCGCCAATCCATCGGGTCACTCTCTCTTTCCAGTGCATCGTGACCGTAGTGGGGCCACGATGGCGTGCGGCCCACAGGGCCTCGACATCAATGCGGATCGCCACAGACACCTTTGTGTTGTAGCGATGTAGTACTCCATTGTTCCTGGCAACGGCGCTAACGGACAAGGATCTAGAAGAAAGATCCCTCGTAATCTTTTCCACACCGTTTGCATCTTGCCACCGGCCGCCCCGCAGCGTACCGGGCACTAGGGTGGGGGCATGACCTCCCACCATGGCGCCTCTGAAGCCGAGGCGACGTTCAATCGCGTCACGCACCCGCTGCGCCGCGTGAGTGCCCTTCTCCTCGTTCTCGAAGCGCTCCTTCTTGGCGGTGCCGCGCTCTACGCGCTCGTGACGCTCCCGGCGCAGGCTGCCGACCTGAAAACGGTCGCGGTGGGACTCGCGGTTTTCCTTGGGATTTTCGCCCTCATGGTGGGTTTCGCTGCGCGTTCGCTTATGAAACGAGGCCGCTACGGGGTGAGCTTCGGTGTGACGTGGCAGCTGTTCCAGGCTCTTGTGGGAGGTAGCCTCATCCGCGGAGGGCTTCTCTGGGCGGGCTTCGGTGCACTGGCACTCGCAGCGGCACTTTTTGTTCTTCTCTTGCGGCCGGAGAATCGACCTGACCGCGAGCTCTTCGTCGACGACGATACGTGAGGCGCGCGAGGGGTTAGGTTGGCGTAGGACTCTGCCGCTCGAGAAGGTATGGCCCCTCGTTTGCGGCGCTTCCCACCTCGCGCCCCACCGGGTAGGCCTCGAGCGCCGCCGACGCAAGCTGGCCCTCCGTGCCGCCCACCCATGCGTGGGCTTCGGCGCCCGAAGAGAACGAGTCGAGGCTGAGCCACGTTTCACGGCCATTCGGGTCGAGGAAAACGGGCATGCGGGAATGGATGTGCTTGAGGTGCCCTTCGGCGGCTTTCGTGATGATGGTGGCGCTCAAAAGCCATGTGGCCTCGGGATCTGCGGGGTTCTTCCACCACGACACAAGACCGGCTGCGTAAAGAAGCGGCGTATCGCGGCCGTGAATGAAATGAGGGACTTTGCCGTGTGTGCCTGCTTGCCACTCGAAATAGCCGTTCATGGGTACGAGCGCGCGGTAACGCTCGAGCGAACCGCGGAAACTCGGCTTCTCCACGAGAGACTCGCGGCGGGCATTGAAGGTCTTCGCGGAAAACGAGAGGTCTTTCGCGAACCGTGGAAGAAGGCCCCAGCGCGCGGTGCGCACGCCTCGCCTAAGTTCGCCCGTGGCGCGTTCGAGTCCTTCGGTAACGACGTAAATCGGTGCCGTGGGAGGAATGTTGTAGCGCGCGTGAAGGTGCGGATCCGCGAGATCAAGCGCGCCGAGATCGTCGAGCATAGGCTCGATCTCTTGGAAAAACGCAAAGCGCCCGCACACGGCTCAGATTACTCCTAGTCTCGTGCGTCCTCAGCGCTTTTCTCGGTGCTCACCGCGGAGGGAGTGCTCGAGTTGCGGTCCTCCTCGCGGACGGTGAAGACCTCCTCGTCGCCCTTGCGTAGCGCATCCGCACCCGCGAACGTGGCGGTGTAATTGTCCTGGTTCTTGTAGAGATTGCCAACGCGGATCTCGCGGCCCTCGTCCACAATCTTTGCGTACTTCAGGTCGGCTTTCGTAGGCGGCTCGGCACCGCGGCTCGGCAGCTCGAAACCATCCTCGGCGGGCATGCCCGCAGCGAGCTGGCGGCCGCGAAGAACCTCCGCGTCAAAAGCCGCACCGAGAATCAGCACGATGCTCACGACCCACAGAACGAACAGAACTGCCATCACACCACCGATGGCGCCGTAGCTCGAGTAACTCGCCAACGTCGACATATAGACGCTCAGGGCAAGGAGTGCGAGGGCGATGCCGATGATGGCGAAGACGCCACCAGGCGAGATGAAGCGGTACTTGTGCTTGAGGTTCGGTGTTGCCCAGTACAGGAGGGACACGACGGCGAACAGGAGCGCGAGCATGAACGGCCACTTCACCCACGCCCAGATCGGGATGAACGTGTTCGTGAGGAAGTCGAGGAGGCCCGACATGTTGATAGTTGAGAAAATCGGGCCGAGGATCGAATCCATCATGCTCTGGCTCAGCATCATGGACACGAAAAGGAGAAGGATTCCCACGATGAGAGCAGCGGTGACGGCGAGCATCGAAAGATTAAGCTTGACCGGACCTCGGGTTTCTTCCACACGATAAATCTTGTTCGAGGCGCGAGAGAAGGCCTTCACAAACGCCGAGGCGGACCACAGCGCCGTCAAAATACCGATGATGAGGGCGATCGTCCCCGAAGAGGTCGAGCCGAGGAGTGACTTAAGCGTTGATTCGATAGCGCCGGTGAGATCCGTTGAGCCATTCGCGATGTTCGAGTTCTTGACCGCATCGGTAATGACCTTCACGATTTCGTCCTGGAAACCGCTCAGGACGAGCGCTGCGAGAGAGAAGAGTGCAAGGAAGGTGGGGGCGACGGCGAGCACGATGAAGTAGGTGAGTTGGGCGGCGAGATCCGTTCCCCCCGCGCGTGTGAACTCGGTGAGAGTGCGTTTTGCGGCGTAGACCCACTCGGTCTTCGACATCTTTGCTTCGGTCACGGTGTCGCGGTCATTTAGGCGCGTTGCCATGCGGTCATCCTCTTGGGCAGGGGGACGGGACGACGTGAGTCTATACGGCTGATCTGCACGGATGCCACACCACGAGAAGACGCAGCACTCTGGAAAACAAAAGACTAGTTATCCACAATTCGCGAACAGCGTTTCGCCCACTTCCATACTCTGGTAGAAAGATGACAGAACGCTCCCTGGGGGATGGGAGTCGAGGTGGCGGCCAAGGCGGGCGCCACGATCACTAAGGGGGAAGCGCCTATGCGGGACGCACTCGGGATCATTGAGGCTGAGGCCCGGCAAGCGATCCGTGCGCAAGGGCTCGATGCATCCTCGTCATCTCTCGATGACCTCATCGCACACGTGGTGGCGCAGTACGATGCAAAAGCTACGCGAGGCGAAGTTCCACCCCTGCGTGACCGCGACGCCGCAGTCGGCGAGGTAGCCACGCGCATCGGCGGTTTCGGCGCCCTCCAAGCCTTCCTCGACGATCCGGAAATCGAAGAAATCTGGATCAACTCGCCGAGCGAAATTTTCGTTCACCGGAACGGGGTCAGCGAGCTTACGCCGCTCGTGCTCTCGGCTGCTGAAGTGCGCGGACTCGTCGAGCGAATGCTCGCTCAAACAGGTAGGCGCCTCGACCTCAGCACTCCTTTCGTTGACGCGCTTTTACCGAGCGGGGCTCGCCTGCACGCCGTGATTCCCAATGTCACGCGCAGGCACTGGTCGGTCAACATTCGAAAGTTCATCTCGAAGGCACACTCTCTCTCGGATCTCGTTGCACTCGGATCCCTGACCCAGCAGGCCGCCGATGTACTCGATGCGAGTGTGAAAGCGGGCCTCAATATCATCGTGTCCGGGAGCGTGGGCTCAGGAAAAACCACGATGGTGAACTGCTTAGGCTCGGCCGTTTACCCGCGCGAGCGGGTCGTGACGATCGAAGAGGTTTTCGAACTCGATATCCGGGCTCGGGATGTCGTGGGAATGCAGTGCCGGCAACCAAATCTTGAAGGCGTCGGCGAGATCAGCATGCGGCGACTCGTGAAGGAAGCGCTGCGTATGAGGCCTAGCCGCATCATCGTGGGCGAGGTTCGTGAAGCCGAGTCTCTCGATATGCTCATTGCCCTCAACAGTGGCTTACCGGGCATGGCCACGATCCACTCGAACTCTGCGCGCGACACAATTGCGAAGCTGTGCACGCTTCCGTTGCTCGCGGGGGAGAACGTTAGCAGCTCGTTCGTCACTCCCACGGTTGCCAATGCGATCGACCTCGTTGTCCACCTCGATCATCTTCATGACGGCACGCGTCGCGTGCGTGAGATCGTCGCTGTCCCGGGTCGCGTTGAAGATTCTGTGGTGGAACTCGGGCACGTATTTGAGTGGCGGCGCGGGCGTTTATGCCGGGGAGAGGCGTACCCGCCCCACCCCGAGCGATTTGAACGCGCCGGCTTTTCGCTCTCCACACTCCTTGGGGGCGAGCGATGATTCCGGGGTTCGCCACCGGGGCCCTTTTCGGCCTTGGCGTCGTGACGATCTGGTCGGCCTATTGGCCGCGCGAGGCACGAAGGGCCGGGCGGAGCGGTTCACGAACCCGTTTCGAACAGAGGATTCGCGATGATTTCGCGAGAATCGGGCTTGCGAGCGCGCGCCCGCTTCACCTCCTTCTCGCTTCCGTGGTGCTCGCGGGCCTAGTTTTCATCCTGACGCTCGGTATCAGCACAGCCATGATTCCGAGCGCTGCGGCGGGCGCGGGCGCATTTTTTCTGCCGGCATGGGCGCTTCGCACACTCGCACGGCGACGGCAAGAAAACCTCCGTGAGGTATGGCCGGAAGTGATCGACCTCGTGGGATCGGCCGTCCGCGCTGGTCTCTCGCTACCGGAATCGCTTGCTCAACTTGCCGAGCGCGGGCCCGAGCAGCTGCGCTCGCCCTTTGGCGAGTTTGCCCGTGAATACCACGCGACTGGAGATTTTTCCTATAGCCTCGACCGGCTCAAGGAGCGCTTGAGTGACCCCGTTGCCGACCGCATTATCGAAGCGCTTCGCATCACGCGCGACGTTGGCGGCACCGATCTTGGCACGCTGCTTCGTACACTTTCCTCGTTCCTTCGTGAGGATGCGCGCGTGCGCTCCGAACTTGAAGCACGTCAAAGTTGGACGGTCAACGGAGCAAAGCTTGCGCTCATCGCGCCATGGGTCGTTCTCGGTCTCATGATCCTGCGGCCCGAAGCAGCCGAGGCCTACGACACGGCCGCAGGCGGAATGCTCATTATTGTCGGTGCGGCCGTATCCTTCTTTGCCTATCGGCTCATGCTCACGTTTGCGCGTTTACCCCAGGACGAGAGGGTGCTACGCGAATGAGCATCCGCGACAACACTTTCACGATCATCCTGCTCGGATGTGCGCTCGGAGCACTATTTGGGCTCGGGATCGCCCTTGTGATCCTTGAAAACCCGTGGAGAAGGCCCCGTTCGGTCGAGGCGCGCATCGCCCCGTACGTGAAGCAAGGGAAGGCTCGCGGAGCGCTCGGTTTCCTCGATCATGGGAGGCGTGTGCATCCCGTGATCGACACAAACCTCGGCCCGTTTCTCGTGAAGGCGCGTGCCTTCGCAGCACGCACCTTTGGAAGCCAGAGGGAAATCGAGAAGCGGCTTGCGCTCGCGGGCGGTCGACTCAACTATCGCGATTTTCGCGTGCAGCAGCTGACGTGGGCGATTATCGCGTTCGTCGCGAGCGCTGCGCTCGGCATGGGGCTCTTCGCCCTCGGCCGGGCACCGCTTATCGCCCTTCTCGCACTTGTCGTGATCGCGACCGTCACCGCGCCCCTCATGCGTGATTACCTCCTCACGAGCGCGATTACGTCGCGCAAGCAAGCGATGGCCCGCGAGTTCCCCACCGTCGCTGATCTTCTCGCGCTCGCTATCTCCGCGGGGGAGGGGCCCATCGCCGCAATGGAGCGAGTCGCGCGCACCTCTCGCGGGGAACTCTCGCGTGAACTCGCTATCGCCGTCTTTGAAATTCGCGCAGGTTCCACGCTTGAGGACGCCCTCATGAACCTCGGCACCCGCTCGCCACTAGATTCCGTCTCGCGTTTTGCAGAGACCATCGCCGTCGCCCTCGAAAGAGGCACCCCGCTCGCGGACGTCATGCGCGCACAGGCGCAGGATGCTCGCGAGCTCTCGAAGCGGACCCTCATGGAAAGTGCCGGGCGGCGGGAGGTGTACATGCTGATGCCCGTCGTCTTTCTCCTCATGCCGCTTGTCATCGTGTTTGCGGTGTTCCCCGGAATCACCGCACTACAAGTGGGGCTTTGACCTCCATGACCCGATATTGCTCACCCATCCTCTCTTCACCTAAGGAGAACTTCATGTCCATCAACCGTTCGACCCTCGTTGACAACGCGACCACTCACTCGGGGCTGCGCGAACGCGTAGTTCGCGCGGGGGTTCGCGCTCTCGTCGCAGCGCGTGAGCGCTTTGCCTCAGACCGCGGCGACGTTCCCGGGTGGGTCCTCATTACCCTCATGACCGCGGGTATTGTCGTGGCGCTGTGGGCCGTGGCTTCCGACGCCCTCGTAGGCCTGTTCAACCAGGCCATGAGCCAGTTCACCGAGTAGCGTGAAGAGACGTGTACGGCGCCTTTGGGCGCGCGTGCGCGAGGAGCGCGGCAATGCCGTCGTGGAGTTTCCTCTCATCTCGGCGCTCATCGTGGCGCTTGGTTTGAGCCTCCTCCAGCTTGCGCTCTTCCTTCACGTACGCAATGGGCTCACGGATATCGCTGTGCAGTCGGCGTACCACGGCGCGCTGCTGGGGAACGATGCGAATGATGGCAGCGCTCGAGCCGCAGAGTTGGCCTCGGCCCGCTTCCCTCAACTAGGGGACGTCTACGTCGAGGCCCGTGAAGGAGTTGGAGTCATCGAAGTGGAGATCCATGCGGACTTGCCGCTCATCGGTTTCCTCGGGCCGAGCAACGCACTACGCGTTGTGGGACACGCAGTTAATGAAGATGCGCTCTAGGGTGAAGGCGGTAGCGAGAAAAGTCGCGTGCCGCCTCAAGGACGCCTCCGGAAACTCGATCGTGGAGTTCACTGGCCTGTCGGTGGTCCTTCTCATCCCGCTCGTGTACCTCTTGCTCACGTGCGCCTCGATGCAGTCGGCGACCTTTGCGGCCGATACCCTCGCGCGCCAGATCGCGCGCGTGTATTCGGTGCAGGAACTTGCGGAAGGTCGTGAGGAACGGATTGGGCGCATCATTGCTGAGGTTGAGCGCGATTACGGGGTGGACGTCGATCCGGCAGAGATATCCGTGGCATGCCCCGCAGCCACATGCCCGGTAGCGGGAGAAGCCGTGTCGGTTGAGGTAAGTATCGCAGTGCCGATTCCGGGTCTCGGCGTAGTCGGGATCGACTCATCGATCGTCGGCGTGACGGGGCGTCACGCGCTGATCTCGGAAGGGAATGCTCGGTGAGACACAAACATGGTGCAGCGCTCCTTGGCGCAGAGCGCGGGAACGCCAGCGTCCTGACGATTGGCGTGAGTGTTGTGGTGCTCATGGTGATCGCTTTCGGTATTGCGGTGACTGGAGTGGAGATTGACCGTAATCGTGCCCAGTTCGTGGCCGATGGTGCGGCGCTCCATGCTGCGGGAGCCACGAGCGAAAACACACTCTATGGCGCATCGGGTGATCCGCGCACGCCCACCGAGGAGGAAGCGCGCGAACGCGCTCAGGCGTACCTTGCGTCGTATCCTCATCAGTTTTCGCGTGTGAGCGATATGCACATCGCCTCGCTCTCCCTCGCGCCGAGCGGTGAGGTCACGATTACACTCGAAGCGCGCCTTCATCCACCCCTCGTGGGCTGGATCTCTCGAGCACTTGATTCTCCGCTTGTCGTGCGCGTGCAATCGTCGGCCCACGCACACTGACTGGAGGGGCGGCGAGGTTGTGGAGCATGCCGCATTGGCGCATGCCCTCACCACCGCGTCCCTGCCCCGCGAGGTCCTTGTAGCGTAGAGTGGATTTTTGTGAGTTCTGATTTTTCTGCTGAAATTCCCCACCTTCGCTCGACCCTCGAATCGATCGAGAAGGTGACCGATCTTGATGCGCTGACCGCTAGGATCGCCGACCTCGAGAAGCAGGCGGCCGCCCCTGATCTGTGGGATGACCCAGAGGCGGCTCAGAAAGTCACGTCCGACCTCTCGCATGCGCAGGCGGAGAAGCGTCGTGTCAGCGAGCTGTCGAGTCGCATTGACGACCTCGAGGTCATGGTCGAGCTTGGCGAGGAAGAGGGCGATGCGCAGCTGGCCGAGGATGCCGAAACTGAGCTCGCCTCTATCCGTAAGGCCCTCGACGAACTTGAGGTTCGCACGATGCTGAGTGGTGAATACGACCAACGAAACGCCGTCGTGACGATCCGCGCGGGTGCCGGCGGCGTGGATGCCGCAGACTTTGCCGAGATGCTTTTGCGCATGTATCTGCGATGGGCCGAACACAAGGGTTATCCCACGAAGGTGATGGATACTTCCTATGCGGAAGAAGCTGGCCTTAAGTCCGTCACGTTCGAGGTGAGTGCGCCCTACGCCTATGGAACGCTCAGCGTCGAGGGCGGTACGCACCGCCTCGTGCGCATTTCCCCGTTCGATAATCAGGGGCGCCGCCAAACCTCATTCGCGGCGGTCGAGGTGATCCCGTTGATCGAGACGACCGACAGCATTGAGATCCCCGAGAACGAACTCAAGATCGACGTGTTCCGTTCCTCTGGTCCCGGCGGCCAGAGCGTGAACACGACGGACTCGGCCGTGCGTATGACTCACATTCCCACTGGCATTGTGGTGTCGATGCAGGACGAGAAGTCCCAGATTCAAAACCGTGCTGCCGCGTTGCGTGTTCTCCAGTCGCGCCTTTTGCTCCTCAAGAAGCAAGAAGAAGACGCCAAGCGCAAGGAGCTTGCGGGAGATATCAAGGCGAGCTGGGGCGACCAAATGCGCTCGTACGTGCTGAATCCGTACCAGATGGTCAAGGATCTGCGAACCGAGTACTCCGAAGGCAACCCGAGTTCGGTGTTCGACGGCAACATTGATGGGTTTATCGAGGCGGGCATCCGCTGGCGCGTGGAGCAGTCCCGCCTGGAGGATTAGTCCGCCCCGCCGGGGTGGGCGCATCGCCGTAACACCGGGTCCGACGCTTGCCGAGCTCACACTGCTTCACACGTTCGCACACCGCCTCTCACGTCCTTGACGAATTCTTGAGCAAAACGTGACCCGAGTGACCGGGGTGAATCCGCCGATTTGAGGCGCGGTCTCGTTAGTGTGGTCGCGTACTGGCCCTCGCCACGCCCGCGGACGTTTCGAGGGGTGCTGTCGACCCGCCCAGATGGGATGAACTTGTGATTCGTTTCGAGCACGTGACGAAGACGTATCAGCGTAAGAGCGTTCCCGCGCTTGCTGACCTGTCACTCGAATTTGAGCGTGGCGAGTTCGCGTTTCTCGTGGGGGCGTCGGGCTCAGGGAAGTCCACGATGCTGCGCCTCATCCTTAAGGAAACGAACCCTACGTCGGGCTCGATCTTTGTGGCGGGCAAGGACCTTTCGCGGCTATCGAGCTGGAAGGTTCCGCGCCTTCGCCGCGAGATCGGTATGGTGTTCCAGGATTTTCGTTTGCTGCCCACAAAAACTGCTTTTGAGAATGTGGAGTTCGCGCTGCAAGTCATCGGCACCCCACGCAGTGTGGTGAAGAAGCTCGTGCCTGAGGTTCTCGACATGGTCGGCCTTGAAGGCAAAGGTCAACGACTGCCCCACGAGCTTTCCGGTGGTGAGCAGCAGCGCGTCGCAATCGCGCGCGCCTACGTGAATCGACCCACGATACTTCTTGCCGATGAACCCACGGGCAACCTTGACCCGGAGACGGCAAAGGGCATCATGGATATTCTCGCCGATATCAATGAGCGTGGCACGACCGTGCTCATGGCCACCCATGATGAAAAAGCGGTGAATCGCTTGAGTAAGCGCGTTGTCGAACTTGTGGATGGCCATGTTGTTCGCGATGAAGTGCGCGGCCACTATCGCGGGGCCGCAGATGAAAGTGTGATCTCGGGAGCGGTACCCGATGGCGAAGCGGCGGGGGAGCGGCAAGCGTCGGCACCCTTCCCCGGAGGAAGCGCACGCGCTTCTGACGTGGCATATGAGCGTTTTGATGAAAGCGCGAGCGAAGGCGAGCGCATGGGAGACCTTGATCGCGCCTTTGAGGAAACGGATGAGCGTGAGGAGGGCGAGATCGCATGAGGCTGCGATACATCATTAAGGAAAGCTTTGGCGGGCTTCGTCGCAACATTGCGATGGTGATTTCCGTCGTGATTGTGACCGCGGTTTCGCTCACGTTCGTGGGAGCGGGGCTTCTCATGCAGAAGCAGATTGTCGCGCTTCAAGACATCCTCGTGAAGAACTCGCAAATTAGCGTCTACATGTGTTCGCCGCATTCCACCGCGACGTCGTGTGCCGGGGGAGCGGCGACGGACGCCCAGATCGCTGAGGTCCGCGAGGCCCTCGAAGGCGATGTTTTGGGGCCGTACATTGCGACCGTGGATGAGCGCTCGCAAGAGGAAGCTCTCGAGGTATATCGCTCCCAGTTCGGTGGGGAGAGTTTCGCTCAGGATTTCACGGCCGAGGACATGCCGGTGAGTTTCCACATCACGCTCGCCGATGCAAAGCGCTCAAGTGCGGTCGTCGACTTTTTCCGAGGGCGCGACGGCATCGACGATGTCTCGGATCTGCTCGCGGTGTACGCGCCCTTCATTAAGATTCTCAATCAATCCACCGTCTTTGCGATTTCCCTTGCAGCCGTCATGCTCGTCGCCGCCGTGTTGCTTGTTGCCACAACGATCCGCATGTCGGTCGCGAACCGGAGGCGAGAGATCGCGATCATGCGTCTTGTTGGTGCAAGCAACATTTTCATTCGTTTGCCTTTCCTTCTCGAGGGGGCGGTTGCCGCGCTGATCGGTGGCGCCCTCGCCACCGGCGTGCTTTCTTTCGCGATCAAATACCTTGTCGAGGGGTGGCTCGAGCCGGCTCTTGGCTCTGATCTTATTCGGATGTCGATGGCAGACCTTCTATGGGTGGGGCCGATTCTCCTCGCTCTCGGTGCTATTCTCGCCGTAGGCTCGTCCGTCGTTTCGCTCAATCGTTATTTGAAGGTTTAGGCAGGTTCTCGATATGCCAAATGATGAGAGAAAGAAGCCGTTTCTTTCTCGGCGCACACTCGTGAAAGGCGCGTCGTTCGCGGCTGTGCTGGGCCTCACCACATCGGGTGCACTCTCGGGCGAGAGCGTTCTCGCCGATGGTATCGACGATAAAAAGAAAGAAAAGAAGAGCGTCGACGAAAAACTCGCATCACTTCGCGAAGATCTCAACGAAGTCGATACGGAGCTCGCTGACGCCTACCTTTCACTCGCAGAAACCGAGGCACGAATTCCCGATGCGCAAGCGCGCCTCGACTCGGCACGTTCAGCTCTCGAGGCTGCAAAAGCCGAGGACGCACGCCAGGCGGCGCGCCTCAAGGACGCCGAGGCGGAAGAACGCGAGATCCGCCAAGCGGTCGAAAGCGGCGAACATAAAATCTCGCAGTCGAACGAAGACGTCTCGCGTGCCTCGATCGAGGCGTACAAGGGCACGGGTGCCCCGAATCCCGCGTCGATTTTTTTGAATGCGGAAAATCCGCAGGATGCCGTCGATCGAACGATGAACTACCGGCTTACGCTTCAGGCACAGGGCGCGAAGCTCACGGATTTGCGTGGCCAGCAGGCGATGAACGTGAACTCGGCGGACCGTCTCGAAGCCATCCGGGCCGAGATCGAGGATCTTAAAAAGAAGTCAGCGATAGCGGTGGCCGAACGACGCAAGGCCGAAAGCGAAGCGGCACAAGCGAAGAAGGATCTCGACGATCTCTACGCTTCGCAAAAAACGCAGGCGGCCACTCTCGAAACGCTCAAAGAAAAGTATCGCGCGAGCGAGTCGGAACTCGAATCGCAATCAAGCGCGCTCGAGACGGATATTCAGCGTCTTATCGAAAAAGAGCGCCAGGAGGAGCTCGCTCGCCAGCGCGAAGCGGAGCGGAAGGCCCGTGAGGCTCGCGAGGCTGAAGAGCGCCGGGCAAAGCGCGAGCGTCGCAAACCACGCAAGGTTTCGCCGCCGAAGTCCTCAGGTGGTTCTTCTGGTGGAGCGTCGTCTGGAAAATTCCGTGATCCGGTTTCGGCCCGTCGCAGCTCGATGTTTGGCTACAGGTTCCACCCCGTGTACCACACGCGCAAACTCCACAAGGGTATGGATTATGCGGCGGCATGCGGGACTCCCGTGGGGGCGATGGCTGCGGGGAAGGTCCTTGCGACGACTCACAACAGCGGCGCCGGCAACAAGGTCATCGTGAGCCATGGCCTGCATAACGGTCAGATCCTCACGACTTCCTATCACCACCTTCAGGGGTTCGCGGTCTCTGCCGGTCAGCGGATCGAGGCTGGGCAGACCGTGGGTTACGTCGGCTCCACGGGAGCTTCGACTGGCTGCCACCTGCATTTCGAGACGCACCTCGATGGTACGGCGCTCGACCCCCGCAAATTTGTGGGATACTAGGCGGTCAATGTGTCAGCAGGTGTGGAGGGATGAACGTGGCCACGAAGGCCGGAAAGAAGCAGGCGCCCGTAGCGCCGGAGCGAAAAAAGCAGCTCATCGCCTCGAATAAAAAGGCGCGCCACGACTACCACATCGATGCGACGTGGGAAGCTGGCGTGGTCCTCCAGGGCACCGAGGTGAAGTCGCTGCGCGAGCGCGGCGCGTCTCTCGTTGATGGCTACTGCTATATCGACAACGGCGAAGTGTGGATGGATGCCGTGCACATCGCCCCGTACGTGCGGGGTACGTGGACGAATCACGCTGCACGTCGCAAGCGCAAGCTCTTGCTGCATAAGCGCGAGATTCTGAAGCTCATGAATAAAACTCGCGAAAAGGGCTACACGATCATTCCGCTCTCGATCTACTTCCTCGGCTCGCATGCGAAGGTGGAGATCGCCCTCGCACGCGGTAAGAAGGAGTGGGATAAGCGCCAGACCTTGCGCGAGAAGCAGGATGCTCGCGAGGCACAGCGTGCGATGAGGCGGCGCGAGATGCTCAGCTAGCGTCGCACGCTCCCGCCCGTCCTGGACGGGCGGCAGGAAAGCGGGTCCGACGGTTGCTCGCCGGGAATAAGGCCTTGGTGTTGCGCGTTGAGGGCTGTATACTGAACTACTGCACTCATTGGTGCACGAGTTTTTGATAATCGAATAGGGTGTGCGAATCAGGCACGCATCCCACCCGCAAGAGCGGGTGCAGATTATCTGGCACGTCCCGCTTTTGGGGCGTTGCCACCCGATACGGGGTCGATCGGTTTCGACGGTAGTTGTCCAGCGAGGGGAAGCGGGCCGAGGATCCAGGGTTATCTCGCTAACGCTCCCTGGAAAACAATAAGTGCCGAACCTAAGCGCACTGACTTCGCTCTCGCTGCCTGATCAGCGATAGCAGTCTGGACCGTCAGGGATTGCCTTCGACCTGACCTGTCCATCATCTAGAGGGCCACTGCTACCAACCCTGGTCACCGGGGTTGGGTGAACACTTTAGAGTGACTGAGTCTGTCAGCGACGTGTCCGTGTGAGCGCTGGGGCTGAGAAAACGATTTCGCGGACTGCGCCCGGAGAAGCCCTGGCTTCGCACTATCGGACGCGGGTTCGATTCCCGCCGGCTCCACCATTGCCACTCAACTTTGGATACAAGGTTGTGAGTGCACACAGAACCCCTCGTGTTCCGCGTTTTACCAGGTAAGGCGCGGGATGCGGGGGTTTCTTGTGTGTTGATGCATGTCTTTTGTGGGGTAGGTATGGGTGGTCGAGGCCGATGAACGGCCATGTGCTTACAAGGAGCCGAGTTCGAGGTGTTGCTGTTTGGCTACTCCATCGACCACCAGCCACCAACCGTCATTGACCTCGCACAGGGTGAAGCAGTGCCGGACGAGATTGCCGAAGCGCTGGTGGATCCGGGCGTGGTGAAAGAGGCCCACAACGCGGCCTTTGAACGCGTCTGCCTCACCACTCACCTCCACCGCTACTACCCGCATCTTCTCGAGGAGGGTGTGTTCTTGGATCCGGGGCAGTGGCGGTGCACGATGGTGTGGGCCGCCTACCTCGGCCTGCCCCTCGCTCTCGACGACATCGCCAAGGTGCTGAGCCTGCCAGTGGTGAAAGATACTCGAGGCCGTGCCCTCATCCGCCACTTCTGCACCCCCAACACCCACGGCCAGCGGAATCTGCCTGAGTCGGATCCGGCCGGGTGGAATGCTTTCACCGCCTACAACGCCCGAGATGTCGAGGTGGAAACCGCGATCCACGCCCGCCTTGCCAAGCACCCGGTGCCGGAGGGGGAGTGGGTGAACTATGCCGTGGATCAGCGGATCAACGACCGCGGCATCCTCCTCGACCACACCCTCGTGAGCAGCGCCGTCACCATCGACACCCAGCACCGCGAGAGCCTTCTAGCCCGCGCCACCACCCTCACCGGGCTGGAGAACCCCAACTCGCCCGCTCAACTCAAAACCTGGCTCACCACCAATGGCTGCGACATTGCCTCCCTGGCTAAAGCCGACGTCAGCACCGCGCTCGAGACCGCGACCGGGAAAGTGCGTGAGGTGCTTGAGTTGCGTGGGGAGCTCTCTAAATCGAGCGTGAAGAAGTACCAGGCGATGCAGTGCGCCGCTGGGGCTGATGGGCGGGCGCGCGGGCTCATTCAGTTCTACGGGGCGGGCCGCACCGGCAGGTTCGCCGGACGCTTGATCCAGGTGCAGAACCTCCCAAGGAACTATCTCCCCGACCTCGACACCGCGCGCGACCTCGTCCGCGTCGGTGATGGGGACGCGCTCGAGTTGCTCTACCCGTCGGTTGCTGACACGCTCTCCCAGCTCGTGCGCACCGCGTTCATTCCGAGCCCTGGGCGTCGGTTTGTGGTGGCGGACTTTAACGCGATCGAAGCACGTGTCATCGCCTGGCTCGCACGCGAACACGCCACCCTTGAAGCTTTCAGAGCCGGGAAGGATCTCTACTGTGAGACTGCCTCGCGCATGTTCGGCGTCCCGGTCGGCAAACACGGCCCCAACGCTGACCTCCGCCAGAAAGGCAAAAACGCGGTCCTGGCGTGTGGCTATGGCGGCTCGGTCGGAGCATTGACGGCGATGGGCGCCCTCACCATGGGCCTCCAAGAATCCGAGTTGAAGCCGATTGTGGATGCGTGGCGGGCAGCAAACCCCAGGATCGTCATGCTCTGGGCCGACATTGAACACGCAGCAATCACGGCAATCACCACCGGTCGCCCCGTGCGACTACGAAACCTGCGCTTCACATGTGAGGGGGTATGTTGTTCATTCAGCTTCCCTCGGGCAGGTGCCTGGCCTACGTGAAACCCGGGCTGGGGGAGAACAGGTTCGGCGGCACCTCCATCACCTACTGGGGCCTCGGCACAAACCGCAAATGGATGCAGCTCGAGACCTATGGTGGGAAGCTCACCGAGAACATCGTCCAAGCCATCGCCCGCGACATCCTCACCCACGCGATCCGCACCCTCGAACATGCTGGGCACGAGATCGTCATGCACGTCCACGACGAAGTCATCATCGACCACCCACACGACAACCCCACCACGGTAGAGGAGATCTGCGCTGTCATGGCCACGGTCCCCGACTGGGCCGAGGGGCTACCGCTGGAGGCGGACGGGTTCGAATGCGACTACTACCGCAAAGACTAGGCGGTAGTGTCGGCGCGACGAATAGGGTCCGGAATTAGCTCGGGGAGCTGAGCCCTTGAGTGGAGCATACTTGCTAGGTTGGCGAGTGAGCTGTCCTCTAGAAGTCCGGGGTTCTTCACCATCTCCACAATCAGCGCCTGAAGCTGCGCTGCTGGGATCTGAGCGACCGCCTGTTCAATTTGCGCGAAATCACCGACATCGACGATACGCGACGACTTGACTATTCGCAGCTGGTCATCGCTGAATGCACGCGCTGCCAGGGCAGCGATAAGACGCGACATTGCCTCTTCTCGAGACATGACCTGCTGGTGGGCAATCTCAACTTCAGGCTGCAGTTCGGTGGGTTCGACTGCCCCAGTTTCTGGCTTCTTCTTGCGTCCGATGGAGCGAATCTTTTTGGCTTGGCGACTGACAGCCGGACGTGCCTGCTCGTCCCACCACTTTTTGACATGAGGTGCAGCCTTCGCCATACCTACGAGCGCCAGCGCGGCAAGAGCTTGTCCGATGGCCTCGGCCAACTCATCCGATTCCTCAGAATCGCGGCGGGAGTCGGAGGTGACAAATGTGTTCTCGAATCCAGCGTCGATGTGAACGTCTGACGGCTCATCGACGGGAACGAAACGAGCGTGCCCAGCCAGCTCCCGGTCTTCGTTGTAGAGGTTCTGGTGAAGCGAACCGTCGCTCCGTCGACCGGGCTCGCCAACGCTATCGTCCCATTCGAAATAGCCGTACTGCTTACCCATAGGTCAATTGTAAATCCATGTCGCGTCAGAAGTGGGGACTTTCGTGGACTGGCGTTGCCGCCGATCACTGTCCCATCCCAGCAGGTGAACCGGGGTGCGGGGTTATAAATCGTGCCTGCTTGGAGCCCTCACAGTAGAGGGCTCCTGCTTGCGTGCCTGATGCGCGTGGGTATGTGTCACCGATTTGAGCCCTCAGATAAGGAGCGCCTCGTGGCATTACCAGCGTGGGCGGACGTGGGGATCCCGGTCCGCAACAAGGAAGGCTACGCGGACCTGACCGCGTACCAGGCGTTGAAGAGGGTTCAGCGAGCCGAGTTCGGCTACCGGCCCTTGGTCTACATCTGCTCACCCTACTCCGGAGACACCGAAGCCAACACGGCCCTTGCGCGGGAAATCTGTGCGCGAGCGGTGGGGGAGAAGAAGATCCCTCTCGCCCCGCACCTGTTCTTCCCGCAGTTCACGGACGACACAGACCCTGACGAGCGAGAGCTCGCGATGTTCTTCAACCGCGTCCTGCTCTCCCACTGCGAGGGCATGTGGGTCTACACCCCACGCGTCTCCGCCGGGATGCGCCTAGAGATCCAATGGGCACACGCCATCGATCTTCCGATCCGCTACATCGACGAGAACCTCGAGGAGGTGGCCCTATGAAACCCATGACCCTCTACGCCGCCACTGTGACGGGCGTTCAATCGAACACGATCTATCCGCACCGCCACACGATCACCACCGAGACGGACCTGAAGGCTGTGGCTGGGTTCGATCATGTCGCCGCCACCTACACCGCGAACAAGCGCAGCACGACCGGGTTCATCACATCGGATTGCGTGGTGATGGACATCGATAACGGCCACAGCGATTCTCCCGCCGAGTGGATCACCCCCGAGCGGTTGGCGGAGGTGATGGACGGGGTGGGGTTCATGACCGCCACCTCCCGCAACCACCACACACCCAAAGGTTCCTTGTCGGCACGCCCCAGGTTCCACGTCTACTTCCCCATCAACCCCGTGAGCGACGCTGCCGTATACGCAGGGTTGAAGCAGACTCTCGCTGCTCGGTTCCCGTTCTTCGATAGCAATGCGGTGGATGCGGGACGGTTCATCTACGGCAACCCCACCACCACTATCGAAATCTTCGACCGTGACGGCCTGCTCGATGAGTGGCTGGATGCCGCCGATGACCTCGATGTGTTCGCGGCCTGGGACGAGGTAACACAACTGATCGGGGAAGGCTCAAGGAACGCGACCCTCTCGAAATTCGCCGGACGCATCCTCGTCCGCCTCGGCAAAACGGAGGCGGCAAGGCAGGCCTTTGATTACAAAGCCGCCCAATGCGACCCGCCGCTCTCTGCTTGGGAGGTGGAGCGGATCTGGGCCTCCGCCTGCCGTTTCGCCACGAAAGTCACCTCCCAACCCGGCTACCTCCCCGGTGTCGAGGTGTATTTCGAGAAAGAAAACATCTACACCTTCGACTCCAAAGGCGAACTGCTCATCACCATCATGAGCTCCCTCGCCCAAGAGGAATCCCGCTCGATCAGCGAGAACGTCACCTGGGGACACCGCCGCCGCTTCGCCGAAGGTAAAGCCCTCATCTCCTACAAGAACCTCCTCGGCTACACGAAAAACAGCGACGGAGACCTCGTGATCGACGAGACCGAGGCTCCGATCGTGCGCCGAATCTACGCCAACTACCTCGCCGGGCACACCCCCTCCCAAAGCGCCGCCGACCTCACCCGCGATGAGGTCCCCACCCCGCAAGGCAAACAGGTCTGGTCGGTCTCGACCATCAACTCGATCCTGCGCAACGAGAAATACAAGGGTGACGTGCTGATCCAAAAGACCTTCACGATCGACTTCCTCACCAAGAAAACGAAGAAGAACGAGGGTGAGGTGCCCCAGTACTACGTGTCCGGTCATCACGAGCCGATCGTCGACCCCGCGGTGTGGGAGCGAGTCCAGTAAGAAATCCGCCACCGCTCCGGCCACTACGTCTCACGCACCCACCTGTTCACCAAAATGATCTACTGCGCCCAGTGCGGGGGAGTGTTCGGCCGGAAAACCTGGCACGCGGGCACCAAATACTCACGGCGTATCTGGCGGTGTAACAACAAGTACTCCACCGGACACGCCCCGTGCGCCACTCCCCACGTCACCGACACCGACATCCGAGAAGCGTTCGTGGCTGCCCTCGCCGCCCGTATCGATGCTCACGCTGGGGCACGTGCGGCATTCGAGCTACTCGAGCAGACCGCGTTCAACACCAGCGACCTGGAAGTGCAGCGCGATCACGCAACCCAGCAACTTCACGAGGTGACGGTCCTCATCGACCAGCTGCTCTTGACCGCTGCTCACACCCCGATCGACCCGGACGAGTACGACCGGCGATACGCCGAACTCGAAGCACGCTACACCACGGCCGCCACCCGCCACGCCGACCTCGATACCCAGATCAGTGACAAGAAGGCGAAACTCGAGCACGCACGCGCGATCTGCGACTTCATCGACACCAACCCGCCACTCGCGTACAGCGACGACGCCTGGGCACTCCTCGTTGAGCACGCCACCGTCGCAGAAGACGGCACCATCACTCTCTGCTTCAAAGACGAAGTGGACGACTACCAGCCGTAACCATAGCTGCGGGGCGGCTCCCGATATTCCCCATGCCTTGCTCGCTCGTCATGGCTCAGGTCCGGAACCTCTGTGGTGGGGAGCTGGAAATTACGTAGTGGATCCAACGCCTCCATGTGGCCACGTGCCCACCGCACAAACTCACCCGCCTCCACTGAACTAGTTCCTGCCTCGAGTGCATTGATGTACCGCCGTAGACGCTCGAACCTGTCCCACTCCTCAAATCCTGTCGAGAGCGCCTTCTCCCACACGTCATAGGCTTTGCGTCGGGCCGCAAGGATCCGGGCACGTTCTTCCTGCTCCGCTCGCTCTCTCGCCCAGCGTTCGGCCGCTTCACGACGCTCACGAGCCTCGACCTCTTGACGCTGCACGAACGCGATCAACCCCGGCACATGGTCGATGAGCGGCTTGCGCTCAGTTTCGAGAAACTTCTTCACGGGGTAGCCGTCCTTGATGCGGAAGAACGTCATGCCCGTTCGGATGTAGTCGTATCGCCGAGTCCACGAGTATCCGCGGCGCTCCTTGTCAGCCTTCTCCTGATCGGTGAGCTCGTGAGGAACCCGCTTGAGCTGCTCACCGATCGTGACCGTCAGCTTCACCTCCTCACCAATGATCGTCACTAGAGCGCACCCCGTAAAAGGACTGCCGCCATTGATAGGGCTCTTCGAGGGTTGCTCGTGACCGTCAAGCGTGAACCCCGCCTCGAGTGCAGCATCCACCAGCGCATCGGCCGCGTCGATCGCACGCTGTTGAGCCTCACGATCACGCGGAAGGGCACCGCGGTGCTTTGAGAGCGAACGCACCGCCGGATGACGCTTCCGAGAACGCCGGTTCACTGGCGGTGACGGTGACGGTGGCGGTGGCGGTGGCGACGATGGCAGTGGCTCAAAAGGAACTGAAACGCGGGCAGGCGGTATCGTGCTCGAAACTTGTCGTGGAGACTTCGGCTCCGGGGGAGAAGGATGCTCCTGCAGGTAGGTTCGACCCGCCTGGGTCACTGACGCGACGAACTTTCCCGACTTACGGCTCACTGTCACGAGCTTTCGTGTCTCGAGCGCCCTCGCTGAAAGCTTCCACTCCTCGTTTGGAGGATCACCCTCCCCGGAAGCGAGCCATTGCAGAACCAGATGCTGGATGCGATTAACCGAGACCATCGACGTCTCCCCACTAAAACAACCACAGGCACAACGCCAACACCTCAAATGTTACGGACGCTCGCTTGGCCTAGGATGAGCCACTTGAGCCGACAGTGAGCGGTGAGTCAAACGAGGACGATAGGGTGTGAACGATGGTCGGAATGACGAGTGCACCCACCGACCCGATGAGTGCACCTACCCCGCCGTTTCCTGCACCCACCTGGGCCTTGTATCCAAAGTTGAGTAGGGACAACCACTGTGGCGCCCGCTTCTTCGTGAAGCGGGCGCTTTTTTGTTGCCGATGTCTGCCGCGAGCGTCGTGGTGGCGCTTATCGCGTTTAATAAACTTCTTGAAGGTTCACCCCTTGAAAGGCAGAAGAACAGATGAGGAACGGAAAATGGAAAGCGCGCCTCGACTCTCAGGTTCCTGAAGATGTCTCGCGCACAATTGACACCCTTCCGGAGTGGTTCGGCATTGCCGAGGCTAACGCCGAGTACGTAGAAGCGGCGCGCTCGAAAGAAACGTGGACCGTTCGCGATGGGGGTGGAACCGTTCGAGGTGTGGCTCTCGTGGACTATCACTTTGATCGCGCCGCCGACCTCTTCTTTATCGCGGTCGAGCGGGAGTTCAGGTCGTCCGGGATTGGTGCGGCGCTTGTCGAGGCGGTTGCTGAGCATTGCCGCGAGCGTGGCGTGAGGCTTTTCCAAGTCAAGACTCTCGGTGCTTCGCATCCTGATGAAGGGTATGCGGCCACGAGAAAGTTCTACGAAGCGCTCGATTTCATTCCGCTCGAGGAGACGGATCTATGGGGTGAGCAGTCGCCGTGCCTCATCATGGTGCGGGTTCTCTAGGAGCGAGCTTTACGACCAGGTTGCGCGTATCGCCTCCGCGAGGGGACGCAGAGCGTGCCGGTTGACGCGTTGCGTGTTGGCACTCGGGGAGATGCTGAGCCGCTCGGCGGTCTCGACGTTCGATTCGCCCTCGAGGAGTCCCCGGAGGGTTACGCATGTGCTCGGGTTGAGGGCGCTGATGTGGGCGTCGATGAGGTGGCAGAGTGCCGTGATTTGGGGCGCGTGAGGCTCGTGCGAAGGTGAGGTTCCGACGGTCGCATGGCTAGCGTCGGACCCCTCCTTGTGCGTTGTGCTAAGGCCGAGGCCCGTGCGGACGCCCGCCCAACCGGGGGTGCTGGCGAGCTCTTCGGTGTGGTTGAGAGCGTCGCGTGCTGCCCACCAGGCGGGGCCGTCTTGGATGCCGCTTTCGCGATCGACGATGCGGATCTCGCCCGCGCCGATGCCGAAGCGGATGTCGTAGTCGCTTTCGCGCAGGCGGAGGCGGAGGAGATGGGCCGGGCGAAGTGCTTCGCCGTGCGTGGCGAAGATGCCTTGAATCTCGTCGCCAACGGTAGGGTGAAGGGGTTCGATCCCGTGTTCGCTGAGTGCGGCAAGAGCCGTTGTGAGGGCGCGGTGGAGCGCCGTGCGGTCGTGGCTGCGGGAGTCGACGATGTCGCCGATGACGGCGACGGCGTAAGTGTGGGCCTTCATTGATGCCATATGTAGACCATAGCTTAATTCGTGAAGAATGTAGCGGAGAGCTAAATCGGGGGTGTTTTCGGGAGCGGTGAAAGCGATCTGGGTTGCGATCACGCTAGTGCTGTGCGCCTGCGGGGCTGTCGCCGGGAACTGGGTGATTCGCGCGCTTTTGCGCCGTATTGATGGCGGTGGAGTGCGCGAGGAGGGTGTGCGAGGTTCGCTTGCGAGCGCGCAAAAAGAGCTGCCGGGTGGGCGCTGGATCGGCATTCTCGAAAGGCTCGCTGTTTACGTGTCGATCGTCGCGGGCTTCCCGGCCGGCATTGCGGTCGTTCTTGCCGTGAAGGGGCTTGGGCGTTACCCGGAGCTTCGCGCCGAAAAAGAGGGGCGCGAGGCGGCCCGCGTGGGGGAGCTTTTCATTATTGGCACCTTCGCCTCGGTGCTCTGGGCCGCGGCGTGGGCGGGAATTGCCGTCGGCGTGTGCGCGCTCATTGCGGCGTGAGTGTGCGAGTGAGGGTGGGAATAGTTCCCAAAAATAAAGGTATTGCAATACCTGAATGATTGTGGTTGGCTTGTGCCATGGGAGACAGCTCGCAGATCGACCACGCAGCACGCGTTTTCAAGGCGCTCGGCAACCCGGCACGCCTCGAAATTGTGCTGCACCTTGCCGATCATGCGTGCACGGTAACGGAGCTCGTGGAGTGCACGGGTTTTTCGCAACCGCTCGTGTCCCAGCACCTCGCGAAACTTCGCGAGGTGCACGTGGTGAAGGGGGAACGTGAAGGCAAAGCGACGCGATACTCCATCGTCGACGCCCACGTCGCTCACGTCATCCACGACACCCTGGCGCACACACAAGAAGGAGAACGCCATGACTGATCACAAAGCTGAACACACCCCTACCGAACACACCCACGGCGCGGGCTGCGGCCACGAGGCTGTCCAGCACGGCGACCACGTGGACTACAAGCACGATGGCCACCTGCACGCCGAGCACGGCGACCACTACGATGAGCACCAGCCGCAGGCTGAGCACACCGTTGCGGATCACCAGCACGGCGAAGATTGCGGCCACGAAGCCGTGCAGCACGAGGACCATGTGGACTACGTCCACGACGGTCACCGCCACGCGGAGCACGACGGTCACTACGACGAGCACTGAGTCGCGGTGAAGGCGGCGTAGGAAGGTGCGACTCCTGAGTCGCTGCTACCGACATGAGGAAGGCCCGGCATTACTGCCGGGCCTTCCGCTATCCGGGGATGCCCGGGGGCCAAACCCCCACAACCCCTATGCAATCCAGGGGGGAGGGTCAGTTTTCCGCGTCGCGGGCCGCGACGAACGCCGCGACAGCACGGTCGATGTCCTCGCTTGTGTGCGCGGCCGAGAGCTGCACGCGGATGCGCGCCTTCTCCTTCGGCACAACCGGGTAGCTGAACGCCGTGACATACACGCCGTGCTCGAGCATGCGGTCCGCGATACGGCCCGCGAGGGCGGCGTCACCGAACATCACGGGAACAATCGCGTGCTCGCCGTCGAGAAGCTCAAAGCCAGCCTCGCCCATTGCGCTGCGGAAATGTTCCGCATTCTCGAACAGCTTCGCGCGAAGCTCACCCGAGTTCTTCACGAGGTCGAGCGCGGTAATCGTCGCCTCGACGATCGCGGGGGCGAGCGAGTTCGAGAAGAGGTACGGCCTCGCGCGTTGGCGCAGAACATCAATGATCTCCTGATGCGCCGACACATAGCCGCCGCTCGCGCCGCCAAGGGCCTTGCCGAACGTGCCCGTGTAAATATCCACGCGATCGGAGACGCCGAAGTGCTCGGGCGTGCCCGCACCCGTCTCGCCCATGAAGCCCACGGCGTGCGAATCGTCCACGAGCACGAGTGCGCCGAACTCATCGGCGAGATCGCAGATCTTATCGAGCGGAGCGAGGTAGCCGTCCATGGAGAACACGCCGTCGGTCACGATGACGGTGCGGCGCGCGCCCTTCGCGGCCTCGAGCTGGGCGCGAAGATCGTCCATGTCAGCGTTCTTGTAGCGGTACCTGGCGGCCTTCGACAGGCGGATGCCATCGATGAGGCTCGCGTGGTTGAGCTCATCGGAGATGATGGCGTCGTCCTTGGTGAAAAGCGACTCGAAAACGCCGCCGTTCGCATCGAAGCAAGACGAGAACAGGATCGTGTCGTCGGTTCCGAGGAACTCGCTGAGCTTCTCCTCGAGCACGAGGTGGCGATCCTGCGTGCCGCAAATAAAGCGCACGCTCGCCATGCCAAAGCCGCGCTCGTCAAGCGCGCGCTTCGCGGCGGCAATAAGCTCGGGGTGATCGGCGAGGCCGAGGTAGTTGTTCGCGCAGAAGTTCAGAACCTCGCGGCCCTCTTCGCCTCGGGCCGAGGATGCCGAGACCTCGTTCGACTGTGGGGTGAGAATCGGGCGCTCGTTCTTAAAGGTTCCGGCCTCACGGATGGCGTTGAGTTCCGCGGTCAGCTCGTCTTTCATGCTCGTGTACATCGATACTCCTTAAATGTTTTCCCAGTCGAGAACGATCTTGCCAGCTTCGCCTGAGCGCGCGAGCGCGTAAGCATCCTCCCACTTCTCGGCGGGCAGAACGTCGGTCACCGTCGAGAGCACGCGTTCGCGAAGAACCTTCGACGTGCGCACCATGGCATTCATGGCATTCCACGTCTCGAACATTTCGCGCCCGTAGATGCCCTGAAGGGTGAGCATGCGTGTCACCACGGTCGTCCAGTTGATCTCGAACTGCTTGGAGGGCAGGCCGAGCATGGAAATTTTGCCGCCGTGGTTCATGTTGTCGATCATGTCCTGCAGCGCACTCGCTTGGCCCGAGATTTCGAGCCCAACGTCAAAACCCTCGCGCATTCCGAGCGAGGCCTGAATATCGCGGACGCTCGTTGTCGAGACGTCGATCTGGGCGTCGGTGCCCATCTCCTTCGCCATTGCAAGGCGATGATCCTTGACGTCAGTGATCGCGATGTAGCGTGCACCGGCGTGGCGGGCCACCGCGGCGCACATGAGACCGATGGGGCCAGCACCCGTGATGAGAACGTCCTCGCCCACGATGGGGAACTTCAGGGTCGTGTGCACGGCGTTGCCAAGCGGATCGAAGATCGCACCGAGCTCCGGGGTGATGACTTCTTCGCCGCCGTCGCGGTGGTGCACCCATACGTTCTGCTGGGGAATCACCACGTATTCGGCGAAGGCGCCATCGCGCTGCACCCCGATCGAGCGGGTGCGAATGCACATGTGGCGGCGGCCCGCGCGGCAGTTGCGACAGATCCCGCACACCACGTGGCCCTCGCCAGAAATGCGATCGCCCACACGCACGTCCACGACGTCCTCGCCAATCTCGGTGACTTCGCCGTAGAACTCGTGGCCGGGCGTAAACGGAACGGAATCGCACATGTCCTGGGCCGAAGCGTCCCACTCGAGGATATGGAGGTCGGTGCCGCAGATACCGGCGCGCATGACACGCACCTTGACATCGTTCGGGCCGACCTGTGGCTCCGGGATGTCAACGATTTCGAGCCCCTTCTGGGGGGCAGCCTTGCGAAGGGCTTTCATAAGAACCTCTCTGTTCGGTAAGGATGCGACTCAATCGTAGGGGCGTGCTGCTGAACGAGACTCGGATGCGCGGTCTCGAATGTTGCCTATGGAACGCTTGTGTCCACTCGCACGGACGGCAACGGGCGCGCGGTGACTACGATAGAGGGGATATGAGCCCCAGGAACGAGAACTCTGGCGCCCTCCCTCGCGAAGGAGAGCCGCGCCTCGCGATCACTTATCCCGCTGACCTTCCCGTCTCGCAGCAGCGCGAGGAGATCCAGCGTGCGATCCGCGACAACCAAATCGTGATCGTCGCAGGGGAGACGGGCTCGGGCAAAACAACACAGCTGCCAAAAATGCTGCTCGAGCTCGGTTACGGAGCCCGCGGCCGCATGATCGGGCACACCCAACCCCGAAGAATCGCCGCCCGAAGTGTCGCAAGCCGCATCGCTCACGAACTCGGCGAAAAACTCGGCGAGGGAGCCGTCGGATACCAGGTGCGGTTCACGAAAAACACCGCCGAATCCACGCGCCTCAAGGTCATGACCGACGGCATCCTGCTCTCAGAGATTCACGGCGACCGGCAGCTGAAGAAGTACGACGCGATCATCATCGACGAGGCCCACGAGCGCAGCCTCACGATCGATATGCTCCTCGGCTACCTCAAACGCATCGCTCGCCGCCGCCTGGACCTCAAAATCATCATCACCTCGGCGACAATCGACCCCGAACGTTTCGCCGAGTTCTTCGGGAAGAAGGACCGCGCGGGTGACCTGCACCCCGCCCCCATTATCGAGGTGTCGGGCCGCACCTATCCGGTGGAGATCCGTTATCGACCGCTCGTGCTCGAGCCCGAGGTTGAAGAAGAGGGAGACCTCGCCGACCTCCGCAGCGAGGAGCGCGACCTCACCGAGGCCATCACCGACGCATGCGATGAACTTATCGCTGAAGGGCCGGGCGACATCCTCGTGTTCCTCCCCGGTGAGCGCGAAATTCGCGAGGTCGGGGAAGAACTCGAGGCACACCTCAGAAAACGCGGAGGGGCCGCGAGCCGCACCGACGTTCTTCCCCTATTCGGCCGCCTCTCCGAGCAGGATCAGCAGAAGATTTTTAGCCCGCCGAAAAACGGCCGCCGTCGGATCGTCCTCGCGACAAACGTCGCGGAAACCTCCCTCACCGTTCCGGGCATTAAATACGTCGTCGATTCGGGGCTCGCGCGCATCTCCCGCTACTCGCAGCGCACGAAGGTCCAGCGCCTTCCGATCGAGCCGATCAGCCAGGCGAGCGCCAAGCAGCGCTCCGGCCGCTCGGGCCGCACGAGCCCCGGCATAGCGATTCGCCTCTACTCCGAGCAGGATTTCGACACGCGCCCCGAGTTCACCGAGCCCGAGATTCTCCGTACGGCCCTTGCAAGCGTCGTCCTGCAGATGACCGCTCTCGGCCTCGGCGACATCGAGAGCTTCGAGTTCGTCGAAGCCCCCGATAAACGTGCGGTGCGTGATGGCGTGCGCCTTCTCGAAGAACTCGGTGCGATTCGACCCGAGAAAAACGCGCCCGGAGGCCGCACCCTCACCCACATTGGTGAACAAATCTCACGTTTCCCGCTCGACCCACGCATGGCGCGCATGCTGCTCGAGGCCGATAAGCGCGGCGCACTCCGCGAGGTTCTCGTCATTGTTGCTGCCCTCTCGATTCAGGATCCGCGCGAACGCCCCCTCGAAAAGAAAGCGCACGCGGATCAGCTGCACGCGCGTTTCACGCATGAGACAAGCGACTTCCTCACCTACCTCAAGCTGTGGCGCCACCTGAGCGAGCGCCGTAAGGAGCTCTCGAACTCAGCTTTTAAACGCGAGGTCAAGAGCGAGTATCTGCACTACGTGCGCATCCGCGAATGGTGGGACCTGCACGCACAGCTCAAAGACATGTGCCGCGATGTGGTGCTGCGACCGTCGGACAACCCGGCGAGCGAGGCGAGCATCCACCAGAGTTTGCTGGCGGGGCTCCTCAGCCACGTGGGGCTCTACGATGAGCGCACGCGTGACTATCAGGGTGCGCGCAACTCCCGCTTCGTCGTGTGGCCAGGGAGCGCGATCGCCAAGAAACGTCACGACTACGTCATGGCCGCCGAGCTCGTGGAGACTTCACGCCTGTTCGCGCGCACCGCCGCGAAGATCGATCCCGCGTGGATCGAGGACGTGGGCGCCCACGTGCTGAAACGCTCCTACTCCGAGCCGCACTGGAGTTCCAAGAAGGCGAGCGCGATGGCCTACGAGAAAGCGACCCTCTACGGCGTGCCGATCATCGCGCGCCGGGCCGTGGCCTATGGTCGCATCGATCCCGAGCTTTCGCGCGAGATTTTCATTCAGCATGCCCTGATCGAGGGACAGTGGAGCACGCGCCACCACTTCTTTCGCGACAATGTGCGACTCATCGAGGAGCTCGAGGAACTCGAGAACAAGGCGAGGCGCAGAGACCTCATCGCGGGCGACGCCGCACTGTTCGAGTTTTATGACGCGCGCATCCCTGCGAAGGTGACGAGTGGGCGGCACTTCGATGCGTGGTGGAAAAAGCAGCGCCACGAGACCCCCGAACTCTTGCATCTCACGCGCGACATTCTGCTCGAAGACGATGCGGAGGAGCACGCCGCGGGGTTCCCGGACACGTGGGTGCAGGGGGATATTACGCTCGCGCTTCGGTACGCGTTCGAGCCTTCGGCTCGAGAGAGTTCCGACGCTTCCCGGCCGTCCACGAAGGGAACTGTGAAGGATGGCGTGACGGCGCTCGTTCCCCTCGCTGTGCTCGGCAGGCTTGAGGCAAAAGGTTTCGACTGGCTCGTGCCAGGCATGCGCGAGGAAAAAATCGCGGAGCTCATTCGCACACTTCCGAAGCCGATCCGGCGCCACCTCATCCCCGCCCCCGATAAAGCGCGCGCTGTCGCCCAGGTTCTTCGCGAGGACGACCCGAACACCGGCGAAAGGTTCGTCGAAGCCGTTGCTGACGAGCTCGTAGCGCTCCCCGGAGTGCCAGATGATCTCCCGCTCTATGGCGACGAGTTCGAGGTGACGAAGCTTCCCGCGCACTTGCGCATGCATTTTTCTGTACGCGATGACCGGGGTCGAGAGATCGGCTCGGGCGACGATCTTGACGCGCTCAAGAAAAAGCACCGCGCGCGCGTTGAATCGAGCGCAGCGCGCCAGGCGGAGTCCTTCGGTGATCGTGACCTCGAGGGCTTTCCCGACTTCGAGATTCCGCCCACGAAGCGCAATCGGCAGGGCGGCCTCAACGTCGTCGTGTATCCCGCGCTCAAGCTGCGTGAGGAGGGCGGCAAGGTGAGCGTTGATCTCACGGCGATGCCCACCGCTCTGGATCAGCGACGGGAGCACGTGCGTGCCGTGACGCACCTCGTGACGGAGGCGCTCGGCTCCGATTCGGCGCAGGTGCTTTCCTCGCTCCCGAACCCCACGAAGCTCGCGATCTCGCAATCGAGCTATGGGAGCGCGAAGGCGCTTCTTGCGGACGCCTCGCTTGCGGCGACAGCGGAGCTCATTTCACACACCGAAAGCAAGGGCCTCGTTTTCACGAAGGCTGAGTTTGATGGTCTCGTGGAGGCCACGAGCTCCGCGCATGCGGAGCTTTCGCGCACGCTCGTGCTCGCCGCGATCGATGCCCTCGCGGTGCACGCGAAACTCCAGCGTGCCGTCTCGAAGGTCTCGAGTCTCGCTGTGCTTCAGCAGCTCACGCAGATCCGTGAACATGCCGACTCGCTCACCTCCGGGCGCTTTATCTCGCGTACGCCCGCGCACATCGTCCCCGAGATCCCCCGCTACCTCAAAGCTGACCTCCACAGAGTCGAGAAAATGCAGGACAACCCCGCGCGCGATGCGCAACTCGCGTGGCAGCTCGAGGACCTCAAGGGCATGTTCGACAAGGCGAAACACAAGCTCTCGGCCGAAGTGCTCGAGAGTGAGGAGGCGCGCAAGATCCCGTGGATGCTCGAGGAGCTACGCGTATCTTTCTTTGCCCAACAGCTTGGAACCAGGTACACGGTTTCGGATAAGAGAGTGCGCCGCGCGATCGCGGATCTCGGCTAAGTCCCGGTAGGAGGGCCCCGCGCGTGCAAAGATGAGGGGCATGGCTACGCACACACCCGACAACACCGAACCTACACGCCTCGCGACCGGCACCGCGGCTGTCGAACGCCGCATTTTCGAGGCCCACGAGGGCGGGAAGCTCACGGTCGAGCCCACCGCCCCGATCGACAATGCCGACGACCTTGCGATTGTGTATACCCCGGGCGTTGCCCGCGTTGTGGAGGAGATCGCCGAGCACCCCGAGAAGGCACGCGAATTCACGATCAAGAAGAACACGGTCGCGGTTGTCACTGACGGCTCCGCGATCCTCGGCCTCGGCGACCGCGGCCCGCTTGCCGCGCTTCCCGTCATGGAGGGAAAGGCAGCGCTGTTCTCGCGTTTCGCGGGTGTGGACGCCTTTCCGATCTGCCTTGACGCACACGACGTAGACGAGATCGTCGCCCACGTGAAAGCTATCGCCCCCGCCTTTGCAGGTATCAACCTCGAGGATATTTCCGCGCCGCGCTGCTTCGAGATCGAGGACCGTTTGCGTGCCGAGCTCGATATTCCCGTGTTTCACGACGATCAGCACGGCACGGCCGTGTGCGTGCTCGCGGCCCTCACCAACGCGCTCAAAGTCGTGGGAAAGAGGATCGATGAAGTCCGCATCGCGATGTCGGGTGCGGGCGCGGCCGGCACGGCGATCCTTCGGCTTCTCCTTGCAGCCGGCGCGCGCGATGTGATCGTGACCAACTCGAAGGGCATCGTGACGACGGGCCGCACAAAGGGCGACCGCCTCGAGTGGATCGCGGATCACACGAACCCTCGCGGAGTCGAGGGCGGGCTGCGCGAAGCCGTTGCCGGCGCCGACGTGTTTATCGGCGTGAGCGTGCCGAACATCCTCGACGAGGAAATGCTGAGGAGCATGAACGCGCGCGCAATTGTGTTCGCACTTTCGAATCCCGTTCCCGAGGTCGACCCGGATATCGCGTGGCAGCACGCTGCCGTTGTGGCCACCGGTCGTAGCGATTTCGCGAACCAGATCAATAACGTGCTTGCCTTCCCAGGTGTGTTCCGCGGTCTCATTGATGCTCACGCGCGCGAGGTGACCGACGAAGCTCTCCTCGCGGCGGCCCACGCGATCGCTGCCGTGGTGAGCGACGATGAGCTTTCAGCCCGCCACATCGTGCCGAGCGTGTTTGACGAGCGCGTGACCCCGGCCGTAGCGCACGCTGTCGCAGGCTCGGGCGAGCGCGGTTAGGATCGATCCATGAGCATTTCACGCATTCGTTTCACGGCCTCGATTTCGGATCCGAACTCTCCGGACCACGGCGCGCCTCAGGCCCCCGCGGCCCCTGGCGCCGCCCCGAGCTCGACCGCGGTGCTCGAGCGCGAGGAGCAAACCGAGGACGCCGACCCCGGCGATCACGACCGCTTCGCCCACTATGTGCAGAAAGAAAAGATCGCGAAGGCCGCACTCAATAATTCACCGGTGATCGCCCTGTGCGGCAAGGTGTGGGTTCCGGGCCGAGACCCGAAGAAATACCCCGTGTGCCCGCAGTGCAAGGAGATCTACGAAGGCATAGGTGACGGAGGCAACTCGAGCGAAGGCGACGATAAAGGACGAGGTAAAGGCGGGTTTGGCGGCTTCCGTGGGCTTTTCGGCTCGGGTCGCTAAGGCACTCTAAGCGCTCACGGGTTTATCGTGGAGGGCGCCTATGAATGCCCACGATTCTTCCGCTTCGCCCGACCTGTTCTCGAACTACCTGGAGTCCACTCGCGCGAACGAGCAGCAGGCGCCGGCCGTGCATACCCAGGCAACGCCGCGCAAGCCTTCATCGTTTGCGGCGCAGCAAATGCCGCCGGCATTTCCCGAGCGAGCGGCGTGGGGCACGGCTCCGAAGCTTCGTGCGTGGCAGGCTGAGGCGCTGAGGCTCTACCAGGATTCGCAACCGCGCGACTTCATGACGGTCGCGACGCCTGGTGCCGGTAAAACGACCTTTGCGCTCCAGGTTGCCGCGGGCCTTCTTCGCGAGGGGATCGTGCGCCGCGTGACGGTCGTTGCTCCCACGGAGCACCTTAAAACTCAGTGGGCGGATTCCGCGTTGCGCGTGGGGATCCAGATTGATCCGAATTTTTCCAACGCCCAGGGGCGCCACGGCGATCACTACCAGGGCGTGGCACTGACATACGCCCAGGTGGGCGCGAACCCTCGGTTGCATCGGGCGCGAACGGAGGCTGCGCCGACCCTCGTGATCCTCGACGAGATTCATCACGCGGGTGATGCACTCACGTGGGGTGACGGTGTGCGCGAGGCCTTCGACCCGGCGAAGCGGCGCCTCGCACTTACGGGCACGCCCTTCCGCTCGGATGATGCCCACATTCCTTTCGTGCGCTACGAAGCCGATGGCGAGGGCTTCCTCCGCTCCAAGGCCGATTACACCTACGGTTACCGCGAGGCGCTCCAGGACCACGTTGTGCGCCCGGTGCTCTTCATGACGTATTCGGGTCGCATGCACTGGCGCACGAAGAGCGGGGATGAGGTCTCAGCACAGCTCGGCGGCCTCGAAACGAAAGACATCATGCAACAGGCGTGGCGTACGGCGCTCGACCCGAAGGGCGAGTGGATCCCCACGGTTCTCCAGGCGGCCGACCAGCGCCTCACGGAAGTGCGGCGCGGTGTGAAGGACGCGGGCGGTCTCGTGATTGCAACGGACCAATCAACCGCGCGCGCCTACGCGAAGATTCTCGAGCGCATCACGGGGGAGAAGCCCACTCTCGTGCTTTCTGATGACTCGAGCGCTGGTCGCAAAATCGAGGCGTTCAATGACTCGACTGACCGCTGGATGGTGGCGGTGCGCATGGTCTCCGAGGGCGTTGACGTTCCGCGTCTTTCCGTGGGCGTCTACGCGACCTCGACCTCGACCCCGATGTTCTTTGCCCAGGCGGTGGGGCGTTTCGTGCGCTCGCGCACGCGCGGTGAAACGGCGAGCGTGTTCCTGCCCTCGGTCCCCGTTCTCCTCGGCCTCGCGAATGAAATGGAAGCTGAACGCGATCACGTTCTCGACATGCGCGAGAAAGAACAGCTCGATCCCGAAACGGGCCTTGACGAGGATGCGCTGCGTGAAGCAAATCGCGAGGAAAAAGCGAGCGGTGAGCTCGAGGGCAGCTACGAGGCTCTCGAGTCCGATGCCCACTTCGACCGCGTGCTTTTCGACGGCGGTGAATACGGCACGCTCGCGATGGCGGGCAGCGAAGAGGAGCAAGAGTTTCTGGGGATTCCCGGCCTTCTCGAGCCGGAACAAGTGACCTCGCTTTTGCGTGAGCGGCAGAGGAATCAGCAGCAGCGAAGTGCGCGTCACTCGAGTGCCCCCGCGGCGCCCACGCACCGTGACGTGACGGCGCTTCGCAAGGAGCTTAGCTCGCTCGTGTCGGGCTGGGCGAGGCGCACGGGAACCCCGCACGGCCAGGTGCATAACGAGCTGCGTCGCCGCTCGGGTGGCCCGGCCGTTCCGCAGGCGAGCGCCGAGCAGATTCAAAAAAGGATCGACATTCTCCGCGGCTGGTTCGTGGGGAGGAAATAATCCGACGCTTGCCTGGCCAGGCGAATCTTCCACACTTTGCGCCGCGTGGCTCGCGGTGGCGGAGTCCGAAGCGTCAGTGCGAAAGCTCCTGAAGTTCCTGAAGAGAATGCACAACGGGGAGCAGTACCGCGCCGTCCTGGCCCGTGCGAATGTGCAAATCGGCGAGCGAGAGTTCCTCGAGCGCGCGTTCGTGTACGCGGCGCGCTTTCTCGATACGCTCCCACTGGCTGCGGGAGTCGAGAACCTCACCGTTTTCCACGAGGCGTGTGAGGAGCGGGCGCGCGTTGAGGGAGGCCGACGGCTGTTCGCCCGAATCGTCGGCGAGAACGAGCTCGGCGCGGGCCGCACCGTTCGCATCGCACACGCGATAGGCACGCTTGCTCCCCGCGATCGTGGCTTTTTGCGCGGATTTCTTCGCGACGGCTTCCATCGTGCCGGAAGAGTTTTCGCGTTCGACGAGCTTGAACACGAAGCCCTGTGCGGGGTGGTCGCCGCCCGTCACGAGGCGCGTGCCGATGCCGTACCCGTCGAGTGGATAGTCGCGAAGGTCAAAAACGCGGTATTCATCGAGGTCGCTCGTCGCGGTGATCCTCGTGTCCGTTGCTCCGAGGGCATCGAGCTGGGCTCGCACCTCGCGCGCCGTTTGCCCAAGATTCCCGGAGTCGATGCGTACGGCTCCGAGGTCGGGGCCTGCGATCTCAACGGCGGAGTCGAGAGCTTCGCGAATGTCGAAGGTGTCCACGAGAAGGCTTGTTCCCGCACCGAGTGAGTGTACTTGTGCGCGAAAGGCGTCCGCTTCCGTGTCAAAGAGGAGCGTGAAGGCATGGGCGGAGGTCCCCACAACGGGAATGTCGTAGATCCGTCCAGCCTCGAGGTTCGAGGTCGAGGAGAAGCCCACGATCGCGGCGGCGCGCGAGGCCGCAACGGCAGCGTGTTCGTGCACGCGTCGTGAGCCCATCTCGATGCATGGACGCCCCTGAGCGGCCTGGATCATGCGCGAGCCGACCGAGGCAATCGCCGAATCGTGATTGAGGATCGAGAGTACGAGGGTTTCAAGGAGCACGCACTGCTCAAACGTGCCTTCGATGCGCACCACGGGGGAGTTGGGGAAAAAGACCTCCCCTTCGGCATAGGCCTCGATGTTCCCCTCGAAGCGGTACCCCTCGAGGTAGGCGAGCAGATCCTCCGTAAATTGCCCGGTCGAGCGCAAAAAATCGAGGTCGGTTTCATCGAAACGGAAATCCGCGAGCGCGTCGAGAATGCGCCCAATCCCGGCGAAGGCGCCATAGCGTCGCCCATCGGGGAGCGAGCGCGTGAAAACTTCGAATACGCAACGGCGATCCGCAACGCCCGCTTCGCGTGCGGCCTGGATCATGGTGAGTTCGTACAGATCAGTGTAAAGAGAAGTTGTCGCCACGAACTAAGCCTAAACGAGGAAGCCGGGTAGTCTTAAGCTTCATGCCCGTAAGGAGTGCGAGCTTGAGGCGAGGGAGGAGACGCCGTGCGTGAAAAGGGCCAGAGTGAACCCCTGGCAAGCGTCGGAACCGAAACCGACCGGAAGTGGAACACCGTGGTGCTCAACGACGCCGTCAACGAGCAAACGTACGTGACGTTCGTGTTCCGCACCCATTTTGGTTACGCGCGCTCGAAGGCCCACGCGCTCATGATGCAGGTCCATACCGAAGGCCGCGCGATTGTGTCGTGCGACGGCCGCGAGCAAGCGGAGGCCCACGTGGGGGCGATGCACGAATTCGGTCTCCTCGCCATTCTCGAGGAGGCATAGTGGCGCACTCGTTCATTGCGCGTGCCGACGGTCGCCTCATGTGCAGGCTCGAGGCGGAAGAGCGCTCCGTGCTCGCTCAGGTCGCCGGGGAAATCACCGACCTCATCCGCGTCGACCTCGGGATTGGCGATCAGGGCCTTGATGATCGAGACCCCCGCGAGGCGATGTCGGAAGATCCGCTCGCGAGGCTTGAAGCGGAAACCGTGCGTGCCCGCACGGAAGCGCCGCGTGACAGTGCCACGAAGCGACTCTTCCCATCCGCAAGCGACAATGACGAGGACGCGGGGGAGTACCGCCGACTCACGCAAGCGAACCTCGCCGAAACCCACATCGCGAACCTGAGTGCGCTGCGCGCGAGCCTTGAGGCCGCGGGCGATATCGGCGGTGAAGGGCCACACGATGAAATCGTGATTGAACGTGCCGATGCGCTCGCGTGGCTCAAAGCGCTCAACCTCATCCGGCTCGTGCTCGCCGACCGCATGGGCATCGAAAATGACGGCGATTTTGAGGCGCTCCAGCTTCTGTGTTCGAACGATCTCGAGGAGGTCGAGGCTGAGCCGGGAGTCGCCGGCATGGAATTCCTCGCGACTCTCTACGAGTTCGCGTCGTGGCTCCAAGCGACCCTCATCGGGGCCCTGAACTCCCGCTCGTAGAGGCCTGTGAGATCGCTTGCACGGGTGTGCCGATGCACTCGCAAGCGAAGGTGGCTCGATAGATTGAACGCGTGAACGATTCACCCATCGGGATTTTTGATAGCGGGATCGGCGGGCTCACTGTCGCGCGCGCGATCATCGATCAGTTGCCGAATGAAGAGCTTTTCTACATCGGCGATACCGCCCATACGCCCTATGGCGACAAGCCGCTCGCGACGGTGCGGGAGTACGCCCTCGGGGTCATGGACGAACTCGTGGCCCACGACGTGAAGATGCTCGTCATCGCCTGCAATACGGCTACCGCCGCGGTTCTCGCCGATGCGCGCGAACGCTACAGCGTTCCCGTTCTCGAAGTCATCAAGCCTGCCGTGCGCCGCGCAGTGTCGGTCACGCACAACAAACGCGTGGGCGTGATCGGGACGCGCGGAACCGTAAAGTCGGGCGCCTACCAGGACGCCTTCTCCGCGGCGGTCGACGTGCACGTCGAAGCTGCCGCGTGCCCCCGCTTCGTGGAATTCCTCGAAAACGGCACCGATTCCGGCGACGAGGTCCTCGCCGCCGCCGAGGAATACCTCGCGCCGCTCAAGAGGGCGGGTGTCGACACCCTCGTGCTCGGCTGCACCCACTACCCGTTGCTCGCGGGCGTCATTAGCTATGTCATGGGTCCCGATGTCACTCTCGTGTCGTCTTCGGAGGAGACGGCGATGGACGTGTATCGCACCCTCCAGGAGAAGGACCTCATGCGCACCGCGGCAACGCCGCCGCGACACGTGTTCGCCGAGACTGCGCCGCGCGTAGGGCGCACGAGCAATTTCGAGCGGCTCTCGCAGCGATTCCTGGGCCCCGCGATGACCCACACGACTTCCATCCCCGTGATCGAGGAGGATGCATGAGCATCGAACTGACCGTGGTGGGCTGCTCCGGCAGCTACGAGGGGCCGGGCGAACCCGCCTCGTGCTACCTCGTGACCGTCCCGGGCAAGCACGGTAAACCCTTTCGCATCCTCATCGACTGCGGTAACGGTGCCCTCTCGAATCTCCACAAGGTCATCGACCCCTCCCACATCGACATCATCCTCGTCTCGCACCTGCACGCGGATCACTTCCTCGACCTCGCGGGGCTCGAGGTGTACCTCGCCTATCACCCCCTCGTGAATTGCCCGACCGTGCGCGTCTTCGCGCCCGAGGGCATCGATGAACGCTTGAGCGCCGCAACAGGCAACCCCGACCCGATCCCGCCGGGGGCGAGCCGCGCGCCCTACGAGTTCATCCCGCTTGCCGAGGGCGACAGCATCGAGGCAGGCCGCGCGATCATTACTGCGGTTGCCGTTGAACACCCCGTACCGGCGTTTGGCTTCCGCATAGACGTGGGCGACACGGTGCTCGCCTACACGGGTGACACGGATACATGCGAGGGCGCCTCGACCGTCGCGCACGGCGCCGATCTTCTCCTATGCGAGGCCGGTTACGTGGAGGGGCGCGACGACCACTTCCAAGGCATCCACCTCACAGGGAAACGCGCGGGGATCCTCGCGCGCGAGGCCGGTGCGAAAAAGCTCCTTCTCACGCACATTCCGCCGTGGACCGACCGCGAGGTCCCGCTCGAGGAGGCGCGCGCCGAATTCGACGGGCCCCTCGAGCTCGCCGAGGCGCTTCACACCTACACGCTTTAACCGAACCTAGCGACCACCGAGGAGAAAGCCATGACCGAGCAGATCACCCGAGTCGACGGCCGCACCGTCGACCAGCTCCGCGACGTGACGATCACGCGCGGCTGGCTCGACCACGCCGAAGGCAGTTGCCTCATTGAGTTCGGCCGCACGCGCGTTTTGTGCGCGGCGAGCTTCACCGAGGGCGTGCCGCGCTGGAAGAAGGGCAGTGGCACCGGTTGGGTGACCGCCGAGTACGCGATGCTGCCGCGCGCGACCGGCACACGCTCGGATCGCGAAAGCGTGAAAGGCAAGATTGGCGGGCGCACTCACGAAATCTCGCGCCTCATCGGCCGTTCGCTGCGCAGCGTCGTCGATATGAAAGCTCTCGGTGAGAACACGATTCAGCTCGATTGCGACGTGCTCCAAGCTGACGGCGGCACGCGCACCGCCGCGATCACCGGCGCATACGTCGCCCTCGTTGATGCGATCACGTGGGGCAAGCGCCACGCGTCGATCCCCGTGCTCGCCGACGTGCTTCGCGACTCCGTTTCCGCCGTGAGCGTGGGCATCATCGACGGCACGCCAATGCTCGACCTCGAGTACCGAGAGGACGTGAAGGCCGAGACCGACATGAATGTCGTGATGACCGGCTCTGGTGACTTCGTTGAGGTGCAGGGAACCGCCGAGGGTGCGCCATTCAGCTACGACGAACTCCACCGGTTGCTCGGCCTCGCCTCGAAAGGCTGCGAAGAGCTCATCCAGATGCAGCTTGCGGCGTTTGAGGAAAGCAAGTGAGCGTGAGCGCGAAGGTTGTGCTCGCGAGCCACAACCAAAAGAAACTTAAGGAGCTCCGCGAGGTGCTCGCGAATGCCATCGACGGGTTCGATCCCGCGCAGGTCGTCTCGAGCGCGGACCTCGGCCTCACCGACCCTGTCGAGGACGGCGTGAGCTTTGAGGAGAACGCCCTGATCAAAGCCCACGCCGCCGCGGAAGAGAGCGGCCTCATCGCGATTGCTGACGACTCGGGCCTCGCCGTCGACATTCTCGGCGGAAGCCCCGGCATTTTTAGCGCACGCTGGTCGGGCCGCCACGGCGATGACGCGGCGAATAACGCGCTCCTTCTCGCCCAGCTTGCCGATATCGCGCCCGCCCACCGCGGGGCGCAGTTTGTGTGTGCGGCCGCCGCGGTTATTCCCGATTCCGACGGTGGCTCAGCCCAAGAGGTTGTCGAGCTCGGCTCGATGCGCGGGGCGCTCCTTCGCGCGCCGCGCGGTGAGGGAGGTTTTGGCTACGATCCGCTTTTCGTCCCTGAAGGGTACGAGAAGACGTCGGCTGAACTCACGCCCGAGGAAAAGAACGCGATTAGCCACCGCGGCAAGGCGTTTCGCGCCCTCGCTGCGCGCCTTTCGAGCTTGATCTAGTCGCGCGAGCTGTGTGCGGCTAGCTGACGCCGCCCGCAGCGAGGGCACGACGCACGAGGATCGCGTGCGATTCCTCGAGTTCGTCCATGACAGCCGAATCGAGGATTGTGGCAGCCTCGAACCACCCGAGATCGAGTGCGTCCTCCTGGGGTGCACAATCGCCCTCCACCGGAACGATGTACGCGAGCGAGACAGCATGCTGACGCGGATCCACGAATGGTGATTGGCCCGGCGTGGGGAAGTATTCCGCAACGGTAAACGGCACCATCGAGGTGGGAACTTTGGGGAGTGCGACCGTGCCGAGGTCCTTTTCCACGTGGCGAATAATCGCCTCGCGCAAGCTCTCGTGCACGAGTACGCGGCCCGAAACAAGGGAGCGGATGATGCGCCCGGAACCGTCGGCCCTCAGGAGCAGGCCGATCTCTTTGATGGCTCCGTAGGAGTCGAGTCGAACGGGGACGACATCGATGTAGAGGATCGGGAGCTTACGACGGAGCTCACGGATCTCGTCGTCGTCAAACCAGTTGGATTCGGTTCCCACTGCGGTGCGCGTCATCGTGACTCCTCGGTGGTGTGGCTAAGTGATTTTTCGGTTGTCGAGCGGTACGCCTCGAGTGCGGGGCGCTCGGCGAGCGGGAGAGTAGCTGGGTCAATGCCGTTTGGCGCATCCCAGGCAGGATCGAAGCGGGGGAGAGCCTCCTCCTCGTGTGCCCATTCGAATGGTTCGCGTAGCGAATAGCCCGCGATCATAGGGACTCGCCAGAGCGTGGGGGAGACCTCGAGGAGCGTGAGCGAGGTGTTAGGGAGCGAGGTGAAGTCCCGCTGTGCGACGGCACTGGCCAGGTACCGAATGAGAGTCCCGTGCGCGACCACGAGAACACGACCATCGGGGTGCTGCGCCGACACCTCGCGCACTGCTGCGCATGCGCGCTCGAGGACGGCATCGACGCTTTCCCGGCCGGGAAAATCGCGCTCTGGATAGGCCGCGTAGGCCTCGGCGCTGGGTTTGCCTTCCGCCCAGCCAAAATCGACTTCGCGGAACCCCTCGTGGACGCCGATCAACGGAAGGCTGTGGTCGGTCGCGATCACTTCGGCGGTGAGGCGGGCACGAATGAGAGGTGAGCTCATGACGCCGTCCCAGGCGAACTCCGGGGTGGAATCGAGAGCGTGATGGGCCTGCTCAACCCCGGTCGCGTTGAGGGGAACATCGCTTGCCCCCTGGAAGATGTGCGCGAGGTTCCAGTCCGTCTGGCCGTGACGGACGAGGCCAATCAGGGTCATCGCTTCCTCCTCAACGCTGGAGCGTTGTCGAGATGAGAGGGAGTACGCACGGGGGGACTTGAACCCCCACGCCCGAGGGCACTGGAACCTAAATCCAGCGCGTCTACCAATTCCGCCACGTGCGCATACCCGCCTAGCCTACCCGGCCAAGGGGTCGCGGTGAAAGTCCAGCCGGCGACCGGTAGACTCGAGCGGTACGACCACGCGACCATACATCCCGGGAGGAACTCGTGGGAAAGAAGAAGGAAAGCCTCGAGGAGATGAAGGGCGAGGCCCTGCGCCGCCAGGACAATCTCGCCGCTGACATCGACGAGCTGCTCGACCGCATCAACCCCGTCAACGCCATCCAGCGCTGGAAGAACGAAGCAACGGATTCCGCGAAGTCTTTTTTCGTCGCCGATAGCGGCGCCGTCAAGCCCGCACCGGTCGCGGGCCTCATCGGTGGCGCTCTCGGCCTTCTCGCGATCACCGCTGGCGCGATTGTCCTCGTGACGCGCACGCCGAAGGACGGCGACTACTACGACCGGGACTACCGTCAGAAGTGAGTGACACACCCGCGCTTCCGCTCCGGATGCTTCACGACCGCCTCTTGGTCGAGCCGGATCCCGAGGGCGAGCGCCGCAGCAAGTCCGGAATTCTGATCCCGGCAACCGTAAGCGTGTCGACTCGCCTGTCGTGGGCGAACGTCGTCGCCGCCGGTAGCAACGTGCGCCAGGTGCGCGTAGGCGATCGCGTGCTCTTTGATCCGGGCGACCGTGCCGAGGTCGAACTCGACGCGAAGGTATACGTGCTCCTTCGCGAACGCGACGTGCACGCCGTGTACGAAGATGCGCACGAGGGCGACGTTACCGGCCTCTATCTCTGAACCTTTTGCTCCTCCGATTGGAAGGAATCATTCATGACCACCACAAAAACCGCCGTCATCACAGGTTCGTCGCGAGGCGTGGGTGCTGACACCGCGAAGATTCTCGCCGCGGAAGGTTACAACGTCGTCGTCAACTATCGTCAAAAGGCGCCGCGGGCGAACAAGGTCGTGAAAGAAATCGAAGAGGCCGGCGGTCGCGCCGTCGCCGTGGGCGCCGACCTCACGAGCGAAGAGGATCTCGACCGCCTCATGCAAACGGCGATCGACGAGTTTGGTTCGCTCGATCTGCTCGTTCTCAACGCCTCAGGCGGTATGGAGAAGGACCTCGGCGACAACTACGCGCTTCGCCTCAACCGCGACGCACAATCGAACGCACTCACCGCGGCGCTCTCGCGCATGAATCCCGGCGGTCGCGTCATCTTCGTGACGAGCCACCAGGCGCACTTCATCAACGACGTTGACACCATGGACGCGTACGACGCGGTCGCGAAGTCGAAGCGCGCGGGCGAGGACGAGCTGACATCGCGCATCCCCGAGATGAGCGAGAAGGGCGTGAGCTTCGTGGTCGTCTCGGGCGACATGATCGAGGGAACGGTCACGGCAACACTCCTCAACCGCATGGAGCCGGGTGCGCTCGAGGCGCGTCGCGAGGCGGCCGGGAAGCTGTACTCGGTGCGCGAGTTCGCGGAAGAGATCGCGAAACTGGCGACGGCTGACCTGCCCACGGGGCACATTGAGCTCGTGGGCGGCGCACAGGACTTCCTCGCGCAGGTGGACGCGAAATGAGCATTATGACAGTGGGCCCCGCGCGCACGAGGAAAGAGCCATAAATGGAACTCATCGTCCTCGCGCTCGTGGGGCTCACCGTCCTCGTTGCCTCCGCACTTTTCTCGCGCCGCACCGGCATCGCGGCGCCGCTCCTCCTTCTCGTGCTCGGGATCGTCGCGAGCTTCACCCCGTGGATTCCCGACGTTGAACTCACGAACGAGATGGTTCTCCTCGGCGTGCTTCCGCCGATTCTTTTCGCCTCGGGGCGTAACGTTCCAGCGATCGAGCTTCGAAGGAACCTGAAGCCGATAGCGTGGCTCAGCATCGTCATGGTGATCGTGCCGGCGCTGGTCGTGGGCATCACGGTTCACGCTCTCTTTCGTGAGATCTCGCTTCCGCTTGCGATCGCCCTTGGCGCGGCGGTGTCCCCGATCGATGCAGTCGCGGCGACGAGCATTGGCCGAAGGCTCGGCCTGCCCGATCGCATCATGACCCTGCTTGAAGGGGAGAGCCTTTTTAACGACGCTGCGGCTCTCGTGACGATGCGGATGGCGGTTGCGGCCCTCGCTGCCGGCTTCTCGTTCGTGGAAGCGAGTATCGGTTTCCTGTGGGCCGTGGTAGGTGGCCTCGCGATCGGATACGTGGTGGGCAGGCTCATCAATTGGGCGCGCGGAAGGCTCGATGATCCGATCCTCGTGACCGTCGCGACCCTCGCGAGTCCGTGGGCGTCGTACATTCCCGCCGAGCAGGTGCATGCTTCTGGCGTGATCGCGGTTGTCGTGACCTCGGTGGTGATGTCTCACCTTGCGCCTCGCTCTCTCAACGCTGAGGAACGAGCGATGGTGAGGTCGACGTGGGCGACGGTGAGCTATGTGCTTGAGCACGCGGTGTTCCTCCTCATGGGCATGCAAATCACGCTGCTCGTGAGCGATTCACGGTTAAGTGGTGGCATGGGTAGCGTGTGGCTCATGGCAACCGTTGTGCTCGTTGTGCTCATCGTTTTGCGGGCCGTTGGGGTCGCGTGTGTCGTGTGGATGTCGAACCACCGTGAGGCTCGTGCGCGCGCCCTTGGCCGCACGCTCAAGGGTGGGCTTTCCGACGAGGGAGAACAGCGGGCGCGGATCCGCTTCGGTGAGAACTGGGAATCGGAAAGCTCGCGATGGCTCAACCGCACGCGAGCTGATATCGACTATGCGCTTACCGAGCAGATTTCGCCCAAGGGCGGAATCGTCCTCGCGTGGGCCGGGATGCGAGGAGTTGTGACGCTCGCGGCGATCCAAACTCTCCCGTATGTTGCGGGTGGGCAACTGGTTCAGCATCGCGAAACCGTGATCCTCGTGGCCTTCCTTGTTGCCGTGGCATCGCTCTTGCTTTTCGGAGGAACTCTTCCTTTCGTCATTCGGGCCACGGGGCTTGCGGCTCCCGGCGTTGATGAGCGCCGGCACGAGGAGAAAATGCTTGTGAGGAGCATGCTCGAGACTGTCAATCGCGAGCTAGGCCCCCTCGCCGACCAGCTGATTGACGGCGAGCCGGTCCCGCCTCACGTCATTGCGCGACTTGAGCGGCGTATGGCGGTGCTCAACAACCGCACGAATACGGAGGCGCTTCGCCTCGAGCGCGATACGCGCGATATTTACTGGGCGCTTTTCACGCGGTATCTCGACGCGCTCAGGCTTGCCCTCGAGGAGGAGCGCTCCGTGGGTGCGTACTCCCACCATGCGCTCCGTGCGGCGGAGGAGATGCTCGACCGGTTCGAGGTCAACTCTCGCTCGCGCGGCTAAGTCCCGGCGAGTGGGGCCGACGTTAGCTGGCGTTTAGAGCCAGCCGCGTTCTTCGGCGCGCTTTGCGGCGGCGACCCTCGTCGCGGCGCCGGTCTTGTGGATCGCTGAAGAGAGGTAGTTTCGCACGGTTCCTTCGCTCAGGTGAACCCTCTTCGCGATGCTTGAGATTTTGTCGCCTTCGCGGGCGATACGCAGGATTTCTTGCTCGCGTTCGGTGAGGGGGTTTGCCCCCTCGAAAAGGGATTCTGTGGCGAGAGCCGGGTCGACGACTCGCTGGCCAGCGTGGACTTTCCGCACGGCATCGGCGAGTTGATCGGCGGGGGTTTCTTTCACCACGAAGCCGCTTGCGCCGGCGTCGAGGGCACGGCGCAGGTATCCGGGACGGCCGAACGTGGTCACAATGAGACAGCGCGCCCCAAGACCCTCACGCGCGATCGCGGCGGTCGCGTCGATGCCGTCGCGTTTGGGCATCTCGATGTCGAGGAGGGCCACGTCCACGTCCGTGGTGCGCAGGATCGCGAGTGCCTCTTCGCCGTTCGAGGCCTCGGCAACTACGTTGATGTCGTCTTCGAGACTCAGGAGGGCGGCGAGTGCCCCGCGCACCATCGCCTGGTCGTCCGCGATAAGAACCTTGATCACATCTGCACCTGCACTGTCGTTCCGTCGTTGCCGCCGGTGAGGATGAGTGATCCGCCGGCATCTTCGACGCGTTCGCGAAGGCCGCGCAGGCCGTTCCCGCTCGTGCCCGAGAACCCTACGCCATCGTCGCGAACTTCGATGCGGTGGTTCTGCAGGGTGATGCTTGCGTGGGAGGCGTGTGCGTGACGCACGATGTTCGTCATGGCTTCGCGCAAAGCCCACGCGAAAAGGATCCGGTAACGGGGGTCAACGTCGTCTGCCTCGCCAATGACCGTCAAATCGATCCCCGCTTCGTGCACGACGGAGCGGGCTTGCTCGAGCTCGACTCCAAGCTGACGCACGCGAAGACCGAGCACCGTGGAGCGCACATCGGCAATGCCCTCGCGTGAGAGTTGAGTGATGAGGGCGATTTCGCGCTTCGCCGCGGCCGAATCCTTATCCACGAGCCGCTCGGCGAGCTCGGACTTGAGGGCAATCGCGGTGAGGGTGTGCCCGAGAACGTCATGGATGTCGCGTGCGACTCTCTCGCGCTCATCGAGCACCGCCTCTTGCGAGGCCACTCTCGAGTCATCGAGGGCGGACTTCGTGAAGAACACCGAGCCCGCGCAGCCAAGGAACACGCCCGAGGCGATGATTCCGAAGGAGAGCGACCAGAACTCCCTCGCAAGGAGGGGATAGGCGAGGGTTGCGAAGACGACGCACGCACCGGCGATATAACCGGGTTTCGGAGGTAAGAGGAAGACCGCCACGGGTACAAGAAACACCACGAGGCAGAGAGCATCGGTGCCAATGAGGAACACCTGCGCGACACACAGCGCTACAAGGAGCGTCATGAAGCCGACTGTTCTAGAGGTGATCGTCTCGGTGATCCGATCCGGATCGCGAAAGTGCCGAACCATCGACGCCGCATAGAGCGCAGCGAACGTGAGTGTGATGAGGATCGAGGCGGCGCCGGCAAGCGTCGGAACCCCTCCCTGACTTGCCGTGATCAGCGGGAAGGTGAGGAAAAGGAGCCACACGAGCGACATTGCATACGCGATTGTGCGCCTGCGTGCGTCGGTGGCTCCTTGTTCCGTTTTGTCGAGCATTACTGCCTTTCGCGAGTCTTCCGGGCGAGCACGAGGGCGAGGACTACGAAGATCACGAGCCACACCGCCATGTTCACAAGCCCGTACCACAGCGGGTCCTCGTAAAAGTCCGCGCCGGTGGAATACATTTTCCCATGGACCACGGGGTATTTGGCGAGCATCGCATACCCGTAAAGCGGCGTGAACCGGCCGATCTGGAGAAGCGTGCCGCTGAGGGGGATGAAGAGATTCCCGAGGAAGCCGAACAGCACGAGAAGGCCGGTCGAAGCGTTGGCAGCGCCCTCGCTTCGCATGGCGAACGCGAAAATCAATCCGTAAAATCCGAACATCATTGAGCCCACAAAAAGGATGAGGAACGAGAGGATCCAATCCTCGAGTGGGGCCTCCGCTTTGGTGAGGGCGCCGATCGCATACACGATCACGAGCGGGAGGAGAGCGATGATGCTTCCAACTCCCACCTTGACCGCGATGTAGCGTGCGTCGCTCAGCGGCGTGAGTCCGAGCTGCCTGCCCCAACCCCGGATTTTTTCAACGCCGGCCTGCGTGGCAATGCCGGTTGTCGCGCTTGCGGCGCCATACGCGGCGAGGGCAATCATGATCGACATGGCAATGTTGCCGTCGCCGAAGTTGATGTCGGCAAAGTCGTTTGTAGTCCCGATCGCGATGTAAATGATGACCGGCAGCCCCACGATGAAGAAGAGATTGACGAGATCCCTGAATTGGCGCTTGAGTTCGATCGCAAACATTAGCTGACCTTCCGATCTTTCGTGAGGCGAACAAAGGAGTCTTCGAGGGAGGGATGTGAGATTTCGAGTGCACTTACGCCGTCCATGGCGAGCAGGAACCGAGCGACGTTGTCGCTTTCGGTGCTGACGGTCGCCACACTCGAACCAGCGATCTCTACGCGCTGGCTCGGGAAGCGCTCGCGAAGGGCGGCCATGACAGTTTCGGGATTGTTCGCGCGCACACGCACTTCGCGCGCGCCGGTGAGATCGCGAATCTGGTCCGTGGGGCCGTCGGCCACGATCGAACCCTCGGAGATGAAAACGACGCGCCGCGCAAACTGCTCGGCCTCTTCGAGGTAGTGGGTGGCAAAAATGACCGTGCGTCCGGAGGTTGCCTCGGCCTGCATTCGATCCCAAAAAGCGCGGCGAGCCGTGACGTCCATGCCAGCCGTTGGCTCATCGAGGATGAGCACCTCGGGATCAGGCAGGAGCGCGAGTGCGAACTTGAGGCGTTGCTGCTCGCCGCCTGAACACGCTTTGACTTTGCGATCTGCGAGATCCGTGATGCCTGCGAGCTCTAGAGCACGCCGGCCCATCGTGGGCTTCGGAAAGGTCGAGGCGATGTAATCGACGGTTTCTCCCACCGTGATGTCGGCAATGAGTCCGCCCGTCTGCAAAAGCGCGGAGACTTTCCCGGCCTTGATCGCTTCGCGTGGCGTGGTGCCACATACCCGGATGCGCCCCGACGAGGGTTGCGAAAGACCGAGCACCATGTCGAGCGTTGTGGTTTTTCCCGCGCCGTTCGGCCCGAGAAACGCAAGAATCTCGCCGCGCTCGACCGTGAGGTCGATGTCGTTGACGGCAAGCACCGAGGGGAATTGTTTACGGAGCCCCGTGATCTCCACTGCTACTTCGTTCATGCCTTAAGTCTTTTTCAGGCATGAATTTCTCGCTATCGGGAGCTGTCACGTGATTGACGTGACAGGTGTCATGTGTCGTCGAGCGGCAACGCGCTACATGCGCGACCAACCGAGACTCGACGGCCCGATCGTGGGGCGCCAGCCCGTCTCCCGCATGAAGCGAATTGACGAGACCCGCAGCGAGCGACGCTGCACGTCCATTTTCGCGGGCAGCACGGCCTGGGTTGCAGCGGGAAAGAACTTCGCATCCATGCCCGCGCGCGCCTCACGACCGAGGTCCTTCGCCCACCGTGCACGCGTGATGGGTTCGCCGCCCACGTTGTAGAAACCGGAACGGGCATCGAGGGCCGCGAGGAAGGCTCGGCCGGCGTCGATGTGGTGCACGAGAGTGAGGTAGTCGCTCGGCTTGCCAAGGAGAACTGCCTCGCCCTCACGAGTCTTGCGAAGGGCGTAGGTTGTGCCGGGGTCGCGGCCGTACAGCTGCCCGAGGCGGAGGATGACGGCGCTGCGTCCATTTTCCGCGAAGTTGACGGCGGCGCGCATTTCGCGCACGCGCGGCTTGAACGCGGGATTCTTAACAGCCAGCGGATGCTCCTCGCTGATCCACTTGCTTCCGTTGTCGGGGTACATGAACATCGAGGATTCTTGAATGAGTTTGCCGACCCCCGCACGCGCGGCGGCTGTGGCGATTGCTGCGGAGGCTTCAAGGTGAAGGCGGTCGTCCTCGCGCCAGGCGAAGGGGCGAAGTGCGCCCATTCCCGTGGGGATCTTCGCAAGGGTATTGATCACGACGTCGTGGCCGCGAAAGGTGCGCTCGAGGTCGCTTGCGGAGAAGACATCGGCGATGACGCCGTGGGCGCCGCGCCCCTCGACAATGGGAAGGCCGCGCTCGCGACGCGTGACACCCGTGACTTCGTGCCCGGCCGCGACGAGAGCCTCGACAGCCTGCTGCCCAAGGACTCCCGTGGCACCCGTGACTGCGATCCTCACCGCTCAGCTCCTTATGGTTCGGCTACGACTCACTGCCACAGTCTAAGTGGCGGCACTGAATGTGTGCTTCGGCATAAAAATCCAGGCTCGATTGGCGCAAGTGGCAAGGTGCGGCGTAGAGTATTTCTTCGTTAGGCGCCATTAGCTCAGTTGGTTAGAGCAACTGACTCTTAATCAGTGGGTCCGGGGTTCGAGTCCCTGATGGCGCACAACAGAAGCCCTCGCTCCTCGAGCGGGGGCTTCTTCATTGTTAACGGCAGCCATCCCATCGAAAATGATAGAGATCGGCACACCGAAGTATTCCGCCACCAGTGCCACCTCAGCCGCCTTCCAAGGTGAGTCGCCGCGCAACTTCATAAACACAGAGTTCTGCCCGATGCCAAGCACATCTGCTAGGTCGGCGTTCCTCATGCCGTGGAGTGCTACCAGTGCGCGAGTGGCCGCAGAAATTCGTTCGTCTACCGTTTGCTTTATGATTCCTACCTGATTCAGTGTCAACATACCCTCAGGGTGGGCGCTAACTGCATCGTTACCAATTTGTATTTAAGATGGTGCGAGATTACTAAAAATAGTAGTCCGCTGTCCTTATGACTACTAGTGCTCGAATTGCAGACATCCTGCTCACACAAAAGGGCTACCCCGGACTTTATGACTGGGCAATGGACCAAAGGCGTTCCGTTCGGCCTGCGACCTGGGACGAAGTCGCATTGTCCTTACGAGCCGCGACTGACGAAAAAATTAACGTTCGCGGCCAAATGCTTCGCCGATGGGGTGAAGCTGCCGAGCAAGCGCGTGAGTCCGACGAGGGCTCGGCGCAGTAGGCGGTAGCGCGATGACTGACCAAGCGAGGTTTCGGGGAATCTTGGGCGGGCTAGCCGAAGACGGCTGGCACGGCGAAGCAGGTCCTGAGTTCGTGGAGCTCATCGGTGAAGTGCTTTCAGCTAAGTCTTCGACGCTCGAATGCAGTGGGGACTGCGTGAGCGAAGCGGTCTTGGTTGTGGCTGGCTGCGGTGGCGGTGATTTAGGGGTTTTCGCGGCGCGGTTGCTGGCGATGGATAACCCTCTCGGTTACGTGATTACGAGTGTCGCGACGAATCTTGATCGGGCTGCGGTTGAGGACGTGATGGGGGTTGGGTCTCGTCAGGTGGGGCCTGGAGTTGAGGCGGTGACACGGTTTTCGGAGCTGTCGCGTGCTGATGACGGCGACGGTTTTGACCATGTGCTGATGCAGGATGCGTGGGCTCGTGGTGTCGCGGGTGGCTCGGTTGCCACGTTTCAGTGGTGCTCATGGGCATCTGGGGGCGTGGGGATGCGGCGCGGAGTTCTTCGGCTTCGGCTTTCGTGGTGCCGGACTTGTTGCCGGCCTCGGCCTCGGCCTGGCGGACCCAGTTCGTCAGGCAGGAGAAGCTGGTGCCGAAGTCCTCGGCGATGTCCTTCAGGTGGGTGCCGTGCTCACGGTTCAGGGCGACACGGACGACGTCATCGCGGCCAGGTTAGTCGGGAAATAGCCTCGGCGGTATGCGCCTCCACAAAGGGCTATCGCCGCCCGACTACACACCTCGTTTGTTCACGAAATCCAAACCGATCTCCGAGAGCAACACGTTTGACCAACTCCCCATGCTTGGTCCTTAGAACTGGCCCGGAGTTCAGAGGAAGCTCACTTGAGATCTTGACCACACTAGAGTCGGCTGCTAGTTTGACTCAGGGGTGACCAACCGGTGCGTTCCGAAAAAGCCACAGGAGTACAGTAATGACGCAGGACTCACTGGACTATTCGAAAACCCACATCGCCTTTGATTCAGGGTGCGGGGAATGTAGCGCCATCTCTCACTCACTGGAGCAGGAAACCAACGGCAAACTCCTCGCACGACCTCTTTCCGACCCAGAGGTCGAACAGATCCGAATCAACCACTTCGGCCCAAACCCGCCACACATCCCCGTGGCGATCACGTTCAATCGTACTACCCCAAAGGTATACTCAGGCCCGCGGCTTGTTGCTCTCATGGCCCGCCGCTTTGGCCCGACTACGTCCCTTCTGTTGGCCCGAATTATCGGAGTTCACCGCAATAATGAACATCTAGCATTTACTACTCCTCATGCGGAGCGACGGTTCTTCAGTAGGCGCGCCGCGCTTCAAAGCGCAGCCGGGCTCGCGGCCGTCGCTACCATTGCAACCATCCATACACGGGTTGGCTCAGGGGTGGCGCATGCCCTCGAGCCGAAGCCGCTAAAGTCCAAGACTAGTGGTCTCGACCAGCCCAGCATCGACGAGCTGATGCAAGAGCTTTCGGAAGATAGCAACACAAGAGCTGCCCTCGCCGCACTTGACCTCGACCTGGCAACGAGTCTCCCGCGGAGCACAGCCATCGCTCAGAAGGGATTACGTGGTAAGGAGGCCACCGAGGCCGGGCAGCGTCCCGATGCGCCCGAAGCAATGCAATCGGAGTTCGCCCGGACAAGCTTCAGCGACGGCTCCCACCGGTCCGTCGCAGCCCTCCAGCTTCCCGACTCTCGGTTCCTCGTTTATACAAAAGAGACCGCCGAAGACGGCTCCACCGGAGTCGGCGTCGAAATATATAGGTATGACCAGGAAAACGACGCTCTCTCCCTTTCAGCCGCAAGTGTCAATGGTCGCGCGGAAAAGCCAATCCCAGCTGCCCAATTAGCTGCCACGTACGATGCTCACACAGCGAGAGCATCAAAGAAAGATCCTTGTGGCGGTTGCGCGAAGACGAACTATCAGGTGAGTGGATCCTGCCAGTCAAAGAACGTCATGCAGTGTCTGGAGCGAGCAGCAGGATGCGCTACATGCGCGGCACCATGCGCCTCATCTCCCACCGGCGCCGGTATCGCCCTCTGCCTAGCGTGCGCCTTCGCTTCATGCGGTCCCGCGTTGCGAGCATGCTGTTCAAAGTTTGGCGCCCCCAATGTCTGCGTTCCGTGCATGCGCCTTCCCTAACACGACGGCCCGAGAGATAGGAACCGCCATGATGAAAGACCGGTTAATCGGTGCGCTATTCGGCATATGCTTAGGCGTATCGAGTTCCATCGCAGTAAGTGATGCCTTCACTCAACAGACGCATGCTATTTGGTCCAGCATTGGGGCACTCGCAGTCCTTGTCGCGACCGGGGGCTTCGTGTTCAAGGCACGCAGTGCACACTCACAGCCGTCGCCGCCACGAGAGGCAGAACGCGGACCGAACCGCAGCACGCGCACTGCGGCAGAGCCCAACCGGGTCGACTCCTAGGGCCTCGGGCGGCTGAAAACGCCCCCGCGGCGGGTGCGCTGCCGATGCGATCACATTCGGCAGCGCACCCATCAACAGGCAGATGTAGCCGACGCACGAGCACCTCCCAACAACGTATGCACCAGGCTCTTCCTGGGCGCAGGAGTTTAAGCGCGATTTGAAAAGCAATCAGGAGGGACTGCTGCGCGGAAAGGTGACATCTGATCTGGCTTGCCCGCAGGGCGGCCTGGAACGATGTGCCCTATGCCCGCTCCCTACCCTCGAGAGTTCCGCGATGACGTCGTACGGGTGGCCCGGTCCCGTGAGGAGGGCGTCACGCTCGCGCAGATCGCGAAGGACTTCGGAATCCACGAGATGGCGCTCCATAAATGGATCCGCCAGGCCGATATCGATGACGGCAACCGCCCCGGGAGGACCCGTGAGGACTCGACGGAACTGCGCGATCTCCGTCGCCGCAACCGGGTGCTGGAGCAGGAGAACGAGGTCCTCCGTCGAGCGGCCGCCTACCTGTCCCAGACGAATTTGCCGGGAAATGGTTCTAACCGCTCGTGAGCGAGCTCGCCGCTGACGGGATCCCCGTCGCGGTGTCCTTGCGGGTCCTGAACCTCTCCCGCCAGCCCTACTACCGCTGGCGAAACCGGCAGGTCACCGCCTCCGAGCTGACCGAGGCCTACCGGGCAAACGCTCTGTTCGACGCCCACCGGGACGATCCCGAGTTCGGATCCAGATTCCTAGTAGGGGAGGGGAGGCCCGCGCCGCGGGCGAAGTGATGTGCGAGAAAACCGCGTGGCGGATCTGCCGAGATAACCAGTGGTGGCCCGTGTTCGGGAAGAAGCGCGGTAAGAACAGGAAACGCCCAGGCCCGAGCGTGCACGACGATCTCGTCCAGCGGGACTTCACCGCAGGTGACGTCAACGAGCTCTGGCTGACCGACATCACCGAGCACTGGACCGACGAGGGCAAGCTCTACCTGTGCGCGATCAAAGACGAGTTCTTCGGGAGGATCGTGGGCTACTCGATCAGCGGCCGGATGAAGGCCCGTCTCGCGGTGAACGCCCTGAACAACGCGGTATCGCGCCGTTCCGATGCTGCTGGGTGCATCGTGCACGCGGACCGAGGATTCCAGTTCCGAGCGCGAAGCTTCGTGCACGCCCTGAACCGCCACCACCTCATCGGGTGGATGGGCAAAGTTGGTGCGGCCGGCGACAACGCAGCGATGGACTCCTTCTTCGCACTCCTGCAGAAAAACGTTCCGGACCGCAAGCGGTGGCGGACCCGCGAAGAACTCCGCATCGCAATCGGCACCTGGATCGAGAGAACGTACCACCCGCGCCGCCGACAAACGCGACTGGGCCGACTGCCCCCATCGAATACGAGACCATCATGAACCAGGCCGTGAGCCTCGCAGCCTGACACCACCATTGTCACCTAATCGTGCAGAAGTTCCCTTTGTCTGTGGGACTGAGTTTTGCGTACCACTCGGACACTTCCATGCTGCAGTGCAGTGTCCACGTCGTGCCATCACCATATTGCCCAAGATATATATCGTCAAAGGTGTAGCGTCACTCAGGCGGTCATCCGCTGCCGCCGGTGAAATCAACCTCGATAAGGTCGCCTGGTTTGGGACTCTTAATCAGTGGGTCCGGGGTTCGAGTCCCTGATGGCGCACAACAGAAGCCCTCGCTCCGTGAGCGGGGGCTTCACTGCTATATAGCGAAGCAAGGCCGTCGCAGAAGAGGCGATGGGGACACCGAAGGGCCCCTCTATGCCCGTACAACCGCCGACCTCGACCACACGAAAACCGTGAGTGCGGGTGGCCGAGTGTTCCTTCCTGGCCACCCGTGACCACACCCGACAACGCCGCCCACGGTGACCAGTTCATTCAAGTCTTGAGGCTGTTCGCTCTCGGATACATATTGACTATCGTTACTTAAGTACCGATAATCGTTACATGTCACGATTGGTTGGTCGCGCCAGTGAAGGCGCACTCTTAGCACTGCTCCTAGGCTGCCTCCTGCTCCAGATCCTTCTTCCCGAGCTAGCCGAGGCCTTCGGAGGGGCGTACGCGGAGACCGAGTCTCTCACTCTTCCCTACGCGCTTGCGGGAATAGCAGCTCTCTTCTGCCTCGAGTGCGTGCTTGTCATTACTTTTTTCCTCGTGCGGGAACTGCGTGCAAAGCATCTACTGCCACTGCCAACTCCAGATTTTCTGCTGGGTATAGGTGTCCTTTTCTGTGGAGTATTCGGAATTCCAGCTTTAGTGCTGCTTCATCTTCTTGCAGTCGTGCAGGTGGGGGGACCAGGGATTGTTCTTCTTCTGGCAGCGAATATAATTGTCGGCGTAGCGTCGGTCTGCTTCGCCCTCGCCCTGAGATCCTCCGCGCGTTCCTATCTTGCTCTGCAGACTGAGATGCAGGGCTTAGTCTGATGGCCATCAGAGTCGATTTAGACATTTTGCTAGTCCAGAGGAAAATGACGGTTAAGCAATTGTCGGAGCGTGTAGATATTTCTCCGACAAATCTAAGTGTCCTAAAAAATGGTCATGCTCGGGCCATTAGGTTCTCCACGTTGGCGGCTCTGTGTGAGGCGCTCGAGTGCGAACCAGGAGACATCTTGCGCTTCGACCCAGGGCCGCCAACGAATTGAACTGTCTCTTCGTAGCTCCTATGGCTTTGCCGTATGTGGATTGACCCGCGTTGTGCTGTAGTGCCATTTGATTTTTGGTGCCACCGGATTTAAAGCGTCCCAGACGCTTTGTGAAACGACTGGTCCTGGTGTCCATTCGCCTATACCGCTGTGGGCACTTGCGTTTGAGCATGATTGTTCCCCTGCGCGTTTATTTCCGCGCGCATGCCAAAACTGCCCCTTGGGAACGCGGCGCACATACCCCTACCCGCAGCGCTTGCCCTCGCAAAGGTACGGCAACATGCGGCCTGCATTGAACCCACGTAGGTCGTAGGCCGGCTGCATTGACATCCACTCAGTGGTTACGAATGCCACCAACGAGCGTCTTGCTCAACGTCGATTCCTTCAGCGAGAAGTCGAGAAGTTAGCTCATCGAATTTGCTATCGAGTTTGGCGGCTGTTGACGGCGTTGGTCGGACGAGACCAGTCTCATCCGCGTACGCTTCGCACATCTCTTCAGCCCACTGCGCGAGAGCATTGGCGAGATCGGGAGATATTTGGGAGCGGATGTCTGGATACGGATCGCTGCCGGTTTTGCTGCTAAATATCGGCCAGCTAGTGTAGTCCCAACCAAAGCTGATGCGTTCCATATTGGTGCAATTTAGCAGGCGCTGCGGGCAGGCGGAATGGAAGTGATGATTTTCTTGGTGTCTTGAGAGGTCGCAACAGACTCCTCCGCGATTATTGCGGCTGCGCAGCTACGGCCGCGGCTGAAGAGCTCACCTACAACGCCGCGTCCGGCTGTGGTGTACGGGTTCTGCGCGATGGAGGAGGGCTCAGGGAGTCTTTGTAGCTCGGCAATTCAGTCACCTTCGACCTCGTCATGATCCGTGATGATGAAGGAGCGGAAAACATGGGGGTTCCCCTCGATGTAGGGGAGAGAGCGGCTCCTCGACTCATCCGGCCTGCGACCGCTTTGTTGACGCCATCGAAGGGGCTTCGGCTCCGCCAGTGCGCGTCGATCCCGCTCGCGAAGGATATGCACACGGCCAATTACACGGAGGAAAACTACTCGGGTGGGAGAACACCTTAATCAGTGGGGCCGGGGTTCGAATCCCTGATGGCGCACGACACGGAAACCCTCGCTCGGAAGAGCGGGGGTTTTGTCGTTCCCTCCCGCATGCGCGCTAAACTGGTGGTGCATGTTCCGGGAACTCGGTGCAATTCCGAACTGGCGGTGAAAGCCCGCTAACCCGGGCACGTTTCACTCCGTGAGCCGCGCCTTGGGCCTGACCGGTGGAATTCCGGTGCCGACAGTACAGTCTGGATGGGAGGTTCATGCGGGCGAAGCATGCCGCTTTTACGCGCCGTGCTCTCGCAGTTTTCCCTTCTCCCGGACCATCGATCGAGATGAGCGATGCGGGAGGCGAGGACCATGGGCATGAGTCAACACCCTCACGACGCCGCGCGCGAAAGCGCCCTGCGTGAGGCGTGTGAGCGCGCACTCGAACAGGCGCGGCGCGGACCCCTCGGTGCCAATCCGCGCGTCGGCGCAGCGCTCCTCAGCCCCTCCGGGGAACTCCTTGCCACAGGCTTCCACCGAGGCGCCCGAACCCCGCATGCCGAAGCAGATGCCCTCGCGGTCGCCCGGGAACGTGGCCTCGATGTGCACGGCGCGACCTGCATCGTGACTCTCGAGCCGTGTGCCCACGCGGGCCGTACGCCCTCGTGCGCGCGCACTCTTATCGACGCGGGCGTTGCGCGTGTGCTCTACGCCGTTCAAGACCCGCACGACATCGCCGCGAACGGTAGTGCCATTCTTTGTAGCGCCGGCATCGACACTCGCCTGTGGAGCGATGCACTGCCGGCTAGCGTCGGAGGGGACCTCACCGCGCGCGCAATCGAGCTGAACCGCCGCTGGTTCCTCGCCACGCGCGAAGCACGTCCGTTTGTGACCGCGAAAATTGCGCAGACGCTCGATGGTTTCGTCGCTGCCGCCGATGGAACGAATGCGTGGATCACGGGGGAGGGTGCTCGCACCGAGGGGCACGCGCTCCGAAGCGTGGTGGATGCGATCGCGGTGGGCACGGGCACGGCCCTCGCCGACGACCCCGCACTAACGGCACGCGATGCGCACGGCACGCTCGCTCAACGCCAACCGCGGCGAGTCGTGATTGGCGAGCGCCCGCTCGAGCCACACTCGCGGCTCGCGAAAGCCACACACGGCCCTGAACACGCACGCCCGCTTCTTTATCGCACGCGAGATATCCGCGCCGTGTTCGAAAACCTGCGCGCCGAACACGGGGTTGAGCACCTGCTTCTCGAAGGTGGCCCGCGTTTAATCTCCGCGGCGCTCACGCTCGATCTCGTCGACGACCTCTGGATCCACGAGGCCCCAACTTTGCTCGGTGCGGGCACACCTGCGGTCACGGGGCTCGGCATCGGAACCCTCGAGAACCGGCTCGACTTCGACATCGTTCCCGAAACACTCCATGTGAGCGGTTCGGATCTTCTCTTCCACGCGATCCCGCGCGCGCGGCAGCAAACTCCCACGAAAGGCGAGTGACCAATGTTTACCGGAATTATCAGCGCGAAAGGCACCGTTACGGGGCTCGAGAAAGGTGCGGACGACACGGCACGCCTCACGCTCGAGGCGCCGGCGCCTCTGCTCGACGGCCTCGAGTTGGGCGGATCTCTCGCCGTGAACGGGGTGTGCCTGACGGCGATCGAGGCGCCCGAAATCCAGGGCGAGACGGCTCGCTTCACCGCGATCGCCATGGGGGAGACCCTCGCGCGCACGAGCCTCGGCGATCTCGCCGTTGGAACCCGCGTGAATCTCGAGCGCTGCACCGAGGTCGGCGCTCGCCTCGACGGCCACATCGTGCAGGGGCACGTCGACGGAGTGGGAGCTGTTGCCCGCATCGACGATGAGGGAACGTGGCGGCGCATGCGCATCGAGATCCCCGACACCCTTGAAGAGCAAGTCGCCGAAAAGGGCTCGATCACCCTCGATGGTGTTTCGCTCACCGTCACGGCCGTGAATACGCCGGGGGAGAGCCCCGCGTTCGTCGAGGTGGCCCTCATCCCCGAGACGCTCGAGGCGACGACGCTCGGCGAGGCAACCGTCGGAACCCGAGTGAACGTCGAAACCGACGTGATCGCCAAATACACGGCACGGCTCGTGGCCGTTCGCGCCGCACGTGAGGAGCGAACGAAATGAGCTTTGCGATTGACCTGACCCCGATGGAGGAGGCGCTTGACCTGCTCGCGCGCGGCGAGATCCTCGTGGTGCTCGACGACGAGAACCGCGAAAACGAAGGCGACCTCATCATGGCCGCCGAGCTCGCGAGCCCCGAGAAGGTCGGTTTCTTTGTGCGGCACAGCTCCGGGTACCTGTGTGCGCCCATGACTGCCGAGCGCGCCGCTGCCCTTGAGCTTCCGCTTATGGTTCCGAACAGCGAGGATCCGCTGCGCACCGCCTACACGATTAGCTGCGATGCGCGCGCGGTTGAGGCGACGGGTATTTCCGCGGTTGATCGCGCGATCACGGCGCGCACGCTCGCGACCGGCGGGGCGGCGGAACTCATTCGCCCAGGTCATGTCCTTCCCCTTATCGCGAGAGACGGCGGTGTGCGCGAGCGCCCCGGACACACCGAGGCCGCTGTTGAACTCACGCGGCTGGCGGGCCTGACCCCCGTGGGGCTCATCGGCGAGGTTGTGTACGACGACGGATCGATGATGCACGCGGAAGCTCTCGCGGATTTCGCGCGTGAGCATGGACTCGGGATTATCACGATCGAGCAGCTCACGGCATATCTCGAGGAGCGCGACGCGCGAGGGGCGGACCGGTGAGTGAAACGCGCACGCCCGAAGGCGGGGTGACCGGAACCGCACCGATTGACCTGCCTACACCCCACGGCACGTTCGAGGTGCGTGCATGGCGAGGCCACGATGGTGAGCACATGAGCCTGCTCGCACGCGGCTCCGCATGGCCGGGGGAGGGGTCCGACGCTTCCCAGCCTCCCCTCGTGCGCGTGCACTCCGAGTGCGCGACGGGCGATATTTTCGGCTCGTACCGGTGCGATTGCGGTGAGCAACTGGAAGGAGCGCTCGAAGCGATCCAGCGCGAGGGCGGGGCCGTGATCTACATGCGTGGTCACGAAGGGCGAGGCATCGGCCTGTTCGAGAAGATTCGCGCCTACCACCTGCAGGATCTTGGCGACGACACGGTTGAGGCGAATGTTCACCTCGGCCTGCCCGTCGACGCGCGCCGCTACGACGATGCGGCAAACATTCTGCGTGCGCTCGGATTCGAGCGCGTGCGGCTCATGACGAATAACCCCGAAAAAGACGGCGCGCTTGCGAGCCTCGGCATCGAGGTCGCCGAGATCGTGCCGAGCGAGATCGCCCCGCGCGAAGCGAACAGGCGCTACCTTGAAACCAAACGCGAGAAAATGGCGCACCGCCTCAATCTCGAATCTTCGATCACGACACCCAAGGAGTAGGCATGGCTGGATACGGAACCCCTTCGGCAGCACTTGGCACGAGTGATGTGGGCCCCGCGACGATCGGCATTGCCGCGGCGAGCTGGCACACGGAAATCATGGATGCGCTGCTTGACGGTGCGCGCCGCGCGGCCGCAGATGCAGGCTGTGCGGTGACGGAAGTGCGCGTGCCCGGATCGTTTGAACTCCCCGTCGCGGCACAGGCTCTCGCTCGCACGTGCGACGTCGTGGTGGCCCTCGGCGTTGTCATTCGCGGCGAGACCCCACACTTTGAGTACATTTCCGCGGCCGCGACGGAGGGCCTTTCGCGCGTGGCGCTCGACGAGTCGACTCCGGTGGGAAACGGGGTGCTCACGGTCAATACCCGCGAGCAAGCCGTCGCTCGGTCGGGAGTGGAAGGCGCGAGCGAGGACGCCGGCTACGCCGCGGCCGAGGCGGCGATCCGCACGTTCCGCGCCCTCGCCCCGCTTTCTCGCATGCGGTGAGACTCACATCCCTTTCAGGGCTGTTTGATTCGCGCCGAGCAGTGGCGGCCCGGTAGAGTAGTCATTCGTTGCGGGAGACCCCGCACAATGGTGGTCGTAGCTCAGTTGGTAGAGCTCCTGGTTGTGGTCCAGGCGGTCGCGGGTTCAAATCCCGTCGATCACCCCGCTAAAGAGCCCCTCGAGCGAGGGGCTCTTTTCTTTACGTGCGCACACCCGGCACTCGCGAAATGAGGACACATGAGCGACACGAAGGCCCTCGTGGGAGAGGGCGCTGCCTCGAGCGTTGTGCTCGCGGACAACCTCGAGGTACTCCGCACTCTCCCGGGCGAGTCGATCCAGCTCATCTACATCGACCCGCCGTTCAACACGGGAAGGCGCCAACAGCGCCAGTCCCTCCAGACCGTGCGCGCGGCCGATGGCACCGAGGGCTCGCGAGTCGGTTTCAAAGGGCGCAGTTACACGAGCATCAAGGGCGCCCTTTACGGTTACGACGACGCGTTCGAGGACTACTGGGAGTTCCTCGAGCCGAGACTCGTTGAAGCACGCCGCGTGCTCACCACCACGGGAACGCTGTACCTCCACCTCGACTACCGCGAGGCGCACTACGCGAAAGTCCTGCTCGATGCGCTCTTTGGCCGCGAAAGTTTCCTCAACGAGATCATCTGGAGCTATGACTACGGGGCACGCACGAAAAAGCGCTGGCCATCAAAGCACGACACGATCCTCGTGTATGTCAAGGACCCGAAGAAGTACTACTTCGACTCCGAGGGCGTTGATCGGGAACCGTATATGGCGCCCGGCCTCGTCACGAAGGAGAAAGCTGAACGGGGAAAGCTTCCTACCGACGTGTGGTGGCACACGATCGTCTCGCCCACGGGTCGCGAGAAAACGGGCTATGCGACCCAAAAGCCGGAGGGGATCCTCAGACGAATCGTGCAGGCGAGCAGTCGCGAGGGCGACTGGGTGCTCGATTTCTTCGCTGGCTCGGGTACGACCGCTTCGGTCGCGCATAAATTGGGCCGACGGTTCCTCGCGATCGACTCGAACCCTCAAGCCTTCGAGGTGATGCAGCGAAGGCTCGAGGGGTCGAACGCGCGGTTTATCGAGAGCTTTCTTCCGTAGCGACGGCGTGTGCGAGGGGCGGCCACGCGGGAAGGCGCGGAATGAGCGTCACCTGATAGGCGTGGTAGATGTCCGGTTGCCCCTTCCAGGTCGTCTCGCTGAGCTCTCCAGTGGCGGAAAGTTCGTGGATCCAGCTGCCGAGTTTGCCGGGAATGATCGTGGTGTTCTTCGCCCACTCCCACCACGCCTCGTAGCGCTCCTGCCACACGGGATCGCCGCTTGTGCGGAACAGCACCGCGGCCGCGCCGATGGCCTCAGCCACCACCCAGTGCATGCGCTCGTGCACAACAGGTTGTCCGTCCCAATCAACCGTGTACGGGAAGCCGCCATCGCCATCGATTCCCCAGGTTGCGCACGCCTTCTCGGCGAGGGCGAGGGCACCCTCGCGCAAAGCGGAGGCACGCTCGGATGCTCGGGAGGCGTCGGAAAACTGATCCTCGAAACCCGCAGCGGTGTGCAGTGCGAGGCGCGCCCACTCGAACGAGTGGCCAATCGTGGCGCCATAAGGGCGGAACGGATGCGCGGGTTCGTCACGGTTGTAGTCGGGGCGAGGTTCCCACGCGGGTGTGAAGTGCTCGGGGAGGAACCAGGCGTTGCCCTTGGCAAAGGCGAGGGCCCGCTCGACGATGGCCGCTGCGCGCTCGAAAAGCTCGAGGCGGCCTGTCGCTGCCGAGGCGGCGAGGAGTCCCTCGACACTGTGCATATTGGCATTGATCCCGCGGTAGTTTTCGCACTCGGAAAAATCGCGGGAGTAGGTGTCGGCAAACATTCCGTGCTCGGGTTCGAAGAATCGCGCATGCGCCTCGAGGGCGGTGTCGAGAAGCTCCTTAGCGCCGGGAACTTTTGCTTCTACCAGGCTTGAAGCTGCAAGCACAACGAAGGCATGGGCGTAGGCCTGCTTGGAATCATCGACAGGCTTGCCGCTCTCACGCGAGATGATCGAGAAGAAACCGCCGTGCTCCTCATCGCGGAAGGCGCCCATAAGCGCCTTCAAGCCATGCGCGGCGAGCGCCGCATAATCGTCGCGCGACGCCTCGGTGCCGCGAATGCTTGCAAGCGCGAAGCAGTGCGTCATGCGGCAATTGATCCACAACTCGAGATCGTGAGTGGGATCGAGCTCGTCGTTCGAATCGAGCCAGCCGAAACCGTGCTCGGTGCGCGAGGCCGCGCCCCACTCGAGGAGCGCGCAACCCACCTCCTCAAGCCACGCGTCGTGCTCGGGATTCGTGTGCGTCGAATCGAGGAGGAGGGGTGTCGTCATTGTCAAAACTCCTGTGTTAGTGGTGGGTGCGCTGAGCGCTGTTACTCGGGCGCGATCTCGAACTTCTTTGAGGCGGTCTTGGCCTCGTCACTCGTGGGGCCGGGCTCCTTGACGAACAGAACTTCGCGGTAGTACTTGAGTTCCTGGATCGACTCGCGGATATCGGCGAGCGCGCGGTGGCCGCCGTGCTTTTCTGGAGTGTTGAAGAAGACGCGCGGGAACCAGCGTTTCGCAAGCTCCTTGAGGCTCGAGACGTCGATCGTGCGGTAGCTCATGAACTGGGCGAACTCCGGGAGGTCGCGGTCGATGAAGGCGCGGTCCGTGCCCACCGAGTTGCCCGCGAGCGGTGCCTTGCCCGGCTCGGGGCAGTGCTCTTTGACGTAAGCGAGGCATGCCTTTTCCGCCTCGGCGAGTGTGATACCGCCTTCGAGCTCCTCGAGAAGCCCCGAAGTCGTGTGCATGTTTCGCACGAAATCGTCCATGGACTCGAGCGCGCCTGCCGGGGGTTTGATGACGACATCCACCCCTTCGCCGAGGATTTCGAGATCCCCGTCGGTCACGAGAACGGCGACTTCGATAAGTGCATCGTTTGCCTTATCGAGGCCCGTCATTTCGCAATCCACCCAGATGATGCGGTCGCTTGCTGGTTTCGTCGTTGTAGAACTCACGCCCTCTATCGTAAACCCGAGTTCACACTGAACACCCAAAGGGACTCGATAGGGTTTCACCTGTGCGTATGTGCTTTGCGCATGCCCCGCACGTCAGCGTCGAAGAAAGGTGGCCACCATGGCTGAATACACTCTTCCCGATCTCGGATACGACTACGCCGCTCTCGAGCCCTCGATCTCGGGCCGCATCATGGAGCTGCACCACGACAAGCACCATCAGACCTACGTCAACGGCGCCAACCAGGCGCTCGAGAAGCTCGCCGAGGCGCGAGACAAGGATGATTTCGGCACGATCAACCAGCTTCAGAAGAACCTCGCGTTCAACCTTGCTGGTCACGTGAACCACACGATCTTCTGGGAGAACCTTTCGCCCGAGGGCGGCGACAAGCCCGAGGGTGAGCTCGCCCAGGCCGTTGAGGAATTCTTCGGCTCGTTCGATGGCCTTCGCGCGCAGTTCACCGCCGCGGCCCTCGGCATCCAGGGCTCCGGCTGGGCGATCCTTGCGTGGGATTCGCTTGGCCAGAAGCTCATCATCGAGCAGCTCTACGATCACCAGGGCAACCTCGCTGCTGCGACCGTTCCGCTTCTCCTGCTTGACATGTGGGAGCACGCCTTCTACCTCGACTACCAGAACGTCAAGGCTGACTACGTGAAGGCTTTCTGGAATATCGTCGACTGGGCGGATGTCGCCGAGCGTTTCTCGCGCGCGACTTCTCAGACGAAGGGCCTCATCACCCCCGTGGCCTGAGCGCCAAAATTCTGAAGGGTGGGGCGTCGCGAAGGCGGCGTCCCACCCTCGTGCTTTCGTAAGGATCTCGCGCGGCCTGAAGTTCTCTAAAGAATGGTAGGTCGCTGTTGTTACGGTGGAGTTATGACCGAATTCGAACCTCAAGACCCGCCCACGCCCAAAAGCGAACACAAGAAACCTGCGGGAAAGCCGGGCCTCTTTAACGGCTCGACCCGTCACGGGCTCCTGGGTGACCTTTCCCTTCGTCATCCGTGGGACATCCCGCTCTTTGCCGTGGGAGTTCTCATCACGTGCCTTCTCCTGGTCGCCTGGCTCGGTGCCGTCGTATTCATCATTTACATGGTGGCGACGGGAAAATGGTCGAGCATCCAGCCCGCTTTCGAGGGAGAGTCGGCAGACGGTGGACTCTCGAACCCCTACAGCCCCATCTCCATCGGGATCCAGCTGTTCGTTGCCTTCATGTTGATCCCGTGGGTGCTGTGGATCGCCCGCGCGCTCATGTACGCGCAGCTTCGAGCCTCCGGCGTGCGCATGAGCCCCACGCAGTTCCCCGAGGGCTACCGCATGGTGGCGGAAGCCGCCGAGCAATTCGGCATGCGTCGCGTCCCGGACGCCTATGTCCTTTCAGGCAACGGCATGATTAACGCGTTTGCCGCCGGCCATGGTTATAGGCGCTTCGTGTGTGTCTATTCCGACCTCTTCGAGGTGGGCGGCAAAGTCCGCGACCCCGAGGCTCTTCGCTTTGTGATCGCCCACGAAGTGGGCCACCACGCCGCCGGCCACACCTCGTATTTCCGCCTGCTGTTTTCGAACTTCATGATGCGCATGCCGATCCTCGGCAACGCCCTCTCTCGTGCCCAGGAATACACGGCCGACAACTACGGTTACGCCCACGTACCCGAGGGGGCCCCGGGAACGATGGCGCTCCTTTCTGGAGGTAAGTACCTCAACGCGCACGTCAACGTGCATGAGCTCGCCGATCGCGCCGCAACCGAAAAGGGGCTATGGATTCACCTCGTCAACCTCTCGGTGACTCACCCGGTCATCACGTGGCGCGCCCACGCACTGCGGGACCGCTCCAAGCCCGGGCGAATGTGGCTGCGTCCCAAGAATCGAATCTTCGAGCCCTACCTTCCCGCCGGCTCCTCCTTCAGCGGCAAGTACCCGACCCCCGAAGAAGCACTCGCCCTCCTTGATCGTGCCCGTGCCGAGGGGTATGTGATCGGCGAGGAGCAGTTTGGCCGTTTCCCGTTCGGGCAAAACTACCCCGCACCGGAGCATATGAGGCAACTTCAGGTGAGGGAGCCGTCGGCCCAGGCGGCGAACTCCCTGGTGTCCCGCAAGCCGGGAGCCCACTGATCCGCACGGATCACGAGTCCCCAAGAAGTACCTCGACGCGCTGTTCGAAGGCCGCTCGGAGAAGCTCAGTGTGCAGGACGTGGCCGACATCCTCGGGATGACCAAGCCCGGGGTCTACAAGTGGCTGAAGGAAGGCGTCATCCCCGCCTACAAGATCGGGTCCACGTGGCTCATCCTGCGCGACGAACTCAAGGAAACGCTGCGCGCAGGGGCCGACGTCAAGCAGTCCGAGGAAACATAGAAGTCAGTCACGACGGGGGGCTCAGTGACGCAACGGCGCATCGCCGCGACAGCTGTGCTGGCTGCCGCGCTCCTGGTGGGCTGTGGTCCCACCGACACCACCACTTCAAGCAGTGACTCCGCGGAGACGGCGCCGCCGGCCCTGCCAAGTTCCGCCCCTCAGCCACCCGCCGGTGCCTCGGCGACCCTCAGCGCCGCTCCCGGCGCCGGCAGGCCACGCCCGTGGACGACCCAGCGACCGCCCCCGCCAGCCCACCCCTGGCAGCGCCGCAGACCCAGAATCCTGCTTCCACAGGCAGCTCTGCACCATGGGTGCGGGAGGCGCCCGAAGCCACGCGCCCCACGACCCGGCGAGAGGTACGCCAGTCCTTCCTGGCCGGGGGCACTGGCCCGACAGGGTCGGGCGCCCGGACAGCCTAGATCAGCCCCGCCGCGCCCTCGAACCGATTTCGCTCACGGAATGCCCTCACCCGAACGGCCACAGGTGTGCTCCGTCGGTCATGGACCGACGTAGCACACCGATCGGTGCGGTGGGGTTCGCCCGGCTACTGATTGCCGTGATCCGGGGCAGACGTGTGTCGGAGCTGACTGTCCATGTCCTCGAGCTCGATGCCCGCCGTCTCCTTGACGAAGTGCTTCACGAGGAAGAACGACGCGAGGGCGCTGAGTGCGTAGAAACTGTACGAGCCGGTCAACGAGATCGCCGCCATCACGGGGAAGGTGGTCGAGATGGCGAAGTTCGACAGCCAGTTCACGGCGGTCGAGACGGCCATCGCCACGGCACGGATTCGGTTGGGGAACATCTCGCCGAGCAGCACCCACATGACCGAGCCCCAGGTCGCACCGAAGAAGGCGACGAACAGGTTGGCGCTGACGAGGGCGACCACACCCCAGACACCCGGCAGCAGGACTTCACCAGCGACGGTGGTGATCGCCTGCGAGAACGCGAGTGCCATGACCCCGAGGGTCACCGCCATGCCGAGTGACCCGGAGAGCATGAGCAGGCGCCTGCCAACCTTGTCGATGAGCAGGAGCGAGAGCACCGTCGCGCCAATGTTGATGAGGGAGGTGATCGCGGTGATGAGCAGTGCGTTCGACTCACCGAATCCGACCGAGCGCCAGAGGGCGGTCGAGTAGTAGAAGATGACGTTGATACCGACGAACTGCTGGGCGGCCGCGACGAGGATGCCTACCCACACGATCGGCTTGAGCCCGAACGCCCGACCCGCGAGATCGCGTAGCGATGCGCGGCGGTCCGTCTGCAGCGAGCCACGGATCTCCTCGATCTTCGCGCGTGGGTCGGCCAGGCCCGTGCAGGTCCTCAGCACGTGCTCGGCGTCCGCGTCGCGCCCGAGGCCGACGAGGTATCGCGGTGACTCCGGCACCCTCAGTGCGGCGACGCCGTAGGCGATGGCCGGAACCGCCTCGGCGATGAACATCCACCGCCACGCGGGCAGGTCGAACCAGAGGGGGTTCGCGGCACCGCCGGCCTGCCACGCCAGGCCGGCATCGACGAAGAGCGAGACCGCGATGCCGGTGACACCCGCGAGGCCCTGCACCGAGACGAGGCGCCCGCGCATGTGTGCTGGAGAGATCTCGGCGATGTAGGTGGGGGCGATGACGGAGGCGGCGCCGACTCCGAGCCCGCCGACGACCCGCCACACGACGAGATCGGTGACGCCGAACGCGAGGCCAGTACCTATCGCCGACAGGAGGAAGAGGACGGACGAGGTGAGCATGACTGGCACCCGGCCGACGCGGTTCGACAGCGGGCCAGCGAACCACGCGCCGATGACGCAACCGAGCAGGGCAGAGGAGACCGCGAAGCCCTTGAGGCCACTGCCGAGGCCGTAGTGGTCGGCGAGCGCGTCGATAGCCCCGTTGATGACGGCCGTGTCGTAGCCGAAGAGGAAGAAGCCCAGCGCTGCGGTCACCGCGACCAGGACGAGCCTCTTGCTCACCGATGCCGAGGGGGTCGATGCCATCACTGCTCACTCCCCTCGAGCACACGGCAGATCTGGGCCTCCCAGGGGCGCAGCCGCTGCAGGACCGCACCCTCGGGCGGCTCGTGGTGAGTTCCGAGTATCAGCTCGGCGGCACCGACGGCGCCGCCGAGAGCCGCAGCGACATCGAGCTCCTCGTCGGAGAAGTTCGCGACTACGATCCATCGCTCGTCGCCGAGCGTCCGCTCGAAGGCGTACAGGTACTCGTGGTCGCGGGCGAGGAGGCGGTAGTCACCGAAGACTACGATGTCACTGCTGTGACGCAGCTCGATGAGGCGTCGGTAGTGGGCGAGGACCGAGTCCGCGTCGTCGATCTGTGCCTCGACGTTGACCTCGGAGGTGTTCGGGTTGAGCGGCAGCCACGGAGTACCGGTGGTGAATCCCCCGTGCTCCGACGCGTCCCACTGCATGGGCGTGCGAGCGTTGTCGCGGCCGTTCTGGCGCAGGCCCGCAAGGAGCCGTTCCGGCGGGACACCCAGTGCCCGGCCGTACGCCCACGAGTTGTGCGCATCGATGTCGGCGAACTGCTCGATGCTCGCGAACGGGTAGTTGCGCATGCCGATCTCGTCGCCCTGGTAGACGTATGGCGTCCCACGGTGCATGTGGAGAACCGTGGCGAGCATCTTCGCCGAGGCGACCGCGTGCGCCGGCGACCGGGAACCGAAGCGGGAGGCGACGCGGGCCTGGTCGTGGTTGCCGAAGTAGAGACTGTTCCACCCGGAACGGCCCAGTCCTTCCTGCCAGCGTGCCATGGTCGATTTCAGCGCGAGCAGGTCGAAGGCCCTCGGCTCGTACCGTCCGCCCCAGCCGGGCGCGTGATCGACGTCCATGTGCTCGAACGTGAAGATCATGCTGAGGCGGGGGCGCTCACCGCCGGTGACGGCGAGCCCGTCCTCGACGGTCGCCCCCGGCATCTCGCCCACCGTGAGCAGGGGCTTCTCGGCGGTGTCGAACACCTGGTCCCGCAGCTCGTCGAGGAACTCGAGCATCCGTGGCCCGCAGGTGTACTGCGAGGAGGCATCACCGTAGTGGCTCGAGTGCGGCGTCGGCACGTCCTGCAGCGGATACCTCTTGGAGATGAGGTTGATGACATCGAGGCGGAACCCGTCGACGCCGCGGGCGAGCCAGTGGCGCAGCATCGCGTAGAGCGCTTGGCGAACATCTTCGTTCTCCCAGTTGAGGTCGGGCTGCTCCGGGGTGAAGAGGTGAAGGTAGTACTCACCGCTCTCCTCGTCGTACGTCCACGTCGGCTGGGCGAAGAAGCCGAGCCAGTTCGTCGGCTCCGCGCCGGGCGTGCCCGGTTCCACCCCGTCCCTCGGGGGCCGCCAGATGTACCAGTCGCGTCGAGACGACGAGCGCGTGCTGCGCGACTCCACGAACCATGGATGGTCGATCGACGTGTGGTTGAGGACCACATCGATGATCACCTTCATACCACGGCGGTGGATGTCGGCGATGAGATCGTCGAGGTCCTCCTCGGAACCGAAGCGCGGGTCCACCGCCTCGTAGTCACTGACGTCGTACCCGTTGTCCGCCATGGGCGAGGGGTAGAAGGGCGTGAGCCAGATGACGTCGACCCCGAGGCTCTCGAGATGGTCGAGGCGCGAGCGGATACCCGCGAGGTCCCCGAGACCGTCGCCGTCGGCGTCGGCGAAGGAACGCACGTAGATCTGGTAGACAACTGCCTCGTGCCACCAGGCACGGCTGTTGGTGGGCATGTCAATCTCCTCCATTGGAACTTAAGCGCTTAACCAATATAGGGTGGAGTCGCGCATCCGACAAGGGTCGGCAGTTTATCCGGTTCATGATCCTCGTCACGGAGGTGAGGCAGTGGTGCGACGCCCGACGTTGGCGGACATCGCCTCCGCAACCGGCGTGTCCACGGCAACCGTGAGCTACGTCCTTAACGACAAGCCCGGTCAGAGTATCCCGGAACACACGCGCGAACGCGTGCGTGCCGCCGCCGCCGAGCTCGGCTACGTCCGATCGGGTGCCGCCCGCGCGCTCGCCCGGGGACGCAGCGACTTCGTGCTGCTCGTCGTCCCCGACGTCCCGGTGGGCCCCGTCCTCGTCGGACTGCTCGAGCGACTGACCACGGCCTGTTCACGCGCCGGCCTGCACCTGCTCGCCAAGCTCTCGTTCGCAGGTGACGACCTCGGTGCTCTCTGCCGGGAGCTGCTGCCGGCCGCCGTCATCGTCCTCGTCGACCTCGACCCCGAGCGCATCGACCCGATCCGTGAGCTACGGATCCCCGTGGCGCGGTGGACGGTCTCGTACTCATCGGCACGGGACGCCGACGGAGTCCACGATGTGCCCGTTCCGACTGCGGCGGTCGGACGCGCCCAGGCCGAGGCGATGGTGGCCGCCGGACGTCAGCGGCTCGCGTACGCGCTCCCGGCGGACCCTCGCCTCACCGGCCTGGCCGAGGGGCGCCTCTCCGGGGTGACGGCCGTCTGCCGCGAGCTGGCGCTGCCCGATCCCCTGATCCTGGGGTCCCCGAGTGGCGCGGTATCGACGGCGGAGCTCCGCTCGTGCGTCGAGGCCGGTGTCACCGGGGTGTGCGCCCACAACGACGACGTCGCTCTGGCCGTGCTCACTGCTGCCCGGGCCGCCGGCATCGAGGTGCCTGCACGGCTCGCGGTCATCGGCGTCGACAACATCCCCGCCGGGCGACTCGCACAACCGGAGCTCGCGACGATCTCCTTCGACCTCGACGTGATCTGCGCCCGCCTCATGCTCGCCGTCACGAAGAGCCTCGGCAGCACCCTCGCCGGAGCACCCGGACCTGCGTCAGAGCTGAGACTGCACCCGCGGGCAAGTCTGGGTGACGGCGGCGGCTGATCCACGCCGACGGCCCCGCGGTGCTCGGCGGACCCGCTACGCCTGATCTCCGTCGATCCGGCCTCCGGGCTCATCCTGCCGAGTACGCCGCCGCGTGGAACGGAGGTTTACGGGAACGGGGTACCTCACCATGTCGACAACGCGTTCACGGCGGAGCAGGAAGTCGCTCTGCGACAGTTTCTTGCGACCGACGAGCGCCAGAACGATCCTCGACCAGCGTCAGGCTCAGCGGCCGGAGGGCCCTGAGGCTGTGGGGTCGTGGCTGGTCGTCACTTCGCCCCGCGGGATGCTGCCCGATCCGGACAACATGGCGTCTGCAGTGCGGAGATCGCTTGAGCGCGCTGGGACGGTTCATACACTCCGGCGAACCGTAGAAAACCGTCTGATCAGCGCTGGGACAGATCCTCGCCTGATTGAACCTGTGATGGGGCACACGAGCGTCATCGCGCACAAGGCGTACTGGTACCGAGGCCTCGACCCAGCTGGAGCGCTTGACGGAGTCGAGGGGAACGCGCACACGCAAGCGGAGTAAACCTGCCGTTTCGACGTCGTCGCAGAGCATTCCCGGCATTATGTCTGGTCAGCGCCCCCAGCAGGACTCGAACCTGCAACCTACGGATTAGAAGGCCGTTGCTCTATCCATTGAGCTATGGAGGCATGCCGCGTGGGCGGATCCAGTGTACCGGGAGCGGGCAGTGGAGCCGAATGCGCGGTGACTCTCCCTCCACAGTGCCGCCCTCTCCACACGGATCGAAGGGGCCCTTTCCGAGGGTGTGAACGAAGGGCATGCTCGTGGGTGAGCGCCGCAGCGGGCGGCGAACGATCCCAAGGGGGGAACTTCAATGAACGCAATCATGACAACGATCCAGGGCAACGCGACCGCGGATGCCACGATCTTCAAGTTTGATGGTGGCGGCTGCCGCACGTCGGTGACCGTTGCCGTGAATGATCGGTACTACGACGTGCAGGCGAAGGAATGGAAAGAGCGCAAGCCTGAATACGTGCGCGTGCAGGTGCGGCGCGAATCGCTTGCGAACAACGTTGTGCTATCGGTGAAGCGCGGCCAGCCGCTCCTGTGCACGGGCCGTCTCGTGACGCAGACGTGGGAGGACCGCGACGGCAATACTCGCACGGAGCTGCTTTTGCATGCCGATCACGTCGCCATCGATCTCACCTACGGAACCGCCCAGTACGCCAAGAGCGCGCCATCGTGGGTGGATGAAAACACCGGTGAGGTGCGCACCACGTCTCCCGATGTCGGGGGTGAGGCTGCTGAGAGTGGGTCGAATGAAGCTGCGCACGCTCAACTCGAGAATCACGAAGGAGTCAAGGGGGAGTTGAGCGAGAGCGATCTCGAGGAGCTCACCGAGGTGGCAGAACCCAGCTACGCCTGAACGCGGTGGGGGTGTCGGCTTCCGCACGTGCGCCATGCGGGCGTGCGGGGTCCGACGCTTGCCTGCTTCACACGTTTACTCGGTTTGCATATCGGCGCTCGCACCAGGTGAGTCGATGCCGAGACTCGCACAGAGGGAAGCGACGAGCTCGGGGATGAGATCCCGGCCAACGCGAAGTTCTTCGCCCTCCCGAGCAACGGCGCTGAAGGTTTCGCCCGTGGTCAAGGCGCCTGCGGCGACGAACACGGGTGCGGGTGCCGTGCCGGGGGAGCCATCGATCGCGCCGCGGATGCGGGCCTGAACGTAGCCTCCTTCGCAGCCTTCGGGCCACAGGGCATTGCGGAGCTCATCGGCGACGTCGGCGTGCTGGGTGCCGGTCTCGATGCTCGTGAGATGATGCGGGTCGCCGCTCGCGCGGTCGAGCGTTTCCTTGGGGAGGAGGCTCGAGAGCTCCGGGCGCTCGTCGAGAAGAGCCTCGGTCGTGAACAGGGCGAAGCGCGCAATGTGCTCGGGGGCAGGGGAGTCGTTCTCACGCGTGTGACGCACGAGTTCGAGGACCGCGGCGGCGAGCGCCCCTTCGGTTTCGCTGAGGTTGAGGTCTCGCGTTTCTGAATGCACGGCGCTGGCTCCTTACTGGGACAATAGTGACACTTGCCTCAAGATGGGGTGAGTACTCATCCCACGATAGTTCCCCACGATGTGAGTCGAGGTCGCCGTTGAGTTTCACGAATCCTTTCCCCGGTGCTGCCCAGCCGAGTCCCAAGCCCGCGGGGCCCACGAATGAGAAGGGCGCGAAGAAGGTTTCGCCTCTCACGATCACGATCGTCGTGATCGTGGCGCTCATCGTGGTGTTTGCGTGGTTTGCCGAGGTGGCAACGAGCTATATGTGGTTCGATCAGCTGGGCTTTAATGGCTTTCTCGTAAAGAAATGGGTCACGCAGGGGCTCCTGTTCCTTGCAGGGCTCGTGGCTGTAGCCGTGCCGATTTTCGTATGCCTGTGGGCGAGTCACAAATATCGACCGCAGGTCATGCCCCTCACGCGCGAAGACATCGCGATCGCGGGTTTTCGCGATGCTGTTGAACCGCTTCGGAAGATCATCACGATCGCCGCGCCCGTCGTTCTTGGCATTTTTGGAGGCCTCACGCTTTCGCGTCAGTGGCAAGAGATCCTCCTCATGCTCAACCAGGAGCCGTTCGGCAAAACCGATCCGGTGTTCCACAACGACATCGCGTTCTACGTGTTCACGCTTCCGGTGATTGAAACGGCGCTCGGGCTCGTGAATTTCGTGATCCTTGCGAGCGCGTTCGCGGCAGTACTCGGCCACTTCATTTACGGCGGTATTGAGTGGGATCAGAAGAAAGGGCTCAACCTCACTCGTGCGGCGCGCACTCACGTGGGTGTCATCGCGATGGCCTACATGCTCGTACTCGCGGCGCAACACTGGTTTGAACGCTACGCGACCCTCACCGCCTCGCACGAAAAATTCGATGGCGCGGCCTACACCGACGTGCACGCGCTCATCCCCGGTAAGACCATCCTCGCGATCTCCGCGATCATCGTTGCGCTGGTGTTGCTTGCGTGGATCCTCAAGGGCAATTGGAAGCTGCCGGCCGCCGCGGCGGGACTTATTGTTCTCTCCACGGTCGCCGTTGGAATGGTGTACCCCTACCTCATCCAGACCTTCCAGGTGGAGCCCAACGAACGTAACCTCGAAAAGCCATTCATTGAAGAGAACATGGCGGCCACCCGTGCCGCATACGGCCTCGAAGAAGTCAATGAAGTCTCGTACCGTGCGAAGTCCGCAGCAACCTCGGGGCAGTTGCGTGAGGACGCCGCAACCACGGCGCAGATCCGCCTTCTCGATCCCGCGGTAGTTTCGCCGACCTTCGGTCAGCGCGAAGCGAACCGCCGCTACTGGGGTTTTGAAAACACTTTGAGCGTGGATCGTTACGACATCGATGGGCAAAAGCAAGACACCGTGATCGGCGTGCGCGAGCTTCGGCCCGATAAGCTCGAGCTCTCCTCGCAGTCGTGGGTCAACCAGCACGTCGTGTACACACACGGCTTCGGCGTAGCTGCTGCCTACGGCAACCAGCGCCGTCCTGATGGTGAGCCCGCCTTCTTCCAGTCCGGCGTGCCGGGCTCGGGCAAGCTCGGTGAGTTCCAGGAGCGCGTGTACTTCGGGCGCCACTCGCCGAGCTACTCGATCGTGGGTGCCCCAGAGGGTGCCGACCCGCAAGAGTTCGACTACCAGTCCGGAACGGACGGCGACGATCAGGGCCGTCAGGTGTCCAACACCTACACGGGCAACGGTGGCCCGAGCGTCGGCAACTTCTTCAATCGCATGCTGTTCGCGATTAAATTCCGCGAGTTCAACATTCTGATCTCGAGCTACGTGAACGAGGAGTCGCAGATTCTTTACGATCGCGATCCGCAGCAGCGAGTGAAAACCGTCGCGCCGTTCCTCTCCCTCGACACCGAGATGTATCCGGCGGTCGTGGATGGCAAGCTGAAGTGGGTCATCGATGCCTACACCACGAGCGACCGCTACCCGTACGCGCAAGCGACGAACTTCGATCAAGTCGTCACCGATTCGAAGGTCAATGGTGCGGATACCGCGGGTCTGCGCGAGCGCCGCGTGAACTATGTGCGCAATTCCGTGAAAGCCACCGTCGATGCCTTTGATGGCAGCGTGACGCTGTATGCGTGGGACACGGAGGACCCGATTCTCCAAGCGTGGGAGAGTGCCTTCCCGAATTCCGTGAAGCCCTCGAGCGAAATCTCGGGAGACCTCATGAGCCATCTGCGCTACCCGGCGGATTACTTCAAGGTGCAGCGGTCGATTCTTGGCAAGTACCACATCGATAAGGCTGAAGACTTTTACGTGGGCCAGGACTTCTGGCAAACCACTCCGGACCCCACTCAGGCGCGTGACGATGAGAGCGGCTCCGCACCGCTACAGGCTCCGCACTACCTCACGATGCAGATGCCTGACGAAAGCGAACCTCAGTTCACGCTTTCCTCGAGCTATATCCCGGAATCCGGTCAGGACGTTCTCACAGGTCTGCTTGCCGTGAACTCTGAAACAGGAGCGAAAGAGGGCAACCCCGCGAAGGACTACGGCAAACTCACGCTCCTTGTGCTCCCGAGTTCGAATCCCGTGAGCGCGCCTAGGCAGGTGCAAAACACCTTTAACTCGAACCCGCAGGTCTCCAACGAACTTAACCTGCTACGCCAGGGCAATTCGAAGGTCATCAACGGCAACCTTCTCACGCTCCCGGTTGGCGGCGGTTTGCTGTACGTGCAGCCTGTCTATGTGATGAGCTCGAGCTCGGGCGGCGGCACGTCCTATCCACTCCTGCGCAAGGTTCTCGTGAGCTTTGGCGACAAGGTGGGGTATGCCGACACGCTCGATGAGGCTCTCGACGCTGTTTTCGGTGGCGACTCGGGTGCGAGTGCGGGCGACGCCGAGGTTCCCACGACCGGTGAAGCCAAAGCCGTTGAGGATGCGGTCTCGGATCCTCATGCCGGTGGGGACGCCGGTGGTGATCCCCAACCTCAGCCGAGTGAGAAGCCTAGTGAATCTCCAGCGCCGCCGACGCCCGAAGGCGGTTCGGGCGATCCCAGAGCCGATCTCGATGCCGCGCTCAAGGATCTTGATGCGGCGTGGAACGATGCCGAGAAGGCACGCGCCGAGGGTGACTGGGCGAAGTACGGCGAAGCGCAAGAGCGCCTGAAGGACGCCATCGAGCGTGCAGATGCCGCTAATTCGCAGCTTGCCGGAGGTGGCAATTAGCGAAGGAACGGGAGTGTGAACGGGGCGTGAACGTGAACTACGAAACGTTTCGGCGCTGAAAACTAGACTCCTCGGGGGAGGCCTACTAAGTTAGAGATCACCGACGCGGGGTGGAGCAGTTCGGTAGCTCGCCGGGCTCATAACCCGGAGGTCGTAGGTTCAAATCCTGCCCCCGCTACGAGTAGCGGCCCTCATGAGTATCAAGCTCATGGGGGCCGCTTTTTCATGCCCACTCACTCACTCAGGGTGGAGAAAAACGACATGCCAGACCTCAAGGCGGCTTTCCTGCTCTATTTTGTCCACCTTTTGTCCACCCTGAAACCGGATGAGGGCGTCCGGTAGGGGGGCAGTTGCGAGTAGCGGTTCCGGGAACACTCCGGGGCGAGATCTCCCGTGGAAGTGAGGTGGCGTGAGGAGCTGAGGAGTACACTCATGAGCGGCGAGGACGCACGCACATGGCGTTATCCACCACGCCGAGCGCGCGGTTCCTTGCTAACCCACTGTCGCTTGTGAAGGAAAGAAAAGAATCGTGTCGTCGGTTTTTCGTACTCGTCCCATCCGCCGCCGCACCGCCCTCGTTGGCCTTTCGGCCGGTGCAGTCGCCGGCCTGGCCGCTTGCTCGAACTCGGGTGATGGCAAGAACAACGGCAAGGCCTCGGGTAAAGGCGGTCACGCACAGTCGTCGAGCGCACCTTCCGAGAAGTCTTCCGAGTGGACGAGTGCAGAGGCGTCCCTCATTGACATGACCGAGGCGACACTCAATCCCGAGGCCGAAGGCAAAACTGTCACGACCCCGCGCTTCGCAAAAGCCCGCAACCTCACTCAAGCCACCGAGGTGGTGCGCAACCGACTTCTGCGTGAGGCGCACTGGGATGATACTGACAAGGTCGACATCAAGGCTTCGATCCTCGCAGCCGCGCAGAACGTGGTGGGGGTCGCGGTTCTTGGGAGCCTTGGCACTTCCGAAGCGAACGTGCCCTGCACGATCTGGTACGACGCTCGCAAGAAGCAGTCGTTCGCCCCGACCGCCCTTATCGAGGCCGCGAAGTGGGGGGACTTTGCGAAAGCCGTGCACGATGCGGCTGCTGAAGCGAAGCTTGACCCGAGTGCCGTGGACCACGCACTGATCGAGAAGAGTGCCCCCTACGGCAATGGCCCGGCAATGGCCTTTAACCCTGACGGAGAACTCGTGCTCGCGTTCCGAGCGGGTGCGGCGGGCAGCGATCCCGCACGGCTCGTCATTGACGCGGAGGCTTTCCTCTCCGATCTCGGTAAACTCGCGAAGGACGCGAGCGTGACCCCCGCCCAGTTCACGGGTGAGCCGAGCGAAGAGCTTGAGCACTTCACGCCTAAGCGCCATGTGGCAAAACCGATCGATTCGCCGAACCGACCGTCGGACGGTTCGGAAAACCAGAGTTCGGCGGCCTCGGATGGCGGCGGTGCCGACGCTACCCAGGGCCAAAGCGATTCCACCGAGGTTCCCGAGCCCACCCCCGGCGGGGCGGTGCGCCCGAGCACGGCGATTGGCTACGACGTGTTCCTCGAGCACTGCGTTGCTCTGACGTACGATGACGGCCCCGGCGCTCGCACTCCCGAGCTCCTTGACGTCTACAAGAAGGCGAAAGCGGCAACGACGTTCTTCGAAATGGGCAACAGCATCAAAGAGCACCGTAAGACGACTCTCATGGTTGCGGCAGCGGGCTTCGAGCTGGGCAACCACTCGGTCACTCACCCCGACCTCAAGCGCAAGTCGCGCGAGCGCGTGGAGAAGGAGGTCAACGAGAACTCTGATCTTCTCGCGGAGGTCACGGGCTTCGAGCCGCTTCTCTTCCGCCCGCCGTATGGCAGCCACAACGAAACCGTGGATGAAATTGTTGCCTCTCGCGGCATGGCGATCGTGCAGTGGGACGTCGACACTCTCGACTGGAAAACGAAGGACACCGCGAAAACCATCACCGCGGCTGTTGAGGGCGCCGAAAAGTACACCGAGCCGATCGCTCTCATGCACGACATCCACGATGCGACCGTGGATGCGGCAGAGCAGATCCTCAGCCAGCTCAATGACGCCGGCTACATTCCCGTGACGGTGAGCGAACTGACCCTGAACACGGGTGGCCTCGAGGCCGGACACGCCTACTGTTCCGGCACCGGCAAAAAGCAGAACGGCTTCAACTGTAAGGGCTAACCCCTACGAGCCTTCGCGTGAGCGCCCGAGTGGCTGGTCAAGCACGTCGACGGAGAGGAACGCGCGGCGGAACTCTCGTCTGTTGAGTGTGACCCAGGCACCCGGGCGCCACGGGTTACGCAGCACGATCTCGCCGATATCGGGCTTCGCACCCACAACCGCCATGACATGCATCGGCGGGATAGCCCCCGACTGTCGCCCGCGCGAGAGCGCGGGGGAAAACATGTGGGTGGAGGCGACGACGGGCCGCCTCTGCGCGAGAAGATCCTCGACCTCGCCGGGGGAGGGCAGTACGAGCCGAGTCGACGCACTCACGCCGGTCAGCGCGGGAAATCCCCATTTCGCAAACCCCCGCGCGATCCATGCATACGACCCGGAGAATTCCGCGGCGCATGCTTTCTCGAGGATGCCCGGCCAGCCGGGGCCACCTCCTTCCTCAGTCGCGTAGGCGAAGCGTCCGCGTTCGTTGACCGGAAAGCGCATATTCACGCTGCGCCACGCCGGGGCTCCTTCCACGAACACACGCGCGAGCGCTTTGGACGACCCGGGCTGGACCTTGATGGCATTCGCAAAAAACTCGGGATCGACCGAGTGAATCGCGAGCATCGGCGCCATGAGCCAGCAATCGCCCAGGGCGCCCTGGCGCGGCCGGCGCGAGAAATTCAGAACACCGCTCCACGCTTCATAGCGGTCGGCGCGCGGCCCGAGTGGCGGCTCTCCGCTCTCGCGAACGTGCGGCGGAAAAAGTGTACTCAGCGTGCGGCGAATCAAGCGTCGGACCCCTTTCACGGAAAAGAAAAGCCCGGGCAGGAACGCAAAGCGCGCATGCCCGGGCCATTCGGGCGACTCATGCCACCCGGCTAGTGCATCAGTGCTTCTCGGCCTTCACGAGCTTCTGGCCCGTGCGGTCAAGCACGCCCGCAAACCATTCCTGGTCCACGTCGAAGGCCTTGTGGCCAGCGATGCGCTCGAACTCGATCGCGCGAAGCTGGTTGCCCTTCTCTTCATCGTGGCCGATCACGCCGGTGCCGCCCTCGAGGGCGACCTGCACGGCGAGGTCAGTCATCGACTTGATAAGGCGCAGATCATCGGCGTTGGCCTTCGCCGAACGAGCGAAGTAGCCGGACTTTTGCACCATGACCTTCTCGGCACCGAGGCGCTCCGCGAACTGCTTTGCAAACCACTGGCCGGGGTTGATCTTGTCGAGCTTGACGTGGCCGAAGGGGTCGCGCTCGACCTCTTCGCCCTTCGCCTCGAGCTCGGCGATGATCTCGGGGATGCCGGCACCCTCGGAGAGGAAGATGTTGACGCAGCCGACTTCATCCATGACCTTCTTGAGGCGTTCCGCTTCGCCTTCGATGTCGAGAGCAAGCTCCGGAAGGAACACGGCGTGGACGTCCCAGCGGCGCTCGTCGTGGCCGATCGACGGCAGCCACTGCTGCTTTGAGTGCCAGTCCTGGTAGTAGCGCGCGGCCTCGGCGGTCAGGTAACCGCATGCGCGGCCCATGATCTCGTGGATGATGAGCATGCGCGGGTTTGAGCCGTTCTCCGCAATGACATTCTGCGCGAAGAGGGAGGTCTGTTCGGCGGCGGTGCGAGCGCCAAGCGACTGGCGGATCGGAACGATGTCGTTGTCGATCGTCTTCGGAAGGCCCACGACCTGGAGCGGGTAGTTGTGATCGGCGAGGTACTTCGCGAGGTCAGCGGCGGTCGTGTTCGTGTCGTCGCCGCCGATCGTGTGGAGAACATCCACGCCATCGGCCTTGAGCTTGTTCGCGGCGACCTCGAGGGCATTTTCGCCTTCCTTGATGAGGCCGCGCTCCACGAGATTCTTCGTGTTCGTGAGCTTCACGCGCGAGTTGCCAATCGGCGAGCCGCCGTAGTTGTGCAGGAGATGCGCGTTCTTGCGGGCCTCATCGTCGATCACGATTTTTTCGCCGGAGAGCAGGCCCCAGTAGCCGTGCTTGTAGGCGATGATCTCGATCTCAGGGTTCAGCTCGTTGTAACGCTCGATCAGGCCGCCAACAGCGGACGAGAGGCACGGGGCGTAGCCGCCCGCAGTCAGGAGAGCAACGCGCTTGACGCTCATGAGGGTCCTTCCCAGGTGGTGTGATGCGCAGCGAAAGTGCCGCGCGTTTGCGCCCCCATCCTATCGTTTTCTCCCTTGCGACACCCGTGAAGGCGCCCCTAGTGAGAGGGGTGCAAAGCCTCGAGGATGGCGCTGTGAAGCGGCCCGTTGCTCGCGATAGCGCTCGTTCCGTAGGGGCCATCGACACCCTCGAGATCGGTGAAGCGCCCGCCTGCTTCGTGCACGATCGGAACGAGTGCCGCCATGTCATGAAGTGTGAGCGAGGGCTCGAGTGCGACGTCGATCCCGCCCTCGGCGAGGAGCATGTAGCTCCAAAAGTCGCCGAAGCCTCGCGTGCGCTCGACTCGCTGGAGGAGGTTCACAAATTCGCGCAGTCGCCCTGCGCGCGCCCAGCCCTCGAGACTTCCGTAGGAGAGCATGGCCTGCTCGAGTCGCGAGGTGGAGGACACGTGGATGCGCTGGGCGGAGGAGAGGCGCGGGCCCGTGAAGGCTCCGGTTCCGACGGTGGCCCACCACCGTCGATTCAACGCGGGCGAGGAGACGACGCCCGCGACAACCTCGCCATCCTCTTCCAGGGCGATGAGCGTGGCCCAGACCGGGAGGCCACGCGCGAAGTTTGCAGTGCCGTCGATGGGGTCGATGATCCATTTGCGGTGGCTCTCGCCGTGCGAGCCGAACTCTTCGCCGATGACCTGATCGCGGCTGCGGGCGCGCGAGAGCTGCGCGCGAACGAGCTCTTCGGCGGCACGGTCAGCATCGGTCACGATCGTGTGGTCGTCTTTGCGCTCGCGTGTGAGGTCCTCAGCTTTGAAGCGCGACATCGTGAGTTGATCGACGGAGTCGGCGAGAACGTGGGCGAGCCGAATGTCGTCCTGGTGTGCCGCGGCCATGAGAGATTCTCCTTAGCTGGGGTGGGCTGTTAGAGGGCCCACGGATCGTTGGTGCGAAGTGTGTCGTTGAGGCGCCTGAAGCTCGCGAGCCTTGCGGGCCCGGCGCTTCCTGCGTGGCCGTCGGCAACGAGTGCGTCAAGCGCGCAGCCCTCGTCAGCCGAAGCGTGCGTGCAGCCGCGCGGGCACTCCTCCATGAGCGGTGCGAGATCCTCAAATGCCGATTCGAGTTCCTCGGGGCTTACATGCCCAAGGCCGAAGGAGCGCACGCCGGGTGTGTCGATCACCCAGCCGTTGCCTTCGGGCAGGCGCAGAGCGAGGGCTGAACTCGACGTGTGCCGCCCTCGGCCCGTGACCGCGTTGACGTGACCGGTTGCCCGTTCGGTTCCCGGAACGAGAGCGTTGATGAGCGTCGATTTTCCCACGCCTGAGTGGCCCACGAGCACGCTCAAGTGCCCGGAAAGACGCTCGCGAAGCGCCTCAATGCCGGCGATGGTGCCGTCGGAATTCATGTGCGTGGTGACGTGCTCAACGCCGAGCGGAGCGTACTTCTTGAGGAATCCGTGGGGATCGGCGAGATCGGCTTTTGTGAGGCACAGCAGGGGAGTGATCCCCGCGACGTACGCGGCCACGAGGCAGCGGTCGATCATGCCGCCGCGCGGTTCGGGGTGAGCGAGGGCCGTGACCATCACGAGGGTGTCGGCGTTTGCGACGAGGGGGCGCTCGGAAGCGTCGTCGTCATCGGCACTTCGGCGAAGGAAGCTCGTGCGATCCTCGACCTCGACGATGCGGGCAATCGTGTCGGTGCGCCCCGAAGTATCGCCCGTGAGGCGCACAAGGTCGCCAGGCACGATCGGTGTGCGAGCGAGGGCACGCGCACGCATCGCGGTCACGGGGCGCTCGTTCTCGGCGCCCTCGTCGGCGATCGTGCGCCAACGCCCACGATCGACTCCCACGACTCGCGCTGTGACCGCGTTCGTGTAGCTCGGGCGCTCTTTCGTGCGTGGCCGTGAGCCGCGACGGTTGGGGCGCGTGCGCACCGAGGATTCGTCAAAATCCTCGAAGTTGGAGAGATTTCCCGCGCGCCTCACCATGTGTTCCCCGCGGGGCGTCCCGTATGCAGCATCGAGGTCCACATTCCAACGAAATCGGGCAAGGTTTTGTTCGTCGTCTGGACGTTAACGACGCGCACTCCCGGGACCCGCAGGCCAATGATGGCACCGGAGGTCGCCATACGGTGGTCGTCGTAGGTCTCGAATACCGTTCCGGTGAGGGGGCCGGGAGTGATCTCGAGGAAATCTTCGCCCTCGTGCACGCTTGCGCCGAGCTTCGTGAGCTCCACGGCGAGCGCGTGGACGCGATCGGTTTCGTGCCCGCGTAGGTGCCCGATACCCCTGAGTCGGCTAGGAGAATCGGCGAGGGCGGCGAGGGCCGCGATCGTGGGGGTGAGTTCTCCGACGGCTGCCAGATCCACATCGATCCCACGAAGGGGCCCGGTACCCGAAAACTCGAGGTCGGAACCGACGCGCTCGACGTGCGCGCCCATGAGGGGGAGAATACGGCGGAATTCATCGCCTGGTTGTGTGGTGTGGTCGGGCCAATTCTCGATCGAGATCGTGCCGCCCGCCACGAGGGCCGCGGCAATGAAGGGGCCGGCGTTCGAGAGGTCGGGCTCCACCGTGACCGGAGCGGGGAGCTGAAGCTCGCCCGGCATGACGGTCCACTCGTGGTGGCCGCTCTCAATTTTGTGCTTCGCCTCGATGCCGCATTCGCGAAGGAGCGCGAGGGACATCTCGATGTGGGGGAGCGAGGGGAGGCGTTCACCGACGTGGCGAACGGTGAGGGGAGAAGCCGCGCGGACAGCTGCGAGGAGTAGTGCCGAGACGAACTGGCTCGAGCCGCTTGCGTCGATCGACACTGTTCCGCCTGGCAGGCCCGCGCCGCGCACGGTAAAGGGCAGGAAACCTTCTTCGCCGTGGCACGTCACTTCGACACCCTGCTGCCGAAGCGCGTCGATGAGCGCGGCCATAGGCCGCACGAGAGCGCCCTTATCGCCCGTGAACGTCACGGGGCGCCCAGTGAGGGCAGCGAGCGGCGGAACGAAGCGCATCACGGTTCCGGCGAGGCCGCAGTGCACCTCGATCGGCTCCAAGGCATCGTGGCCCTCGCCCCGAGTGTGCGGGAATGCAAGCGGCGTGACGGTGAGAGCCTCGTTCGTCGTGCTCACGCTTCCGCCAAGGGCGCCGAGCGCCTCGATCATGAGGTGGGAATCCCGCGAAGAAAGAGCCCCCACGAGTGCGGTGGACGTGCTCGCGAGAGAAGCGAGCACGAGCCACCGGTTCGTGAGGGACTTCGAGCCGGGGACGCTGACGTGGGCATCAATGGGCCCGTAGGCAACGGGCGCCGTCCACTGAACGTCAGACACAGAAAACCTCGAACTCAGGCAGCCTTCTTGATCTTCTTCGCGAGCGTGCGGTCGAGCTCGTCAAGGCTCTTCGAAGACTTCTTCTTGTTCTTCTTCGCCGCCTTTTCGAGTTCGCGCTGCTTTTCGGCGGCCGACTTCTGCGCGCGCTCAATGGCTTTATCAACGCGGTAGGCGAGCGAGGGCTTACCATCGGTGTCCACGACGGCGAGGAGAACGCCGCCGAGGAGGCCCAGGTCACCGGCAATGGCACGCAGTTCTTCGGTGCGCTCGGTACCCTTGAGCTCCCACACCCGCTTGCGGCCTGCGAGACCAACGGTGGTCGAGAGTAGGAGGGTCGCCGAGGCGAGGCGCGGCTTCTTGTTGAGCGCGAAGGCGGCGCCAGCAACGGCAGCGAGACCACCGGCGGCGCGAAGGATCGTTTCGGCATCCGTTGGGAGCGGGCTCTTCGAGACCTGCTCGTCGATGTCAGCGATCGTGACGGGAAGGGCATCGAGAACGCGATCCGGGCGGATAGCGGTTTGCACACCCTCGAAAATGAACGGTGCGGCGAGAAGGGGGCGTGCGATGCGGCGAACGAGGGACATGCTTTCCTCAGCTTCCTTTTTGAGGCCATGCGAATCGGAACACGCAAAGACTATCGCACCGCATGAAACTCCCACCTGAACAGCGTAGAGTCGAAAGTAATGAGCGAAAAAGAAGCGTTCCCCGCTCGGGGGAACCACGTGGAGGATGCGGTGGAGCGAGCCGAGCAAGGCGCCGCAGCGAATGTGGAGAGTACGCCGGATACGGCGCTCAGCCCTGAAGAGTTTGAACGTGAGGCGCTGAGCCACATCGATGCGCTTTATTCAGGCGCGCTGCGCCTTACGCGCCATCAGCACGATGCCGAGGATCTCGTGCAGGACACGTACGTGAGGGCCTTTCGCGCCTCCACGAGCTTCAAAGCGGGCACGAATATGCGTGCTTGGCTTTTCCGCATCATGCACAACGCCTTCATTTCGTCGTACCGCAAGGCGCAGCGCCGGCCCAAGGAATCCGGCGGGGAGCAAGTTGAGGATTGGCAACTGGCCCGCGCAGCCTCTCACGACAGCACGGGGCTTCGAAGCGCCGAAACGGAAGCTCTCGCTCTCCTTCCCGAGGGCGATATCCAAGACGCCCTCAACGACCTTCGCGAGGACTACCGCGAGGCGGTTTATCTCGCCGACGTTGAGGGGTTTTCCTACAAGGAAATCGCCGAGATTATGGGCACGCCGATTGGCACCGTGATGTCGCGCATCCACCGCGGGCGCGGGCTCTTGCGGGCCTCGCTCGAGCAGTATGCGCGCGAGCGCGGCTACTTGCGCGATGCGAGCGACGCCGATGGCGGGGATCAGAAAGCATGAGGGGAATAAAGCGTTCCTTAGGAGCGTTCAACTTCGTGGTGGGCGCCGTGAAGTTCGGCGTCGCGCCGACCGATCCGCGACCACAGAAAGGTGCCACTCGTGTGTGATCCAGCGCTTGAGCGACTCATGGCTCGGGTTGATCGCGCCCTCACGGGGCGGCTGAGTGACGCCGAAGCGGTCGAACTTGAAAGCCACCTTGGTGAATGCGCGGCGTGCGCGCGAGAGATCGAGCAGGCTCGCCTCGTGCGTCAGCTTCTGCGCTCCTCATGCTCGGGGCGGGCTTCCGAAGAGTTACGCGAGCGCGTTCGTGGCTCGGCACGCACCCTCACGTATCGCGAGGTGCGCGTGAGCTACGGCGCCAATGGGAGCGTGCGAAGCGAATCGATCGCCGTGACCCGCACGAGCGAGGGCCCTACGCGAACCTAGGGGAGAAACCCTTTCGGAGATCGCGCGAAAGAGCGACAAACACAGCGAAACGCCCGGCTGAATCATTCAGCCGGGCGTTTGTACGGAATTCGCGTGCCGAGCGCGTTGCTCAGGCGCTGGGGCGCTTACCGTGGTTCGCGCTGTTCTTCCTACGCGACTTGCGCTTGCGTCCGCGCTTGCTCATGGCACTCTCCTTTTCGTTCGGTTCGCGTGGCAATGCCCGCACCGAGGTGCAAAGGCAACCCCGGCATTCTCTCATACTTTGCGTGCGCGGTTGCGGGGCCCTCGTGGTGAGGGGATCAACATCACGCGCGTGGTGCCGCTACTGGACGGCGAGGAACGCCGAGAATTCGCCGTGCAGCACGAGCCACGTGATAAGCCCATAGCCCGTCTGCGAGGGCAGGTCACGCTCCGAACGCGCGACGTCAGCGAGGTACTGATCGTGGTGGGCGAGCGCCGCCGCCGGGTCAACGTAAGGGATGCGGCGTCGTGCACACACGTCGTGGAAGGCATGCGAGAGTTCGATGATTGCGTCGGTGCGGGCGCGATCCCTCGAAGGGGCGGGCCCCACGACGAACGCGGGAATCCTGAGGTGCCCGAGGCCGTCGAGCACGGTCGCGAGGTTGAGGCGCGAGCGCGCAATGCTGATCCCGGCATCGAGATCGGCGCGGCCCAGGGCGAGCACCACGCGGTGCTGCGTGTCGTCAATGTCGCCCGTGTTGTGCGTGTCAAGCAGGCGCGTCACGTCATTTTCCCAGCGCCGTGCGAGCGCCGCGGTGGTCTCACCCGGGATCGCAACGGCGTAGGAGTCCACGAGGTCACCCGAGCCATTGTGTTGCGCGAGGGCGCGAGTAAACCATCCCATCGCGCGCTGGTCGCCGGCGCCGGCAAGCATTTCGTCGCCGAGGGCAATCACGCGAACGCGCGGCTTGGTGGGGGCGGGGGAAGAAGTCACGTGCGTTTCCTTCGGTTGGCGTCGATGGCGGTTCTGGCGGTTCAAGGGGGGGTTCCGACGCTTGCCTACGCCTTGTGTGCGGCGCTTGGCTCGCGCGGTTTTCCCGTTACCTCTCGAGTGTGTCCTTGGAGAAGGCGCGCTCGAGAAGTTCGCGTTGCTCTGCGATGTGTCTTTTCATGGTACCCGCTGCGGGGCTCGCGGAGGCGGGGCGCGCGAGGACGTGGAGGCGGCAGGAGAGATCACGCGGGAGGTTCATCGCGAGATGGCCCCACGCGCCCTGGTTGAGGGGTTCTTCCTGCACCCACGTGAGCGGTGCGTCGCCGAACGGCGCAAGCGCGTCGCGCAGGGCGTCGCTGGGAAGGGGAGAGAGCTGCTCGAGGCGAACGATCGCCGTTTCTTCATCGCCGCGACTGTGTCGCTCCTTTTCGAGCTCCCAGTAGATCTTTCCGGAGCATAGGAGCACGCGAGTGACACGCTCTGGAGTGCGGTGCTGATCGGGAATGACCGGCATGAATGTGCCGGAGAGGAACTCCTCTACGCTGCTCGCGGCGGCTCTATTGCGCAGCATCGATTTGGGTGTGAGCACGATGAGGGGGCGTTTGCGGGGTCGCTTCGCCTGGCGCCTCAGCAAGTGGAAGTAGTTCGCTGGCGTCGAGGGCGCGGCGATCCGCATATTGCTTTCGGCGCACAGTTGGAGGAGACGCTCGGGGCGTGCGGAACTGTGGTCAGGTCCCTGGCCTTCGAAGCCGTGGGGGAGGAGTAGGGTCACGCCTGAACGCTGGCCCCACTTTTGTTCGCTACTGGCGATGAACTCATCGATGATCGTTTGCGCGCCGTTCGCGAAATCGCCAAACTGCGCTTCCCACAAGACGAGGGAGTCGAGCGCTTCCACCGAGTAGCCGTATTCGAAGCCTAGGGCCGCGAACTCGCTGAGCGACGAATCGAACACGCTGAAGGTTGCCTGGTGGCGGTCGAGATGTTGGAGAGGGGTCCACGTGTCCTGAGTTTTGCCGTCGATGAACACGGCGTGGCGTTGCGTGAAGGTTCCGCGCCGGGAGTCCTGACCGGCGAGGCGCACGGGGCGGCCCTCAACGAGGAGCGAGCCAAACGCGAGAATTTCACCGAAACCCCAGTCGATGCCGCCCGTGCGGCTCATCGCGATGCGTCGCGTGGCGAGCTGCGCGATCTTGGGGTGCGGCGTGAAGTCATCCGGATAGGCGGCGTGCGCATCGGCGATCTTTTCCAGGATTTTGCGCTCTACGCCCGTGTCGAACGCGGCTGCTTCGTGAGACGGCTCGGTCGCTTGCTGTGAGTCGGGAAGCTCGAGGCCACGCACGCTCGCCCCGTGCACGTCGGCGCCCGCGCGCGAGCCGGCAAACGCATTCTCGAGGTGGGAGTGGAAGTTTTCGACGACCCCTTGGAGTTCGTCGTCGGAGAGGTCGCCCCGCTCGAGAAGGGTCTGCGTGAACAGATTGCGCACGCTCGGTTTGTTCTCGATGATCTTGTACATGAGCGGCTGCGTCATCGAGGGGTCATCGCCCTCGTTGTGCCCGCGGCGGCGGTAGCACACCATGTCGATCACGATGTCGCGGTGGAATCGCTGGCGATACGCAAACGCGATTTCGGCGGCGCGCACGACGGCCTCGGGATCATCGCCGTTCACGTGGAAGATCGGCAGCTGCGTGCCCTTCGCGATATCAGTCGAATAGAACGAGCTGCGTGAGGAAGCCGGCGAGGTGGTGAATCCGATTTGGTTGTTGACCACCACGTGAATCGTGCCGCCCGTGCGGTACCCGCGAAGCTCGGAAAGGTTGAGAGTTTCGGTCACGACACCCTGACCGGCAAACGCCGCATCGCCGTGCACGAGGATCGGAAGGATGGGGAAGTCGAGCGTGCGGTTCGTGGAGCGGTCTTGCTTCGCGCGCACGATCCCTTCGAGAACGGGGTTGACGGCTTCGAGGTGGCTCGGGTTCGCCGCGAGGTACACCTTTGTGCTGTGGCCATCCCACGATGTGAACGAACCTTCGGTGCCGAGGTGGTACTTCACGTCGCCCGAACCGAGTTCGTCGACGTCCTCGGTACCTTCAAACTCCTGGAAGATTTGGGCGTGGCTTTTGCCCGCGAGGTTTGCGAGCACGTTGAGGCGCCCGCGGTGGGACATGCCGATGCACACTTCATCCATTCCAGCGCGCGCGGCGCCCGACATGACCGTGTCGAGAAGCGGAATCATGGCCTCGCCGCCCTCGAGCGAGAAGCGCCGCTGGCCCACGTATTTCGTTTGGAGGAACTGCTCGAACGCCTCCGCGGCATTCAAACGATCCATGATGTGGGTGAGCTCTTGCTTGGTGAATGGATCGCGCGGGCGCTCGATTTGCGCCTGGAACCAGAGGCGCTCTTCGGGGTCGGTGAGATGCATGTACTCAACGCCCGTTGTGCGTGAATACGCATCGCGAAGTTTCTCGATGATCTCGCGCAAGGTCGCGCGTTCGGTTCCGCCGAAGCCGCGCGTGGGGAATGTGCGGTCGAGGTCCCACAGGGTAAGCCCATAGGTGGAAACGTCGAGATCCGGGTGCTTGCGCTGGCGGTACTGGAGGGGGTCGATGTCCGCGACGAGGTGCCCGCGCGTGCGATACGCGTGGATGAGGTCCATGACGTGCGCGAACTTTTCCTGATCGGAGTCCTTGAGCGGGTTGTCGGGAACCCACTGGATCGGCTCGTAGGGGACGCGCATCGAGGTGAAGATCCGCTCGTAGAAGCCGTCGAGCCCCATGAGCTTGTTGGCCATGACGCGCAGAAACTCGCCAGAGGTCGCACCCTGGATCACGCGGTGGTCGTACGTCGAGGTGAGCGTCATGACCTTCGAAACGGCGAGTTGGGCGAGGGTTTCAGGGCTTGCTCCCTGGAAGGCCGCGGGGTAATTCATCGCGCCCACGCCCACGATCACGCCTTGGCCCTTCATGAGGCGCGGAACCGAGTGCACGGTGCCGATCCCCCCGGGATTCGTGAGCGATACCGTCGTGTCCTCGAAGTCGGCGATCGTGAGCTTCCCGCTCCTCGCGCGTTTGACGATCTTGTCGTATTCGCGGCGGAACTGCCGGAAGGTGAGGCGCTGCGCGCCTTTGATATTGGGAACGACGAGGCCTCGGCGACCGTCGGCCCTGCGAATATCGATCGCGAGGCCGAAGTTGATGTCCTCGCGCGTGAGCAACGTGGGCTTGCCCTCTCGCGTTTCGAAGCCGTTGTTCATATCGGTGACTTCGCTGATGGCCTCGACCATGGCGTAGCCAATGAGGTGGGTGAAGCTCACCTTGCCGTCACGCATGCGGCGGAGGTGCCCGTTGATGACCTCGCGATTGTCGAACATGAGTTTGACGGGGATATCGCGCACGCTTGTCGCGGTAGGGATTGTGAGCGATTCGTCCATGTTTTTGACGATCGCGGCGGCGGGGCCGCGCATGCGGCTCGGCTCGGGTTCGGTGGGTTCGAATGGGGCAAGGGCGGGGAGTTCGGTGGTCGGGGTGCGGGGGCGGTCCGACGCTGACGAGATTCCGCTGTGGCTATGGGTGACCATCGAATCTTTCTCGCGCGAGCACCGCTCGGCAGGTTCGGCGACGGGGGCGGGAGGCTCGGGCTCTGCCTGCGCTTCAGTGTGTTCGGCATCGTGCGCATCTTCGCGCCTCGGTGCGTTCGCCGTTCGCGGGTGCGAAGAGAAGTAGGCGGCCCACGATGGATCGACGCTACCGGGGTCCTTCTCGAACTGCGCGCGTAGCTCGTCCACGAGCCACTGATTCGGCCCGAAGGAATCGCCCGATGCTTGTTCGTGGGCCTCGTGCACGGACCATCGCCTCTTTCACTGTGGGAGAATGTTTACGCCCAAGACTAACCGAGCGCGTGCTCGTCACGTTGGGGGGTGTTCGGGAGCAGAACGCGGATCGTCGAGCTCGGGTCCGCAGAATCGCGCCCCGGATGGTCGATCACCTCGATCGTTCCGCCATGAAGCTCCACGGCCCAGCGCGCGATCGCGAGGCCCAGGCCTGTGCCGCCGCTCTGATCGGGAGTTCCGCCGCGTTCGAAACGTTCGAAAACGGCTTCGCGATCTGCTTCGGCGATGCCGGGGCCCTGGTCACGCACCTCGATGGCGATCGAACCTGTGTTCTTGAACTCCCACGCGCGCACATAGATTGTGCCGCCGCTCGGCGAATGGCGCGAGGCGTTGTCGAGCAGGTTCGCGATGACTTGGTGAATGCGCGCGGGATCGGCGGTCACGCTTAACTCTTGCGGCTGAACGTCGATCACGAAGCGCACGTCACGCTCTTGCACACGTGCGGCAAGTTGGGCGCTGTCCACGGCTTCGTGAAGAAACGGCGTGAGGGCAATGCGCTCGCGCTCAATATCCACGACTCCGGCCTCGAGCCGTGAGAGGTCGAGGAGATGGGTGACGAGCCGCGTGAGGCGTTCAGTCTCGCTGAGCGCAATCTCGAGACTCTCGGGCGTCGCGGGGGTTACGCCGTCGACCATGTTTTCCAGCTGGCCGCGCAGAGCCGCGACTGGGGTACGCAGCTCGTGGGAGACGTTTGCCACGAGGTCGCGGCGGAGCTCATCCGTGCGGGCAAGCTCGGCGGACATCGTATTAAAGGCTGACGCGAGCTGCCCCACCTCGTCGCGAGATTTTGTGGTGACGCGCCTGCCGTAATCTCCGAGTGCCATGGCCTTCGCGGCGACGGTCATTTCTCTCAGGGGCCGCGTCATGCCCCGCGCGAGGATCTGTGTCACGACGAGAGCGGCGAGCACCGTGAGCGGGATGAAGAGCAGGGGATTGAGTCCCGCAGCTGAACCGGCCCAGCCAAGGAGTGCGGCGACGAGCACGGATACGGCAACGATGACGCCCAGTTTGACCTTGAACGAGCCAAAGCGCTGAAGGGGCGATAAGTCGAGGGCCTGCGTCGGAACCCTCACGCGAGCTCACCTTCCGGAACCTCAAGGGCATACCCCACCCCGTGGACGGTTCTCACGAGGTCGCTCCCGAGCTTCCGGCGAAGCGCCTTGACGTGGGAATCCACCGTGCGGGTGCCGGTCGCATCCACCCAATCCCACACGTCTTCGAGGAGTTGTTCGCGCGTGAGCACCGTTCCGGGCGCGAGCGCGAGACATACGAGAAGGTCGTATTCGGTGGGCGTGAGGTGTGCTTCGTTTCCGCCGCGTGCGACGCGTCGCGAGTCGCGGTCGATCACGAGGTCCCCGAGCTCAATCTTCGAGGGTGCGTCCGCCTCCGGTGTGGCGGCGTTTCGGCGCACGCGCCGCACGAGGGCCTTGAGGCGTGCCACGAGTTCGCGCATCGAGAAGGGCTTGGTCATGTAGTCATCTGCCCCCACGCCGAGTCCCACAAGCATGTCGGATTCCTCGTCACGGGCAGTGAGCATGAGTACCCCGAACTCGCCGAGGCCCCTCACGCGGCGGCACACCTCGAGTCCATCGAAACCGGGAAGCATGACATCGAGGACGACCGCATCGGGTTTAAAGTTCTCGATTGTCGCGACCCCCGAAGGGCCATCGTGGGCGATCGCGACGGTCCAGCCTTCGGCGCTCAAGCGGTCGCTGATCGTGCGCGCGATCGTGCGCTCATCTTCCACAACGACGATTCTGGCGTGCGATTCCGCGGCGTTCGCGGGTGTGGGTGAAGTGCTCATCATGATCTCAACCCTATTGCGCAAAATCTCGTGCGGCTGTGAAGGAAACGTGCACTATAGTGGCGCGTACGATGAACGAAAACGATTCACCACCTCGAAGTTCCATGCCCCCTCACCTTCGCCGCTCGAGCGGTACCTCGGCTTTGACGCTCGCGGGTGGTGAGCGGGCATGATGACCTGGATCCTCCTCGGCGTGGGCCTTCTCCTGACCGCCGGAACGGCCATCTTCGTGGCCTCAGAATTCTCCCTCGTGGCGCTCGATAAACACACGGTGGAAAAGGCCGTGGCGCGTGGCGATAAGGGGGCGAAGGGCGTGATGAATGCCCTCACCCACCTCTCGACGAACCTGTCGGGTGCGCAGGTAGGCATCACCATCACCACGCTCATTTTTGGTTTTGCGGTCAAAGATCCGCTGACCAACGTGCTCTCGAGCCTGCTGTCGTTCACGGGGCTCGAGGCCTCGATTGTGTCCACGACCGCGCTTGCGCTGGCGATGGTGCTTTCCTACGGCTTTTCGGTCGTGTTCGGTGAACTCATCCCGAAGAACCTTGCAATCGCGGCGCCATTTGAGACGGCCAAGATTGTGGCACCGATGCAGCACGGCTTCACGATCGCACTCAAGCCGCTCATCATCATGTTTAACGCGACCGCGAACTTCTTCTTGCGCCTCCTCGGAGTTGAGCCGCAAGAAGAGCTCTCGGCGGCGCGCTCACCCGCCGAGCTCGATTCGCTCGTGCGCCACTCGGCTCAGGCAGGCACCCTTGATGAGGGCACCGCGGTGCTACTTTCCCGCACGCTTCAACTTGCGGACCGAACGGCTGCCGACGTCATGACGCATCGCGGAGCGATGATCAGCATCGATATGAGCGAGCCGGCGTCGGAAGTGCTCGCCCTCACCGCCGATTCTGGCAAATCGCGTTTTCCCGTGACCGACGAGAGTGAAGACGACGTTGTGGGGATCGTGCAGGCCCGCCAAGCGATCAAGCTCCCGCCCTCCGAGCGTTCGCGCACGCGCGTGGAGGAGATCATGAGCGAAGTTGTGCGCGTGCCTGAAACGGTGGGCCTCGACTCACTTCTCGAGGATCTGCGTGCCCAAGGCGCACAGCTCGCCGTGGTGATCGACGAGTACGGCGGCACGGCCGGAATCGTCACGCTCGAAGACGTGATTGAAGAGATCGTGGGCGAGGTTTCCGATGAACACGACACCGATGAACCCGAGCGCTTTGCCCAGGGCGGGGTGGACGAGTGGACGGTTTCGGGGCTCATGCGCCCCGATGAGATTCGCCGTGACATGGGGGTCATCATCCCCGAATCTCCCGACTATGAAACCCTCGGCGGTCTTATCATGGACCGCCTCGAGCGGCTCCCGGAGGTCGGTGACGTGGTGGAGGTGCCGGGCGTGCGCTTCGAGGTCGTGGACCTCGATGGCCGCCGCGTGGACACCGTAGACATGAAATTACTTTCCGACGAGGCGCGTGCGCGCACGGAAGACGAGGAGGAGGGCAGCAATGAGTGACCTCGCCGCACTTCTGATTGGTCTCGCGATGCTCGCGGGCAACGCGTACTTCGTGGGTGCTGAATTTGCCGTGATGAGCGTGCGCCGCAGCCAGCTTGAGCCGCTCGCGGCCGAAGGCAAGCCCGGTGCGAAAACCGCGCTGTGGGCGATTCAGCACGTGTCGCTCATGCTCGCCACCGCACAATTCGGGGTAACCGTGTGCTCGGTGACGCTCGGTGCGGTAGCCGAGCCCGCTATTGCCCATCTCATTGAGCCGATCTTCGAAAGCTTCGGTGTTCCCGAGGCGCTCGTGCATCCGATCTCGTTCACGATCGCGCTTCTCATTGCGAGCTACTTGCACGTGGTGCTTGGCGAGATGGTGCCGAAGAACCTCTCGATTGCGCTTCCGGTGGGGGCCGCTCGTCTTCTCGCGCCGCCCCTCGTGTGGCTCACAAAGATTTTGCGTCCCGTGATTTGGCTCCTTAACGCCACCGCAAATGCGGCGCTGCGCCTCCTCGGGGTAGAACCGCAGAACGAAGTGTCATCGCAGTTCACGGCAGAAGATATCGCCGCAATCGTGGACGAATCAGAACGCGAAGGGCTTCTTGACGACGAACAGGGGCTGCTCAAGGGGGCGATCCAGTTCTCCGACCATGTCGCGGGCGACGTCATGGTGCCCATGGAGGACGTGGTGACGGTCGGCTACGGCATCACTCCGCAGAAGTTCGAGGAGATCGTGGCGCGTACCGGATTCAGCCGTCTCGGTGTGAAGAATGACGCGGGAGACCTCGTGGGCTACCTGCACCTCAAGGACATGATCGTGCTTGATGGCGAAGACCCCTCGGTGTACACGACCCCGGTGAGCCCGGGCAAGGTTCGCGCGGTCGTCTCGGTGGCCGACGATGACGACGTAGAGGAGGTACTGCGCGCCATGCAGTACAACGGTGCGCACATGGCCCGCGTTGATTCCGCGAACCACAGGAGTGTGGGTGCGGTGTTCCTCGAAGACGTTCTCGAGGAGCTCGTGGGCGAGGTCAATGACGTTATGCAGCGCCAGCGCCTAGCCGGTGCTCGCCCCGCGGGCGCTCGAGCGTAGACCCCTCGGTAAAGAGACGTGACGCGCCACACACAGCAATGTGTGTGGCGCGTTGCTGTGTGGGTCGAACGCGCGCCTGGGAAGTGATGCGCGAGACGCAGACAGTAAAAATTCGGCAATCACTCGTTCAGGTGGGCCGATTGGGGCTGTTCGTGGGCCTACGTTAGTAGTGGTCCTAAAAGCGGAGCTTCCCCATCCGTGAGGGCCTGCGCGGCACCCCCGCGCGAGCACTGATCATCAACGTGGTAAAAGGACGAACACCGTGGCGAAGCATCGCGCAGCCGGAAGGGCTCAGATGAGGCCCCTCCAGCCAGCACAGGGGACCAGGCGCAACTCGGAGGCCGCGAGCTCGGCCGTCAAGGTTGGTGTCGTAGGCGCCCTCGCCACGGCGACGATCGCCGTTCCGCTTGCTGCTGCCGCTGCCGATCAGGGCACGGTTCTCCCGTCGAGCGTCGAGGCCACGTCGGAGGCCATCGCCCCACAACAACAGGAAGTTGCTGAGGAAACGGCGGCTGTGCAGAGCGCCGCGCTTCCCGCGGCCGTGCAGAGTGACCAGATCAGCTACGCGGATACCGCGATTGAGGGGAACCTCGAGGCCGAAGTCGAGCAGACCGAAGTTGAAGCCGCTGGCCTCGGTGAGGTCGCCGGCGATGGCGAGTGGCAAAAGCCCACACCCGGTGCCCCCATCACCTCCCCGTTTGGTTACCGCGTTCACCCCACCCTCGGGTACCGCAAGATGCACGACGGCGTTGACTTCGGCGCGAACTGCGGCACCCCCGTGTACGCCGCCGAGTCCGGCACCGCCGCGCTCGCCGGTTACAAGAGCTCCGCGAGCGGCAATGCCGTCGTGATCGAGCACGGCAACGGCGTGGAAACCGAGTACTACCACCTTTCATCCGTATCTGTGCGCGCTGGCGACACGGTTGAGAAGGGCCAGCAGGTGGGCAAGGTTGGCTCCACCGGCCGTTCAACGGGCTGCCATCTTCACTTTGGCCTCAAGAAGGGCGAGAGCCACGTCGATCCGATGTCGCTGTGGCGTTGAGCCCGGTCGTTCTCGGAGTCGAGTCCTCGTGCGATGAGACCGGCTTCGGAATTGTCAGTGAAGGAAAACTTCTAGGTCAGGGGCTTGCCTCGTCCGCGTCGAAACACGCGGAATTCGGGGGAGTGGTTCCTGAAATCGCCGCCCGTGCCCACCTCGATGCGGTTGTTCCCACCCTCCGGATCGCGCTGCAGGACGCTGGCCTTGAGCCGAAAGACATCACGCACGTGGCCGCAACGTCCGGCCCCGGCCTCGCCACCGCCGTGCACGTGGGGCTTGCGGCGGCGAAGTCGATTGCGTGGGCCCTCGATAAGCCTCTTTATGGCGTGCACCACCTCGCTGGGCACGCTGCCGCGGACACGCTCGAGCATGGCCCGCTTCCCGAGCACAGCATCATCCTGATCGTCTCGGGTGGGCACACGTCGATCCTCGAGGTCCGCGACCTCGTGCGTGACCCGATCGTGCACCTCGGTGACACGCTGGACGACGCCGCGGGCGAAGCATTCGATAAGGTCTCGCGTCTGCTGGGCCTCGGCTACCCGGGCGGCCCCGCAATTTCGAAGGCCGCACTCGAGGGGGACCGCGAAGCTTTCCGTTTCCCGCGCGCGATGCTTCGTGCGGGCGATCATCCGTACACATTCTCCTTCTCTGGCGTAAAAACGGCCGTGGCCCGTACCGTCGAGCAGATCGAGCGCACGGGCGCGGCCGTTCCCGTCGCGGATATTGCAGCCTCGTTCGAGGAAGCAGTTGTGGACGTGCTCGTGACCAAGGCCGTGAAGGCGTGCCAGGAGAAGAAGCTGAGCACCCTCGTCATCGTGGGAGGTGTCGCCGCGAACCGGCATCTTCGCCAGAAGGCGCAGGAGCAGTGCGACAAGCTCGGTATCGAGCTGCGCGTGCCACCACCGCATTTGTGCACGGACAACGGCGCGATGATCGCCGCCGTCGGCGATCTGCTTGTGCGCAGCGGCGCCGAGCCGAGCGGCCTCGGTATCGCGGCGGATCCGTCGGCAGTTCTTCACGGCGCCCAGTTGCCCGTTCCCGCCTAGCGCATCACGTTTCGCGCCCCCAAGGCGCGCCCCGTGCCTGATCTTGCTAAACTGGCACGGTTGCCCGCGTAGCTCAGTGGATAGAGCGTCTGCCTCCGGAGCAGAAGGTCGTAGGTTCGAATCCTGTCGCGGGCGCCATCCCCCTTATTTCGTCGTGCTAGATTGTCCCCCATGATGGAGACCGAGTGGGCACCGGCCCTGACAATCAACGGTGAAACCTCGTACGAGGCGAAGCGTGAGTGCAAAATCGGCTTCGAGCACACCCTCGAGCGCATGGACGGCGAGAATCTCCATTCGCTCGTGCTATGGCACTACCCGGCAGACGAGGAGTTTGCCAGCCCCGACTATCTTGACCAGTACCTTCAGTGCGCGGGCACTGCCGAGCGCCTCACCATCGAGTTTCGTTACACCAGATCCGACGGCACCTACGTGCACTTTGTTCTCTGTCGCGAAGAACCGGAGGGCGATGAAACTTCGGCGATCCACCCCCGCTACCCGAGCATCCAGGTTTATCCCGAAGACGTCTGGACCGCAGCAGAAGCCGCCCCCATCTTCGATTACTACGCCCGCGAGGTGATGATTCCCGATTGGGTGCTGGGGCGGGAGATTGACGTGTAAATCTCAAAGGCTTCCCGTGCTGAGCGACCCTTTGACACGGTCTTAGGGGGTCGCCGAGGCAGAAATGGGGGATGGCGACCGCTGGTCGGCTCGAATCCTGGCATGGACTCCCCAAGGGTTCCAATGGCCTGCGATTTCACCGCCGAAATGGCGGTTGATTTTCAGGGCGTTATGGCGAATCTGCGCCCCATGTGGTGTAGCTTCCGCGGGTCAGCTTCGCAGCACGCCTGAGGAGTTTTGCGTCGGCGCCGGCGCCGAATCTCTGCTAATATGATGCCAACAGTTCAGCCCGCCACGGCACCAGTCGTGAGTGGGCTGGATTTCTATCTGGCAGGAGGGCGGGCCTTGTGAGCAGGTCGCTTAAACCCGCGACGAGCATCGACCAGCAGATCGAGATTCTGCGTTCTCGGGGGATGCAAGTGGACGACGACTTGGCTCGCCAGTGGTTGGCCAACGTGTCTTACTACCGGCTTTCTGCTTATTGGTACCCGGCGAGGGTGCGAAAGGGGCGTCTTGCGCGTTCTGACTGTTTTCGGCCAGATGTGTCCTTTGCGGATGTCGTTGCACTATACGAAGCAGATCGAAAACTGCGAACTTTGGTCCATGACGGTATGGAGCGAGTCGAGGTAGCGTTGCGTGCCCGAGTAGGGGAAGTGCTGTGCGACCCCGATCCGGTGGGGTACACCGACCCGGCTCGCTTCCGTCCTTCTTTTGATCACGCTAGCTGGTTGAACGTCGCCAAAAAACGGATCGGACGCGCGCGAAAGCATAATGAAGCAATAAGTCATTACAGAGATCATTACGCCGCCCAGTATCCTTTCTGGGTGCTTGCTGAAGTTCTTGACTTCGCTGACATATCCAAGGCTTTTGAAGGTTTGGGCAGCAAAGATCAGCGCGAGGTTGCTGAGGCGCTGGGGTTCGTTTTCGAGACAGAATCCCTGTCAAAGAACCAACAGCGCAAGGTCAAAGCTCGATCACCGATGGTGTCGTGGTTTGAGCAGTTGACGATCGTCCGTAACATCTGTGCGCATCACGGACGTTTGTGGAACAGGTCCTTGACACCAGCGCCGACTGCGGCGTTGAGAATGCAGCCGCGGTTCAGTCAACTTCCGGAGGGGCAAAGTGAGCGGGTTTTTGGTGCACTAACCGTGATGGCGCACATTCTTCGTATTGTTTCGCCGGGGACTTCCTGGCCCGAAAGGGTCATGGAACTCCTACGCGAGGAGTTTCTTGTCAACCGAATCGTTTCAACGTCGGCGATGGGAATTCCGCGGATCCTAAAAAACTGAACGCATAGAACTGTTGAAGTGCACACGACCTGGGCGTCCCCCTGGAAGGGGGACGCCCAGATCTTTGGCAGCCATCCGGGCTAGTCGGCTTCCGTGGCGGGTGGACTAGTCGAGCGTTCGTGCTACCGGTCATGGGTACGCGTCCAACCAGTCCAACATGGCGCGATACCCCTCATCGAGCACGGGTTAGGGATGAGGCGTCACTAATGAGGGCGAATGCGGGGACTCGTCGCTATGAGAGAATTAAACCGTCAGCTGCATGAATTACGGGAACGGGCGATGACCGACACTTCTGAACTCCTCGATTCGATCACTCCGAAACAAACGGCAAAGGTGAACGTGTTGGAGAGGGCAGTGTGGCAAACTGCCGACGATTTCCTTCGCCTCATCGTTCCCGCAGAGAACTACGGTGATTACATCATCCCGTTCACGGTGCTGCGGCGCCTCGAGGGGCGGCTCGAGTCGACGAAGCCTCAGGTGCTTGAGCTTGTGAGGCGTGAGTCGGCGAAAGGGACGCTACCGCATATCGTTGCCCTCAAGATCGAGAATCAGTTTGGTCTTCGGTTTTGGAATACGTCGGGCCTTTCGCTTGAACGGCTTGCGGCGTCCGACGATGAGCTGAAGTCAGGCCTCAAGCAGTATCTCAACGCGTTTTCGGCGAACATCCTCGGGATTTGGGATGCCTTCGAGTTCGATAAGCTCATCGATTTCCTCGCTCGCAACGACCAACTGTGGAACATGGTGAGCCACTTCGCTTCGATCGATATGAGTGATGCTGCCCTCCAGGATCAAACGATGGGGGACATTTTCGAGAACCTCATGTACCGCTCGTTCGCCCGCAAGGCGAAGGATGCCGGTGAGTTTTATACCCCGCGTGACGCTGTGCGGCTCATGACCTCGATTCTGTTCACATCCGATGACACCGAGCTTGAGGAAAGCGGCATTATCCGTTCGGTTTACGATCCGACGGCTGGCACGTGCGGCATGCTCATTACGGCGCGCAACGCGCTTCGCCAGATCAACCCGGGCATCGACGTCGTGATCGCGGGCCAAGAACTCAAGGAATCGTCGTACGCACTCGGCAAATCAGACCTGCTCATGCAGGGGTTCAAAGATCCCGAGGTTCTCAAGTCCGGTAACTCCCTGACCAACGATCAGTACAAGGATCAAAAGTTCGATTACATCCTCGCGAATCCTCCCTACGGGTCGTCGTGGAAGGCGTTCCAGGGAAAAATCAAGGAGCTCCAGGAGCTGGGAGATCCTCGATTCTCGGAGGGCCTGCCGTCGGTGAGTGATGGGCAGATGCTCTTCCTCATGCACATTGCGCACAAGCTTGCGCCTGCGAACGGCCCGACCAAGGGCGGGCGAGCTGCGGTGGTCACGAATGGCTCACCGTTATTTACGGGCGATGCTGAGTCAGGACCGGACGGCATCCGTAAGTTCCTCATCGGCGCCGAGGGTGGAACCGACATTCTCGAGGCGATCATCGCACTGCCGAACGACATGTTCTACAACACCGGCATTGCCACCTACGTATGGATCCTGGATCGCAACAAGGAGCCGCGTAGACGCGGGAAGATCCAGTTTATTGACGCGACCGAGATGTATGCGCCGATGCGTAAAAATATGGGTCAAAAGCGCGTGGAGCTGAGCGAAACCAATATTCGTGAGATCACGAAGCTCTATAAAGATTTCGAACCTAACGAGCGTTCCATCATCGTGACTCCCGATGAGCTCACCTTCCGCGATGTCCCCATGTTCAAGGTGGCACGCTATTCGGTGTCCGTCACCGACGAGACCGTCGAGCAGGCACTCGACCACAAGTCGGCCTTCCCCGAACACGAAGCCGTGATCCGCGAGATGGCGGGCAAGACGTACAACGAGCTGCCGAAGGCACTGAAGGCCTCGGCGAAAAAGCACGGCGTAAAAATGGGCGCGCCACTTTTGAAGCACATCATGAGTACCCTCGCCGTTGTCGACGAAAGCGCTCCGCAGTCGCTCGATGAGAAGGGGCGCTCTGTGATCGATGCGTCCAGTAAGCTCACCGAGCGAATTCCCTATACCGAGAACGTCACCGAACACATGCAGCGCGAAGTGCTCCCGTTCGTGCCCGACATGGAGTGGGACGAAAGCGCCGCAAAAGTGGGCACCGAACTCCCACTCACTCGCCTGTTTTACAAGCCCGAGGAAACCCGCTCTCTCGAAGAGCTCGACGCCGCCATCGCGGCCTCCCTCGAGCGCATCTATGCGAAGTTCAAGGAGATGGAAGCTCATGAAAACTGATATTCCATATGGTGCGCTCGAAGAATGCAGGTTCCCTTTAGTCCCTTTAGGCGCGATCGCGCACTTCACCTCGGGATGGACTCCGTCTTCAAAGAACTCTGCTTTTTATAGCGGCGTTAACAAGTGGGCAACTATCGCAGACTTGAATTCTCACTATATCTCGGATACACGCCAGAGGATCTCTGATGTAGCTGTGCGCGAGGCTGGACATCCGAAGCTATCTAACCCGGGTGATCTACTTTTTTCCTTTAAGCTTTCTGTGGGGATGACTTCAATTGTTAGCTCCCCAATGTATACGAATGAAGCTATAGCTACTTTTCGGCCCTCGAGGTATTTGGATGCTGGTTTCGCTTATTATGCGTTTCCTGTTTTCCTCTCTGCGGCGGCTAGACCAAATATATACGGGGCGCCGTTGCTAAGTGCTAGCCTAATCTCCCGTGCCAGGGTGCCTCGGTTGTCGTTGATGGATCAGCGGCGGATCGCGGACTACCTCGACGAAGAGGTTCGCGAAATGGATGCTCTTGTTGTTGAGCTTGATAATCTAGTCGATGATTTAGTTACTCGGCGTGCTCGTTTGATTGAAAAGCACGTTGCTCAATACGTGTCAGAAGCCTCTAGAGAGCGTGGCGGTTATCCGAAACATTCATTAAAATTCTTAATTAGCGACCATTTTGCGGGTGAGTGGGGTGTGGAAGCTGGGCAAAATGAGGTCGATGTAACTTGTGTGCGTGTGGCAGATTTCAATCGCGGAACTTCATCAGTCAGTAAAAATATCCCTACAACCCGTTCTTACTCAACAAAGGTCCTGAAGCAAAAATGTCTGTCTTCAGGCGATCTACTATTAGAAAAGTCGGGTGGTGGAGCAAAAACCCCAGTTGGATCCGTGGTGTTATATAGAGGTTCCGGCGCGGCGATGTGTGCGAACTTTATCGAAGTCTTGCGATTGAAAAATGGTCAATCCAATAGGTTTTGGGCATATGTGTTACGCTCGAGTTTCGTTAGAGGGAATACCGTCCCGTGCATAAAGCAGACTACAGGTATCCAGAATCTCGATATCCAACTATTTTTTGACCAAAAGTTTGTCGTCCCGCCAGATAAAAAACAAAGAGAAATCGCGGACGAACTTGACCGTGAGACTGCCGAGATGGACTCCCTCATCAAGGAAGCAACGGAGCTCATCGAGAACCTTAAGGCGCGGAAAACGGCACTTATTACCGAAGTGGTGACGGGACGGAAGAAGGTTTAGGTCATGGTGAACCCGATTCATGAAGAAGCGATGGAGCTGACGATCTGCCGGTCGCTTGCTACTCAGGGATGGAGCTGGGATGAGGGCGCAAACGACCGCGGCTTTGATCCGGAACTCGGGCTGTTTCCCGGTGACGTGCTCCATTGGCTCTCCACGCAGTATCCGGACGAATACGAGCGGGCGATCCCGGCAGAAGCAAGCGAGGTCGAACGTAAGGCACGCGAAACGCGACTGCTTCGTCGACTTGCGAAAGAACTCGACAGGAAACCGCGACTCGACGGGATCACACGCAAGGTTGATGGTGGCCTGCTCGGCACGCTGCGCGACGGTTTCTCCTTCACTCAGGCAGACCGTGGAACCGTCATCTTTCCCGACATGGCAGGGTTCTTTCCTTACGACCCCGCAAAAACAGACGCCGTGGAAAAGGCCGAGGTGAACCGGCTGCGGGTGCTCCAACAAGTCCACTTCGAAAAAGGCAACGGCGGAGAAATCGACCTCGTTCTCCTCGTCAATGGCATCCCCGTCGTCACGATGGAACTCAAAACCGACAACACCCAGTCGATCGCCGACGCCGTTGCCCAATACCGCCGCGACCGCATCCCCAAGAAATCCTCCCGTCCTCTGTTGAATCCGGGGCGCTGCCTCGTGCACTTCGCCGTCTCCTCGAGCGAAGTCATGATGACCACTGAGCTCAAGGGCAAAGACACCGTGTTCCTGCCGTTCAACCAGGGCACCGAAGAAGGCCGGGCCGGAAACCCCGCCAACCCCAACGGGTACCGCGTTGCGTACCTGTGGGAAAAGGTACTCACCCCCGAATTGCTCTTGCGAATTATCAGGGACTACGCGCTGTGGGAGCCATCCTCCAAAGGCACTGACGGCCGGCTTATATTCCCGCGCTTCCACCAGTTGCGCTCCGTGGAGCGTGTCACCGACGATATGCGCCGCGGAGTAGCCGGCAAGCGGTACCTCATCCAGCACTCCGCCGGATCCGGCAAAACCAAAACCATCGCCTGGCTTGCGCACCGCGCCAACAAAATGCTCCACGGGGACGGCACGAAGCTGTTCGACTGTGTCATTGTCGTCACCGACCGCACCTCGCTCGACCGCAACGTTGCCGACGGGCTCTCGCTCCTCCAGGCCGCCGAAGGCATGGTCCAAAACATTACGAGCGACGACACCTCGAAATCCGAAAAACTCCGGCATTACCTCTCGCAGGGCAAACGGATCCTCTCCACCACGATTCAAACGTTCCCCGCGCTTGCACAGCTCATCGAGGATTCGCCGGCACTTCGTGGCCGCAGGTGGCTCTTGATCATTGACGAGGCTCACTCCTCCCAGCACGGCAAAGCCTCACGTTCCCTCCTCGAAACTCTCTCGGACCTCCCCGGTGACGTTGCGGAAGCAGCGCAGCGCGCAGCCGAAGAGGCCGCTGATGAGGGGGAGGCAAACGACGGCGGCCTTACGCGCGTCGAAAAGGACCGCCGCACGATGCTCGAAGATTCGGCCGTCGCGAAAGCCACCAACATCACGATCGTGGCGTTCACGGCGACACCCAAAGCGCGCACCCTCGCGGTCTTCGGTGAAAAAGATCCGGAGAACCCCGACCGGCGCTACCCCTTCGACCTGTATTCAATGGCGCAGGCCATCGACGAAAACTTCATCCTCGACGTTCTGCAGAACTACATCTCCCTTGACCTTTACGCGAGGATTGAAGACAAGCTTGGCCGCGAAGACGACGTGGTGCTGGGGGAGGCCACAGCCGCGCTCGTGCGGTTCGTGCGCTCACACGAAAAAACTATCCACGCCAAAGCAGAGGTGGCCGTCGAGCACTTCCACAACAATGTGCGGCCCCTCCTCGGCTCGACGGCCAAAGCGATGGTTGTGTGTGACGATCGAATGGGCGCTTATACATGGTTTAGGGCCGTGCAAGACGTCATCGCGAGCGATCCAAAGTATCGAGGCATGCAGGCCCTCGTCGCCTTCTCGCAGCCGCTGAATGTTTCCCGCGATCCGTATAACGAGCACGTCGTCACCGAGTCCTCGCTCAACAACGAGAACAGGTCCGACGGTTCCAGGCGTATGGAAACGACCGCGATGTTCGACGGGGACAGTTACAAGTTCCTCATCGTCGCCAACAAATTCGTCACCGGCTTCGACGAACCGCGCCTTTCCGCAATGTACGTCGATAAACCCCTTTCCGGAGTGCTCGCCGTGCAAACTCTCTCGAGGCTTAACCGCACGATGCCCTCGAAAAACAAAACGAAAACTTACGTCGTGGATTTCGTGAACTCTCCCGAAGCGATCCTCGGCGCGTTTCAGCCGTACTATTCCCAAGCCACGATCGACACGAGCGTGGACCCGAACGCGTTGCCTGACCTTGGCCGCCTGCTTGATTCTTCGCCGTTTTACGACCAAGAAGAGATGGAAGCAGTCGCGAACGTTGTGCTCGACCGCGACATCGATGTGAGGCGTAAGGACTCGTTGATCCAAGGCCGCCTCGGACCGGTTGTCACGAGGTGGACGGACATGTACCGGGCCGCGATCGCGAACGACGACGCAGAAAACAAGGCGATTGCCACCGACTTCCGCGCAAACCTCGTGAAATACGTGCATGCGTGGGACTTCCTCAGCCAGTTCATCGACTTCCAAGAAGTCACGCTCCACAAGCGCGCGGTGTTTGCCGACATCCTCGCGCGCAACCTCAAGCTCGGAACCCGCGGTACAGAAGACGACTTTGTGACTGGTGTGGACATCGTCGCGACCGCAGTCACAGGCGACGTTGATCGTGGGGAAGCGCTTGAGCTTGACATCGATCAGGCGCGCGCGCCGCTTCCCGTCCCGGGATTCGACGGGCGAGTGTCTTCTGGCGGTGAAGGCGACCCGCTGCAGGGAGCGTTTCAACAAGCGGTGGAACAGGTCAACGAACTGTTTGCGGCAGCCGGAATCGACATTTCGGATTCCACGAGCAGACGCAATGTTTATGCAGTGTGGGAAAAGCTCACGGGCGACGAGGAGGTCGAACAGCTCGCGAGTAAAAACTCCGAGAGCGCCCTCTCAAAGTCCCATACGATGCGTCGCAAAGTTGTCGAAGCACTGTTTGATATCGATAGCGATCAAGAACAATTTAGCCAGATGATGCAGGGTAGCGAAGACGCACTCGACGTCTTCGTTAAGGCCATGTCGCGCCTCGCCGCCGCCGCAAATGAGGACAAGAAAAACGGCATTGAGCCGCGAGAAGAGGAATCCACGGTCGAAAAGCGGCTTCGCGGACTCCTCGACGTTCTGCGTGAGAACACCGACGGCAGCATCGTGGAGGAAAAACTCGCGATGAAACTCGATCAAGCACTCAAAACACGCGGCAGCACCAACGTGTTCGAGATCCTCCGTGCCGAGTTCGTCGCGAACGCCCTGCCCGTCGACGGGGTGCTCTTCGAGCGCGCCGCCACGTACGCGATGCAGAACTACTAGGCGCCGGGCCCCACGCGAGAGGTGAAACCTTGAGGCCTAAAGTTTCACGAACGCTTCGGCGATGACACTTTAGGCCTCAAGTGTCATGACCGCCTTACTCCGCACGCTTCGCGAGCAGCTCGGCGAGCAGCTCCTTGACCGCTTCCGGATCGGCGATGCGGAAGCTCGCCGCGGTCTCGCCGGGGCCAACCTTGATCGTGAGGTCGCTACTGCCGGCGCGATTGAACACGGACTCGTCGGTGACATCGTCGCCGAGATAGAGCCAGGCGTCGCACGCGCACGCGCGAGCGAGAGCGTCGATCGCTTCGCCCTTCGTTGCGGGGATCACCGAGAATTCCACGACGGCCTTGCCGGGCGTGACCTTCGCGTGGCGGATCGAGCGGGCATACTCGAGGGCTTCCTCAGTGGCGTTCGCGGCGCCGCGGCCCTTCGCATTGCGCGTGTGGAGCACGGCGGCCGTGGGCTTCTTCTCCACTTCGGTGCCCGGGTACTTGCGGGAAATCCGCTCGAGAGCTGCGGTGATCGTGGCGAGCTGCGAGCGGCGCTCGTCCGTCATGGAGAGCGACGACGAATCGAGAATTCCCGCATCCATGCTCTCCGGAAGCGCGCCCACCTCCGCTCCGTGCGAACCGATGAGCACCACTGAGCTTGGCATTTCCGTGAGCGAATCGAGATCCTCAAGGGAGCGACCCGACACGAGCGCGACGTTGGTGCCATCGAGGCCTGAGAGGGATCGAAGCGCCTGAAGCGACTCGGGGACGGCACGCGCCTCATCGCGATTCGCGACGATCGGCGCGAGCACGCCGTCGAAATCCGAGGCAATGAGCACTCGCGGAGTCGTGGCGAAAGCCTCGAGTGCAGAATCGAGCTCGGCGCGCGGCGGGCAAGCGTCGGAACTGAGAGTGGGGCGGGAGGGACCCTTCCGGGCCTCTGCGCCCCGGTCCCCACCGACCCTCTCGAGTGCCTCGAGGAAATCCGACGCCCACCGCTGCACGTCGTGATCGAACACCTGGCGGCGCAGCGAACGCATGTTGTCTTGCTGCTCCTCCTCGCTCATGGCGAGCGCGTGAAGGATCGCCGACTTGAGCTCGTCAATGTCGTGCGGGTTCACGAGGGTTGCGGCGCGAAGCTCATCGGCCGCGCCCGTGAACTCCGAGAGCACGAGCACGCCGCGCTCATCGATGCGAGAGGCGATGTACTCCTTTGCCACGAGGTTCATGCCGTCGCGAAGGCTCGTCACGAGCACCACGTCCGCACACATGTAAAGCGCGGTCATATCGGTGCGGGGGAACGTGCGGTGCATATACGAGATGGCAGGGCGGCCGATCGGCGCGAAATCGCCGTTGAGGCGGCCGACGGTCAGCTCGATTTCATCGCGAAGCTGCTTGTACGCGTCGACCCTCTCGCGCGACGGGGTCGCGACCTGGATCATCGTGACGTCGTGAGGATCGATCGCGCCATCGTTGAGGAGCTCGCCGTACGCCTTGAGGCGGTGGCGGATACCCTTCGTGTAATCGAGACGATCCACGCCGAGCACGACCTTCTTCGGGTTGCCGAGCTGCTCGCGGATCTCCTTCGCGCGCGCGAGCACAGCCGGATCCTTCGTAAGCTCGTCGTACACGCTCACGTCGATCGAAATCGGGAAGCAACGCGCCTCGACGGTGCGGTCCTCTTCGAGACCGAGTCCGGGCACGACGATCTGATGCTCACTCGCGCGATAACCGAGGATTTGACGCACGCACGTGGTGAAGTTGATGGCATCGCGCTCGCGCTGGAAGCCGAGAAGATCAGCACCGAGCAGGCCGCGCAGAACCGAATCGCGCTTCGGCAGCTGCGCGAACAGCTCGAACGGCGGGAACGGAATGTGGTTGAACCAGCCGATCGTGACATCGGGGCGCAGGCTGCGGATCATTTCGGGAACGAGTTGCAGCTGATAGTCATGCACCCAAATCGTGCCGCCCTCGGCGGTCGCGGCGGCCGCGGCCTTCGCAAACTTGCGGTTTGCCTCGACGTACACGTCCCACCAAGTGCGGTGGAAGTTCGGGTCGGCGATCACGTCGTGGTAGAGCGGCCACAGCGTGTCGTTCGAGAATCCCTCGTAGTACTTCTCGACCTCTTCGGCCGTGAGGGCGACCGGAACGAGATGCATCGTGTCGATGTCGAACGGGGCGATGTCCTCATCGGCACCGCCGGCCCAGCCCACCCACGCGGCTGATTCAGCGTTGCGCATGACCGACTCCATCGCGGTCACGAGGCCGCCGGGGCTCGTCACCCACTCGGTCGAACCATCGGGGGCGGTTTTGCGATCGACAGGGAGGCGATTGGCAACGACGACGAGGGATGCGCGGGACATGATGCTCCTTTACCGAGGCACGTGCTTCACGCCTCGACGCTATCAATTGTGAATGGGTGCTCGCGTAAAGTCCCGCATCTTTCCACGTGGACACGTGCACGCCACGACGTGCCCACGACCTAGGGTTTTGCTCACCGAACGCCATCCACAAGCAAGGAGCCAGCATGCGCGCACACGAAGCGGGAGCCCTCCACGGAAACGACCTGGTTCCCCAGTGGCTGCCGTACCCGAGCGACGTTAACCACCTGATCGACGGGCTCTGGAGCATGAACACGACCCGGAATGCGAGAGGCGAAGTAGAGATCGCGGGAGTGGGGGTCGGCGAGATCAAGGAACGATTCGGCACGCCCACCTTCGTGATTGACGAAGAGGACTTCCGCTCGCGCGCCCGACTCTTTCGCGACACGTTCGAGCGGGCTTTCGCGCCGCTTTCCGGCGTGGACATGAGCTATGCGGGCAAGGCTTTTCTTTCGACCGCGGTGGCGCGCTGGGTGCATTCCGAAGGACTTGGCCTCGATGTGTGCTCCGGCGGGGAGCTCGCGATCGCGCTGCGCGCGGGGTCCGACGCTCGCCGGCTCACGTTCCACGGCAATAACAAGAGCGATGCGGAGCTCAAGTACGCGATCGAGGCCGGGGTGGGGCGCCTCGTGCTTGATTCTCTCGAAGAGATCGACCGCGTGAGCGCCCTCGCTGCGACGGCGGGGACATGCCAGCGTGTCTTACTGCGCGTCACCTCCGGCGTTGAAGCGCACACGCATGAATTCATCTCGACCGCGCACGAGGACCAAAAATTCGGCATCTCCATCGCCACGGGGGAGGCCCTCGAAGCGATCCGGCGCGTCGAGGCCGCAAAAGCCCTCACGCTCGACGGGCTCCACTCCCACATTGGCTCCCAAATCTTTGACACGAACGGCTTCGAGGTCGCGGCAAGGCGCGTGCTTGCGCTCGCGAAGGAAGGGCGCGACGCGATTGGCAGGCCGCTGACTCACATTGTTCTAGGCGGTGGTTTCGGCGTGATGTACACGACTCAGAACACACCGCGCACGGCCGGGCAGCTCGCCGAACAGCTCGCCGCCATCGTGGACAACTCTTGCCGCGCGCTCGACCTTGAGGTTCCGCGACTCGGTTTCGAACCCGGGCGCGCGATCGCCGGCCCTTCCACGCAGACGCTCTACACCGTGGGTACGCTCAAGGACGTCGAGCTCGGCGCGGGTCAAAAACGCCTGTACGTGTCGATCGACGGTGGCATGAGCGACAACATCCGTACAGCCCTCTACGATGCCGACTACTCGTGCCTGCTCTCGAGTCGCACCTCCGCGGTTGAGCCGCGCGTCGTGCGCATCGTCGGCAAACATTGCGAAAGCGGCGACATCGTGGTGAAAGACGAATACCTCCCGGGCGACGTGAAGCGCGGCGACCTCGTTTCCGTGCCCGTCACGGGCGCCTACTGCTATGCCCTCGCCTCCAACTACAACATTGCACTCAAGCCAGCCGTCGTCTCCGTCAAAGACGGCACGGTCACCGAAATGATCCGCCGCGAAACCCTCGAGGACCTCCTCGCGCGAGACCTCGGGTAGCGGCAGAAAAGTGACAACCGTCGGACACCGCACCCCCGAAACTCGCTACGCTTGAAGCGACGCTACCCGCATCAGGTCCGTGCGAGTCACCGGTGAAGCGCCGCGGCAGCAGCGCGATGAAGAGAGGCAAGTGTGAGAATCGCGAGAGAACGCGTGACGGTGCAGCCGTGCGCGACCAGCGCCAACCTTGGGCCGGGCTTCGACAGCCTCGGCATTGCCCTTGACCTTCGCGACCGCTACACGCTCGAGGTCACCACGGGCGCCACCGAGGTGGTGATCCACGGCGAAGGGGCAGGTGAGCTGCCCGTCGACGACACGAATCTCATCGTCCGCACGCTGCGCGAAACCCTCGAATGGGTGGGTGCGCCCCAAATTGGCGTGCGGCTCACGTGCACGAACGTGATCCCCCAAGAAGCGGGCCTGGGCTCGAGCGCCGCGGCAATCGTGGGCGGTATTGCCCTGGCGCGAGGAATTCTCCAGGACCCAAACGCCATCGACGATCAGGCGATGCTCGAGATCGCCGCCTCGATCGAGGGGCATCCCGATAGCGTTGCCCCTGCCATCTACGGAGGTGCATGCCTCGCCTACACCGAGGGAGAAGAAGTTCGTGCCGTGCGCTTGCGCGTCGCGAATGCTGCCGACGGTCGCCCCGTTCTGCGCCCCCTCATCATTTCGCCGAACCGCACGCTCTCCACCATCGCGGCGCGTGCGAGCCTGAGCCCCGACGTGCGTCGCCGCGACGCCACTCACAACATTGCCCGCGCCGCGCTGCTTGTCTACGCCCTCGCGGAGGACCCCTCGCGCCTGTTCCAGGCCACCGCCGATCGCCTTCACCAGGATGCCCGGAGCGGGCAGATGCCCCAGAGTGTGAGCCTCGTGCATGTGCTGCGCTCGCAGGGCGTGCCCGCCGTAATCTCGGGGGCAGGCCCGACGGTACTTATTCCCACCGATGCCCCAGCCGACATCGCGCGTATCGTGAGCGAAGTGGTGGAAGACCCGGACGACTGGCGCCTCGCCCGCGTGCCCCTTGCACAAGAGGGCATTCGCACTGTGTTATCGTGAGGGTGCTCGGCCACGCGAACGTGGCCCCGCCCTCGTTGAAGGCTGGCGAACCGCCACCGCGTAAAGCCACAATCCTTCCCTCGGCGGTAGGCGATCGCATACGAGTCATTCTCATGGCGGCCGGGCATTCCTGACACCGACTGGTGCCCCTCCTTCGGCGTGAAAGCGTCACGAGCCTCTCGCCAAGCGCCCGAGCGCGCGTTTTTCCCCGAAAAGAGCACCGTCACCTCACGAAACTGGGAACAACCACGGGACACATACCTCAGAAAGGACCCCGGGTGAACGACAACTACACCGACGCCGCCGAGCTTTCGACAAAGAGGCTCCCGGAGCTTCAGGCCATCGCGACTTCCATGGGCATCCGCGGCGTGCGTAAGCTCCGCAAAGGCGAGCTGATCGAAGCCATCAGCACGGGCAAGGTACCGTCGGCCCCCGCCGCGCGCGCTCCCAAGGCGAGCGCCGCTGAAACCGCGGGCACGGCCGAACCTGCCCAGACGAACACGAAGAGCGCTGCGAGCGCTGAGCAGGCAGAGAAGCCCGCGCGCACCCGCAAAGACCAGAGCGAAAAGTCGAGCGACGACCAGGGCACCGCTCAGGACAACCGCGCTGCTGAAGCCCGCGACAACGACGACGAGCGCGGCGACCGCCACGCTCGCCGCCGGGGGGACAGCCCCCGCCGCGTCGAAGACATTAAACTCCCTGATTCCGAGACCGCGCGCGAGCGCCGCAAGGACGCGCGCGAGGACCGTCGCGATCGCCGCAGCGACCGCGGGCAGGGCGGCAATGACTCCGATCAAAAGAATCGTGAAGGCGAGGGCCGCCGCGACCGCCGCAACAACCGCGGCGATGGAGAAGACAACAACAACGACCGTCGCGGTCGCCGCTCGCGCGGTCGCGAGCGCAACCGCAATCGCAACCGCCGCGATCACGACAACAACGGCGAGCCGCAGGTGCGCGAAGACGACGTGCTCGTCAAGGTTGCGGGCATTCTCGACATTCGCGATAACTACGCTTTCGTGCGCACCACCGGCTACCTCCCCGGCCCGAGCGATATTTACGTGTCGATGAACCAGGTGCGTAAGTATGGCCTGCGTAAAGGCGACGCAATCGTGGGCCAGGTCAAGGCCCCCAAGGATGGCGAAGAGCAGCAGCGCCAGCAGGACTTCCACCACGGTGGTGGCGGCCGCGGGCGCGGACGAGGCAACAAGGCCCACTCGAAGTTCGCGGCACTTGTGAGCGTCGACACCGTCAACGGCATGACACCGGAGAAGGCGAAAGCTCGCGTTGAATTCAACAAGCTCACGCCGCTGTACCCCGATACGCGCCTTCGCCTCGAGAACAAGGCCACGAACTTCACGCCTCGCATCATCGACCTCGTTGCCCCCGTGGGTAAGGGGCAGCGCGGCCTGATCGTGGCACCGCCGAAAGCCGGTAAGACCATCATCCTGCAGCAGGTTGCCGAGGCGATCACGCAGAACAACCCCGAGGTTCACCTCATGGTTGTGCTCGTCGACGAGCGCCCCGAGGAAGTCACCGACATGCAGCGCACCGTCAAGGGTGAGGTCATTGCCTCGACCTTCGACCGCCCCGCTGACGACCACACGACCGTCGCCGAGCTCGCGATCGAGCGCGCGAAGCGCCTCGTGGAAATGGGCCGCGACGTGGTTGTGCTCCTCGACTCGATCACGCGCCTCGGCCGCGCCTACAACCTCGCGGCGCCAGCCTCCGGACGTATCCTCTCGGGCGGTGTCGACTCCTCGGCGCTTTACCCGCCAAAGCGTTTCTTCGGTGCAGCCCGCAACGTGGAAAATGGCGGCTCGCTCACGATCCTCGCGACCGCGCTCGTGGACACCGGCTCGAAGATGGACGAAGTGATCTTCGAAGAGTTCAAGGGCACCGGCAACTGGGAGCTCAAGCTTGACCGCAAGCTTGCCGAGCGCCGCATTTTCCCCGCCGTCGACGTCAATGCGTCAGGTACGCGCCGCGAAGAAGAGCTCATGGGCAACGAAGAGCTCGCGATCATGTGGAAGCTGCGCCGTGTACTCAGCCAGCTCGAGCAGCAGCAAGCGATCGAGCTTCTCCTCGAACGCCTCAAGAAGTCGCAGAACAACGGGGAGTTCCTGCTCGCCGTGTCGAAATCCACCCCGAAAGTTCCTCGCCAGGGCGAATAAGTCCAGGCGACGCTCATGGGAAGCGGCCTGTAAGCAGAGTTACAGGCCGCCAACTGGAGCTCCGGCTTCCTTTCATGGGAAACTGGACGGCGGTTCTGGTTCACGGCCCGCGTCGCGGAGCCGACCCAGCGGCCATGATTGAAAAGGAGACATCACATGAAGAAGGGGATCCACCCCGAATACGTGGAGACCACGGTGACCTGCACCTGTGGCAACACGTTCGTGACCCGCAGCACGAAAGCCGACGGAAAGATCAACTCCGAGGTGTGCTCGGCCTGCCACCCGTTCTACACCGGTAAGCAGAAGATTCTTGACACCGGTGGCCGCGTGGCCCGCTTCGAAGCACGCTACGGCAAGCGCAAGAAGTAGCTTTTCAAAGCGGCGCTGGCACCCCGCCTCCATGTGGGATGTCGGCGCCGCTTTCGCGTACGCGAAACCTCCACGCCCGCTACACCACGTCAAGAAAGACCCTCATGTTTGAGAATGTGTCCTCGCTCGTTGATGAATTCTCGGCCCTCGAGCAGCAAATGGCCGATCCCGCGCTTCACAACGACCACAACAAGGCCAAGCGCGTGGGGCGCCGGTACGCCGAGCTCGGTCCCGTGGTGAGGGCGTACCGCGAGTGGCTTGCGACGGGCGAGGACCTCGAAACGGCGCGCGAGTTTGCCGAAGAGGATTCGTCGATGGCGGAGGAAGCGAAGGCGCTTGAAGCCAAGCGCGAAGAACTCACGGCTACGCTTGAGGACCTGCTCGCGCCGCGCGACCCCAACGACGCGCGCGACGTGATCCTCGAAGTCAAGGCTGGTGCGGGCGGCGACGAGTCAGCCCTGTTCGCCGCAGATCTCGTGCGCATGTACGAGGCATACGCCACAAGGAATGGCTGGAGCACCGAGATCATTACCGAGACCGAGAATGACCTCGGCGGCTATAAAGATCTCTCGATGTCGATCCGCACGCGCGGCAATGTGGGTCCCGCTGAAGGCGTGTGGGCGCACCTCAAATACGAGGGCGGTGTGCACCGCGTGCAGCGCGTGCCCGTGACTGAATCCCAGGGCCGCATCCACACCTCGGCCGTCGGTGTTCTCGTTGTGCCCGAGGCCGACGAGGCAGATGAAGACGAGTTTCTAGCGGAACAACTCCACCCGAACAACCTGCGCATCGACGTCTACCGCTCGTCTGGCCCAGGCGGGCAGAGCGTGAACACGACCGACTCGGCCGTGCGCATCACGCACCTTCCCACGGGGCTCGTGGTGAGCTGCCAAAACGAAAAGAGTCAGCTCCAGAACAAGGAGCAGGCCATGCGAATCCTCCGCTCGCGCCTGCTCGATGCCGTGCACGCCGAGCAGGAAGCGGAAGCTTCCGCTACCCGTCGCTCCCAGGTGCGCACCGTGGATCGCTCCGAGCGCATCCGCACCTACAACTTTCCCGAGAACCGCATCGCCGACCACCGCACCGGGTACAAGGCCAACAACCTCGACCAGGTTCTCAACGGGGACCTTGAGCCGGTCGTGAAGTCCCTCATGGATGCCGATCGTGAAGCGATGCTCGCCGCCGCAGGCTCGAACGAGTAGGCACACATGACTCGCGGGAGGCTCAGCGTGTCGCAGCGCGTCGCGCTCGCGCGGCGCAATGCACGCTCGAGACTGCACGCGGCAGGCATTGACTCCGCCGAGGCTGAGGCACGGCTCATTGTCACCCACGCCGCGCGTGCGAGCACGTCCCTCGTGCTCCTCGACGAGCTCCCCGAAACCTTCGAAGCTGACGTCGACGCGGTGCTCACACGCCGCGAAAAACGCGAGCCCCTACAGCTGCTCCTCGGCGAAGCCCCCTTTCGCCGTCTCACCCTGGAAACCGCCCGCGGCGTGTTTCTCCCGCGGCCCGAGACCGAGCTCGCGCTCGACATCGCCCACACGTGGGTGCGCGACGAAGGCCAGCAAGCGTCGGACCCCCTGCGCGCCCTTGACGCCTGCACCGGAAGCGGAACCCTCGCCGCCGCGCTCCTCGACGAATTCCCCGCCGCCCGCGTGAGCGCGTTTGACGTGAATGAGCGCGCCGTGGAACTTGCGCAGCGCAACTGCGAAGCTGCCGGGCCAGGCCGCTCCGACGTCTTTTGCGCCGAATTGCCCACGGAGAAAAAAGAACTCGACAACTTTGTGCGAGCGTACATTCCCGAGAGGCCGCTCGACCTCGTCCTTGCAAACCCTCCCTACATCCCGGCACGCGAAATCCCTTCCGACCCCGAGGTGCGCGACTATGACCCGCACGAGGCGCTCTTTGGGGGAGGGGAGAGCGGACTCGACGTTCCCGGCGCCGTGATTGAGCTCGCCGCACGCCTCTTGCGTCCAGGTGGGCTCCTCGTGATGGAGCACGATGAAAGTCAGGGGGACGCGACTCGAGCGCTCGCCGGGGCCACAGGAAACTTCGAGATGATCCGCACCGCGTGCGACCTCACGGGACGCGACCGCTTCCTCGTGGCGCACCGCGCACCACAAGTGAGAGAATGAGGCACGTGAGCGTTTACGACTACACCGACGAATCCACGCGCGAGGCCGCCCTCGAGGCGGCAGCCACCGCCGTCAAGGACGGCAAACTGCTCGTGCTGCCCACCGACACCGTGTACGGGATCGGTGCCGATGCCTTTAACAAGGACGCCGTTCAAGCGCTCCTCGATGCCAAGGGCCGTGGCCGCCAGTTCCCGCCTCCCGTGCTGATCGGTGACCCGAACGTTATGCACGCCCTCGGCTTCGATATTCCTCCGATTATCGAGGATCTCGTGGAGGAATACTGGCCCGGCCCGCTCACCGTGATCGTCCAGGCCCAGCCCTCCCTGCACTGGGACCTTGGCGAAACCAAGGGCACGGTGGCGCTGCGCATGCCCAACCATGAGGCCGCCATCGCGCTCCTTAAGAGGACCGGTCCGCTCGCCGTGTCGAGTGCGAATAAGCACGGTGGTGAGGCCGCCAAGAGCGTCATGGACGCGGCCGTGCAGCTCGGTGATGCAGTCGAGGTGTACCTCGACGGCGGCAAATCGCGCATTGGTGAGTCCTCGACGATCATCGACGCGACAGTGAACCCCCCGAAGATCCTGCGCCGTGGTGCGTTGAGCGAAGAAGAGATCGTGGAAAAGTTCGGGGAAATCTTCACGCCCGAAAAGCCGCACGATCCCGAAGAGGTCGACCACGCCGAAGAATCTGTAGAGCCCGGAGAGGTTCAAGAAGCCGACGGCGCGAAGGCGCCCGAAGAAAAATCCACTGCCGGCGAGGATAAGGCCGACGCTTGAGGGTTTACCTCTTTCTTCTCCTGATCGCCGCGGCCGTCACCTATCTCGTGACGCCCGCGGCGCGCGTCGTTGCGAGGCGCATCGGCGCGATGACCGCCGTGCGTGACCGTGATGTGCATCAGGATGTCACCCCTCGACTCGGTGGGGTGGCGATGTTCGCGGGTGTCGCGGTCGCGATGGTGCTTGCCTCGAACGTTCCCTTCCTCGACCCCATTTTTCGCGGTTCCTTTAAAGTCTGGTCGATCCTCATTGCGGGCGGGCTTATTTGCCTGCTCGGCGGTCTCGACGACAAATTTGACCTCGACTGGCTCACGAAACTTGCCGGCCAAGTGCTCATCGCGCTGTTCGTCGCGTCGCAGGGAGTGCAGTTGACTACCCTCCCGATCGGGGGGCTCACGCTCATTTCCGCTCGGTCCTCGCTCATTTTGACCGTCATCGTGATTGTGGCGGCGATGAACGCCGTGAACTTTATCGACGGGCTCGACGGGCTCGCCTCCGGGGTCATGGCGATCGGGGGAGGAGCCTTCTTTATCTATGCCTACCTGCTCACGCGTGACGTCTCCTCAACCGACTACTCCTCGATGGCCGCGCTCATCACCGCGGTCATGATTGGTGCGTGCCTCGGATTCCTCCCGCACAACTTTTCAAAGGCGCGCATCTTCATGGGCGATTCGGGAGCCCTTTTCCTCGGTCTTTTGCTGGTCTCGGCAACCATCGCCGTGACCGGCCAGGTCGATCCGGCTCGCCTCGCCCCCTCCGATGCCTTCGGCCAGCTTCTTCCGATCCTCATGCCCGTGGGCGTCATGATCCTTCCCGCCCTCGACATGGTGCTTGCGGTCGTGCGGCGCGTGGGAAGCGGAAAATCCCCCTTTCATGCGGACCGTCGGCACCTGCACCATCGCCTGCTCAACCTTGGCCATTCGAAACTCGGCGCCGTGCTGATCATGTACACGTGGACCGCGCTCGTGTGCCTATGCCTTCTTGCGCCCGTATTTTTCGAGGTCAAGACCGCAATGATCATTTGGATCGGCTCACTCGTCATCGCTATAGTCGTGACCCTTGACCCCCTGCGGGCGCTCGCTCGCGCTCGAAAAAACCAGGACCTGGAGAAAACCTCATGAGCACCGCAGAAAAGAACCGCGCGCACAACAACGCCCTGGTGCAAAAAGCGATCGTTTCTGCGGTGGCCGTGGGCGCAGTGATCGCTGCCGTCGTCGTGCTTGTCGCTTGGGTGGGCTTTGACCCGCTTGCCCGAAACGGCGCCATCATCGGCGCTCTTCTTTCGCTCGTCATCACCTTGCCCGCACTCATCGTCGCGTACTGGGGTATCGCCCAGAGCCCCGTCATCATGCTCGGCACTGTCGCATGCACGTGGGGCGGCAAGATGCTCGTGCTGATTGTGTGTCTCATTCTGCTCAGGGAAGCAACATGGCTCTCTATGCCGTGGGTAGGAATTGCGCTTCTCTTTGGCGCGGTTGCCCCAACCGCGGTCGAAGGAGTGCTCCTTGCGCGTACGCGGCCGAAAATTGAGGTGTAAGAGGCACCAACCTGAGTCAAAAGTCCGCCTCCTCCTCTGTTATATTGATACAGAATGCTGAACGATTAGCGGCGAAGTCTGCATGTGTGCTGAAGGCGCCTGCACGGCAACGCGGCCGCGTCGAACAGATCGTCCCCTGCCCGTGGTGAACGCCGAGCGTGAGCCGACAACTCTGGAGTAAGAGCAGTTGATTCCTAGCGAAACTTCGCGACTCGTCGCCGAAGGTGGGCTGGATTTTCACATCCCCTCCCTCGCCGACTTTTTCCCTGACGCGCTTCTCTTTGCGGGCACCCCGTTTGAGTTCAATCGCGTGCAGCTCGTTCGCCTCATCGTAGTAGTGGGCTGCCTCGCGATTACCTACGCGATTGCCTCCCGGGCCAAGGTTGTGCCGGGGCGCATCCAAAGCGTTTTCGAGCTCTTCATGGGCTTCATTCGCGACAACGCGATCGAGCCCGTTCTCGGTAAAGCAAAGGGCCGCCGCTTCGCGCCCATGCTCTACACGCTCTTCTTCCTCATCCTCTCGATGAACCTCGCTGGTGTGACCCCGGGCCTCAACCTTGCCGGCACCTCCGTGATCGGCATGCCGTTCCTGCTCGCGATGTGGACCTTCGGCACCTACGTGTACTGCGGCATGAAGCAGCACGGCTTCCTCGGGTACTTCAAGCACGAGACCATGCCCCCGGGCGTTCCGAAGCCCGTGTACCTCCTCCTCGCACCCATCGAGTTTCTCCAGCTCGCCGTCGTGCGCTGGTTCTCGCTCACCGTGCGTCTTCTCGCCAACATGGTGTCTGGTCACATGATGCTCGTCGTGTTCATTTCCCTCACGCAGGCGATCCTCTTCTCAGGATCGTGGCTCATTGCCGCGACTCCCTTCGCGGGGGCCTTTGCACTCGGCATTTTCGGCTTCGAAATCTTCGTTGCTCTTCTGCAGGCCTTCATCTTCACCGTACTTTCCGCCGTGTACATCAACATGGCGACGAGCGAAAGCCACTAAGGCGCTTCGATTTTCCCGATTTTCCACCCCGAGCCTCGGCTCACAACCGAAACCCTGCCCGGCAACGCGGCAGAAAACTGAAAGGAATACCCTCGTGGGCACCACCATTCTCGCTGAAATCAACGGCAATCTCTCGTCGCTCGCCTACGGCATCGCGGCCTTCGGCCCGGCCCTCGGCATCGGTATGATCGGCGCCAAGACCGTCGAGTCAATGGCGCGCCAGCCCGAGATCCGCGGCTCGCTTCAGACCACGATGCTTATCGCCATGGCATTCGTCGAGATTATCGCGCTCCTCGCGATCGTCACCGGCCTCCTCTTCTCCTGAGGCTAAATCCGAATGTATCTGGCAAGTGGAGAACGGGAGGTCAGCAAGTACGACTTGCTCATCCCCCATGTCCCTGAAATTGTTTGGAGCGCCATCTTCATCCTCATCTTTGCCTTCGTATTCATGAAGTTCGTTCTCCCGAAGATGAATCGGGTCCTGGACGAACGTGCAGCGAAGATCGAGGGTGGAATCCGTAAGGCGGAAGAGGCCCAGTACGAGGCCGATCGCCTCAAGGCCATGCAGGAAAGCGAACTCGCTGCCGCACGCCGCGAAGCTGCTGAGATGCGCGAAAAGGCCCGCGAAGAGGGCTCGCGCATCATCGAAGAGGCTCGCACTCGCGCAAGCCTCGAGACCGAGCGCATGATCGGTGCGGGCAAGCAACAGATCGCGGCCGAGCAGGCGCAGGCAAGCGCCGAGCTTCGCGGCGAAGTTGGCTCGCTCGCAAGCACACTCGCTTCGAAGATCGTGGGCGAATCGCTTAGCGACGACGAGCGCTCGCGCCGCGTGATCGATCGTTTCCTCGACGAGCTTGAATCGTCGACCGCGGCGAAGTAAGGAAGGCACAGCACATGCGCGGAGTTTCCGCCAAGTCGCTCCACAGCGTGCTTAGGCGCGCCTCGGAGTCCACCTCGGCGAACGCCCCCACCACCGAGATCGCACACGAGCTTTTCGAAGCCGTGCGCGTCATCGACTCGAGCAATCAGCTCGTGCGCCTCTTGAGCGACCCCGGTCGCGACGAGGACCTCAAGGCCGATGTCGTGCGGCGCCTTTTCGGCGGCCGCGTCAGCGAGGCCGCTCTCGAGGTTCTTCTTGAGGCCTCGCGGTGCACATGGTCGGAGCAAAACCACCTCCTCGAAGGAATCGAGTTTGCGGGCGTCTCCCTCGTTCTCGATGAAGCTCGAGGGCAAGGTGCAGCGCACACCGTGGAAGAAGAACTCTTTCAGGTCGCGCGCCTCGTCGAGGACACCCCGGAGCTCTCCGAAGCGTTCGACTCCAAGCGCGACGACATCTCGGCGCGCGTGGGGATCATCGAGAGGCTCCTGAGTGGCAAGGTGGATTCGGCAACCGTCGCCATTGCCGCTCAAGCGGTGAGCTTCGAGCCCTCTGCCAAGGTTCCCGCCCGACTCCTCGGGTTCGCGAACTTTGCGAGCGCCGAACGTGACCGCCGTTCCGGCGTAGTCACGAGCGCGGTCGAACTGACTCCCGAGCAGCAGGAACGCCTCACGCGCATTCTTTCCGCCCGTTACGGCGGGGAGCTGAGCCTGAACTACGAGATCGACCCGAGCGTGATTGGCGGCCTCCGCATCACGATCGGTGACGACCTCTACGACGCCACGATCTTCGGCCGTGTTCGCGATGCGCGCGAACGCATTTCCGCCTAAGAATCACCAACGAGAACACGTACCACCCCTCCCGGTAGCACCGGGAATGACCAAGAAGGAAGCGGAGCGCGATGGCCGAGCTCACCATTCGTCCCGAGGACATCCGGGACGCACTCGACACTGCGGTGTCGAACTACCAGCCCCAGAACGCAGGTCGCGAAGAAATTGGCCGCGTTACCGAATCAGCAGACGGCATTGCACGCGTCTCGGGTCTGCCGAACCTCATGGCAAACGAGCTCGTGCGCTTCGAGGACGGCTCGCTTGGACTCGCCCTCAACCTCGAACTTCGCGAGGCCGGCGTCGTTGTTCTCGGTGAATTCACCGGCATCGAAGAAGGCCAGGAGGTGCGCCGCACCGGGGAGGTCCTTTCGGTCCCCGTTGGCGACGGCTACCTCGGCCGTGTCGTTGACCCGATGGGCCGCCCGATCGACGGCCTCGGCGACATCGAGACCACGGGCCGCCGCGCCCTCGAACTCCAGGCGCCGAGCGTCATGCAGCGTAAGAGCGTGAAGGAACCGCTCCAGACCGGCATCAAGGCCATCGACGCGATGACCCCGATCGGTCGCGGCCAGCGCCAGCTCATCATTGGCGACCGCCAGACCGGCAAGACCACGATCGCCGTGGACACGATCCTCAACCAGAAGGCCAACTGGGAAACGGGCGACCCGGATCAGCAGGTGCGCTGCATCTACGTTGCCGTGGGCCAGAAGGGCTCGACGATCGCCTCGGTGCGTGCGACCCTCGAGGAAAACGGCGCGCTCGACTACACCACTATCGTTGCCGCCCCTGCCTCCGACCCCGCGGGCTTCAAGTACATCGCTCCCTACGCGGGCTCGGCAATCGGCCAGCACTGGATGTACGAGGGCAAGCACGTTCTCATTGTGTTCGACGACCTCTCGAAGCAGGCCGAGGCCTACCGCGCCGTGTCGCTTCTGCTTCGCCGTCCGCCGGGCCGCGAGGCCTACCCGGGCGACGTCTTCTTCCTCCACTCGCGTTTGCTTGAGCGCTGTGCAAAGCTCTCCGACGACATGGGTGGCGGTTCGATGACCGGCCTGCCGATTATCGAAACGAAGGCCAACGACGTCTCGGCCTACATCCCGACGAACGTCATCTCGATTACCGACGGCCAGTGCTTCCTCCAGTCGGATCTCTTCAACGCCAACCAGCGTCCCGCAGTCGACGTGGGTATCTCGGTGTCGCGCGTTGGCGGTTCGGCACAGACCAAGGCCATGAAGGGTGTTTCCGGTACGCTCAAGATTTCGCTCGCGCAGTACCGCGACCTCGAGGCGTTCGCGATGTTCGCCTCGGATCTTGACGCGGCTTCGAAGCAGCAGCTTGCGCGCGGCGCTCGCCTTACTGAGCTTCTCAAGCAGGGCCAGGCAAAGCCCATGCCATTCGAGGAACAGGTGGTGTCGATCTGGGCCGGCACGAAGGGCAAGCTTGACGAGATCGAGGTCGAGGACATCCTCGAGTTTGAGGAGCGTCTGCACGAGTTCCTGCGCCACAACGGCACGATCCTCGAAACCATCCGCGAGACCAAGAAATTCTCGCCGGAAACCGAAGCGGAACTCGAGACCGTGATCGAGAACGTCAAGCGCGACTACTTCGCTGAGAAGCAGAAGGACGCCGTGTACGACAACAATGGCGTGATCGAAGACGAGGCCATCGAGCAAGAGTCGATCCTCAAGTCCTCCAAGTAGTGGCGGATGTTCGAGTAAGAGAACGTTAGTCACGAGGGAGAGATATGGGAGCCCAGCAAAGGGAATACAAGAAGCGGATCGGCTCCGCGAAGGGCATGAAGAAAATCTTCCAGGCCCAGGAAATGATCGCGGCTGCCCGAATCTCGAAGGCGCACGCACGCGTGCAGGCCACGACGCCCTACGCACAAGCGATCACCAAAGCGATCGCCTCGGTTGTGCAGCACTCGGAAGAGACGAACCACCCGTTCCTTGAAGCGGATCGTACTTTCTCGAATCGCGTGGGAGTTCTGCTCATTACCTCGGATCGCGGTATGGCGGGTTCGTACTCGCCGAGCGCCATCCGCGAGGCCGAGCACCTCACGAACAAGCTTCGCGACGAGGGCAAAGAACCGATCATGTACGTCGTTGGCCGCAAGGGCGATTCGTACTACCGGTTCCGTAACCGACCGGCGGAGAAGTCGTGGATCGGTGTCAAGGAAGAAGACCTTCCGAAACTCGGTCGCGAAATCGCCTCACTCTTCCGCGAGGCTCTACTCACGGAAGAAATCGAGGACCATCTCGACGAGCTCTACGTCGTGGGGCACCGGTTTACGAACCGATTCCGCCAGGATGTGAATGTCGTGCGCCTCGTGCCGCTGCAGTTGAGTGCCGAAGGCGCCGAGAGCCGATTGACGAAGCAGTACCCGCTGTACGAGTACACGCCGAGCGCTGATGAGGTGTTCGAACAGCTCGTGCCGCGCTACGTCGAGTCGCGCATCATCAACATCCTTCTCCAATCGATCGCGTCGGAACACGCGAGCAGGCAGAAGGCCATGAAGACTGCGACCGACAACGCGGAAACGCAGATCCAGAAGTTCACGCGCCTCGCAAACTCCGCTCGCCAGGCCGAGATCACGCAGGAAATCACGGAGATCGTGGGCGGTGCGGACGCCCTCAATGCCTCCGGCAGGAAAGAACGCTGAGCACGAAAGCACATTTGGAGTAAAAGAATGACCATCACCGAAAATGCCCCGGCACAGACCGAGGCTAGCGCCGCCATCGGTCGTGTCGCTCGCGTGACCGGCGCCGTTGTCGACGTCGAATTCCCCGCGGGCCAGATCCCCGACATGTACAACGCTCTCGTCACCGAGATTGAGCTGCCCACGGGCGATGAGGATGGCGGCACTAGCACGCAGACCCTCACCCTCGAGGTCGCCCAGCACCTCGGCGACGGCATGGTGCGCGGTATCGCGCTCAAGCCGACCGACGGTCTCGTGCGCGGCCAGGCCGTGCGCGACACGGGCGCACCCATCTCCGTTCCCGTTGGCGACTTCACCCTCGGACGCGTTTTCGACGTCGTGGGCAATGTGCTCAACGGCGACAAGGGTGAGAAGCTCGAGATTAACGAGCGTTGGCCCATTCACCGCAAGGCCCCGAACTTCGATCAGCTTGAGTCGAAGACTCAGATGTTTGAGACCGGCATCAAGTCGATTGACCTCCTCACCCCGTATGTGCAGGGTGGCAAGATCGGCCTGTTCGGCGGCGCCGGCGTGGGCAAGACCGTTCTTATTCAGGAGATGATCTACCGCGTGGCGAACAACCACGACGGCGTCTCCGTGTTCGCCGGTGTTGGCGAGCGCACGCGTGAGGGCTGGGACCTCATCGAGGAAATGACCGAATCGGGCGTGATCGAGAAGACCGCTCTTGTGTTCGGCCAGATGGACGAGCCGCCGGGCACGCGTCTTCGCGTGGCACTTTCGGCTCTCACGATGGCGGAGTACTTCCGCGACGTGCAGAACCAGGACGTGCTCCTGTTTATCGACAACATCTTCCGCTTCACGCAGGCGGGCTCCGAGGTGTCGACCCTCCTTGGCCGCATGCCTTCGGCGGTGGGCTACCAGCCGAACCTCGCGGACGAGATGGGTGTGCTCCAGGAGCGCATTACCTCGACGCGCGGCCACTCGATTACGTCGATGCAGGCGATCTACGTTCCCGCTGACGACTACACCGACCCGGCTCCGGCCACGACGTTTGCGCACCTCGATGCGACGACCGAGCTCAGCCGTGAGATCGCTTCGCGTGGTCTGTACCCCGCGATCGATCCGCTTGCGTCGACCTCGCGCATCCTCGACCCGCGCTACATCGGCCAGGATCACTACGATGTCGCGGTTCGCGTCAAGCAGATTCTTCAGCGCAACAAGGAACTTCAGGACATCATCGCGATGCTCGGTGTCGATGAGCTCTCGGAAGAGGACAAGGTCATCGTCGCGCGCGCACGCCGCATCCAGCAGTTCCTTTCGCAGAACACCCACATGGCGAAGCAGTTCACGGGTGTGGACGGCTCGGACGTGCCGCTGCGCGACACGATCGAGGGCTTCAAGGGCATTTGCGACGGCGAGTTCGACCACATCGCCGAGCAGGCGTTCTTCAACGTTGGCGGTATTGACGACGTGCTGAAGAACTGGGACCGCATCCAGAAGGAAACCTCGAAGTGAGTGCCATGAAGGTCAACTTCGTGTCGGCCGAGGGCAGCATCTGGGAAGGCGAAGCCGAGTACGTTTCGGTGTTCGCCATCGACGGCGCGATGGGCATCATGGCCGGCATGGAGCCGCACCTTGCGCTCCTGAGCGAGGGCCCCGTGGTGATTACCGAAGTCGGTGGAACGAAGCACGAGTTCCAGGTCACGGGCGGTTTCTGCTCCGTTGACGACGAGGCCGTGAACGTCGTTGCCGACGAGGTCCTCACCGAGGAGGCAGCGCGCGAGGCGGCTCTTGCGCGCTCCACTCCGTCGTCAGAGCTCGAGGGTGACGCCGCTTAAGCGTCCGCGAGACTTTTTCACGAAGGCCCCGCCTGCCGAGTGCAGGTGGGGCCTTTGCGTGTATCGGGGGTTAGTGCACCCAGGTTCCGCCGTGCATGACCCGTTCGGGCTCGAGCCCCTCGGCGCTCACGAGCGCGAGGTCTGCGCGAGCACCCTCACGAATCTCGCCGATATCGTCGCGTCCCAGTACCGTCGCGGGGGTTGCGGTTGCGGCGAAAACAGCGCGCTCAAGAGGCACGCCTGCCTCGAGGTGGGCGAAGCGCACGACGTCGAGTAGGTGGGCGGTGCCTCCCGCGATCGCGCCGCCTTCGGTGAGGGTTGCAACGCCGTCTTTGACCGTGACGGGAAGCGAGCCAAGAACGTAGTCGCCGTCGGCCATTCCCGTCGCGGCCATCGCGTCGGTGATGAGCATGATGTGCCCGTCGCCGATGAGGTCGAACGTGTAGCGCACGGTGTCGGCGGACGTGTGGACGCCGTCGGCGATGAGCTCGGCGACGACCGTGCCGGCGGCGGCCTGGTCGATAGCGGCGAATGCAGGGCCGGCGTCGCGATGGTGGATGGGGCGCATCGCATTGAACAGGTGGGTGGCGGTTGGCTTCAGGGAACGGGCGACGGGTCCGACGCTTGCCAGCTCTTCTTGAGCCCTCTGGATCGCGGTGACCATCTGCTCACCGGTGCAGTCCGTGTGGCCATAGCTCGGGAGGGCGCCGTGCGCGATGAGGGCGCGGGACACGCTGCCATCGAGATCGGCTTCGGGGGCGATTGTCATGGTCGCGATGGCGCCGCCGCCTTCCTCTAGTAGCTCGAGGGTGCGCGCGGCGTCCCCCTCAGCGATGAACTGGGGGTCGTGAGCGCCCTTGCGAGCGTGGGAGATGAAAGGGCCCTCGAGGTGAATTCCGGCCAACTCTCCGGCCTCGATGAGCGACCGTAGCGCGCGCACCCTCGACATGAGCGTGTCCTGCGCGGCGGTCACGAGTGAGGCAACAATGCTCGTCGTGCCGTGTGCGCGATGCTCCGCGATGGCCGGCGCCGCCTGCGCCGGGTTCTCGGTGTCAGGGAAGGAGAATCCACCGCCGCCGTGGCAGTGGAGGTCCACGAGTCCCGGGAGAATAAGGCCGTCGTGGCGCACGTGGTCGTCGAAGGTGAGGCCGCTTGGCACACCACGTGCCGGGCCGGCGTAGGTGATCGTGTCGTCCTCGAGGAGGATCGCGGCATCCGGAACGAAGGAGCCGGAAAGGAAGGCGGTGCCGTCGATGCGCGTGACCATTTAGAAGAGCCTCAATTCAGAGTTATCGATTCCACGAAGTTCGTCGTAATCAAGGGTGAGACATTCGAAGCCGCGGTCTTTCGCGAGCGTGCGCGCTTGCGGCTTGATTTCTTGCGCGGCAAACATTCCCGTCACGGGCGCGAGAAGCGGATCGCGGTTAAGGAGCTCAACGTAGCGGGTCAGCTGCTCCACACCGTCGATTTCACCGCGTCGCTTGATTTCGATCGCGACCGTTTCGCCTTCGGGGTTCTTGGCGAGGATGTCCACGGGGCCGATCGCGGTGGGGTATTCGCGGCGCACGAGCTTCCAGCCCTCACCGATGCTTGCCATATTCTCGGCGAGGAGCGCCTGCAGATGAGCCTCGACGCCTGCCTTTTGGAGACCAGGGTCGATTCCGAGATCGCGGCTCATCTCCTCGAAAATCTCGAACACCGTGATTTCAAGGCTGTCACCGGTCTTCTTATGCGTAACCTTCCACATTTCGAGGGCGTCCTCGGCCTCGGCGGGTTCGATCGCGAGCGTGCACGGCGGTGCCATCCAGTTGAGGGGTTTATAGCTGCCGCCGTCGGAGTGGACGAGCACACTTCCGTCAGCTTTCACCACGAGAAGCCGAGGGGCTCGCGGGAGGTGCGCCGTAAGCCGACCGACGTAATTGACAGAACATTCCGCTAGAACTAATCGCACCGGTAAAGCCTACGTGATGGGTCTTTGAACGCTCTTTACATGAAGTGTTGGCCTGCCCACTACCATTCGCGGCCTTCAGACCATCGCCGGGAAACTTCGACAAAATAGGTGGGTACTGTGAAAAGCAGCATTCATGACGTCGGAAGAGCGAAAGGTCGTGTCCTCGTGCGAAAGTGGCTAGCGGGCATCCTCATCCTCCTCGGTCTTGCGGGACTCGCGCTCGGATGGGCCGGCCAAACCGTGTGGGCACCAAAGGAGAACCACACCGCGAAAGCAAGCTTCAATAATCCCGGGGCAGCGGTCGTGATCAACCCCGGAGTGCTGTACGTAGGAGGGCAGAAAGGCACCGTGACGATTAAGTCGAGCGGTGACTACTTCATGATTTCTGCCCCCGAAGGCACCGTGAAGGAATACCTCGCAAAATCGAAGTACACGGCGATCACGGGTGCTTCGAACTGGTCGACCCTTGCCACGAGCACCGAGAATGCCGATCAGAGCGAGGGGACCCAGGGCGTCCAGAACTCGGATCTGTGGTCCGAAGTCGAGGAGAAAAAATCGGGAGAGACCTTTGCCATCGAGGAGTGGTCGAAGGCGGAGCTCGATCCGAAGAACCGCCAGCCGTATCGGGCAATTCTCCTCGCGAACGATAGCGATGCCTCGACCATCACCGAGGTCCAGATTACGTGGCCGTCTCACGCCTCGAACCCGTGGACGCCGTACGCGTATGCCGTCGGCGCCGTGCTGCTCATCATCGGTCTCGTGCTGCTCCTCATCGCGTTCAATTCGCGTCCTGAGCGTGATCTGGAACTCGAAGAAGCGCTGCGGGACCGGCCCGTTCTCAACGAGGGCGAAGGAGAGTCCGACGCTAGCTCCACCTCGGGGGAGGCTTCAGGTGAGGAGGAGCCGTCGGTGCAAGAGGCCTCATCGCAGGGTTCACGCGTCGCGGAGGCAGGCGTCGGAACCGGTGAGCCCGCCGAATCGGAGCTGACCCCCGAGGCTGACGCCTCCCACGAATCTCAGATTGCCGCTGAACCCGGGCGGGCGCTCGAGCCGGAACCGGCCCCTGAGGCTAAGGCATCGCACGGACCTGAGCCGGTCGAGGCTCGGGAGACGGAAACCGAGTCTGCCGCAGCCGCTGTTGCCGAAACGGCGGAGGATTCCGAACCCGCTCCAGCCGTCGAGGCGACCACCGCCAATACTCCCGTGACGGTTGCGCGTCCAGGCCGCCGCCGCGGCACGCCCGATGACGTGACCGACCGGCTCAAGGCTCTTGAGCTCGATAAGAGCGAGACCAGCGCGGGAGGCGCGAGTGTGCGCCCCGGCCGCAGGCGTGCCAACGGAAGCAACGCCACAACCACGATGACCGACCCCATTGCCACACCGATCGAGGAAGAATGATGACAGGACTTTCGAGGCGCAGCCTCCTCGGGCTGACCGCGCTCACCGCCGCAGGTGCGCTGAGTGCATGCGGAAGCGAAACGAAACCGCCCAAGGTCGATCCCGGCCCCAAACTCGCGAGCCCCACCCCTGAACTCACGGGAACGAAGCTCGGTGAGATCCTCACGCAGTACGCGAGTGCACTTGAAAAGGCTGACGGAGAGAAGAATGCCGATCTCCTCGCCCCGCGCATCTCGGGAAGTGCCGCCGAGTTTCGCCGCGCGACATACGACATTATCGGGAAGGTTCCCGAACACGAAAGCGCCCTCCAGCGCCCAAGTGACTCGCTAGTGGTACCGATCTCCTCAACAGCGGAAGGCTTCCCCCGCTACGCGCTTGCGCTCGTCGACGACGCGGCGAACGCGGGCGAGGCGCGTTTTTTCGTTGGCCTCGAACAAAAGGACGCACGCTCCGAATACACCTCGTGGGGTTGGGCGCGCCAGGCCGCCGGTATTGAGATGCCGACCGTGCCGAGTGCCGAGGCTGGAACGACGCAGGTTGGTCTCGAGGAGCAAGGCCTCGTGCTTACGCCCAAGGAGGCGTTTGCGAAGTACGCCGCCGTTCTCACCGACGGACATGACAACGCTGATCCTGACGACCTGATTCTCGAGGACCCGTTCCAGCAGAGCGCCCACGCGGAAATTCAAGGTGAGCGCGCGCAAATGAACGAGGGGGTGGACTGGGATGAAGTCGCCTCCGTTCGTGAGGAGTACGCGGTCAAGGAGGACGAGTTCCTTGGCCTCGGGACCGCAGAAGGCGGCGCCGTCGTGATGGGCACCCTCACCTCGACTCGTCGCGTGAGCGTGAACTCCGGTTCAATCTCGTACTCGGATGACAACCTCTACACGAAGCTCGCGGGCACGAAGAAGTTCGAAAAAGAACTCGTGCGCACCTACGGCACCACGGTGCTCTTGCACATCCCCGCGGCTGAATCTGGCGCAAAAATCCAGCCGATCGGGGCCTATAAGGTCCTCCTCTCGGTCTCTGGCAGCTGATCGAGAACCAGGCGAACGACGAAGGAGAAACGATGACGAGCTCATATGGCGTGATGGACTTCAACACGCTCAAGAAAGAAAACCAGACCGGCGGCACGTCTGATCCGCTCGAGGGCGAAGTAGCGGTGAGCGAGGCGAACCTCGAGAGCCTCATCAAGGATTCTGCGCAGCACCTCACGATCCTCTTCGTGACGAGTGCGCGAGTGAACGGCGGTGCGGCCTTTACCGACGAACTCCGTTCGGTCATCGCGAAACATGCCGGGACGATCCGTCTCGCGATCCTCGATGCCGATCAGCAGCCGCGTGTTGCGGCGGCGCTTCGCGTTCAGTCGCTCCCCACGGCAGTGCTGCTCATGAAGGGGCAGGTGCAGCCGCTTTTCGAAGGCGTGGTGACGAAAGAACAGCTTGCCCCCGTGATGGACGAGCTTGCCGCCCTCGCCGGCAAGGAAGGCATGCACACCGAAGCACCGCGAGAGGAGGCCGAGCAGCCGGCGCTTCCCGAGGCACTTGAGAAGGCCTACTCGGCGATGGAAAGCGGCGACATGGATGGTGCTGAGGCGGCGTTCACCGCCTATCTCGAGGAGCACCCCGGTGAAAGTGAGGCCAAGAAGGGGCTCGCGGTGATCGCGCTCATGCGACGGACTCAGGACGTTGAGTTGCAGGCAGGCCGTGAGGCCGCCGCCTCGAACCCGAAGGACACCGACGCGCAGCTCATGGCCGCCGACCTCGACCTTCTCGGCGGGCACGTGGACGATGCCTTCGCGCGCCTTCTCACCTCCTTCCGCGATACGCCCGCCGAACGGGACCGCATCCGCGCGCGCTTGCTCGAACTCTTCGATGTTGTAGGAGCCGAGGACGACCGCGTGCTCCAGGCACGAAAGAAACTCAGCCGCCTCATGTTCTAGAAGCCCCGGGCGAAGGCACAGAACACAGAGAAAAAGAGGCTTGCGACCGTTCGGGGATCGCAAGCCTCTTCTCTATGCCCGCGTGGTTATTGGCGCACGTTGCTCTCGGGGGTGAAGAACACGGCGCCGAGCGGCGGAACGCTCACGCGTACCGAGTAGTCGAGGCCGCCGTATGGAACCGGCTCCGCCTGGACGCGGCCAAGATTGCCCACGCCGCTGCCGCCGTAGCTCACGGCGTCAGAATTGAGAATCTCGGCCCACGCTCCGCCCTCGGGAAGCCCAATGCGGAAGGCGCGCCACGGCTCGGGGGAGAAGTTGATGATCGCGACAACGGGATTTCCTTCGCGGTCGTAGCGCGCGAATGCCACGAGGTTGTGGCCCGCGGCATCGGCATCGAGCCAGCGGAATCCCGCGCCCTCCTGATCGAGCTCAAAGAGTGCCGGGTACGTGCGTTGCACGCGATTGAGGTCGCGCACGTAATCGTTCACGCCCTGGTGAAGCGGGAAATCAAGCAGCCAGAACGGGAGGGCCTGGTTTTCGTTCCACTCCGTTCCCTGCGCGAAGTCACAGCCCATGAACAGCAGCTGCTTGCCGGGATGCGCCCACATGAGGCTCAGGTACGCACGGAGGTTCGCGGCTTGCTGCCAATCATCGCCGGGAGCTTTGCGCAAGAGCGGAGCTTTGCCGTGCACGACCTCGTCGTGAGAAATCGGCAGGATGAAGTTTTCCGAGTACTGATACACCATCGCGAACGTGAGTTCGTGGTGGCGGTACTGGCGGTAGATCGGATCCTGACCGAGGTACTCGAGAGTGTCGTGCATGAAGCCCATGTTCCACTTGAAGCCAAAGCCGAGACCACCCTGGTCAGTGGGCTTCGTGACGCCCGGGAACGACGTGGACTCCTCGGCAATCATCGTGATGCCGGGAGCACGCTTGTACGCGGTCGCGTTGACCTCCTTGAGGAAGTCGATCGCCTCAAGGTTCTCGCGCCCGCCGTATTCGTTCGGGATCCATTCGCCTTCGTTGCGTGAGTAGTCGAGGTAGAGCATCGACGCCACGGCATCGACGCGGAGGCCATCAACGTGAAATTCCTCGAGCCAGTAGCACGCGTTCGCCACGAGGAAGTTGCGCACCTCGGTGCGGCCGAGATCAAAGATGTAGGTGCCCCAATCGGGGTGTTCACCCTTGCGCGGATCGGCGTGTTCATAGAGCGCGGTGCCGTCGAAGCGGGCGAGGGCCCATTCATCCTTCGGAAAGTGCGCGGGAACCCAGTCCATGATGACGCCGATCCCGGCCTCGTGGAGCGCGTTGATGAGATAGCGCAGGTCATCGGGGTGGCCGAGACGCGAGGTCGGCGCATAGTAGCCCGTGACCTGATAGCCCCACGAGCCGCCGAAGGGGTGCTCGGCAAGCGGAAGGAACTCGACGTGCGTGTACCCCATGCCCTTGACGTACTCCACGAGAGGCTCGGCAACATCGCGGTACGAGGTGTAGGGGCGCCACGAGGCGAGGTGCACTTCGTAGATTGACATTTGCGATTCGAGTGGGTTTTTCGCGGCGCGTTCGGCGAGGAACGCCTCGTCGCTCCACTCGAAATCTGAGTCGACGACGACGCTTCCCGTTGCAGGGGGCACTTCGGCGAGTCGTGCCATCGGGTCCGCCTTCTCGCGCCATACCTTGTCGGCGCCGAGGATGCGGAACTTGTAGACCGCGCCCGCGCGCACACCGGGAAGGAAAATCTCCCACACGCCCGAGTCACCGAGCGAACGCATGGCCGTGCGGCGGCCATTCCAACCATTGAAGTCACCGATCACCTGCACGGCGGCGGCATTCGGGGCCCACACGGTGAAGCTCGTGCCCTGGATGCCGTCGAGCGTGCGCACATGCGCACCGAGCGCACGCCACAGCTCCTCGTGGCGCCCCTCGCGGATGAGATGCAGATCGAAGTCGCTGATCGTGGGGAGGAATCGGTAAGGCTCATCGACGATTTCGGTGCCCCCGCCCGGCCATGTGACGCGCAGGCGATGCAGCACGATCGGTGAATCGGGGGTTTCGAAAGCGGCGCTAAAGATGCCGTTGTACTCGTGAGTGAGCTCAATTTCGAGACGTTCACCGCTTTCGAGGCGCACTAAAGCTTCGACCTTGTCGGCGAAAGGCTTGAGAGTGCGGATCGTGTATCCGCCCTCGTACTCGTGGAGACCGAGGATCGAGTGCGGTGAATAGTACGAGCCGGTGGCAACCGAACCGAGCTCATGCTCGCTCGCGGGCAGGAGGGGAGGTGTTGCGCTCATGTCTATCTCCTTTGGTGACGGCGCTCAGTAGCGAATAACGCGGAGGATGTGGGCGGGGCGGTAATCGGCGCTCAGTTCGACGTAGTTGTCGCGATCCCACAGGAACTGCTCGCCCGTGAGGAGATCCTCGACCATGTAGTCGGAGTGGATGTTGAGCGCTTCGGTGTCGATGTGCACCCACGTCGACGTTCCGCCCTGCGCGTCGGTCATCGAGACGACGATGATCGTGTCATCTAACCCATTTTCGGTATCGCGGCCCTCGACGTGCTTGGAGAATACGAGCACGCGGTCGTCGTCGCAGCCGTGGAAGTGGGTGGTCGTGAGCGTCTGGAGTGCCGGATGGGCCCGGCGAATCTCGTTGAGGCGGGTGAGGAGCGGTTCGAGCGAGCGACCCGAGTGGAGGGCCCCCTCGTAGTCGCGAGGCTTGTACTCGTACTTCTCGTTGTCGATGTTTTCCTGGGCTCCGGGCCTCGGCGTGCTTTCCACGAGCTCGAAGCCTGAGTAGATGCCCCACGTGGGCGAGAGAGTGGCGGCGAGGATCGCGCGAAGGCGGAAGGCATTCCAGCCGCCCTGCGACATGAAGGGGGTCAGGATGTCGTGAGTCGTGGGCCAGAAGCTCGGCCTCATGTAGTGGGCCGCGGCCTTGAGTTCCTCCATGTATTCGCGCAGTTCCTCGGGGCTATGGCGCCACGCAAAGTACGTGTACGACTGGTGGTAGCCCACCTTCGCGAGCGTGTGCATCATCGCGGGCTTCGTGAAGGCCTCGGCGAGGAAAAGCACCTCGGGGTGAGTTTCATGGAACTCGGCAAGGATTTCTTCCCAAAAGCGCACGGGCTTCGTGTGGGGGTTATCCACGCGAAAGAGAGTCACGCCGTGAGAGATCCAGTATTCGAGCACGTCGCGGATAGCTTCGTAGAGGCCCCGGTAATCGGTGTCGAAGCTGAGGGGGTAGATGTCCTGGTATTTCTTCGGCGGGTTCTCGGCGTAGGCGATCGAGCCATCGGCGCGTACCACGAACCATTCGGGGTGCTCTTTCACCCACGGGTGATCGGGTGAGCACTGGAGCGCGATATCGAGGGCCACTTCAAGGCCCAAGCTTTTCGCGTGCGCAACAAAGCGGTCGAAATCCTCGATCGTGCCGAGGTCGGGATGGATGGCTTCGTGGCCGCCGTCGGAAGAGCCGATCGCGTAAGGCGAGCCCGGATCCCCCTCGAGTGCCTCGAGCGTGTTATTGCGACCCTTGCGGTGGGTCGTGCCGATCGGATGGATTGGGGTGAGGTAGGCAACGTCAAAGCCCATGCGTTTGATGCGCTCGAGTTGCGGGAGAGAGCTTTCGAGGGTGCCGGAGACCCAGCCACCCCGCTCGGGGTCAAAGTGGGCGCCCTCGGAGCGCGGGAAGAACTCGTACCACGAGCCGTAGAGTGCGCGTTCGCGCTCAACGCGCACCGCGATTTTTGTGGAGCGCGTGGGCCAGCGGCGCAGGGGGTACTCGGTCATCGCCTCGTGCATATCGGCGGCGATCGCGGGGGCGATGCGGGCCGACGGATGCAAGCTCGTGTTGGTGAGGGCGTCAATCGCCGCTTCGAGGCGCGCCTTATGGGCTTTCGGCCTTTTTTTCTTGGCGATTTCGGCAAGCGCGGCGCGCAGCACGATCACGCCTTCGGCGCACATGAGTTCCTCATCGATGCCCGCGGCGATTTTGACCTCGGCGTTATGCGCCCACGTGAGATACGGGGCGTCAAACGACTCCATGCGGTAGGACCATTCCCCTTCGCGGTCGGGGCGGAAGGTGCCTTCCCAATGGTCGAGACCGGGGTTCGTGCACACCATGGGGGAACGCAGCGTCTCGCCCTCGGGATCGGTCACGAGGAGCTGCATGCCCATCTGATCGTGACCCTCGCGAAAGCTCGTGGCGTGCACCCGAACGCGCTCACCCACGACCGCTTTGACGGGGAAGCGACCGCCGTCGACATTCGGTGAGACGGACGTGATCGGGATGCGCCCGATTCCGGTGGTCATCGCTGCTTTCGCCCTCGTGGCCATTGTGCCTCCCAAACTCGGCCCGGTCGTGATCTGCGCCTCAAAGTTTATCGGGATGCGCTGGGAGATTGTCGGCACTTTCCGCCTGCGATGTGGGCGAGCGCCAACCGTTGGACTGCACCACGACGAGCGTGGGCCCATCGAGGTGGAGACGCTCGTGTTCGACGTCGAGGCTTGCACCGCCGAGCGAGGAGTCGAGGGCGATTCGAAGCGGGCCCGCGCCCCAGGCGCTCGCGGGCAGTTGCACCTCTCGAGGACCCTGCTCGTTGCTCATGACCACCACGGTGAGACCGTCGCGGTGAGGAATGGCAATGCTCAAATGGCGGCGCTCGGGATTGAACCAGTCGGCGTGGCTCATGGGGGAGGCATCGCCCTTGAGCCACGTGATGCCTCCCGAGTCGCGATCCTCGAGGCTCGCTTCGTCGAAGAAGGTCGAGGGGCGAAGAGAGCTGAGCATGTGGCGCACAGCGATGGCCTGTTTTGTGAAGGTGAGGTGGCGCTCCACTCGCTCGTTTGACTCCCACGAAAGCCACGTGAGAGCGCTGTCGTGGCAGTAGGCGTTGTTGTTGCCCGCTTGCGTGCGCAGGCGTTCGTCGCCGGCGGTCAGCATGGGGACTCCCGCGCTTGTGAGGAGCGTTGCGAGAAGGTTGCGTGCGCTTCGATCTCGCACGGCGTCCAGCGCGGTATCGGGGCCTTCCGTGCCGTGGTGGAACGAGCGATTGTTGTCGGTGCCATCCCGGCCGTCCTCGCCATTGTCGACATTGTGTTTGTCGTTGTAGGCCGTGAGGTCGGCGAGTGTAAAACCGTCGTGCGCGGTCACGAAGTTGATGGACGCGAGTGGCGAGCGCATCGAGCGGCCTCGGGGAAGGTCGTGTGGATCAGCCCGGCGGAACACATCCGCGGAGCCCGCGAACCGCGTGGCGAGATCGCGAATATACGGGTGCTGCGGAGCCCCGTGCTCGCTCAGCTCCCGATTGCTCGAGAGCCAAAATCCGCGTATGTCGTCCCGGAACGAATCGTTCCACTCGCTCATGCCTGCGGGGAAGTTCCCCGTTTGCCAGCCGAAGCTGCCCACGTCCCACGGCTCTGCGATCAGCTTGATGCCCGCGAGCGCGGGGTCGGTACGCATCGCGGTGAGCAGCGGGTGCCGCGGGTCGAAGCCGTGGTCAGTGCGGGCGAGGGTCGTCGCGAGGTCAAAGCGGAAGCCGTCGACTCCCACGGTGTTGGCCCAGAACCTCAGCGAGCGCATGACGAGGTCGACGACGTAGGGGCTGCGTGCGTCGAACGTGTTGCCCGTGCCCGTGAAGTCGGCGAGGTGACCCGAATCCTGCCAGTAGTATTCGCGCGCATCGAGCCCGCGGAAGGAGACGGTGGGGCCATCCTTAGCGCCTTCGGCCGTGTGGTTGTAGACGACGTCGAGGATCACTTCGATCCCAGCGGCATGAAGGGCGTTCACCATGTCTTGCACTTCGGCGAGCACGGCGCCGGGGCCCATCTCGCGTGCCGCTTTGGTCGCGTACCGCGGGTTTGGCGCGAAGAAGCTGAGGGTGTTGTATCCCCAATAGTTTGTGAGGCCGAGGCGCGTGAGGTGAACTTCGTCGAGAGCCGCATGGATCGGGAGAAGTTCGAGGGCCGTGATGCCGAGATCGCGTAAGTAGGTGGTCGACGCCTCGTGGGCGAGCCCAGCGTAAGTACCGCGCAGCTCGGGCGGGAGGTGGGGATTGAGCTTTGAGAAACCGCGCACGTGCGCTTCATAGATGACGGTGTCGCGAAGCGCGGTGCGGGGGCGCAGTGAGGGGTCGAAGCGTTCGGGGCTCACGCGTGTGACGACGGAGTGGATCGCTGAGGCAGCATTGTCGTGCGGGTCGAGTTGGAGGGGCTCGACGGGTCGTAGCCCCGAATCGACCGTGTGGGCGAACATCGATTCGAGAAGTGAGGAGGCGTGGTCGATACCGTGGGCGTAGGGGTCGATGAGGAGTTTGTTCGGATTGAACACGAGGCCCTGCTCGGGAGCCCAGGGGCCGTAGGCGCGCAGACCGTAGTGCGTGCCTTCGGTGAGTCCCTCAACAGCACCCCAGTGCACTCCCGCATCAACGTGGGGGAGCGGGATGCGGCGCTCATCCCCTCCCTCGAATACGCATAGGTCAATTCGCTCGGCGCGCGGGGCGGGGATCGAGTAGGTTCCGACGCCTGCCGCGTTCACGGTGAGGCCGGGTGTCGTGGGGGGAGGAGGAACGTTCACGGCAACATTGTTCCAGACTTCCGTTGTTTGCCGTGTTTATGACGTGCGTTGGAGGGCGGTTCGGTATTGTCGAGGCGTGGTGCGCGCCTTCGCGCACGAGTGATCGACTGGGAAGCGGCAAAAGAGGTACGTACATGAGTGTGAATGGTGGGGCTCCCGCGCCGCGTCCGGTGGGCGAGCAGCCAGGGCGTACGCGTACATTCCAGCCAGAAAGTCCCGTACTCGGGCCAGCCGAGCGCGAGCGGGCGGCGCATATCGTCCAGAGCATTGCCCGCGTGTTCGGCTCGCGCGTTGTGGGCCAGGAACGCTTGAGGCTTGCACTTTTGACGAGCCTCGCAGCTGGCGGCCACGTGCTCCTCGAATCCGTTCCCGGTCTCGCGAAGACGACCGCGGCACAGGCGCTCGCGAGTGCGATCGGCGGCTCGTTCCGCCGTATTCAATGCACGCCGGATCTCATGCCGAACGACATTATTGGTACCCAGATCTTCAATTACGGTACGGGCGAGTTCACGACCCAGCTCGGCCCCGTGCACGCGAACATTGTGCTCCTTGACGAGATTAACCGTTCGAGTGCGAAAACCCAGTCGGCGATGCTCGAAGCGATGCAGGAGCGCCAGACCTCGATCGGCGGCGAGGTGTATCCCCTTCCGCACCCGTTCATGGTGCTCGCGACCCAGAACCCGATCGAGGAAGAGGGCACCTACGTGTTGCCCGAGGCGCAGATGGACCGCTTCCTCATGAAGGAGATCCTCACCTATCCGAGGCCCGCGGAAGAGCATGAAATTCTCGACCGCTCGACATCGGGCACGCTCAGCGCGCCAAAGAGTGTGCAGCCGAGCGTGAGCCTCGACGACATTGAGTTCCTCCAGCGCGCTGTTGATCGCGTATACGTGGATGCCGCGGTCAAGCGATACATCATCGACCTCGTCTTTTCGACGCGTGGCTCCGGCCCGCGCCCCATTCAGAACCTCACGCAGTCGGTGCGCGTAGGCGCCTCGCCCCGTGGCTCGCTCGCCCTCATGCGCGTCGCGCAGGCGCACGCGCTCGTGGAGGGGCGCGACTACGCCACTCCGGACGATGTGCGCGCGCTGCGCTATTCGGTTTTGCGCCACCGACTCGTGCTCACCTTTGATGCGCTCGCGAGCGGAATTACGCCCGAGACGATCATCGACGCGGTTTTCTCCGCGGTTCCGCTTCCGTAGAGGTCGCTTTGGCGTCGCTTCTCACGAGGGTCAAGGCCAAGGTAGAGATCACGACCACCAAAAAGGTGCGTGGTCTGATCGCTGGTCGTGGTCGCTCCCTGTTCAAGGGCAGTGGCGAGGATTTCGACGACCTGAAGTACTACCAGCCGGGTGACAAGATCTCGGATATTGATTGGAAGGCAACCGCGCGAAGCGGCGAGCCCCTCATTCGCCAATTCAACGAGGAGCGCGTGCGCTACCTGTGCGTGATTGGCGATACCTCGGGTGCGATGGCAGCGAATGCCGCCGATGGCACAGTGAAACGCGATGCGCTCGTGACCGCGGCCGGTGTCCTGTGCTACCTCGCGCACGCGAACGGCGATCTGGTGGGCCTAGTCGCGGGCACCCCCGGCGATCAATTGCAGCTGCCTGCGCGCTCCTCGCGTGGCCACCTTGAACTTCTTTTGCGCACCCTCCAAAAGAACACGGTCCTCGGCGGAGCTCCCGCGAACGTCGAGTGGGCGCTCACGCGCGCCTTGCGTCTCACGCGCCGCTCAAGCCTCATGCTCCTGATCACCGATGAAGCGAACCCGGGCCCCGAGTGCGAAGGCGTGCTTCGCCGCCTCATGACCCGGCACGACGTGCTCGTTGTGCGCATTCGTGACGCCGACCCACTCGGTCGCGTTGACCTCGAAGCCGACATCATTGACCCGGGTTACCCCCGCGAGATTCTGCGCCACACGCGAACGGTCGCGGCCGTACAAAAAGAAGCCGATGCCTTCCGCGAGAAACGTGAAGCCGAGATCACGGCGATGCTCGATTCGCTCGGGATCGTCCACACTCTCACCGACGGCGACGACCACGTTGTCGACGACATGATCGAGATGTTCCGCAGGCAGGGGGCGCGCCATGGACGGCCTTGAGATTATTGACCCACCCCAGTATTCGATCGCGTGGCTCATTCTCGCCGTGCTGTGCGCGCTCATGATCATCGCGCTTATCCTTACGCTGCTTCGCCTCACGAGATGGCTCGTGGAGCGTCGCGCCTACGCAAAGCGTCCCGGCGCGTCCGATGCCCTCAAGGCCGAGTTCCTCCGCGCGATCAATGCCATCGGCGAGAAAGTCGAGGCAGGCACCATGAGCGCCCGTGATGGCCACCGCGAACTCGAAGCAGTTCTGCGCGTGTTTGTGCTCCGCAGCGAGGGGCTCGATATTCGCCAAGAACCCCTCGAGAGAGTCGTGCTCGATCCCCGCACGGCAACCGTCGGAACTCTCCTCACGCGCACGCACGAAGCCGGATATGCGCGCGAAAGCCGCACGCGCCTTTCTGAAAGCCTTCACGCAGCGAGAGCGGTGGTGCGCGCATGGTCATGAGTTTCTGGTGGCTGAGCTGCCTGCTTCTCATCGCGGGCCTCATCGCTTGGGCCCTCGCGTACCTCAACCGACGCGTAGTGCGCCATCGCGCACTTTTCGTGGGAAACACGAGCTACCTCGACCAACTCCCAAGCGTGCGCCGAGCCCAGCGCGCCTCGCGCGTTCTCCGCCTCGTGAGCGTTGCACTCGCGGGCACACTCGTGCTCACGGGGGCGCTCCTTTCGGGACGCCTCGCGAGTGAGCGAGTGGAAACTCCCTCGTTCAAGAACCGCGACATCGTGCTGTGTCTCGATGTTTCCGGCTCGATGCTGCCCTATGACCGCGAAATCCTCGAGAGTTACCTCGAGCTCGTGGAAGGCTTTAAGGGGGAGCGCGTGGGCCTGTCGGTGTTCAACTCGACCTCACGGACAGTTTTCCCGCTCACAAATGACTACGGCTTGATCCGCCGCGAACTTAAGCGAGGGATCGACGCGCTCAAATACAATCCCGTTGCCCACCGCATGGGTACGGCGCAATACAGCGAAGAAGACATCGAGAAGTTTTGGGACTTTATGGGCGGTACCTACGATGAAACATTGCCGCCCTCGCTCATCGGCAATGGCCTGGCCTCATGCGGGCAGCTCTTCGATCACGCGGAAGAGGAGCGCTCCCGCTTCGTGGTGGTCGCGACCGACAATGAACCGGGAGGCACGGGCATCTACGAAACCCCCGCTGCGGTCGACACCCTTATCAACAGGGACATCACGATGTGGACGTTCTACCCAGGAGCGACCTCATGCACGGGTAACTGCGCGCAAGAGCTACAGAGCGAGACCGAGCGTTCGGGCGGAAAATTTTGGGCCTCGGCCGATCCTGGAGCGATCCCTTCGATCATCGCCGAGATTCAAAAGGCGCAAGCTGCCGACATGGGCGCGATTCCGCGTGTGATCCGCACCGACCACCCAGCACTGTTCTTCACGATTTCTCTTATCGGGCTGCTCGCCATGATCGTCGTGGGATGGAGGCAGCGATGAACCTGGGAATCCACCCGATCATGCCGTGGTGGGCGATCGTACTCATCTTCGTGCCGAGCGTGAGCGCATGCGCCGTTCTTCTCGGCGTTCGCAAGGGCTCGCGCCTCGATTGGCTGCGGCGTCTTCTCATGGTGCTCGCACTCGCCGTCGTGGCCCTGCGCCCCGTGACTGGCGATGAAGCGCTCAGTACGCAGCGCCTCAACGCCAACGTCATCTTCGTTGTGGACCTCACGGGCTCGATGAGTGCCGAGGACTTCGATGGCTCGAAGCCGCGCCTCGACGGGGCTAAAGCCGACATGAGGCGAATTATGGACGGCATGGAGGGCGCGCGATTCTCGATTATCACGTTCGATTCGAGTGCCTCCGCGCAGCTTCCACTCACAACTGATGCCGGCGCTGTCAAAGCGTGGATCGACACGGCACGTACCGAATTGACGGCCTATTCGCGAGGCTCCAACGTGGACCGCCCGCGCGGAGCGTTGCAGAAACTCGTGGACCAAACGCGAAAAGACGATCCTGACTCGCGCCTGCTCGTGTACTTCTTGAGCGACGGCGAAAACACCGACAACAAAGAATCCGAACCGTTCGGGGCGCTCGGTGGGAAGCTCGATGGCGGGGCGGTCCTGGGCTACGGTACCCCCAAAGGCGGGCCCATGAAGGCCGTTGGCGGCGAGAACGACGGCGAATACATCAAGGACCCCTCGGGTGGCCGCGGCCTTTCGAAAATAGACGAAAAGAACCTCAAATTTATCGCGCAGCAGATGGGCGTGAGCTACCTTCACCGCACGGGCGGAAAAGACGGCCTTGAAGAAACGTGGAAGAACCTCAACCTCACGCTCATTGATACGACCGAGGAGCAGGCCGTTCCGAGTTTCGAAGACTGGTACTGGATCGCCTCGATCGCCTTTACCCTGTTGGCGATCTGGGAGCTCGCAGAGCTGACTCTCCGCCTGCCCAAGACCCTGAGTCGCGCAGATGTGGCTCGTGCCGGAAGGAGATAGCCATGGTGAAGAACAGGCACGATGCTCCAAAGCTCACGTGGCGAGAGCGCTTAGGCCTTCGCCGTTCGGCCCGTCAAGGCCGAAACTTCGGGATCGACCGTTCACGATTTCGCACATTGCGGATCATCGGCGCGCTCCTGATCGCGATCCCCGTGCTCGTGCTCACCGCGGGTATCGTGCGCTTCGTTTCGATGCCGCTGACCCAGGCCTGGGCGCTTGGCGCGTATTCGAATGAACACTACGAGGACGCGAGGGACCGTCTAGGCCCAGTCGAGAAGGTCAATCTCTTCGAGCCCTACCTCCCGCACCTCACCAAAGGCACCGCATACCTACGCGAGAATAAGTTTTCTGAGGCGCGAGGAGAGCTTGAAAAGGCCTTGAGCGAGTGGACGACGGGGATGGACCTCAACAAACCGCCGCATGCCGAGTGCAAGATCCGAAATAACCTCGCGGTAGCGATGGCGGGCGAGGCACGGGGGGTGAAGGACCCAGGCGAGCGCGGGGATCTTCTGTATTCGGCAGAAGAGGTTCTTGCGCCGTGTCAAAACGGCGGTAGTGCCTCCGATTCAAATGAGGACAAGAGCTCGACCGGCAAATCGGGCGAGCAGATCGAAGAAGAACGCAAAGAGGCCGACCGTGAGGCAGGCAAGGAAGAGCGCGAGGGGCCGAGCGACAAAGGGGAGAACGACGAGGAGAACCCCGAGAACGACCCGAAGAAGACCGATCCTGACGGTGATGGCAAGGACGGCCAGAGCCCCACGCCTGACCCCGAAGAACAGAAGAAGCAAGAACAGCTCAAGAAACAAAACGGCGGCGACGATCCTTCGAATGGCGAGGGCGACGACGGCGGCAAGGGCGACGACGAGGGAGTAACGAAACCATGGTAGAAGGCCGCGTGTATCTCGATCACGCCGCAACAACGGCGATCCGCCCGAGCGCACTCGAGGCATACACGGAGGCTGCCCGCACGCTCGGCAACCCTTCGAGTCAGCACGCGTCGGGCCGCCGCGTGCGCGGGATTTTTGACGACGCCGTGGCGGAGATCGCGGATGTGCTCGGTGTTCCGCGCAGTTGGATCATCATGACCTCGGGTGGCACGGAGGCCGATAACCTTGCTCTGCGCGGGATCGGCGGACGCGTCGTGGGGCTTTCGACGGATCACCCCGCGGTCGTGGACACCGTGCGTGCGCTCGGTGGGGAGCTTGCGCCGGTGGATTCCGACGGTCGCCTTGATCTTGCCGCGACCGAAAAACTTCTTGCGGCCGTCGAGGGTCGTGAAGCCGCAGCCCTTGTGAGCGCGGCCCTCGTGAACAACGAGACGGGCGTAATTCAGGATCTCGAGGCTCTCGCCGAGATTGCTTCGCGTTACGGAACAGTGGTGCATACCGATGCCGTGCAGGCCATGGCGCACATGGCACCGCCGGATTTCTCGAAGATCCCGCTATGTTCCATCACGGGCCACAAGATCGGCGCGCCCGTGGGTGCGGGCCTTCTCGTTGCAGACCCCTCCGTGAAGCTTTCCGCGTTCGGCACGGGCGGTGGCCAGCAGCGCGGGATCCGTTCAGGCACGCTCGACGCGCCCCACGCCGCCGCGCTGGCGGTGGCGCTGCGCGAGAGTGCCGAGGAACGGAAGGCTCGTGGCACTGAGCGCGATGAGCTCGCCGAGCTTTTGCGCCAGAGCATCCGCGAGATGGACCCGCGGGCCCACTTCACGGCCGAAAATGCGCCGCGATCCCCGCACGTGATCCACGTGTGCTTCGAGGGCGCGGATCAGGATGCGATCCTGTTTCTCCTCGACCAGGAGGGCATTGATTGTTCTGCGGGTTCCGCGTGCCACGCGGGCGTCACGCAGGCCTCCCACGTGCTCACCGCGATGGGGTATTCCGATCTCCTCATGCGCGGCGCGATCCGGTTCTCCCTTGGCTGGACGAGCACGAAGGCCGATGTGGAGGCGCTCGTAAGGGTTCTTCCGGGCGTTCTTGAGAAGGCACGCGCAGTTGCCTCGAATGGTGGAAAATTTTCGTGAGATGTCCCGCGCATCCCATGTGCGCGGTGTCTGGGCTTTGTACAGTGGAGGGCGTTTTCGAGATTTTCGAGCGAAAGGTGCGAGGTGAAGGTTCTTGCCGCGATGAGTGGCGGCGTCGATTCGGCCGTAGCCGCGGCGCTTGCCGTTGAGCAGGGGCATGACGTCGTAGGCGTCCACATGGCGCTCTCAAAAAACCGCGAACAGACCCGTAACGGCTCGCGCGGTTGCTGCACGGTCGAAGATGCCTCTGATGCCCGCCGCGCGGCCGACCACATTGGGATTCCGTATTACGTGTGGGACCTTTCGAACGATTTCCACGACCTCGTGGTGGAGGATTTCCTTTCGGAGTATTCGCGCGGCCGCACCCCGAATCCGTGCGTGCGCTGCAACGAGCGCATCAAATTCGCGGCACTCATGGACCGTGCGCGTCTTCTCGGCTTCGATGCGGTGTGCACGGGGCATTATGCCTCGGTGCGAAACGAGGGGCCCGGTGGGGCGCGCTCGCTCCACCGGAGCGCCAACATGCACAAGGATCAGAGCTACGTTCTTGCCGTCATGGGTCCCGAGGGACTCGCGCGCTCGGTTTTCCCGCTCGGCGGCTTCGCCGACAAGGCCGAGGTGCGCGCCGAAGCGGACCGTCGTGGGCTCGGCGTGGGCCACAAGCCCGATAGCTACGACATTTGCTTCATCCCCGATGGCGACACGCGCGGTTTTCTCGAGCGCGAGCTCGGTGCGCAGCCAGGCGAGATCGTGGATATGGATGGCCGCGTGCTTGGCGAACATTCGGGCACGTATGGCTACACCGTGGGCCAGCGCAAGGGCCTCAACTTGGGTCGCCCGGCCCCCGATGGCAAGCCGCGCTACGTTCTCGATGTGAAGCCCGACACGCGCCAGGTGATCGTGGGGGCGGCGGAGCTGCTCTCAACGCGCACGCTCATGGCGAGCGAGGTCGTGCCGTTCGAAGATCTCGACTCCGGGCGCGAGGTCGAGGCGCAGATTCGCGCGCACGGGGAGGCGATCCCCGGCGTGATCACGGATGTTGAGCCTGGCGACGACAGCGCGAGCGCAATCGCGGGTCTCACGGTCGAGCTTGCGAGGCCGATTCGAGGTGTCGCCCCCGGGCAGACTCTCGTGCTCTATTCGGGCGATCGCGTGCTCGCCTCGGCCACTCTCGACTCACGCGCATGACAGTGCACGAGGGAGCGCCTTCTTCGCTCCTCACGCTTTTTTCCGACGGAACCTTCGCTCTGAGCGAGGCTACGTCGGCATCCGTCGCCGGGCCGCTCTTTGCGCGCTTTGAGCGGATGCGTTCCCTACTCGGCTCGAGCCTCGAGGAAGGAATCGAGGCCGAGCCGTCGCTGGCGCTCGGTGGCGAGGGCCCGTTCGATCACGTGCTCCCCGCGTCCCTTGCGATGCTTCCAGTTTCGGGAGACCTCGCGCCCTATGGTTGGCGGATCGGTCCGGGCGAAGGCACACGGTGGCGCGCTAACCGCGACGCGGCCTTTGCGCGTCTCGACGCGGCCCGCCTTGCTTTTTTCGAGTATGAGGGCCCGTTGAGCCTCGTGCGACTCGGGCCTGTTTCGTGCGCCTCTTCGGTGTTTATGGCCTCCGGCGAGCTCGCGCTCGCCGATGCGGGACTCGTGCGCGAACTTCCCACCCTCATTGCCGAGGGCATCGACGCGGAGGTTTCCGTGCTTCGCGAACGGGTACCCGGCGCGCGGCCGCGCGTCATGCTCGATGAGCGAGGCGCACTCAGGGCTGTCGAGGGCCGTGTGCGCACGGCTTCCGGTTATCGTTTCCATCGCGCCATTGGCCGAACGGCGCTCACCGACCTTTTCTCGGCGTGCGTGACCGGAGCCGCTGAACGGGGGATCGCCACGGAAGAACTCACGCTCGCTGTTGACGCGCGCGTGGGCATCGTGCGTGCGGCGCTTGACGCGGGAGTGCGAAGCGTTGCCGTTGACCCGCTCTCGCGGGACCTCGCGGCCGTTGGCGGAGCGTGGGAGGCCCTCGCCGAGGCGCGTGAGAAGGGCGTTGAGCTTCGTTTTTTGACGACGGCGGGTGCGGTTGAGGCCTCGATGAGGCACGTCCTCGCCGCGTGGCACGAGCTTGGCTATGCACCCCAAGAGGTTCGGGGCTTCGCTTTCGCCGTGACGAGGCGCCGGGCAGCTGACCCCGCGCGCGAACAAGGCGCTTCGGCCTTCGTGCGGTCGTGTGACATGGACGAGATCATCCACGCCGCTCCCGCGTTCGCCGAGCGTGTGAGCGACTAGAGCTTTCCGCTCACCGGGGATTGGCTCTATTCCTCATCCTTGTGGGGCAAAAGGAGCCACGCGAGAGCCCCGAATACCACGAGAATCGCCACGAGGATGATGACGCTCGGAATCGCCCCTTGCGGCATGAACAAGAGCGGAACGAGGGCGAATACGACGAGTGCGGTCGCGAGTCCGAAAACGAGCGCGAGCATGCCGAGCACCCGCCTGACAGCACGCCCGCTCGCGTGCGCGTGAGCGGGGGAACGCGCGGCAATAGCCCACAGGGAATGCGACGCGAGCAAGGAAGCCGCGAGGCCGATCGACGCGGCGATCGAGAGCGGCGGTGAGGCCCACAGCGCGAAAAGCCACGCGGCAAACGTGAGAAGCCCCGCTTCCGAACCGGGCTGGGCGAGCTGAAGCAGGTTCAGCACGGCAAGCGCGATGAACGGGAGGATGAGCCCCATCGTGAGTGGAGCGGCGAAGCTACTCGTGGCTTCGCACGCGACGAGCAGCGCGGCGGCGAACTGGCACGCGAGCGCGCCAAGCCTCGCGCACCACTGGGCAGGTGCGACCGAGCGAAGAAGGTCGATCGCGTCGAGCAGGTGATCGGTGAGGTGACGAATCACAGCGCCTCCTCGAGCGTGCGTACGGGGATCCCGCGGCGTTCAAGGTCGGCGATCACGAAGCGCCGTTCAAAACCGCGAATCACCCACGCTTCGTCCCACAGGTGCGGATCCTCGAGGCCGTCGATGCGCCGCATTGGCGTACCCGTGAGTCGCGAAGTGTCGGTGAGCTCGGCGGGGAGCGTATCGATGATCGTGAGGTCGGCGCCATGCGCGCGCATGAGGCCGATCTGCTCAATGAACTCCTCACTGAGAAGAGGGGTACACGCGATAGTGAGTGTGCCCGACCGGAGACGTGGAGCTCGACGAAGGCGCGGGGACACGGCGTCTTCGCGCGAGAGACGCGAGAGCGCTTCGAGGATGCGCCTCATCTGGCGCTCACCCGTGCCAAAGGGGATCGAGCCGATCAACGCTCCCGCGTCGTGGATGCCCACGCGGTCCCCGAGGGCGAGGTAGTGGCGCGCGAGCACGGTTGCCGCTTCCACGCTCATATCAAGGCTCGAGGCGCGCCCGTCGCCGGGTTCGGCGCCGATCGGGCGGATGTCAGCCATCGTGTCGACGACGATGAGAACGTCGGTGTCTCGCTCGGAAAATGTTTCGTTCGTGTGGAGGGTGCCGCGGCGTGACGTGACGCGCCAGTTGATTTTGTTGAGACGGTCGCCCGGGCGGTAGGGGCGAATGTCGGCGAGCGCCGTGCCTTCGCCCTTCGTGCGAGACGCGTGTGGACCGCTCACCCCGAGAACATGCGTGAGTGCCAGAGGCCTCGGCTTCGCCGTTGCGCCCGCAACCGCGGAAATTTTGCGCGCTTCGTGGCACCGGTGGCGTCGGAATGCCCCGAGCGCATCCGTTTCCTGCACCGTGAACGGGCCAAACTCATGTGTGCCCCACACCCGCGCTTTAGCACTCACGTGCGCGGTTTCGAGATCGGTTGTGACCGCCCAGCGCGGCGAGTATTCGAGCCCGCCCTTCATACGCGCACCCACGGTCACAAGCATGCCGCGCGCACCCCGGGCGGTCGCGGTGACGCTCTCGCCCTCGTTGACTTTGGCCTCTGCGGCCTCGAGCGTTGCCGGAGTGTTGGCGCGAGGGCGAAGGGCGTGTGCAACCGCGATCCACGCGAGAAGCACGCATCCCACGAGCAGCGCATCGAGCCGCGAGCCGAGAACGCCGTAGAGTACGAAGGCTGCCGAAGCGAGTACCGCGCGCGTGTGGGCCTGAGTTCTGTGCATGCTCAGGCAGCTGCCTCAGGTGCGTCGATGCGTGTGAGGATCGAGTCGATCACGCTCGCGCAGGAGATGTTTTGGAGCCACAGTTCGGGCCGAATCACCACGCGGTGTTCGAGGCACGCGTGAGCGAGAGCCTTGATGTCTTCGGGGATCACGAACTCGCGGCCATTGATGAGCGCGAGGGCACGCGCACTCTGGATGAGGGCGAGGGAACCACGTGGAGATGACCCCATTGCGGTATCGCTGTGCTCGCGAGTTTCACGCACGAGCGCGACCGCATAGCGGCCCACGGCTTCGCTCACGTGGATTGCTTCGACCGAGTGCTGGAGCTTCTCCAGCTCGCCGGTCGCGAGCACGCGCTCAACGTCGATGGTGTCCTCGCGGCGCTCGATTCGACGCGCGATGACGTCCCATTCGTCGTCCGCGCTCGGGTAGCCGAACGTGAGACGCATGAGGAAGCGGTCAAGCTGGGCCTCGGGCAGGGGATAGGTGCCTTCGGTCTCCACGGGGTTTGCGGTCGCGAGCACGTGAAAGGGGTGGGGGAGCGCGTGGGTTGTGCCCTCGATGCTCACCTGGCGCTCCTGCATCGCCTCGAGGAGGGCGGCCTGGGTCTTTGGGGGCGTACGGTTGATCTCGTCGGCGAGCAGCAGGCCCGTAAACACGGGGCCTGGGCGGAATTCGAACTCGCCCGTTTTTTGGTTGAACACCTCGGAGCCCGTGAGGTCGCCCGGAAGAAGGTCAGGCGTGAACTGGGCGCGCCGGAACTCGAGCCCGAGCGCGAGGGCGAACGACCTCGCCGTGAGGGTTTTGCCGAGGCCCGGATAGTCCTCGAGGAGCACGTGGCCACCCGCGAGGATGCCCGCGAGGAGCTTGGTGAGGGCCTCACGTTTGCCCACAACGGCGCGGCCTGCCTCATCGAGGATGCGCGCGCTGAGTTCGGCGGCCTCGCGGGGGGTGAAGATGTCGGTCATGGCCTCTCCTTGGCGTGGGTGGCGGGGGCGGTGAGTCGTGTGTATTCGCGTTCGAGGTCGCGCAGCGCCGCCATGAGTGCGCGTCGCGTGAGCCGTGCTCGTGGGCCTCGCGGGCGCGGGGAATCGGTGGGGGATCCGGCTTCGTGGGCAAGGGCGATGAGGTCCGACGTCTGCTGCGAGAGCGCGAGGTTTTCCCCGCGTGAGGCGGCGAGCGTGTCGAGTTCGCAGGCGATCTTGTGGAGATACGTCGCCGGAAGCCGCGGGCCCTGCCGCTTCGTTTCAATTGTGCGGAAGAGGTCGTCCTCGATGCGCCGCACACGGCGATCTTTCGCGGCTTCGAGCTCAGGGGTTGCGCGGTAGAGGACGCGTGGAAACTCAGGTGCCTCATGGACTGCGAGCCCCGTGGCAGTAAGCTCCCTGGCGAGCAGGGCACCGAGAACGAACACAAGAGCGTAGGCGAGGTTGAGGCGAACATCCACGAGGTGCAGCGCGAGGACGATCGCCACCGTTGCCGCTGTCGTGACCGCGAAGGTGAGCACGAGACGTTTCACGAAGGCCCACCTCCGGTGCGGCCGAGTGCGAGCTGTTGGCTCAGCAGCCGCAGGAGATCGCGCGCTTCCTTGAGAACGGCGGGTGGCGTTTCGTGATTCGAGTAGCGTTCGGCGCGGTAGAGCTCGGCGAGGCGTGCGAGGTGAGAGAGGTCGAGGCCCACGGGGCCCACGACGCGCTGCACGAACTCGCTTGAGGTTTCGTAGGAGTGGCGGCCGTATCCCTCGGCCGTGAGGCGCGCTTCGATCGCGAGCCAGGCGGAGACGATGGGCTTATCGTCGCCGGTATGGTGTTCGAGCGCCGCCGCAGCATCCTCGAGCGATGCGGCAACGGTGGAGGCCTCGACCTCGAGCGGTGTCTCGTCGACGTCGGTTTCCGGGGTGAGGGCGCGCCTCGAATGCCACGCGCGAAAGGCTACGCGTGCGACGACGATGAGGAGGCACAGGCCTGCGAGTGCGAGAAGCACCCACACGATGACCTCGAGGGCGGGGCCGAACGGGCCTTTCCCCTCGGGTTGATACTGCTCGAAAGTGCCCGAGATTTCCGTATTGGCGTGTGGCGTTTCGCTCGTCTCGTTCTCTCGGTGGAAAACATCGAGGGCCGAGGGGCCAGCGCCAATGTCCACAAGCGGCGGCATATGCGCGGCCGTTGCACACCCGAAGAGAAGGGCGCAGGCAATCGCGATGAGTGCGGGAAAAAACCGCTCGACTTTCATCGCGAATCTCCCTCCTTACCGCACCAATGGCGTTCTCATAGAACGCCTATATATGTCTTGGAAGCCTATACCGGTGCCCTGAATGCCTTGCGCCCGCTCGCCAGCGTGTGAGAGTGTCACGTCAGTGCACATGCGAGCGGAAAATTACCGGAGATGCGATGAGCAACAGCAATGGAACTCTTGACGATGACGCGCCCATGACGGCGCGTCTCATGACTGCCTTCGCCTTCATCGCGGCCGCGGGCCTTTCCATACTCTTCACGATCGTGTGGCTTCTCAGTGATGGTCTCAGTGCCGACATCTCGCTCGGCGGGCTCATCGCCCCACTCATGCTCGGAGTTTTTATTGCGGTCGGCCGTGCGGTGTATGACGTGACGCTTCGGCGTTTGCCGTTTGCATGGATGTGCGTTGTTGTCGCCGTGAGCATCCTTGTGCTCGCGCTCGTGGGTGCGAAAATTTTCGAGCTCACCACGGACCAGAGGTATGCGCTTTCGTCGTTTGTGTTCCTCATCGGTGTGCCCGTGTACGGTGCTCTCGCGTGGACCGTGTTCGCTCTCTGGCCTGCGCCAAAGAAGCAAGAGCCGCGGCTCTTTGGTCCGGGCGAGGACCGGGGCGACTGGCGCGAAGAGTTCATTCGCGCCGCACGTGTGCGCGGGGACCTCACAGAAAAGCGCATCGAGGCACTCGCAGACGACGCGTACGCGCGCGCCGGGGCCGCGCATCGGAGCGTGGGGGAGGAGTGCGGCGATCCCGTGCGCTACGCGCGTAGCCTCCCGAAGGATCGCACGACGGTCGCAAAGCGCAAGCTGTACTTCCAGCTTGCCCTCGTGGTGCTCGCTGGTATCGTGCTGACCTTGAACCTGGGCGGTGAGGCAAAGAGTGCCTTCGGCACGGGAGCGCTCATCTTGTGGCTCGCTATTTTTGCGGTGGGTGCACTCTCTTCGTTCTTCCTGTGGCGAAAAGCGAAGCGCGAGCAGGAGGGTGAAGCGGAGCGGCCCGTAGACTGAGCGCGTGAGTACCGAGCAGACACCGAGCACGAACGCCTCAAACATCGCCGCATCTGCCGACCGCGCCGAGATCACCACGCTCGAGGCTGAGGGACGCATTCTTGACCTGCGCGAACGCCTCGCCGCGGCGCGCGTCGAATACTACGAGAACGACGCGTCGATCATGGCCGACGGCGAATACGACGCCCTCGAACGGGAGCTCAAGGATCTCGAGGAGGAGTATCCCGAGTTCGCGAGTGAAGAATCGCCCACACAAACCGTGGGCGGGGCAGTTGCTCAGGGCTTCGCCTCGGTGCCCCACATCGAGCGCATGATGAGCCTCGACAATGCCTTCAGCCTCGACGAGATTCACGAGTGGGCGAAGCGTTGTGAGCACGAGGCGCCGGGCGCGCCCCAGTTCCTCACCGAGCTCAAGATCGACGGGCTCGCGATCTCCCTCGTGTACGAAAACGGCACCCTCGTGCGCGGGGTGACGCGTGGAGACGGCCGCGTGGGCGAGGACGTGACAGCCAACGTGAAAACGATCCGCAACGTGCCCCATACGCTCACGACCGACACCCCGCCCGCGCTTCTCGAAGTGCGCGGTGAAGTGTTCTTCCCGATCGACGAGTTCGAGAAACTTAACGAGGAGCGCCGCGAAGCCGGCCTTCGCGAATTCGCGAACCCCCGCAACACCGCCGCGGGCTCGCTTCGCCAAAAGGATTCCTCGATCACGGCCTCTCGCGCCCTCGAGGTGTACGTCCACGGGATCGGCGCGCACGAAGGCGCCGTCGGATACCCCGAGAGCCAAAGTGAGGTCTACGAGATGCTCGCTTCGTGGGGCCTTCCCACCTCTCCACACTTTGAGGTTTTCGACTCGCTCGAGCAGGTCACGGAGTACATCGCGCGGGCGGGGGAGAAACGCCACGACTTCGAGCACGACATCGACGGCATCGTCATCAAAATCAACGACTTCGCTCATCAGCGTGCTCTCGGAGCAACGTCGAGGGCTCCGCGCTGGGCCATCGCCTACAAGTACCCGCCCGAAGAGGTCACAACGAAGCTGCTCGACATTCAGGTCGACGTGGGCCGAACTGGCCGCGTGACGCCCTTCGGTGTCATGGAACCCGTCAAGGTCGCGGGCTCGACGGTCGCGCGTGCGACGCTCCACAACCAATTCGATGTCGAACGCAAGGGCGTGCTGATCGGCGACACGGTCATCCTGCGCAAGGCCGGCGATGTGATCCCCGAGATTCTCGGCCCCGTTGAGAAGCTCCGCGACGGCAGCGAAAAACCGTTCGTCATGCCGAAAACATGCCCGAGCTGCGGGGCAGAGATTCGGCCGGAAAAAGAGGGCGATAAAGACTGGCGCTGCCCCAACCAGAAGGACTGCCCCTCCCAGGTCACCGGCCGCATCGCGCACGCCGCAAGCCGAGGGGCCTTCGACATCGAGGCCCTCGGCGACGAATCGGCGATCGCCCTCACCGATCCCGATAAACGCCGCGCCGAAGCCCTCGCGTCCCTCAATGCTGGTCACGCGCTTTACCTGCCGGTTCTGACCGAAGACGACTTTGCGAGTGACGCGTTCGTGACGCTCAAAAACGGGGTCGCGACGGATGACATCGACGGTGTTCCCGTGCTCCGCATCACCGACCCCGAAGACCCGCGCATCCCCGCGCCGAGCGAGGGCGTCGTGCGCACGGGAGAGAACCTCTTCGACCTCACACCCGAGGACCTGCGCCATGTCACGGTCTACCAGAGTGTGCGCCGCGACGGCGAAGAAACGGGCGACTGGCGCACCGTGAGCGCCTTTTGGAACCGCCCCCAGTGGCGCTACTACAAGTCCAAGAAAACCTGGAGCCTCGCGCGGCCGGCCACCGTCGGAAAAACGACCGAGGTTCTCATGGGCGAGCTCGAAAAAGCCAAATCGGCGGGACTCTGGCGGGTCCTCGTGGCCCTCTCGATTCGCCACGTGGGTCCGACGGCTGCCCGCGCCCTCGCGACCGCGTGGGGTTCGATCGACGCCATCGCGAACGCCAGCGTCGAGGAGCTTTCCGAAACCGACGGCGTAGGGGAGACGATCGCGAAGAGCGTCAAGGCCTTCTTCGAGGAGGAATGGCACGCCGCGCTCGTCGAGGCCTGGAAGCGCTCCGGTGTGGTGATGGAAGACGCTTCCGCGAGTGGGATCGAGAAGACGCTCGAGGGCCTCACGGTTGTTGTGACGGGTTCGCTCGAAAACTTCACGCGCGACGGCGCGAAAGAAGCGATTCTCCAGCGCGGCGGCAAGGCCTCGGGAAGCGTTTCGAAAAAGACGAACTACGTGGTCGTGGGCGAGAACGCCGGCTCGAAGGCAACCAAGGCCGAGGAGCTGGGAATCACGATCCTCGATGAGGAAGGTTTCACAGCGCTCCTGGAGGGTGGAGAAAACGCCCTGGCGTAGTGCCTAGAATGGATGCCATGCCAGCAATGAGTTCTGAAGAAGTCGCACGCCTGGCGTCCCTCGCTCGCATTGAGCTCACCGACGAAGAAATCGCGCGCTTCGCGGGCGAATTCGACGCCATCCTGGACGCGGTTGCGTCCGTGAGCGAAGTGGCGAGCGACGACGTCCCGGCCACAAGTCACCCGATCCCCATGACCAACGTGTTCCGCAAGGACGAGGTCACGGAGACTCTCACGCAAGAAGAGGCCCTTTCTGGCGCGCCCGAAGCCGCCGATGGTCGCTTCGTTGTTCCGCAGATTCTGGGGGAGGAGTAACCGATGACTGACCTTGTGAAGCTTTCCGCCGCGCAGATGGCGAAGGGCCTCGAAAGTGGCGAGTTCAGCGCGCGCGAATTGACCGACGCGCACCTCGCACGTATCGAGTCCGTTGAGTCGAAGCTCAACGCCTTCGTGACCGTGACCGGCGATGACGCACGCGCAACCGCCGATGCCGTGGACGAGGCGCGCGCCAAGGACGAGAGTCTTGCGCCGCTCGCGGGCGTGCCTGTCGCCGTGAAGGATGTCGTCGTCACGAAGGGTACGCAGACGACCGCCGGCTCGAAGATCCTCGAAGGCTGGATCCCGCCGTACGACGCGACGCTCGTGGAGAACCTCAAAGAGGCGAAGCTCCCGATCCTCGGCAAGACCAACATGGACGAGTTCGCGATGGGCTCGTCGACCGAGACGAGCGCCTACGGCAACACTCACAACCCGTGGGATCTCGAACGCATCCCCGGCGGTTCGGGCGGCGGTTCCTCCGCGGCCATCGCCGGTTTCGAGGCTCCGCTCGCGATCGGCACCGACACGGGCGGCTCGATCCGCCAGCCTGCGGCTGTGACCGGCACCGTTGGCGTGAAGCCCACCTACGGTTCCGTGTCGCGCTACGGCCTCATCGCGATGGCGAGCTCGCTCGACCAAGCCGGGCCGTGTACGCGCACGGTCGAAGATGCCGCGCTCCTGCACGAGGTCATCGGCGGTTACGATCCGAAGGATTCGACCTCGATCAAGGGCGGCTTCGGCAACTTTGTTGAAGCCGCGCGCACCAAGGACGTCAAGGGCATGCGCATCGGCGTCATCGAAGAGCTCGAGGGCGAAGGCTTCGATCCGCTCGTGAAGCAGCGCTTCGAAGAGGCGCTCGCGCTTCTCGAGAAGGCAGGTGCGGAAATTGTCCGTGTGAGCTGCCCGAACTTCAGGTATGCGCTCGGCGCCTACTACCTCATCATGCCGTCCGAGGCGAGCAGCAACCTCGCGAAGTTTGACGGCATGCGCTTTGGTTTGCGTGTCGTTCCCGAGGATCACCCGACCGCCGAAAAGGTCATGGCCGCGACCCGTGGCCAGGCTTTTGGTGCGGAGGTCAAGCGACGCATTCTGCTTGGCACCTACGCACTGAGCTCGGGCTACTACGACGCCTACTACGGAAGTGCCCAGAAGGTGCGCACCCTCGTGCAGCGCGACTTTTCCGCGGCCTTCGAAAAATGTGACGTTCTCGCCTCGCCGACCGCGCCAACCGTGGCCTTCCGCCTCGGTGAGAACACCGACAACCCCCTCAAGATGTATCTCAACGACATCGCGACGATCCCCGCGAACCTCGCGGGCGTTCCCGGCCTCTCGCTCCCGAGCGGCCTCGCTGAGGATTCGATGCCCGCGGGCTTCCAGTTCCTCGCACCAGCGATGGGCGATGACCGTCTCTACCGCGCCGGTGGTGCGCTCGAGGCACTGCTCGAAGATTCCTGGGGAGGGCCGATCCTGAACAACGCTACGGCCCTGGAAGGAGGCGCCAAGTGAACGCCTACACCGACATCGAGCCTCTCGACTACGATGAGGCGATTGAGAAGTACGACCCGGTCCTCGGCATCGAGGTCCACGTCGAGCTCGGCACGGCAACCAAAATGTTCGACGGCGCGCCCAATGTTTTCGCCGCCGAGCCCAACACGGCCATCACTCCGGTCTCGCTCGGCCTTCCGGGCACGCTCCCGGTCGTGAATGAGAAGGCCGTCGAGTACGCGATCAAGATTGGTCTCGCGCTCAACTGCTCGATCGCCGAAAACTGCCGTTTCGCGCGCAAACAGTACTTCTACCCCGACCTCACGAAGAACTTCCAGACCTCGCAGTACGACGAGCCGATCGCGTTTGACGGTTACGTTGACGTCGAGCTCGACGATGGCGAGATCGTGCGCGTGGACATTGAGCGCGCGCATATGGAAGAGGACGCCGGTAAGAACACCCACATTGGTGGCACGGGCCGTATCCAGGGTGCGACCCATTCGCAGGTCGACTACAACCGCGCGGGCGTGCCCCTCGTGGAGATCGTGACGCGACCGATCCCGAACACGGGTGGCCGCGCACCCGAGGTCGCCGCGGCGTACGTGCGTACTCTCCGCGATATTTTCCGCACCCTCGAGGTTTCGGAAGCCCGCATGGAACGCGGCAATGTGCGTGCCGATATCAATGTGTCGCTTCGCCCCTCGCCGGAAGCTCCGCTTGGCACGCGCACCGAGACGAAGAACGTGAACTCGTTCCGCTCGATCGAGCGCGCCGTGCGCTTCGAGATCGGCCGCCAGGCCGGTGTTCTCGAAAGTGGCGTCGAGGTGATCCAGGAAACCCGCCACTTCCACGACGACACGGGCCACACGAGCCCGGGCCGCGTGAAGAGCGACGCCGAGGATTACCGTTACTTCCCGGAACCGGACCTCGTTCCCGTGGCGCCGAGCCGCGAATGGGTCGAGGAACTGCGTGCAGCACTTCCTGAGCTTCCCGCGGCGCGCCGCCGCCGTTTGCTCGGCGAGTGGGGCTTTACCGATCTCGAGATGCGCGACGTGATCAATGCCGGCGCGCTCGACCTCATCGAGGGCACCGTCGCTGCAGGCGCGAAGCCGCAGGCTGCGCGCAAGTGGTGGATGGGCGAACTCGCCCGCATCGCGAAGGAAGCGGAAAAGGAACTCGAGGAGCTTTCGGTGACCCCGAAGCAGGTCGCCGAACTCGTGTCGCTCGTCGAAGGGAAGAAGATCAACGACAAGATCGGCCGCCAGGTTCTCGCGAAAGTTCTCGACGGTGAAGGTGACCCCGCCGCGATCGTTGAGAAGGAGAACCTCGCCGTTGTTTCCGACGACTCGGTTCTTGAAGGCGCCGTCGATCAGGCTATTGCCGACAATCCCGACGTGGTCGAGAAGATCAAGGGGGGCAAGGTCCAGGCGATCGGCGCGCTCATCGGCCCGGTGATGAAGGCCACCCGTGGCCAGGCCGATGCCGGCCGCGTCCGCGAGATCATTATGGCCAAACTTGAGGTGGGCTAATCCGCCGGACATAATAGGTATTCAAGAACTACCTAGCATGAAATGGGGCCCCGGGCTTAGCAGACCGAGGCCCCATTTTGCGGCCTAAAACAGATCCGGGCCCACCGAGAGGCACCCATGAATTTCGACCAGTACGTTGACCAACTGATCGCGCCCATTGCTCAGTTCATGAGCTCGGTCGTGTTTTACGCGCCGAACATTGGCGGCATCGAAGTCCCCCTCATTGTCGTATGGCTCGCCGTCGCGGCGATCTTCATGACCGTATGGCTACGTTTTCAACCGATCACGGGCTTCAAGCACGCGATTGATGTCGTGCGCGGCCGCTACGCGAGCAAGACCGACCCGGGCGAGGTGAGCTCGTTCCAGGCGCTCGCCACCGAACTCTCGGGCGCGATTGGGCTCGGCAACATTGCGGGTGTCGCGGTCGCGATCGGCCTCGGCGGCCCAGGTGCAGCGCTGTGGATCGCGATCTTTGGCTTTTTCGCGATGAGCCTCAAAATGGCCGAGGCAACTCTCGGCACGAAATACCGGGTCATTGACGAAGACGGCACGATCCATGCCGGCCCCATGTACTTCCTCAAGTACGGCTTCAAGGAGATTGGCTGGGCCAAGGCCGGTAGTGTTCTCGCGATGATCTACGCCATTTCGGCGTTCCTTGGCGTATTCGGTGGCGGCAATATGTTCCAGTCGAACCAAACCGCGCTCATCCTCAGCGAACAGCTCGGCAGCGATTTCCTCATGAACAACCGGTGGATCGTGGGCGTGATCTTCGGTGGGCTTCTCGCTCTCGTCGTGGTCGGCGGTGTGAAGTCGATCGGCAAGATCACGTCGAAGGCCGTTCCGCTCATGGCCACGATCTACATGGTGAGCGCGATCCTCATCCTCCTGTTCAACCTTCCGCAGATTCCTTCGGCCTTCATGACGATCGTCACGGAGGCGTTCCAGCCGAAGGGCGTTGCCGGCGGCGCCGCCGGTGCCGCCGTGATCGGTATCCAACGTGCGCTCTTCTCGAACGCGGCAGGCGTCGGAACCGCGGGCATGACCCACGCGACCGCGAAAACTCGCCACCCGGCGACCGAGGGGTACACGGGCATGTGGAGCCCGTTCCTCGACTCGTGCGTGGTGTGCATGATTACGGCTCTCGTGGTCGTCGTGACCGGTGTGTACCAAAGCGGGGAGGCGGACGGCATCGTCATGACGGCGAGCGCCTTCGGCACCGTTGCTCCGTGGTTCCCCTACGTGCTCATGGTGATCGTGGTGCCGTTCGCGTTCTCCACCGTGCTCGCGTACTACTACTACGGGCTCAGCGCGATCCAGTACATCCTTGGCAACTCGAAGTGGGTGACGCGTGCGTTCCAGATTCTGTGGATCGCGCTGCTCGTGATCGGCTCGTCCATCACGATTGATTCGGTCGTGACTCTCGCCGATGCACTCATCTTCATCATGACCATTCCGAACCTCATCGGCGTGTACGCGCTCGCGAAGATCGTGCGCTACGAGATCCTTCGTCACAAGGTCAAGGTGACCACGGGGGCGATCCCGCAGATTGATCCTGAGCTCGCGGTGGGCATGGGCGATCATGAGCCCACCGAAGAGCAGATCGCCGAGGCGCGCGAGCGTGATGAAGAAGAGGCACGCGAGTGGCACGAGATTCGCGAGCGTCTCTACGAGGACGGCGAGTGGGGCCAGCAGAGCGAAAAGGAGTGATCGAGACCACTGGGTAGCGTAAGTCACACGGCGAGGATCCGTGAGGACCTTCTTGACTGATTTTCCGACGGCTGCTACACCAAAGCTCTGACCTGTGGTTTTATTGAGATGAGCCCTCGCCCAGGGGGCTGTGGGTGCGGGCAAATGCCTTTTGTCGCCAAGAATTCGTTTTGGTCGATGTGCTTGTATCCGCCCCTGCGTTTCCGAAAAGTAGTGCTTGTTTGGCGCAAATTTTTCCCCACTAGGAGAGACCGATGCACAGTTCTGGTGCGATCGACCAGTTCTTAAATACGTACTTTGCCCCCTTTGCGGACTTCCTGTCGGCAATCGTGTTCTTCGCCCCGACTATCGCGGGTGTCGAGGTCCCGATCATTGTGCTGTGGCTCGTCGCGGCCGCCATCTTCCTCACGGTGTGGCTGCGCTTCCAGCCCATCACGGGCTTTGCGCACTCGATTGACGTGATTCGAGGAAAATTCACGCGCAAGACTGATCCTGGTGAGGTGAGTTCGTTCCAGGCGCTCGCGACCGAGCTTTCGGGCACCGTTGGTCTCGGCAACATCGCGGGTGTCGCGGTGGCGATTTCGGTTGGTGGCCCTGGCGCGGCCCTGTGGATCGTGCTCTTCGGCTGCCTTGCGATGAGTGTGAAGATGGCCGAGGCGACCCTCGGCGTGAAGTACCGCGAAATCGATGAGGATGGCCACACTCACGGTGGCCCCATGTATTACCTCAAGCACGGTCTTGCCGAAATTGGCTTCAAAAAGTTTGGCATCGTGCTGTCGTTTATGTACGCGGCGTTCACCCTCATCGGTGTGTTCGGTGCAGGCAACCTCTTCCAGTCGAATCAGGGCGCGGCGATTCTCAGCGATCAGCTCGGAATTGCCTTCCTCCAAGACAACCGTTGGGTGATCGGCGCGATCATGGCGGCGCTTGCAGCGCTCGTGATCGTTGGTGGCATCCAATCGATCGGCACGTGGACGGCGCGCATCACCCCGCTCATGGCGATCGTGTACTTCCTTTGCGTTCTCACGATCATCGTGATGAACATTCAGGCTGTTCCGGAGGCGGTCGTCAAGATCATTACGACGGCGACAACCGGCGAGGGCGTGACCGGTGGCGCGATCGGCGTGGCTATCGTTGGTATTCAGCGTGCGCTGTTCTCAAACGCCGCCGGTGTGGGTTCCGCGGGCATGGCGCACTCGGCCTCGAAAACCAAGGAGCCGGCAACCGAGGGCTTCACCGCGATGTGGGAGCCTCTCGTGGACTCGGTCATCGTGTGTACCCTCACGGCGATCGCTATCACCGTGACGGGCGTCTACACCGATAGCAGCGGTGATGGCATTGTGATGACGGCGACCGCGTTTGGCACGGTGGCAAGCTGGTTCCCCTACATTCTGACCGTTGCCGTGGCGCTCTTCGCCTTCTCCACGATCCTGAGCTACTACTACTACGGCAATCTCGCCGCTGAGTTCCTCTTTGGTCGTTCGACCTTTGTGAAGCGTGCCTTCCAGATCGTGTGGATTCTGGCCGTCATTCTTGGCTCTGCCGTGTCGATGGATGCTGTCATCAACTTCTCGGATGCCGTGTTCTTCCTCATGACGATCCCGAACCTTCTCGGCATCTACTTCCTCGCGAAGGTCGTGCGCTATGAAATCCTCCGCCACAAGGTGAAGCTCGAGACGGGCGCGATTGCGGTTGTGCACCCCGATCTCGCCGTGGGTATGGGCGATCACGAGCCTACGGAGGAGCAGGTGGCCGAGGCGCGTGCGCTCGAGGAGCAAGAGCAGGCGGATTACGAGGCTCTCAAGCAGCGCCTTGCGGATGATCCTGATTGGCCGCACCGCGAAGGCTGATCCGCCTCAGTAGTTCGCTGAGTGTTTTGCATCGTGAGATCCCCGTCCAAGATTTGGGCGGGGATCTCACGTTTCGCCCTATGCTGAGCTGCATGCCACATCTTCGTTCACGTACCTCAACTCACGGCCGCAACATGGCGGGAGCTCGCGCGCTGTGGCGCGCGACCGGCATGGGCTCGAACGACTTCGGTAAGCCGATCATCGCGATCGCGAACTCGTACACGCAGTTCGTTCCCGGGCACGTTCACCTCAAAAACGTTGGCGAGATGGTCGCTGAATCCATTCGCGAGGCCGGGGGAGTGTCGAAGGAATTCGACACCATCGCGGTCGATGACGGTATCGCGATGGGGCACCAGGGGATGCTGTACTCGCTCCCGAGCCGCGACGTGATTGCCGACAGCGTGGAGTACATGGTCAACGCGCACTGCGCGGACGCCCTCGTGTGCATCTCTAATTGCGACAAGATCACGCCGGGCATGCTCATGGCCGCCATGCGGCTCAACATTCCCGTGGTTTTTGTTTCGGGCGGCCCCATGGAGGCCGGCAAGCCCGTGGAAGGCGTGATCGACCACAAGATTGACCTCGTTGATGCGATGAGCTACGCGGTCGATGAGGCGGTGAGTGATGATCAACTCGCACAGATTGAAAACAACGCGTGCCCTACGTGCGGCTCGTGCTCGGGCATGTTCACGGCCAACTCGATGAATTGCTTGACCGAGGCCCTTGGCCTCTCGCTCCCAGGCAACGGCACGACGCTCGCGACTCACGCTTTTCGCCGCAACCTCTTCGTGGAGGCGGGCACGCGCATTGTGGAACTGTGTCGGCGCTACTACGACAATGACGACGAGAGCGTGCTTCCCCGCGCTGTCGCCACGAAGGCGGCCTTCACGAATGCGATGAGCCTCGATGTGGCGATGGGGGGCTCAACCAACACCGTGCTGCACATCCTCGCGGCCGCAATCGAGGGCGAAGTGGACTTCACGCTCGAGGATATCGACCGGATTTCGCGCAACGTTCCGTGCCTATCGAAGGTGGCGCCGAACGGCTTTGCACACGTCGAGGATGTTCACCGTGCAGGTGGTATCCCCGCAATCCTCGGCGAGCTTGATCGCGCGGGCCTCCTTGATCATTCGGTACATGCGATTCACGCTGATTCACTCGCCGAGTGGCTCGCCCACTGGGATATTCGCGGGGGTAAGGCGGCCGATGAAGCCTTTACCCTCTTTAGCGCCGCGCCCGGCGGAAAGCGCACAACGGTGCCGTTCAGTCAGGATATGCGCTGGGAAGAGCTGGATCTCGATTCCGAGGGTGGCGTGATCCGTTCCGTTCCGTTCGCCCACACGAAGGACGGCGGACTATGCGTGCTTCGGGGAAACCTCGCCGCCGAAGGTGCGGTCATCAAGAGCGCGGGGATCGACGAGGAGCTTTTTCACTTCGAGGGGCGCGCTTTCGTGGTCGAATCCCAGGAAGAAGCCGTTCAACGCGTTCTCGATAAGTCCGTCAAAGAGGGCGATGTCGTTGTCATCCAGTTCGAGGGCCCTCAGGGAGGCCCCGGGATGCAGGAGATGCTTTATCCAACCTCCTACCTCAAGGGGCGTGGGCTCGGCAAGGCCTGCGCGCTTATCACCGACGGTCGATTCTCGGGCGGCACCTCGGGGATCTCGATCGGGCACATTTCGCCGGAAGCGGCCGAGGGCGGGGCGATTGGCCTTGTCGAAACAGGCGATCGGATCGTGATTGATGTCCACAGGCGCGAGCTCACGCTCGACGTCCCCGAGGAGGAGCTTGAGCGCCGTCGCGAGGCGCGCGGCCCGCTCCCGTGGCGACCGAAGAATCGCCGCCGCGAGGTGAGTCAGGCGCTCAAGGTTTACGCCCACCACGTGCGCTCGGCCACGTTTGGGGCAACGCGCAGGCCGCTGCCGTAAACAGTGAGCGGAGTGGGGCCGACGGTTCTCGACAACCGTCGGATCCCAAAATATGGACCTTTTCGTTTCATGTTTTGTGAGTGTGTAGTTTTACTCCCATGCAGACCATTCTTCTTATCGTCACCGGGCGCGGCTAACGCCCCCGCACGATAAGCCGCGCCCCTCGAATTCCTCCAAGGAACGAGGGGCTTTTTCTTCAGTGCATAGTTGGAGGCGTCATGACTGAAACGGTCACGGGAGCGCAATCGCTCATTATGTCGCTCGAGGCGGCGGGAGCGGAGGTCGTGTTCGGCCTCCCCGGCGGCGCTATTTTGCCCACCTACGATCCGCTACTCGATGCACAGCACCTTCGGCACATTCTCGTGCGCCACGAACAGGGGGCTGGCCACGCGGCGAGCGGATACGCCCATGCGACGGGCAGGGTCGGGGTGTGCATCGCCACCTCTGGTCCCGGCGCAACGAATCTCATCACCGCGATCGCTGATGCACAGATGGATTCGATCCCCATGGTGGTCATCACCGGTCAGGTGGGTTCGAGTTTTATTGGCACGGACGCGTTTCAAGAGGCCGACATCGTGGGCATGACCATGCCCGTGACGAAGCACAACATCCTCGTGAAAAGCGCGGAGGAGATCCCGCTCGCGATCAAGCAGGCTTTCCATCTCGCCTCGACGGGCAGGCCTGGAGTCGTGCTCGTAGACGTGACGAAAGACGCGCAGCAGGCCGAGACCGTGTTCGAGTGGCCCGAAGAGCTGAATCTGCCCGGCTATCGCGTTCCGGGCCGCCCCAACGGAAAGAAGATCCGCGAGGCTGTTGACCTGCTTCTTCGCGCTAAGCGGCCCGTCTTTCTGCTTGGCGGCGGTGTGCTCCGCTCTGGCGCAAGCGAGGAAGTGCGCGCGCTTGTGGAAGAGGCGAACGCTCCGTTCGTGACGACGCTTATGGCACGCGGAGCGCTTCCCGATTCGCATCCGCAGCATCTCGGTATGCCCGGTATGCACGGCGATGTCGCAGCCGTGGCGTCGCTCCAGCGCAGTGACCTTATCATCGCGCTCGGCGCGCGCTTTGACGACCGTGTCACTGGCAAACTCGATTCCTTCGCCCCCGGTGCGAAAGTCGTGCACGCCGATATCGACCCGGCCGAGATCTCGAAGAATCGCGTCGCCGACGTCCCGATCGTGGGCGATGCTGCCGATGTCGCGCGTGCTCTTCGTGCAGAGCTGAGCGATTGCCTCGCCGAGGACGACCCGCGCGACTATGAGGCCTGGTGGCAGCTCATGAGGGGGCTTCGCGAGAACTACCCGCTCGGATGGACCGCGACGGCCGACGGCTACACGGCGCCGCAGCACGTCATCTCCCGGATCAGCGCGATCAGTGGACCCGCGTCGATCTTCGTTGCCGGCGTGGGCCAGCATCAAATGTGGTCGAGCCAGTTCATCGACTTCGAGGAGCCGTACTCGTGGATCAACTCGGGTGGTCTTGGCACGATGGGCTACTCGCTCCCCGCAGCGATGGGGGCGAAGGTTGGCCAACCGCGCAAGGTTGTGTGGTCGATCGATGGTGATGGCTGTTTCCAGATGACGAATCAGGAGCTTGCGACGTGCGTGCTCAACGACATTCCCGTGAAGGTCGCGGTGATCAATAATTCCTCGCTCGGCATGGTGCGCCAGTGGCAGAACCTGTTCTACGACCAGCGATTCTCGAACACCGACCTCAACACCGGTCACGGAACCCGACGCATTCCCGATTTTGTGAAGCTCGCCGAGGCGTACGGTGCGGTGGGCCTGCGCTGTGAGCGCGATGAGGATATTGACCGGGTGATTGGCGAGGCAATGGCGATCAACGATCGCCCCGTCGTGGTCGATTTTCAGGTGAGTGCTGACGCGATGGTGTGGCCCATGGTGCCCGCTGGCGTGAGCAATGACGAGATTCAAATCGCGCAGGGGATGACGCCCGAATGGGAGAGGGAGATCTGAGCATGGACTTTTCGCGCGACCCGGAAAAGAACCACACGCTGTCCGTTCTCGTGGAGAACAAACCCGGCGTGCTGACGCGCGTGTCGGCACTCTTCGCGCGGCGCGGCTACAACATCGCCTCGCTTGCCGTGGGTCCCACGGAACACGAAGGAATCTCGCGCATTACGGTTGTTGTGGAGGTGGATCAAATGCCGCTCGAGCAGATCACGAAGCAGCTCAACAAGCTCGTGAACGTGCTCAAGATCGTGCAGCTTGAACCAAGGCAGTCGGTTGAGCGCGAGCTCGTGCTCGTGAAGGTGAAGGCCAACAACCAGACCCGCACGTCCGTGCTCGAAATCGTGCAAATGTTCCGCGCCAAGGTTGTTGATGCGGCCTCCGACTCTGTCACCATCGAGGCGACGGGGTCGGCGGATAAGCTTGCGGCGCTGTTGTCAATGCTCGAGCAGTTCGGCGTCAAAGAAATCGTGAAGTCGGGGGCCGTCGCGATCGGTCGCGGCCCGCGCTCGATCACGGATCGCGCGCTACTCGGCTAGGCGCGGCGAGGTCCGACGCCGGCGGGCCCACAAGCGTTTCTCAATATGAGACACGTATCCATAAAGTAAGACGAGTGGTGGATAGACTGCCCTCAACCGAATCACACAGGAGAACCGAAGGAGTTCATCGTGGCGGAAATGTTTTATGACGACAATGCCGATCTCGCAGTGATCCAGTCGAAAAAGGTTGGCATCGTAGGCTTCGGCTCGCAGGGCCACGCTCATGCCCTCAACCTCCGCGACTCGGGCGTCGAGGTGCGAGTGGGCCTCAAGGAAGGGTCCAAGTCGCGCACCAAGGCTGAAGAACAAGGCTTCGCCGTTGACACGGTTGCGGAGGTGGCGAAGTGGGCCGATGTCCTCATGATTCTCGCGCCCGATCAGCACCAGGCGGAGATCTACGAAAACGAGATCGCGGGCAACCTCGAAAGCGGTAACGCGCTCTTCTTTGCCCACGGATTCAATATCCGCTTCAACTACATCGAGGCGCCGAAGGGCGTGGACGTTGCGCTCGTTGCCCCGAAAGGCCCGGGACACACCGTTCGCCGCGAGTTCGTCGCAGGGCGCGGCGTGCCCTGCATCGTTGCGGTGGAGAATGACGAATCGGGCGAGGCCTGGCCGCTCGCGCTCTCATATACGAAGGCCGTCGGCGGGCTTCGTGCGGGCGCGATCAAGACGACGTTCACCGAGGAAACCGAGACCGACCTCTTTGGCGAGCAGGCCGTTCTGTGTGGCGGCATGAGCCACCTCGTGCAGGCGGGCTTCGAAACCCTTACCGAAGCCGGTTACCAGCCCGAAATCGCCTACTTCGAAGTGCTCCACGAGCTCAAGCTCATCGTTGACCTCATGATCGAGGGTGGAATCACCAAGCAGCGCTGGTCCATTTCCGATACCGCCGAGTTCGGCGACTATGTGTCGGGCCCGCGAGTCGTAGACGAGCACGTCAAGGCTTCCATGAAAGCCGTTCTCGACGACATCCAAAACGGCAGCTTCGCGAAACGCTTTGTTGACGATCAGAAGGCGGGAGCGGTCGAATTTACGAAACTGCGCGCACGCGAGCAGGAGCACCCGATCGAGAAGGTTGGCAAAGAACTTCGCACGATGTTCTCGTGGAGCGCCGAGCAGCTCGATTCCGACTACACCGAGGGTACGGCGGAACGCTGATCCGCCCTTTGCCCCGTGCCATACCGCTAGCGTCGCCGAAGGAGAAACCATGAACACACTCGAGCTCGCCGTGATCCCCGGAGACGGGATCGGCCAGGAAGTTGTTCCCGAGGGCCTCAAGGTGCTTCGGGCGGCACTCGAGGGCACTGGACGCGACCTCGTCACGACCAACTACAATCTCGGCGCGAGCCGCTGGCATGAGACCGGTGAGACGCTCACGGATGCGGACCTCGCCTCGCTCAAGTGTCACGACGCCTTGCTGCTGGGTGCCGTCGGAGATCCGAGCGTGCCTTCGGGTGTGCTCGAGCGAGGGCTCCTCCTCAAGTTGCGCTTCGCGTTCGAGCACTACGTGAACCTTCGCCCCACGACCCTCTTCCCGCACGTGGATTCTCCGCTCGCGAATCCTGGCGCGGTCGACTTTGTCGTCGTGCGTGAGGGAACCGAGGGGGCTTACGTGGGTGCTGGCGGCGCGCTCCGCGAAGGCGGGGTGCATGAGGTCGCGACCGAGGTGTCAATTAATACCGCCCACGGGGTCGAACGCGTTGTGCGCTACGCGTTCGACCTCGCACGAAAGCGCCGAAAGAAACTCACGCTCGTGCATAAGCACAACGTGCTCGTGCACGCCGGCCGCTTGTGGAAACGCATCGTTGAGGAGATCGCCCCCGAGTATTCGGACGTCGAGGTGGATTATTCCCATATCGATGCGATGATGATCTATCTCGTGCAGGATCCTTCGCGTTTCGATGTCATCGTGACCGACAACCTCTTTGGCGACATCATCACCGACCTCGCGGGCGCGATCTCGGGGGGCATCGGCCTTGCGGCCTCCGGCAACCTCAATCCTTCGGGCGAGTTCCCCTCGATGTTTGAACCCGTGCACGGCAGCGCCCCCGATATCGCGGGCAAGGGCATCGCGAATCCCGCCGCGACGATCCTTTCCGTAGCGCTCCTTCTCGAGTCGATCGGCGAGGACGATGCCGCGCGCAGGGTTCGAGAAGCTGTCACCGAGGATCTCGCGAACAATCCGAACTCCGCGCGATCGTGCGCCGAGATCGGGGACGTGATCGCGAAAGCGGTGCGAGAAAAGGGGAGCTCGGCCTCGTAAACTGGGGGAATCCACGAAAACATGTGAGAGGAAAGAAACCCATGGGTGAGTACCGCGCAAGTTCGGCTCCGCGTCGAATCTCGAGTGAGGAGCGCGAGCGAATTCTCTGCGACCCTGGCTTTGGCGACAATTTCACCGACTACATGGCCCACCAGCGCTGGACCGAGACCGAGGGGTGGGGGGAAGGAGAGATTCTCCCGTACGGCCCCCTTTCGCTCGAGCCCGCCGCGGCTGTTTTCCATTACGCTCAGGAAATTTTCGAAGGCCTCAAGGCCTTCCGCCACGCCGACGGAAGCGTGTGGACGTTCCGTCCCGAGAAGAACGCCGTGCGCATTCAGAACTCGGCTCGGCGCCTCGCCTTGCCGGAGATTTCAACCGAGGACTTCCTCGCGTCCCTTCGCGCGGTCGTGAGCGCCGATGAGCCCTGGGTTCCCACGGGCGGCGAGACGAGTCTCTACCTTCGACCGTTCATGTTTGCCTCGGAAAACTTCCTCGGCGTGCGCGCCGCGCACACCGTCGACTACTACGTGATCGCCTCGCCCGCAGGCAACTACTTCCCGCGCGGCATTCAACCGCTCGTCGTGTGGGTCTCGCCCCTCGCGGCACGTGCCGGCCGCGGCGGCACTGGCTTTGCGAAGTGCGGTGGTAACTACGCGAGCTCTCTCCAGGGCAAGTACGAAGCTGCCCGGTCAGGCGCCGATGAGGTGATGTTCCTCGACTCGGAGACCCACACGAACATCGATGAGCTCTCGGGTATGAACATCTTCGTGGTGTACTCCGATGGCCGTATCGTCACCCCGACCCTCACGGGTTCGATTCTTCCAGGTGTGACGCGCGATTCGATCCTCACCCTTGCGGCCGATCGCGGACTTCGCCCGAGCGAAGAGCCCGTCAACTATGCGAATCTCACGGCCGATATCGCCGACGGTCGCGTCACCGAGATGTTCGCGTGCGGCACCGCCGCAGTCATCAACCCGATCGGCGAGCTGCGCGACGAAAAGTCGACGTGGACGATCGGCGATGGCGGAAGTGGCGAAGTCACCATGGCGCTTCGCGAGGAACTCACGGGTATCCAGTACGGCCGCATCGAGGATCGCCACGGCTGGCTCACGCGCCTCGTCTAGTTCACCGTTCTCGTTTTTCTGCACCACCCGGAGGCCACGGCAGTGTTTCACCTCTACGACACGACTCTTCGCGACGGCTCCCAGCAGGAGGGCCTCACGCTGAGTGTTGAGGACAAGCTCCAGGTTGCGAGGCTCCTCGACGAGCTCGGCGTGGCCTACATCGAGGGTGGCTGGCCGGGTGCGGTTCCGAAAGACACCGAATTTTTTGCGCGTGCCCAAAGCGATCTCACGCTGAAAAATGCGCGACTCGCGGCCTTCGGTGCGACGCGCAAGAAGGGTGCCGTGGCCAAGGAAGATCCTCAGTTGCGTGCGCTCGTCGAGTCGGGCGCCCCCACGCTCACTCTTGTGGCGAAGTCCGATCTTCGACACGTCGAAGCGGCCCTTCGCACAAGCGCCGAGGAAAATCTCGCCATGGTGCGCGAGAGCATCGAGTTTCTGCGCGAGTGTGGCCGTGAGGTGTTCATCGACGCCGAACATTTCTTCGATGGCTACGCCTACGATGCCGACTACGCGGTAAGTGTGGTAGCCGAGGCCCTCCGCGCGGGTGCCTCGATAGTGGTGTTGTGTGACACGAACGGTGGGATGCTTCCACACCAGGTCAGTGCAATCTACGCGGATGTGCGCGCTCGGCTCGAAGCCGAAGGGCTTAATCCTGATCTCCTCGGCGCGCATATGCACAACGATTCGGGTTGCGCGATCGCGAACACGATCGCTGCGGTCGAGGCTGGCGCGGTGCATGTCCAGGGCTGCGTCAATGGTTACGGCGAACGCACGGGCAACGCCGATCTCATCCCAGTCCTCGCGAATCTCCAGCTCAAGCTCGGCCGAAAGCTTGTGACTGACGCACAGCTCGGCGATGCGACTCGCATTGCCCACGCGATCGCGGAAGTCGCCAACATTCCTGCGCAGTCGCGCGCCCCTTACGTGGGCGCGAGCGCCTTCGCACACAAGGCAGGTTTGCACGCGAGTGCCATCAGGGTCGATCCGGATCTGTATCAACACATGGATCCCATGGTCGTGGGCAACGACATGCGCATGATCATCTCGGATATGGCGGGCAAGGCCTCGATCGAGCTGAAGGGCCGCGAGCTCGGCTACGACCTCTCCGGGGAAGACGCCACGCTCACGCTGCTCGCCGAAACCGTGAAGGGGCGTGAAGCCGAGGGGTACAGTTACGAAGCTGCCGACGCTTCCTTTGAGATGCTTGTTCTCCACGTTCTCGGGGATCTGCCCACGTACGTGGAAGTCGAGTCGTGGCGCACCTCCTCGCATCAATTGCGCGACGGCTCGCTCGAATCAGAAGCGACCGTGCGACTGAGCACAGCGCCCCACCACCGCAGTGTGACGATCGCCGAGGGAAACGGCCCCGTGAACGCGCTCGATAAAGCCCTTCGCGAGGCACTTATGGATACCTACCCCCAGATCGCGTCCTTCGCGCTCGTGGACTTCAAGGTACGCATCCTCGACTCGCAGCAGGGCACCGATGCGACCACTCGCGTTCTTGTCACGAGCCAAGCGCCGTTTGGTCGTTTCACCACGGTGGGCGTGGGCCCGAACATTATCGAGGCCTCGTGGGAAGCGCTTTTCGATGCCTATTGGTACGGCCTCCACAAGCTCGGTGTGACACCCGCGCGCGAAAGCGGAGAATCGTACTAGAGCATCGCTTCGAGATCTTTCAGCTTGCGGATCCTGAATGGACAGCAGTGCCAGCGGTAGGCGGGACCACATCTCAAGCCCGCAGTGAGAAGGGCGGAAGGGGAGCCGGGAGGCCCGTGGTGGTGGGGCGTGAAGAAGGGTCGAAGCCATGTGCTCTCTCTAGGGGGGGGGGGGGGGGGGGGGACCGTTCTATGCTTATGGCATTTCCACCCCTACTCGCGGGCAGCAAGCCAGCTTCTCGGAGCGTCGCTACGTGCGTCGTAGCGGTGCGGGGAGTGCAGCCCACTTCTTCCGAGATATCGCGGCGGGGTGGTATACGTCCGGTATCGCTATAGCTACTGGAGACGGCGAGGTGGATGCGACCGCGCGTCTCGTTGCCCTGTACTCAATGAGACGCGCACGTGCAGCGCGAGCCAATACGGAAAAGCTCCATTTCACTGCCCTATTGAAACAGCACACAAGACATGCGGCAGTGGACGGCCATGTGGCGGCTACGTACAGGAATTCATGCCTTATGTAGACCCTCACCTTGGAGCATGGCCGCACTACGAACGAACGCTTCAGTGGCCACCAACGGCGTGGTCGTTCATCACACGGCATCAGCACTCGAGAGAGAGAAACGATCACGATACATATCAATGAACGCGATCATTTTTTGCCGTGGGGATCACGAGTGAGGAGAACGCCTAGCCAAAAGCCGCCCGGTTTCAGCTCGGGCATGACGCGATGAGTAGCTTCTTGGTGACATCACACGTCTTCGCACTGAGAATTATGGTGTGTACGGAGTACGGAAGATGCGGCATCCTATGCGACGAGCTGGGTGGGACATCGGTCGGGATCAGACCGCCCGGTTGATGAAAGGTGCTGGTGTGTGCGGGGTGCGTCGCGGTCCGTCCCCGATGACCACCAGGTGCTCTCAGTCTCCTGATACACGCCCGGATCTGATCCAGCGCAACTTCCGCGCCAGCGGGCCGAACCGGTTGTGGGGTGCTGACATTACCTATGTTCATACCAGGGCTGGCTTCCTCTATACGACATTTGTCACCGACGTGTTCTCACCGCATGATCGTTGGCTGGTCCACGCGTTCGACCTGAGTTGGGTCACAGAGACTTGACCTACCGTAAGGATCTGATTCTTCGCAAGACCAGCCACACAATTCTTCACCAACCGATCAAATTTTTCGGCATAGTCCGATTACCCCCACCTTCTCAAACAGAAGTAAACTTGAAACACCAATGCGTTCTTTTACACCGAGTCAAGTGAGAAGAGGACCGGCAAAGCCTCAATTGCTAAGGAAGTTAGCCTCTCAACCATAGTATCATCATCAAGGTGTGATAGGCGCGAAGAAGAAACCTCGATCACAACGACTAGTTCCTCCACGAAGAAACCAATATAGTAATCGTGTTCAAAGTACACCTTAGAGGGTCCATCATGCTCTTTTTCACGATAAAGAATATTCAGTGTGGCAGGGAGCATCTCCTTTAGGGTTGAATCGACAAGAATCTTATCCTCTATCGCTGGACCCGCCAAGATTTCACATGACCTTAAATTACCGATCGCTGGGTATCGAATACGCGATACTCCATCGTCATCTACAGATTGATACTCCGGACGCCCCCTCCTATCTTCCGAATGGCAAAAGACGAAAGGTTCAACGTACGCACCGTCAACCTCAGAAAGCTCCTCTAGACCGGCAGCTGTCCACCCCTTAGCGTTTACGCCCGTTTCATAGCCAACATCGTCTATCTCATCCTCTAAAATCTCATCCGCGAGATACAGTATCTCCTCACACTCCTGGTTCTTGTGCCGGCGCAGTACAGACGGGTCAGCAATCACAGACTTACAAAACGACGGCCCCTTGCTCAGTATGCCGGCACGGAGAAAGAGAAACTCCTCACCATCAGGCTTATAGCCAAGATCCTTACATAGCTCCCGCCAAACATCTTCGCGATCTAGCTGCCTCATAAGGCTATTGCGGAGCAGAACAAAGGCTTGCATTTCCTTCTTCCCCGCTCCCTTAAGGCTCTTCTTCAGTTCTTTAAAATCTCTCCATTCAGTAACCAATTTTCACCTCACAAATCAACGACAATTTCGATACCTACATGGTCTGATTTTGTTTTCCATATTATAGCCTCGGTTTTTATAGTGATGATACGTGCCATAGCCTCGGCAGCGGTGCGGTCCGCAATAATGAATGACTGCTCGAACCCATCGCGGGTCGCTGTCACCCGAAGATCAATGCCCGGCCACGCCTTCGCATACGTTGCCGTCGACCCCTCCACACGCGGAGCACCAAGAGTGTCCGGCCACGTGACCGCGATCTGTGAATCCGCTGCACCACCCGACAGTGACGCCACCTCAGCCGGTTGAGCATCTGTGCCATTCACCTCGCCCGCCAACACAACACCCTCAGGCACTGACGCGGGAGCAAGCGAACCATCCGCCTTCTCCACCAGATCAGTGTTGAACGAGGCCCATTCACCCTTGTCATTCTTGAACTGCACAGGGGCCGCAAACTGCTCCGTGGTCACCGAACCATCCGGATTCACCCACGTCGTCGATGACTCTGAACGCTCCGCCGTCACCTCAACACGCTGACCCGTCGCGCGTGCGCGGATAGCTGCAGACGGAAAATCCACAGGATCTTTCGAGTCAGTAGGCCCTGCAACTGGGGCACTCGGGGATTCTGCACCGCGTGGGGCTGCCCACGCCTCAACTGGCTCCAATCCCGCTATCAACAACGCTGCGCACACAATAAATGTCACAGCAAAAACGGCACGACGAAGAACCCTGTTTTCAGCCCAACCAACCACGCGAGAACCCCTACTCACTTGCAGCACCACTGCTGCTCCCATAACACCCCCGGCCGAGGCATCAACTGGATGCTACGTTCACATCACAGCAATCACGAACAGACCTAAGTCCCAGAAGTTTCGCAGGAGACACAGAGGGATAGCTTGTTTCAGCCTGCCACCCCTGCAGACGCGGTCGTCGTCGCCCTTCGCATGGCCCCAGGTGACGAAGCGCGTCAGGTGCAGGCTTTCGGCAGAGGGCAACCCGTCGTGGGAACACTCGGCGCCCTGCAATGAGCCCGGGGATTTCTTGTTGGTATCGCTCGGCAAGCTCAGGGGTGGCGGCGGTTGCGGTGATCGTAATGCCGTGGGTGTCAGCTATGTTCAGAAGTTGCTCTTGGATGAGTGCGCGGTAGCGTTTTCCTTGGCCTGTGCCGGGGTTGCGGGTGATGTGGGTCCCGATAGTCCAGGTATCGCTCTTTGTGCGCAGTGCTAGGTACGCATCACGTGTACCCCCACTACGACACTGACGCGATCTGGTGTACGGGTCCATCTCATGCGACGGAACACGATCTGATTTAGAGGCGCAGGCCCAACCCTGGGTCACGGATTTTGTCTCTCGCGTACTGGGCATGCCAAAGCGAAAGCATCCACGAAAATAGGGCGCTCAACGAGTAGAGAGTGAGATCATTAGCTATGCCACTTCGATCGCCTCGCTATCTCAATAAAGCCGACTTCTACGCCCAAGCCGAGTAATGCGGCATCCCCCGTACACCCAAGCAAGTGGAATATTCCGAACGATCTAGCAACACCGGTGGGGCCGAAGGCAAAGTCGGTATATATGGCATCGGAGGCAGCGCCACCACGACAAAAGTGGTGGAGGTGCAGCACGCGTACACGCTCGAAAACTCCGACAAGGTGACTTTCAGCAAGACCCTTGATCAGATGGAAAAAGAGAATCAAGGGTTCACAGTACTTCCATTAGGAGACGGCACCCAAGAAGACCACTGGACTACCTGGCGCGACGCCTTTGTGAAGGTCGACGGGAAGCTGTCACTTAGCCCTGTAAGCGCGGTCGGAAAGATCATGGATGCCTTTCGACAGCTCCTTGCGAGAGAAGATGTCGATCTGGAAGCTCTTGCACGAATCTCTCGTGGGGAGTGCACTGAAGAGAACCCTTCCGGGATAATGTCGGATTCCCAGATCTACAGCGTTCTCAAGTCCGTCTATTTCGGGAACTCTCTACCGGACATCCCCTTGCTATACCGCATGACACCAGACATCCAGGGCGTTTTTGACCACCTCTTCATCAGTTGCACCCCAGGACACTTCATCGGCAAAGGCATAGCAGGAAGTGACGCATTGGAGGGAGATGCAACTGTTCTGGGTACTGTTCGAAACCTCATCCCGGACGACCCTGACGAGGGGTATCTATCGACTGAGCGCTGGACACTACACGGGTGGGACCCAACAGTCCGTTCTCGTATGCGTCCAAGCATGGATGACCTTTCAGAGACTCTTCTTCCGACATTAGACCCTTCGTGGCAAAACCACGAAGACGAAAGCTTCTTCCTGAAGGGACCAACCTTAGTCATCGACGCCGTTGCAATTTACTAGGAAACCAGCCAGCTCTAGGCAGTCATCTCGACGTAGCGTTCGAAGAGGAGCGCGAGGCGTTCTTCGTTGGAGTGGAGTGCTCGTTTCGCGCCGAACGCTTTATCCGCCGCGCGGTCGAGGGTGGCGTGTGCTTTGAGAAGTTCGGGACTCATGGCGAGTGGGTTGTAGTGATCTGCGAGTGAGCGTTCGGGGTGCAGCTCACGGGCCGCGATGACACCCTTGCCTGCCTCGATGACCTGCTGCCGCGATTTCTCGTCGACTTCAGGCAGGGGGAGGTTGTTCCACACCACCGTGTTCGAGAAGCGCAGGCGGGACTCGAGCGCACCACCAATTGCGCGCTGCCAGGTAATGAAGGCTGAGCTAGAGATAATCCCGAATCAGGGCGCTCGTGTTCAGTAAGCGATTCGATGTAGTCGAGCGCCTGTGCTTCGGCAGTCTCGAGGTCTTTTCCAGCGCTCTTCATCTCGATAAGTGCCGTACCGGAGGTCAGCGCGTCGATAAACCCATGCTGCCCGGTGGATGCACGCCTGGCTCGCTTCTCGTACACCGCAGCCGTGCGGCCACTAATACCAAAGCAGGCAAGCAGCCCTCGAACAGACTCTTGCGCCTCCCCCTTCTCGTAGCCTTCAGCCTCGCGCCAGTCAGCCACAAAGGCTCCGGCACGAGTCCGGACATCGGAGAGAACAAGAGGCTTAGGCATGGGGGCTCCGAGTGGTTAGTGGGTTAGAAGTCTTGTGCCCTCCCTGGGGGGAGGGGGAACCGTTTTATGCTTATGGCCTGACCCCCCCTAGAGCAGGTCGCGCACAGTGCGAATGTACCGCTTTGCAGTGCTCTCGGAGAGGTTGAATTCGTCCATCACCTCACGTCTAGTCGGCTGTGTCCCCGACTCTGCGATCTGTTTGCTAAGGAAGGCGAGCACTTCCGCTTTCGAGGCTTTGGCCTGTCGCTGGCGCTGCATGTTTGCTTTTTCCCATCCTTTGCGGAGGGGTTCGCGTTCTTCGGGGTTGTTGGCGCGGCGTTGGACGGTTGCTTTGCCGCCGCGTGAGCCGAAGGTGCGTAGTGCGCGGCGTTCGGCGGGGGTGACGTGTTGGGTGGAGCTGAGGCCTGTTCCGGCCTCTTTAGCGGTCTTGTTGGTGGTGGCGTAGGCGCGGACGCGGCGGGCCATGGTGAGGCGGTCGCGCATGGGTGGCATTTCGTCGGGGCGGCCTAGGGTGTCTTGGGCTTGGGCGATGCGGTAGGCGTGTTCGTAGGCGTCGATGATGAGGTTGTCTTTGAGGCGTTGGCCGCGTTTGTGGGCGCGGTGTGCGGTTTTGAGGGCGTGGCGGAAGGCTGTTTCGTCGCGTTGTGGGGTGCCTGCTGCGTCGTAGAGGACGCGGACGCCTTGGATGTAGGACGGGTCGTGGCGTTCGAGTTCTTCGACGCTGAGGCCGTCGAGCTCGTCGGAGAGGGCGCGCACGCGCTGAGCGCGTTCACGATTGGCTTTGGCTTGAAGGATCAGGTCTGTCCCGGTTTTTGCGGGTGTGGGGGGTGTCGGGGGCTGTGGTGAGTGCGCCGAGTTGTTCGAGCATCGCTTCGAAGGACCGCCGTGCGTTCTCGGCCGAGCCGGCTTCGAGCCTTTCGCGCCGCGCGCCGTCACCAAGGATGCTGAGAAGCCTTTCGAGTGCCTCGACCTGGGCCATCCCGTTGCCGGCAACGATATAGATGGCGAGGCGCACCTGGAGCGCTCCGGCGTCGGAATCTCCCATTGCACCGAACGCGAGGGGCTCGGCGAGCCTTACCACCACGAGAGCATCCTTAAGGGTGTGGGTCTCGTCAGCGTGGGGTATCGCGACGGGCGGTTCGAGCGGGAGGCCGGTGGGGTAGAGCTGCTCGCGCGCGAGTACGGCCTCGACCCACGACGATGCCACGCATCCGTCGGCCTCGAGGTGTCTCGCCACGAACCGGGTGAGCGAGGCGAAGCTCGTGCCCTCGTCTTTCGGGACGTCGAGCACGTATGCGCGTGGCTGCGTCACCGCCAGGGCGCCTTCACGATGTCTCCGACGTACTCGAGGGTGAGCGCGAGCTCGCCCTCTTCGTCGGTCTGTTCGAGGTCCACGATCGCCTGCATCACGAAGTCGTGATCGCCTTCGGGATCGACGATGGTCTGCGTGACGAGCCAACGCTTCGACTCTTGCTCGATTCGAAGGTATTGGTGTGCGCGGGCGCGATCCTCGATCACGACGTGATCGTGCGCGTCGTAGAAGTCGTCCATGGCTTCCCCCCAGCGGTCGGCGTTCCAGCCACTTTCGCTATCGAGCTCGCCGAGCTGTTCTTCACGCTCGAACGCGAAATCCTCGACTCGGCGCCACATGGCTGCGCGCACCATTTGCGTGAGCACTTTTGTTTGCGCGCTCAACGCTCGGGGTGAATCGGGGCGTACCTCGCTGGCCGCGTCGCCAGTGTCCTCGGGGTTCGACAGTGCCTCCCACTCGTCAAGCAACGAGGAATCAACACCCCGCACGAGCACGCCGAGCCACTCGATCACGTCCTCGAGCTCGTCGGTGCGGAGCTCAACGGGGAGCGTGCGCCGGAGGGCCTGGTAGGCGTCGGAAAGGTACCTCAGCACGATGCCCTCGGAGCGCATGAGCTTGTAGCGCGAGACGAATTCGCTGAACGTTGCGCCCGTTTCGTAGAACTCGCGCACGATTTTCTTGGGGGAGAGGTCGTGCACATTGATCCACGGGCGGTTTCTCGCGTAAATCTCGAGCGCGGCGGTGAGCTCCTCCTCGAGGGGTTTTGGCCACGTGACTTCGTCGAGGCGCGCCATGCGCTCGGTGTATTCGACGCCGTCGGCCTTGAGTTCGGCAAGCAGCGCGCTCTTTGCGGCATTTTGTTGTGCGAGGAGAATCTGGAACGGGTCTTCGAGGATCGCTTCGATGATCGACACCGAGTCCATTGTGAGGGTTGGGGAGTCCTCGTCGAGGATGTCGAGGGCCGCGATCGCGAACGCCGCGAGAGGCTGGTTCATTTGGAAGTCCCACTGGAGGTCGTCCACGAGCGTCACGGTGCGGCCAAGGTGATCCGGCTCCTCTCGCACCGTGATGATTTCTGCCTCTTTGAGACCTCGGAAAAGTTCGAGGGCGCGGCGCTTGAGTGCGAATTTTTGGGTGCGGGTCTGGTGGCTTTCGTCGATGAGGTGCTGGGCGGCTTTAAGGGCGCTACCCGGGCGGGAGATAAGCGCGAGGAGGATCGCGCTCGTCATCGCCATGTGCGGTTTAAGTTCCGACGGTTGCTCTTCACTAAGCTTCCTCAGGTTCTCCTCGGTCCAGTTCACCCTCCCCTCGGGAATCCGCATTTTTGGCTCGCGCCGCTTTTTCTTCGCGCTGTTCGGCTTCGCGCCACTTTCGGCCCGCTTGGCGAAGCGCTCCTTCTCCTTTTCGAATTCGACGGCCCATTCGGGTGCCTGGACGACAACGTGGCCAACGGTGTCGTAGCCCGCTCGACCGGCGCGGCCAGCAATCTGGAGAAACTCGCGCGTATTGAGAAGTCGCTGGCGGCGACCGTCAAACTTCGCAAGCCCCGTCATCAGCACCGTGCGAATGGGAACGTTGATGCCTACGCCGAGAGTGTCGGTGCCCGCGATGACCTTGAGCAGGCCCGATTGGGCCAGGCGTTCGACGAGACGGCGGTATTTGGGGAGCATGCCGGCGTGGTGCACGCCGATGCCCTCGCGCACGAGCTTCGAGAGAATCGAGCCGAAGCCTCGTGAAAAGCGGAAATCACCGATGAGCTCGCGGATCTTGTCCTTTTCCTCGCGCGTAAGAATCTTCGTGCCGAGGAGATGCTGCGCCTGCTCGAGGGCGTCTTTTTGCGTGAAATGGACGATGTAAACGGGTGCGTCGCGGTTGTCGAGGATCTCTTTAATCGTGTCGGGAAGATCGGTGGTTGCCCAGCGAAAATCGAGCGGAACGGGACGCTCAGCATCCGCGATCGTGCTCACGCTTCGGCCAGTGCGCTCGGCGAGATCCTTCTCGAAGAAGCTCACATCGCCGAGAGTCGCGCTCATCAGAACGAACTGTGTGCGGGGGAGTTCGATCAGGGGAACCTGCCAGGCCCAACCGCGCTGCGCATCGTCGTAGAAATGAAACTCGTCCATGACGACGAGACCGATGTCGCTCGTCTCACCGTCGCGAAGGGCGTGGTTCGCGAGAATTTCCGCGGTACACACGATGATGGGAGCCTCGTGATTGACGGAAGAATCGCCCGTCATCATCCCCACGGATTCCGCCCCAAACATCGAGACAATCTCGAAGAACTTCTCGCTCACAAGCGCCTTGATGGGGGCCGTGTAGTACGCCTTCTCTCCACGCGCCATCGCCGCAAAGAGAGCCGCGTACGCAATCGTCGTCTTTCCCGAACCGGTAGGGGTGGCGGCAATGACGTGATCACCCGCGGCGATCGCGAGAAGCGCCTCTTCCTGGTGGGGGTAGAGTGTGCGGCCTACCTCGGCTTGCGCAGCGATAAAGCCCTGGGCGATCGCGTCTTCGCTCGAGTCCTGGGGGAGAAAATCGTGAAGAAGTGGCATGCCTCCATTGTGGCAGCCCTGGCAGGGCCAGCCGCTACTTCGTAGCTGGATCTGCGTGAGGGATCTCGAGTTCGGCCACCACCGGTAGGTGATCCGAGGCGTGCGTGCGATGGGTCTTGGCCGAGATCGGCCGGATGGAGCGGCTCGCGAGAATGTAATCGATTCGCCTCATGGGGATAGGGAGCACCGGATTCGTGCGGCCAAGCAGGCGCTTGGCAAGGGGGAAACGGTGCTTCGCGGCCCACACATCGATGAGGCCCTTCGTGAAAACCGCGTAATCGCGCACTTGCGAAGGCGCGGCATTGAGGTCGCCAACGAGGACCGCCGGCTCCTCGCCCGCGAAGGCCACCTCGCGCGCGGCCCGAAACTGCGCGCGCCGAGACTTCGCGGGACCGAGCGCAAGGTGGGTCACCGAAAACGCAAACGGCACCCCATCCGCGTCGATCCGGGCTCGGAGCACCGCGCGGCGCTCAATCAGGCGGTTCTCGGGCAGACGCGCCATGTGTGACTCGAGAATCGGGAAGCGCGAGAGCACCGCGACCCCGTACTGGCGACGTGTACTGATCCCTACCCGCTCGACGGAGCGCCGCGAGGGATCCAGATCAATCGTGGGTGCGAACTGGGCGTGCATATCGAGCCGATCCGCGAGCCAGGCCGCCTGATCCACGAAATCCGAGCGTGTACCGAAGAAGCGATCGACCTCCTGCAAGCCGATGACATCAGCTTCAAGCGCCTCGAGGGCATGTGCCGTCGATTCCAGGTTGAGGACGTTTCTGGAATTCGCGCCGTGATGAATATTGAAGGTCGCGACGCGCACGCGCCTTGCCTCGGCGTGTGGGGACTTCGGTGAGGGGGGCGAAGGGGGCATGACACTATTGTGCCCGCTTCCGCGCAGAAAAATGACGTTTGTTGCGGGGTGTCCGAGTCGCGGTACATCGATGACCTAGCGCGATTTTGATGTCAGTGACGAGCGACGTCGGCAAACATGGAGGCGAGCGGATCCAGGACCGCGAGGATGCGCGTGCGTAACTCCTCGGAGCGAACGGCGAGCGCTCGCTGACGCCGTACATACTCCTCCTTCCCCTCATCGGTTTCGATCGGCACGACCCCGTACCCGTAACCTCGGCAGTCGTACGGGGAAGCCTCCATGTCGAGGATACGCAAGTCCAGGGCATGCTCGAAGCAATCGAGCACGATGTCGCTTGGAAGCAGGGGCGCAAGCTTCATCGACCACTTGTAGAGGTCCATCCCTACGTGGAGACATGCGGGATCATCCCTCATCGGCTGAGTCTCCCGTGTGGGATGCGAAGCATTGAGCGGAGCCGCGTCAGGCGTGAAGAAGCGAAAGGCATCGATATGTGAACACACCAGACGGTTCTCCTCGACGACGCGGTTCGTTTCCTCGGCGCTAAGGCGCAAGGGGAGTGACTCGTGGCGTTTTTCGCCCGCCCCAAGCCGATACACCATCGCCCACTCATGAAGCCCAAAGCACGAGAAATTTCCCGGCTTCTCAGCGAAACTCGAATTCGTGAGCAGGCGATGAATCCAATAGGCAGCATCGCCGCGCTCACGCACGAACCGCTCGAGATCCGCCACCCGCACGCCGTTTGGCGCCCCACTCGACGAATCCTTAAGATCGCGATACCAGCGCCGAGTGCCGTCGGAGTCCACATCCCCGCGCCCCCGAAGCTCCTCATCTGCCGCGCTCTCGTAACCGACGTGCCAGCCCGGGTGCCACCGCCGAAGCTGTCCCGGACTAAAGGGGTAGTACGTGTGCAGAAAATCCTCGATCGGATGCTTTTTACCCCGCGCCTTGCGCTCGCGGTGCGGGGCGCTCAGGGCGTCGGCGCGGTTCTCATGAGCCTCGCGTGCACGCGTCACCTCCGACGCAGACATGAGGGTCGCGAGGCCGCCGGGGGCGGGGGTCGAATCCAATACCAGTGAAGAATGGGGCACCCCACAAGCCTACGTGCCATGTGCACGTGAGCCGGGCCGCGCTCGCGGGCGGCGAATGTGAAGAAAGGGTGAGGGGTGGTCAAGGGCATAGGCAGCGCACCGGTGAGGGCCGAACGGCCCTACTAGACTGGAGACATGCGCATTGCACGATTCACCACCGGCTCGAACCCGATGTTCGGTATCGTCCAAGAAAAAGATGGCGTGGACATGGTGTACGGGATTACGGGAGACCCGCTCTACACGCAGATCCAGCCGAACGGTACGATCCTCCCGCTCGAGGATGTTCGCCTCCTCGCTCCGGTCATTCCCCGCTCCAAGGTCGTTGGCGTGGGCAAAAACTATGCCGAACACGCGCGCGAGATGGGCGGAGAAGCGCCCGAGACCCCTCTGCTCTTCCTCAAGCCGAACACGTCCGTCATCGGCCCGAACGACCCGGTGATCTATCCCTCTTACGCGAAGGAGTTGAGCTTCGAGGCTGAGCTGGCGATCGTCATCAAGTCCCTCGCGAAGAATGTTCCCGCCGAGCGCGCTGCCGACGTCATCCTCGGGTACACGTGCGCGAACGATCTCACGGTGCGTGACGCCCAGCGCGAAGAATCGCAGTGGTTCCGCGCGAAAGCCTTCGACACCTCGTGCCCGCTCGGGCCGTGGATTGAAACTGACCTCGACACCGCGCAAACGCGCATCCGCTCGCGAGTCAACGGCGAGGTCAAACAGGACGCCACGAGCGCGCAGATGCTCCGCACGATCCCCGAGCTGATCGAGGAGATTACACGCTCGACCACACTTCTGCCCGGCGACGTCATCCTCACCGGAACCCCCGCGGGCGTTGGCCTGCTCGAAGCTGGTGACACCGTCGAGATCGACATCGACGGGCTCGGCACCCTGACCAATCGCGTCGTCACGCCCGAAGAACTCGAGGCCTAAATCCGCAACCGGGGCACTCGCCCCGCCAACCTCCCAAAGGAGAACATCCACGTGAGCGCTGAGAACATCGATCTCGCGACCCTTCCCACCCTCGATAGCACGCGCGGCCACAGCGAGGTGCGCGTGCGCTTTTGCCCCTCGCCCACGGGCACGCCCCACATCGGCATGGTGCGCACCGCGCTGTTTAACTGGGCCTACGCGAAGCGCACGGGCGGAAAGCTCGTGTTCCGCATCGAAGACACCGACCAAGCGCGCGACAGCGAGGAAAGCTACAACCAGCTTCTCGACGCGATGCGCTGGCTCGGTATCACGTGGGACGAAGGCGTCGATGCCGGCGGCGAGGACGGCCCCTACCGTCAGTCTCAGCGCGGCGAGATTTACCAGGACGTCATTCAGAAGCTCAAGGACGGCGGGTTCATTTACGAGTCGTTCTCGACTCCCGAGGAAATTCAGCAGCGCCACATTGCGGCCGGCCGCCCCAAAGAATCGGGCTACGACGGCTTCGATCGTGACCTGACCGAGGAGCAGAAAGCGGCGTTCCGCGCCGAAGGCCGCGAGCCCGTGTGGCGCGTGCGCATGCCCGACGACGACATCACGTTCAACGATCTCGTGCGCGGGGAGATCACCTTCAAGGCCGGCTCGACCCCCGATTACGTGGTCGTGCGCGCGAACGGTCAACCACTGTACCCGCTCACGAACCCGGTCGATGACGCGCTCATGGGCATCACCCACATTCTGCGCGGAGAAGATATCCTCAGCTCGACGCCTCGACAGATCGTGCTGTACGAAGCGCTCAAGAAGATCGGCATCGCGAAGTTCACGCCCGAATATGCGCACCTTCCCTACGTTATGGGTGAAGGCAACAAGAAGCTCTCGAAACGCGATCCCGAATCCAGCCTCTTCCTCTACCGCGATGAAGGCTTCGTGCCCGAAGGCATGATCAACTACCTCTCGCTTCTCGGCTGGGGCTACAGCGGTGATCAGGACATTTTCACGCGCGAGCAGTTCGTTGCGAAGTTCGACGTCGCCGACGTCAACCCGAATCCGGCCCGCGTGGATTACAAGAAGGCGCTCGCGATTAACGCCGACCACATGCGCATGCTCGACGAAGCCGAGTTCACCGAGCGCATGATCCCGTACCTTGAGAAGGAGGGCGTGGTTTCCACGCCCATTACGGAGGAACAGCGCGCACTTCTCGCGAAGGCCACGCCTCTCGTGCAGCCGCGCATGAACCTCCTCGGCGAGGCTCCCGGCATGCTGCGCTTCCTGTTTATCGACGATGCCGACCTCGTGATCGAGGAGGACGCCCTTAAAAAGCTCGGCGACGATCCGGTTTCTGTGGTGCGCCGCGCGATCGAGGTCATCAACGAGGGCGGTAAAGAGAACTTCACGACCGAGAAACTCGAAGCGTCGCTGCGCGCGGCCATTATCGAAGGCATGGGCGTCAAGCCGCGCCTTGCGTTCGGGCCGCTTCGCTCCGGCATTTCGGGCCGTCGCGTGAGCCCGCCGCTTTTTGAGTCGATGGAACTTCTCGGCTTCGACTCGACTCTCGCCCGCCTCGACTCGTTTGCCAAGCTTCTCGCATCGCGGTGAGTGACGAAACTTTCGAATACGCGACCGGGCACGGCCGCGCGCACGCCAAGACGATCCTCATTGGTGAGCACGCGGTCGTGTACGGCCATCCCGCGATCGCGTTTCCCATCCCGCATTTGAGCCTCACGGCGACCGCGAGACTCTTGCCGTACCCGGATTCGGTGAGCGCGCATGCCGGTCGCATTGAGGGCTCGGTTTCGGCCGAGGGCTTTGGCACGATCAGTGGATCGTATTCGCTCGCGGAGGGGTTGTCGTTTGACGAGCAGACCGTTCCGGGAAGCGAGGTTCGCTTTGAGAGCGGGCTGACTCTCGACGTGCCATCGACCCGCACGGGGGAGCGGCGCGGCAGGCGGCGCATTGCCACCGTAGGCGATCCATCGACGGGCGCGATCTATCTCGATGTTGATACGGAAGAAGCGGAAGACGAACTCGCCCAATCCGCCCTGCGCACGATTCTCGGCTATGTGGGGGAGAAGCCGGGGCGCGCTGAGGTGACGGTCGAGGGAAGCATTCCCACGGCCCGCGGACTCGGCTCGAGCGCCGCGATGGCGAGCGCGATCGCTGTTGCCGTCGCGCACCTGTACAGCCATGAACTCACGAGTGAGGAGCGCTTCGAACTCGTGCAGTTCGTGGAGCGCATCGCCCACGGAACCCCAAGCGGGCTCGACGCCTACCAGACCATGGCGAAGGTTCCCCTGTGGTTTCAGGCAGGAAAAGCGGAGCCTCTCGAACTCTCGGTGACTCCCGCGCTTGTCGTGGCCGACACGGGCCTTCCCGGACACACACTCGATGCCGTTCGGGGTATCCGCGAACGGCGCGAACGGGATTCCCGGCTCGTGGATCTCGCGCTCGAAACGATCGCTTCGCTCGCGCACACGACGCGTGAAGCACTCCGCCTTGGCGATATGAGCAGCGTTGGCCGCGCGATGAATGACTGCCAGCAGATTCTTGCGGAACTCGATGTATCGCATCCGCGACTCGAACGTCTCGTAGGTGCGGCGCGTGAGGCTGGTGCGCTTGGCGCGAAACTCACGGGCGGCGGTCAGGGCGGCTGCATCATTGCGCTTGCACCGTCCCACGGCGCCGTGCCCGCGCTCAAGCGGGCGCTCCTTGCGGCTGGTGCGACAAACGTTTGGCCGATCAACACCGCGTATGAGGAGAGTTCATGACGCGCGCCACCGCTGTTGCCCACCCCAACATCGCCCTCGTGAAGTACTGGGGCAAAGCCGATCGCGAACTGAACCTTCCCGCGACTGGCTCCCTTTCGCTTACCCTCGACATCTTCCCCACCACCACGACCGTTGAGCTCACCGAGGAGACCACCGACCAGGTCATACTTGACGGCGCCACGCTTTCCGGGGAGGAATCCGCGCGCGTGCGCACGGTTCTTGATCTCGTACGTGAGCGGGCAGGTACGGGTGCGCATGCGCGGGTGACGTCCACGAATACGGTTCCGACGGCTGCGGGGCTCGCGTCGAGTGCAGCCGCGTTCGCGGCGCTTGCGAAGGCGTCGAGCGTTGCCTATGGGCTTTCGCTGAGCGATGCGGAGCTTTCGCGGCTTGCCCGCCGTGGCTCAGGGTCAGCATGTCGCTCAATTTTTGGTGGCCTCGCCCGCTGGAACCAGGGCACGAGCGATGAGACGAGCGTCGCGGAACCCCTCGAGTGGAAGGGGGAAGATCTCGCCATGGTCGTTGCGGTGATCTCGAGCGCCCGCAAGAAGATCGGTAGCCGCGCCGGGATGAACCACACTGTGGAGACCTCCCCGTACTTCGAGGGGTGGGTCCGTTCGAATGCCGCTCTCGTGGAGCGTGCGTCGCGAGCTGTGGCCGAGGCGGATTTCACGAGCCTCGGTGAGATTGCCGAGATGAGTGCGCTGCGTATGCACGCCTCGATGCTTGGCGCCGAGCCGCCCGTGCGGTACCTCACGGGGAAGAGCTTCGCGATTTTTGACGCAGTCCAGGCGCTGCGTGAAGAAGGGCTAGAGGCCTATGCAAGCGCGGATGCGGGGCCCAACGTGAAGATTCTGTGTCGCTCGCGTGAGGCCGCTCTCGTGACGCAGTCCCTGCGTGAGAGGATCGAAGACGTGAAGATGCACGTTGCGAACGCCGGCCCCGGCGCCTACCTCCTTGACGAGGGTGGGCGCCCGAGCGCAGCATGAGCGCTTTTGAGTTCCGTGCGCCCGGCAAACTTTTTGTCGCGGGCGAATACGGCGTTGTGCACCCGGGCAATCCGGCAGTGCTGATCGCGGTGGATCGGGCCGTGACCGCGCGCGCCCTTCCCGTTCGTCGCGCCTTCGGCGTACGCGTAGCGAGCGAGCTGTGGAGCGAAGAGCGCGATTACGCGCCCGCTCACGAGGGGGAGGCGGCGCAGTCGCGCGAGCCAGTTTTCCTCGCACTCGACGTGCTCGAGGAGTACCTTGGCACTCTGCCAGTTCTCGATCTCCACCTTTCCTCAACCCTCGAGGAAAGTGACGGGCGCAAGTATGGTTTTGGCTCCTCGGGCGCCGTGGTTGTCGCGACGATCGGTGCCGTTCTGCGGGCCCTCAAAAAAGACTTTTCCCCACTCGAGCTCTTCAAGCTTTCCGCCCTCGCCGTGCTCAAGGGCAACGTTCGCGCTTCATGTGCCGATGTGGCGACGAGCGTTCTGGGCGGGTGGATTTTTTACCGCTCATTCGACCGCGAAGCCGTGCGCGATCTGTGTGCGCACCACGGTGTGAAGGCTGCACTTGCCGCGCCGTGGCCGGGTCTCACACTCGAGGCTCTCGACGTACCCGCGAATCTCGATGTGGTGATCGGCTGGAGCGGCGCGCCGGCCTCGACCAGGTCACTCGTCGCTCACGTTGATGAGGCCGCGAGAGAAGGGCTCGTGGACCTCGAGGTTTTTTCGCAGGAGAACGCCGCCCACGTCGACCGTTTCGCGAGTGAACTGCGCGCGGGTGAAGCGAGCGCCGCGATGGTGACGCTCAACGCCGTACTCTCACAGCTTCGCGCCCTCGACAAGGCGGCTGGAGGCACGCAGCCACTCGGGATCGAAACTCCAGAACTGCGCGCCATGACCGAGATCGCCAACGCGCACGGTGCCGCCGCGAAACTCTCGGGAGCGGGTGGCGGCGACTGCGTCATCGCTCTCGCTTCGAGCGCGGGCGTGGCCGAAGCCGTGAGGAAAGCCTGGCGAGCGGCGGGAAAAATTGCGCTCGACGTGGGCGTGCAAGCGTCGGAATTCGCGCATCGCGAAGAGGACACGACTGGAAAGCGAGGGAGCGCCCATGAGTAGTTCGCGCAAGGACGACCACGTGCGGCTTGCACTGGAGCAAGAGACCGCAAAGCTCCGTTCGAGGGACTTCGACGACGTGCGCGTGGTGCACCACGCCCTCGCTGCCGTCAACGTGGACTCGGTGAGTCTTGACGTTGAGGTCGCGGATCGAACCTGGACCCTGCCGTTTTACATCAACGGCATGACGGGCGGAAGCGAATTCACGGGGAAAATCAACCAGGCTCTCGCGATCGCGGCCGCGGAGACGGGGATCGCGATGGCTTCGGGCTCGATGAGCGCGTACTTCAAGGACCCCTCGTGTGCACCGAGCTTCACCGTTCTTCGCGAGGAGAACCCGCACGGCTTCCTCATGGCGAACCTCTCGGCAAACGCAAGCCCTGAGCAAGCGCGCGAAGCGATCGAACTGATCGACGCCGATGCCCTCCAGATTCACGTGAACGCCGTCCAAGAGATCGTGATGCCCGAGGGCGATCGCGAGTTCGAACACTGGGGCGGGCATATCAAGGCAATCGCACGAGCCGTGGATGTCCCCGTGGTGGTGAAAGAAGTCGGTTTCGGGATGACGGGCGCCACGGTGCGAACGCTGTCCTCTCTCGGCGTTGCTTACGTGGATGTCGCGGGCAACGGTGGAACCGATTTCGCGCGCATCGAAAGTGCGCGCAGAGCTGATCGGTTCTCCCACCTCAACGGTTGGGGCCAAAGCGCGGTCGAAAGCCTCATTGACGCACGAGGGGCATCGCGCGACACGGGTATTCCACTTTTCGCGAGCGGAGGCGTGCGCACGAGCCTCGACGTGCTCAAGGCCCTTGCTCTGGGTGCCAAAGCCGTGGGCATCGCGGGCGGTTTCCTCGCCACGGTGCGTGAGGAAGGGCCCGAGGCGCTCATCCGCGAGATCCGCACGTGGGAGGCACAGCTGCGCTCAATGATGGCGCTCGTGGGAGCGCGAAATGTTGAGGCGCTTACGCACACCGATCTCGTGCTCACAGGAAACGTGCGCGAATACGCGAATGCGCGAGGTTTCGATCTTTCCCATTTCGCACGGCGAAGCGGCAAGGCAAGTGGAGGTTCTCATGAGTGACAAGCGCGATCAGGGCGCGTTCGCCCAGATCCCCATGAAATGGCTCGGCCCGCTGCGGATCAGCGGAAACGTGGCCGAAGGCGAAGTCGAGGTTCCGCTTGCGACCTATGAGACGACACTGTTCCCCTCGGTCAAGCGCGGCGCCACCGTGTCCCGCCTTGTGGAGGGCGGTATTCGCACAACCCTCGTAGACGAACGCATGACCCGCTCGATCCTATTCGAAGCGGATTCGGCAGCCGAGGCCTATGAAGCCGCACAGCGGATTTGCGCGGACCTTGCAGGGCTGCAAGAGGTCGTCTCTTCGACGAGTCGCTTCGCCCGCCTCATCGATATTGCTCCCGAGATCGTGGGCAACCTCCTCTACCTTCGCCTCGAATTCCTCACGGGGGATGCTGCGGGCCACAACATGGTGACCCTCGCCGCCGATGCTCTCATGCCTCACATCGCGAGCCGCGAGCCGATGCTCCGTTACGCGAGCATTTCCGGTAACTACTGCACCGACAAGAAGCCCTCCGCCGTCAATGGCATTCGTGGCCGAGGCAAGAATGTCATTGCAGAAATCGTGCTGCCCGAAGAGGTGCTTCGCCGTCGACTCCGCACGAGTGCCGAACGCATGATGGACCTTAACGTGCGCAAGAATCTCGTGGGCGGAATCGCCGCGGGCTCGCTCCGCAGCGCAAACGCGCACTACGCGAATATGCTGCTCGGCTTTTACCTCGCGACGGGCCAGGATGCCGCAAACATCGTTGAGGGAAGCCAGGGAATCACGCACACCGAGCGCCGTGGCAACAATGGTGAGGACCTCTATTTCTCGTGTACGATCCCGCACCTCATCGTCGGTTCCGTGGGCAACGGCAAAGGCCTTGACTTCGTGAGCGAGAACCTCGAGCGGCTTGGGTGCCGAGACGATCGCGAGTCGGGGGAGAACGCGAGGCGACTCGCGGGGCTCGCCGCGGCGACCGTTTTGTGCGGGGAGCTTTCCCTCATGGCCGCGCAGACTAATCCGGGCGAGCTCATGGCCGCCCACGTCCAGTTTGAAAGGAGTTCGCGATGACGCACGCGATCGGCATCACCGATATCTCAGCGGCGACGACCTCGCTCTTCTTCCCCCTCACTTCGCTCGCCGAGGCGCAGGGCACGAGTGCCGGGAAGTACTTGCGCGGCATCGGTCAGCACGAGATGAGTGTGCCCTGCGAGGACGAGGACATCGTGACCCTCGCCGCGAGTGCCGCGGCACCCATCGTTGAACGCCACGGTGTCGACGAGATCCGCACTCTCGTTCTTGCAACGGAGACGGGGATCGATCAGTCAAAAGCCGCGGGCATCTATGTGCACGAGCTGCTCGGACTCGCGCAGCATACGCGTGTGGTGGAGCTCAAGGAAGCGTGCTACTCGGCGACTGCCGCGTTGCAGTTTGCGCTCGGAATCGTCTCCCGCCATCCGGGCGAGAGGGTCCTCGTGATCGCGAGCGATATCGCCCGCTACGAACTCGACTCGAGCGGTGAGGCGACTCAGGGTGCAGGAGCGCTCGCGATGCTCGTGAGCGCCGACCCGGCGATCATGACGGTCGAACCTGCCTCGGGGCTTTTCACCGAGAATGTCCATGACTTCTGGCGCCCCAACGACCGCACGACCGCTCTCGTTGACGGACGTTTCTCCGTCACCGTGTACTTGCGCGCCGTGACCGCCGCCTACGACGACTACGTCAGTCGCGGGGGAGCGGAGTTCTCTTCCCTCTCGCGTGTGTGTTTCCACCAGCCATTCACGAAAATGGCGACCAAAGCGATGCAGACCCTCGCCAAACACGCGGGTGCCGAGTCTGTTGCCGATGCCGTCTCGACTCTCGAGGAGACGATGATTTTCAACCGGCGCCTCGGTAATACCTACACCGCTTCCGTGTACATGGGACTTCTCTCGCTTCTCGAGAACGCCGAACTGGAGGCGGGGGAGCGGGTCGGCATCTTCAGCTACGGCTCGGGTGCGGTCGCGGAGTTCTTCTCCGGCCGGCTCGTGGAGGGATACCGCTCGCAGCTTCGGCCCGGTGCGCTTTCCGCCCAGCTTGAGGCACGGCGTGAAATCGGCTACGAAGAGTACCGCGAGCGTCACCTCCTTGCCGATCGCACGGGGGATTTTGAGGCGCGCGTTGAGGCGCAGGGCCCCTTCCGCTTCGCGGGCGTGCGCGACGCGATTCGGGTGTACGAAAAGGCGTGAGAAATGGGGTCCGACGCTTGCTGGGCGAGCGTCGGAACTTCTCTCGTGTGAAGGCTTCCACAAACGGGTCACGAAAAGTTGCCGGGCCTACCGGGCTCGACTACTGTGGTATTTCGTTCGGTTCGCCGAGCGAAGCCCTTGGGGTATGGTGTAATTGGCAACACGGCTGATTCTGGTTCAGTTGTTCTAGGTTCGAGTCCTGGTACCCCAGCGATGCAGGTCACACGGCCTGGATTTGGAAACGATCAGCTGTTTTGCTAAAGTTTCTAAGGCCTCATTGAGGCAAAGGCCCCGTTCGTCTAGCGGCCTAGGACGTCGCCCTCTCACGGCGGTAACACCGGTTCAAATCCGGTACGGGGTACAGAGCGAAAGCCCGACCACTTCGGTGGTCGGGCTTTTTCGTGTCCGGGACCTTCCCGACGTATCCTTAAAGCCAGCAGGGAGTTTAGGTTCACAAAAGCGTGAGCCCGGCCGTGGAAGGAAGAAAACCATGAGTGCAAATGAAGGCCGCATCGTTGTGGGTGTCGAGGACACCGAAGAATCCGATCACGCAATCCGCTGGGCGGCGCGCAATGCCCTGGCTCTCAAGAAGCCCCTGCACCTCGTGCATGCGTTCGTGTGGCCGCTCATGGGCGTCGACGTCGACCCCGTGCCGGGCGTGAGCGGTTCTGGACTCAAGGTTGCCGCGCAGCGCCTCCTTGATGAAGCGGCGGAGATCGCGTATGAGGTTGCCCCGGGCTGCGAGGTCACGACCCAGATTGTTGATGGTCGCGCTGTTGACGTTTTGATCAAGCAGTCGGAGACCGCCGATGCCCTCGTCGTAGGCTCGCGCGGGCTGGGGCGATTCCTCTCGCTCATCGTTGGCTCTACGAGCTCGGCGCTGCTCACGCGCTCGAAGTGCTCGATTGTCGTTGTGCGCGGCGATATCGCTGCCGACGGCCCTGTCGCGGTGTTCTATGACGGCGGAACGGCGTTTGATCGCGCCCTCGAGCGCGCCGCTGAGTTCGCGAAAATTTACGGAACGGGTGTGCGTGTCATTCCGTCAATCGTCATTCCCGAGGAGAAATGGGCGGGCATCCTTGAGGATGCCCAAGCGTACTTGCGTAAGGTTTCCCCCGAGGTTGACGTGGAGATCACCGAGTACGGCCGTCAGCACACCGCGAAGGAACTCATTAGGCGCAGCGAAGGCACGAGGCTCATTGTGGCGAACGCGCGCGGGAAACACGAGGAGCTTGAACGCCAGCCGGTCGTGTCGAACACGGCGTTCCTGCAGTACGCCAACACTCCCGTGTGGCTCGAGCGGCAGTAGCCGCTCGGCCTCCCACGGGGGCTATGCCCCGGCCTGGCGGACGAGCTCGCTGAGTTTTTCGGCGTAGGCGATGACCGAGGCCGCGTGGATGCGCCCGGGCTGACGCGTCATGCGGTCGATGGGCCCCGAGATCGAGAGGGCCGCCACGACCCGGTCGCTCGGTCCTCGCACCGGGGCGCTGACCGACGCTACTCCCGATTCGCGCTCGCCAACGCTCTGGGCCCAGCCGCGCCTGCGCACGGCCGAGAGCATCGACGCGGTGAAGCGTGCGCCGTGGAGGCCGCGGTGAAGCCGATCGGGTTCTTCCCATGCCAAGAGGATCTGCGCGGCGGAGCCTGCGCGCATCGTGAGGGTGGAGCCGAGCGGGACCGTGTCACGAAGGCCGCTCGGCCTCTCCGCGGTGGCAACGCACACGCGGTGATCGGCTTGGCGGCGATAAAGCTGGGCGGATTCTCCGGTATAGTCCCTGAGCTCGGCGAGGATCGGCCCAGCGGAAGCGAGGAGTCGATCCTCGCCTGCGGCGGCCGCGAGTTCGGTAAGGCGAGGGCCGAGGATGAAGCGCCCCTGGATGTCGCGCGCAACGAGCCGGTGGTGTTCAAGTGCGACCGCGAGTCGGTGAGCTGTGGGGCGCGCAAGACCGGTCGTGCTCACGAGATTGGCGAGCGTTGCGGGGCCCGCCTCGAGAGCCCCGAGTACCGTGGCGGCCTTGTCGATCACGCCGACGCCGCTTCCCTCTTCCTTTTGAATGTTCATGGAATAAGACTAACGTCTCGAGATATGAAATGCGAGTGCCTCGCCCTTGGACGTCCGTGAGACTTGGGCCCAATGAGCCGCGCGCCTTTCACGACGGGCACCGCGGGAGACGACGATCGAGGAGTCAATCACATGGCGGGAACTCTCGCGGAAAAGGTATGGCGCGATCACGTGGTCCGCAAGGGCGAAGGAAACGAGCCCGATCTTCTCTACATTGACCTTCACCTCCTTCACGAGGTGACGTCGCCGCAGGCATTCGAGGGCCTGCGCCTCGAAGGGCGTGCGCCGAGGCGCGTTGACCAGACGCTCGCGACGGAGGATCACAACACTCCGACCGTGAATATTGATAAGCCAATCGCTGATCTCACGAGCCGCACCCAGATCGATACGTTGCGCAAAAACGCTGAGGAATTCGGCGTGCGCCTCCACTCGCTCGGTGACGTCGATCAGGGAATCGTGCACGTCGTGGGCCCCCAACTCGGGCTCACTATGCCGGGTATTACGGTTGTGTGCGGCGACTCGCACACGTCGACTCACGGCGCGTTCGGCGCTCTCGCGTTCGGCATCGGTACCTCGGAGGTCGAACATGTGCTCGCCACCCAAACCCTGCCCCTCAAGCCTTTTAAGACCATGGCGATCAACGTGGAAGGCTCGCTGAGGCCGGGCGTGAGTGCGAAGGACATCATCCTCGCGGTCATTGCGAAGATCGGAACGGGCGGCGGGCAAGGATACGTGCTCGAATACCGCGGCGAAGCCATCCGTCGCCTCTCCATGGAGGGGCGCATGACGATCTGCAATATGTCGATCGAAGCGGGTGCCCGTGCAGGCATGATTGCCCCCGACGACACCACCTTTGCATACGTCAAGGGCCGCCCCCACGCCCCGAAAGGCGAAGCGTGGGAAGAAGCGGTCGCGTATTGGAAGACACTCAGGAGCGATGACGACGCGACCTTTGATGCTGAGATTGTGATCAATGCCGATGAGCTCGAGCCTTTCGTGACGTGGGGAACGAACCCCGGCCAGGGGCTTCCGCTCTCGAGCGCCGTTCCCGCGCCCGAGGACTTCACCGACGAGAACTCGAAGGCCGCCTGTGAGCGCGCGCTCGAGTACATGGATCTCGAACCCGGCACGCCCCTGAAGGAAATCCGCGTTGACACGGTCTTCATGGGCTCGTGTACGAACGGGCGCATCGAGGATCTACGCGCCTTTACCGACGTGATCCGCGGCCGCCAAAAAGACCCGAACGTTCGCGTGCTCGTGGTGCCGGGCTCAGCTCGCGTACGCCTCCAGGCGGAAGCCGAAGGACTCGACAAGGACATCCTCGCCTTCGGCGCGGAGTGGCGAAACGCGGGCTGCTCGATGTGTCTCGGCATGAATCCGGATCAGCTCGCTCCCGGTGAGCGTTCGGCGTCGACCTCGAACCGTAATTTCGAGGGGCGTCAGGGCAAGGGCGGGCGCACCCATCTCGTGTCGCCCGTTGTCGCGGCAGCGACCGCCGTGCGTGGGACCCTCTCCTCGCCCGCTGATCTCGACAATCTTGGTGAAACCGACGCGGCGGTGCTCGCCTGAGGCCCGCGGACGCGTGGAAAGGACTCGCATTATGGAAAAGTTCATCTCGCACACGGGCGTTGGCGTTCCTCTGCGCCGCTCCAACGTGGACACCGACCAGATCATCCCCGCCGTGTACCTCAAGCGCGTGATGAAAACGGGATTCGATGACGGGCTTTTTAGCGCGTGGCGCCAGGACCCGGACTTCGTGTTGAATCGCGAGCCGTACACGCGCGGCTCCGTGCTGGTCGCGGGGGAGGAGTTCGGCACGGGCTCGTCGCGCGAACACGCTGTGTGGGCGCTTCGCGACTACGGCTTCAAGGCTGTGCTTTCGAGTCGTTTCGCCGACATCTTCCGAGGTAACGCGGGCAAACAGGGTCTCGTTGCCGCGGTCCTCTCGCAGGCTGACATCGAACAGATCTGGAAGATCCTCGAAAACGGGCCGGGCACCGACATCACCGTGGACCTCGAGAACCGGGTGGTAGAGGTCGCGGATGCGACCTTCGCGTTTGAAATCGACGACTACACGCGCTGGCGACTCATGGAAGGCCTTGACGACATCGGGCTCACGATGCGGCACGAAGCAGAGATCGCGGAGTTTGAAAAGCGTCGCCCCTCGTGGCTTCCGAAGACGCTCCCCGCGCGCACCCCCGACGACCAGTAGAAGGAGTCTTTTGCGCCCTCGGCGTACACGGTGCCGATGTGCCGTTATTTCCACAGGGCTGTTCGGTATGGTGAGACGGTTACCTGTGGGCTCAGCCCGGAAAGGGAATCAACTCCACTATGACCTCAAGCTTCTATGTGCGTGGCGGCAAGCCGCTCGAAGGTGAGATCACCGTTCGCGGTGCTAAGAACCTGGTTTCGAAGGCCATGGTTGCAGCGCTCCTCGGCGAAACCGAAAGTTTCCTTACGAGCGTTCCTGACATCAGCGATGTGCGGATCGTGAGTGAACTTCTCCGCGTGCACGGCGTCAAGATCGAGCGTGACAAAGAGGCGGGAACCCTCCGCATGGATCCCTCCAACGTTGAACGCGCGCACGTGGCCGATATCGACGCGCACGCGGGAAGCTCACGCATCCCGATTCTCTTCTGCGGCCCGTTGCTGCACCGCCTCGGCGAAGCCGTGATTCCCGATCTCGGTGGATGCCGCATCGGCACGCGCCCGATCAACTATCACCTCGACGTGCTGCGCAACTTCGGCGCGCATGTCGATAAGCGCGAACACGGCATCTACATCACGGCACCCGATGGGCTCCGCGGCGCGAAGATCCGCCTCGAGTATCCGAGCGTTGGCGCCACCGAACAGGTGCTGCTCACGGCCGTGCGTGCCCAGGGCATTACGGAGCTCGAAAACGCCGCCGTTGAACCCGAGATCGAGGATCTCATCGCGGTGCTTCAAAAGATGGGCGCGATCATTTCGCTTCGCACCGATCGCACGATCGTGATCGAAGGCGTGGAGAAATTGAACGGTTATCGCCACCGCTGCCTCCCCGACCGTATCGAGGCTGCAAGCTGGGCATGCGCCGCCCTCGTGACGCATGGCGACGTGTTCGTGCGCGGTGCAGAGCAGAAGGCCATGGGCACGTTCCTCAACGTGCTGCGGAAGATCGGCGCCGGCGTTGACATTCACGACGACGGCATTCGCTTCTACGACACGGGCGAGGGGCTCTCCTCTGCGGCGATCGAGACCGATGTTCACCCGGGCTTTATGACCGACTGGCAGCAGCCACTCGTCGTGCTCCTCACACAGGCGAACGGTATTTCCATCGTCCACGAAACGGTCTACGAAAACCGCCTCGGCTTCACGAGCGCCCTCAACGACATGGGTGCCCAGATCCAGGTGTATCGCGAGTGCCTCGGTGGTTCGCGTTGCCGTTTCGGCCAGCGCAACTACAATCACTCGGCCGTCGTGAATGGTCCGCGCCCGCTCAAGGGCGCGGAAATCACGGTTCCGGACCTGCGCGGCGGGTTCAGCTACCTGATCGCGGCGCTTGGTGCCGACGGCACCTCGCAGATTCACGGCATCGACCTCATTGATCGAGGCTACGAATCATTCAGGGACAAGCTCACGAAGCTTGGCGCAGATTTTTGGGAAGAGTGAGAACTCATCAACTCTCGACATGAGGAGCCAGCGGTGAACGATATTCCTGGCGTGCGCGTGACCGAAGCGTCCCAGGGGCGCTACACGTCGCTTGCGCTTCGCGATATTCCGGTGCCGGATTACTGCGATGTGGTCATCGTGTCCACGAAAGGGGTGGATGAGCCCGATCCGCGTGTGTGGGCCGAGGCAATCTTTTCCCATGAGAACGCCACGCTGACCTCGCGTGGCGCTCGAGCTGTGCGTGACGAGGCTATTCGCCTCTTCGATCTCGTGCCCCCGCCCGAGCGTGAGCGTTTCGTGAGCGAGGTCGTGGGTTCAGAAGCGCTCATTATTGACGACACGCCGTCGCTCACGATCCGCATCGGTGTGGCCGTCGAGCCCGGCGGCGACCTCGTGCGCATCACCACCGCAGTCAAATACCGCACGATCCGCGGCCGTCTCACGTTCGGGCCGCGCCGCATGATGCACGCTTCGGCGATCCACACTCTCGCGAAGCGCGCACCGGCCACCCTGAGGCGCCGGGAGGCTGCGCAGCTCTCGGCAGGCAGGCCCCGACGTGCGAGTATCACGCGCGGCATTCGTCGCAACCGCCAGCTGACGTCGGGTGACGGTGAACGGTCCCGGTAGCGCGGGCGCACGCACGGGGCACATCGCCGTTCTTGGCGCTGGCTCCTGGGGCACGGTGTTCTCGCATATGCTCGCCAAGGGCGGCAACGACGTGCGTTTGTGGGCACGCCGCGAGGAACTCGCCACCGAGATCACGAAGGCTCGTGAGAATCCAAGTTACGTGCCCGGCCTACATCTTCCCGCGAGAATCGAAGCCTCGAGCGATATCGCTCATGTTCTCGAAGGGGCACGCGGCATCGTGCTTGCGGTTCCCGCCCAATCCTTGCGGGCATGCCTCGAGGCGTGGCCACGCCTGCCTCGCGTTCCCGTCGTTTCCCTCATCAAGGGCATCGAGCGAGGAAGCGACGAGCGCATGTCGCAGGTCATCGCGCAGTCCGGCGCTGTGAGCGAAGATCTCATCGCGGTGCTGTCCGGCCCGAACCTCGCTCGCGAGATTGCCCGCGAGCAACCGTGTGCTTCGGTCATTGCCTCCACGAGCGAGATCACGGCTCGCGAAGTGGCCTCATGGTGCTCCGCCCCGTATTTTCGCGCATACGTGAGTCGAGACGTGACCGGAATCGAGGTCGCGGGCGCGATGAAGAATGTCATCGCGATCGCCGTGGGCGCTGCGGCCGGCCTCGGCTATGGCGACAACACTCGCGCGTCCCTCATCACGCGCGGCCTTGCCGAAATTACGCGGCTCGGGGTTTCCCTCGGCGCCGAACCTTCGACCTTTGCGGGCCTCGCGGGAATGGGGGATCTCGTCGCCACGTGTGCGTCGCCTTTGTCACGGAATTTCCGGCTCGGGAAGGCACTCGGTGAAGGGCAGAGCCTCGAGGAGGCCAAAGCAAGCGTCGGACAAACCGCCGAAGGCGTACCCACGGCGAGAGCTGTGGCGGACCTCGCCGACCGCTCGCATCTCGACCTGCCCATTACGCGCGCCCTGGTCGATGTGGTTGATTGCGGGCGTAACATTGCCGAGGTGACGAGCGCACTGCTTTCGCGTTCCGTCCGATTCGAATAGAGGAGCTCACGTGCATACCATTGCGCTGATCTTTGGCGGTCGCTCAAGCGAGCACGGCATTTCGTGCGTGACCGCGGGTGGTATTCTGCGCCAGATTGACCGCTCGCGCTTCACCGTTGTCCCGATCGGGGTGACAAGCGAGGGCCGTTTCGTTGAGGTCACGGGTGACCCCGACCACTGGCAGATCACGGATGGCACTGCCCCGCATGTGCCAGACTCGGGCGACGAAATCATCCTCCAACAATCGCGCCTTGGTAAGGGGAAAGTGGAGCTGCGCGTCGTGCGCGATGGCGGACGCCTTGAGCATCTCGCCGATATCGACGCGGTGTTTCCGCTTCTCCACGGCCCTTACGGCGAAGACGGCACAATCCAGGGACTCTTTGAACTATGGGACGTCCCTTACGTGGGTTCGGGCGTGCTTGCTTCCGCTGTATCGATGGATAAGGACTTCACGAAACGCATTCTCGAAGGTGCGGGTCTCAACGTCGCCCGCGGGGTCGTCGCACGTGCGAGTGAACCTCGAGTCGCGGTGCGCGAACGCGCTTCCAGCCTCGCTTTTCCGCTGTTCGTTAAGCCGGCGCGCGCGGGCTCGAGCTTTGGCGTGACGAAGGTTGATGCCCTCGAGAATCTCGATTCTGCCCTCGATGAGGCCCTCCGCTTCGACCCGAAGGTGCTCATCGAACAGGGCGTCGAGGGGCGCGAGGTCGAATGCGGCGTTCTCCAGGGCGAGAGTGGGCAGGCGCCGCGCACGAGTCTTCCGGGTGAGGTCGTGATCGGCGAAGACCTCGCTTTTTATGACTACGAATCGAAGTACTTCGGCAAGGGAACCGTCACGATCGAGATCCCCGCGTCCATTCCCGCGGCCCACATCGCCTCGGTGCGCGAGGTGGCCGCACGTGCATTCGACGCTCTCGAGCTCGAGGGGCTCGCACGCGTGGATGTCTTCGTGACCGATGGCGGCGACATCATCGTCAACGAGGTCAACACCATGCCGGGCTTCACCCAGATCTCGATGTTCCCCGTGCTGTGGGAGAACATGGGTCTTTCGTACACCGACCTGATCTCACGCCTGATCGACAACGCGCTCGAGCGTGGCGTGGGGCTCCGCTAGGGCTGTTGCTCTCAGAGCTCTTCAGCGTCGTCGAACGCGAGGCATCGCCCTCCCGATTGCGGAATGCGCGAAAGAAGGCCGGCGAGGTCGATCGCTGCCGCACTTGGTTGATCCGGTGCAACTTCGCGCGGCACGGTAAGGTCAACCGCGGGTTCGCGACCGTAGGTCGTCATGTGCACGATCCCGCGCTTGTCGTCTTCCTTGACGATCCAGTCGATCTCCGTGCCACTTCGCGAGGCGATTGTCGTGCACAGGTCGGTTGTAGGTGGGGGAGGGGTCACACCGCACCGGAGCACGATTGTGTCTTCTCCCGAGCCCCAGGCCGCTGTTGATTGGGCGGTGGTTTCGCTGCGGCTGAGGCCAAGGAGCACCTCCGGAAGTGCCACGATGATCTCCGCGCAGCGAGGGTGTGTCGGGTTGGCTTCGGGGGGTGGGACAGCGACGGCGCCGCACGCGGTAAGGGTAAGGGCGCACCCGAGCGCGAGCACGCTGGTGATCGCGCACAAGGCGTGGCGCGGGCGAGCGGCAGCCGTGGGTGTGTCAATCATGAACACCAGCCTAACTCTCTGACCGCATAGTGAGTGCCTGGACGAAAGCTGATAATCTTTGTGACCATGAGCGAGAAGTACGCACTGACGCCCCGCACCGAGCAGCTTTTCCCCGAAGGGCCGCACGTCACTGTGCGATTCCTCGACGAATCGAGCGACGCCGAGCTCAAGCAGTACTGGGATCTTCATCGCGTGCTCGACGAAGAATTCTGCGGCTCCCACGAGCGCCGCACGCCCGCTGAGCTTCGTGTCGAACATGAGGACACCGATCGGAAGCGTTCCTACCACCTCGTGGCCGAAGTTGAGAGCCTTGAAGGTGCGCGCATGATCGCCGGACTCGCGGAACTTGAGCTTCCTCTCGCGGAGAACACCGATACGCAGGAAATCGACCTCGTGGTGTACCCGGCGTGGCGAGGCAAGGGCATTGGCACGATGCTCACGGATGCTCTTCGGGACATCATGAAGCACGAGGAGCGCCCGAAGGCTTTCGGCTATGCGCTCACCCACGTGGATTCACCCCAAGGGGAAAAGGAACTTCCTGCTGCGAGGATCGCGACCCGGCTTGGCCTCGCGAAGGTCGCCACGGAGTTCGTGAGCACGGTTTCGCTCCCGCTCGATCGCGATCTCGTCGAGGACCTCCACGTCGAGGTTGAAGCTTCTCTTGGCAAGTACCGCATCATTACCTGGGAAGGGGATGTCCCGGAGGAGCACATGGAGCAGTGGTGTGTGCTGCTGAATCAGATGTTCGCGGATGCCCCGACTGAGGATTCTTCGCTTGAGAAGCCCGAGTACGACGAGGAGCGGGTCCGAGCGACCGAAGCGAGGAGCGCTAAGCGCGGCTATCGCCGCCTCACGGCGGTCGCCCTCGCGTCGAACGGCACGTTTGCTGGGACGTCGTACGTGATGTTTCGCGAGGACGGTTCGCGACTTGGCGAGCAGGCCATCACCCTGGTTATGCCCGAGCACCGCGGGCATAACCTCGGCCTCGCGCTTAAGCTCATGACGCATCGCCTCCTGACCGAAACTGAGTCGAAGGTCGATGTGCTGCGTACGTACACGAACCACACGAACACCCATATGAACGCCGTGAACGAACGCCTCGGCTATCGTACGGTCGCGAAGGAGATCACCTTCGAAGGAAAGCTTCGAGGGATTTGAGTGCGGCAGCACGAGACAAGCCTCGGTGAGCTTGGCGAATCTGGCATTCTCGAACGCCTCTTTCCCATTTTTCGGCACGCTGATGAGGCCGTGACGGTTGGTCCTGGCGATGACTGCGCCGTGGTGCGAACGTCGGGCGAGCTCGTTTTTACGACCGATGCGATGGTCGAAGGGTACGATTTCCTTCTCGGGATTTCCGATCCCATGAGCATTGGCCGCAAGGCTGCGGTGCAAAACCTCGCGGATGTCGCTTCGATGGGGGCGAAGCCACGCTGGCTGCTCACGACCGTTCTCGCGGGTAAGGACACGCCAATCGCGGTGCTCGAGGGAATCGCTGAGGGAATCGCGCTCGAGGCCCACTCCCACGGCGCTTCGGTGATTGGCGGGGACCTCGGTACGGCGCGTGAGCTGACGATTTCGATCACGGCCATCGGCGAGCTTCGGGCGCCAGGTACGGCCGTTGTGCGCTCGGGCGCACGGGCCGGGGACGTTCTTGCGGTGGGCGGGGACCTACTCGGACTCAGCAGTGCCGGTCTCGCGCAGGTGCTCGGGAAGGCCGACGCCGCCCTGCCAGATATTGAAGCGGGGGGTGGAGCGGTCGCGAGGCTCGCCAAGCGCGCACTTGCGTGGCACCTTGCACCCGAGCCTGCGATCGCAAGGGGATGGAACTCGGGGTGCCGCGCGAGCGCGATGATCGACATCTCCGACGGGCTCGTGCGCGATGCGAGCCGGATCGCTCGTGCGAGCGGCGTAAATTTGGACCTTTCACGAGCCGCTCTTGAAAGTGACCGGGCCCTCCTTGCTCCACTCGCCGATATTTTCGGCGTAGACGCGATGGAGTGGGTGCTCGGCTCGGGGGAGGAACACCTCATGCTTGCGACCTTCCCTGCGAACGTGTGGGCCGAGAGCACCGAGGTGCGCGCCGAATTCCGCGAGATTGGCCGTGTTCTCCCGTGCGAGGGGGAGGGGACCGTGTTGCTCGACGGCGCTCCGCTCGCGATGCACGGATGGGACCACTTTTCCCTCTAGGGTGGGGGCATGCCTTCCCTGCCAATAATTCCCACGAACTCCGCCTCCAACTCGCGTGGAAAGTCCCAGTGGGCCCGCAACCTCGAGCGCAATCCCGGCCATTCTGAGTGGTACATCGCGCGCTGGGAGCGCATGCGTGAAGCGGGCAAGGACCTCGACGGCGAGGCACGACTGATCGATGCACTTGCGCCGCGCGAGGCGAGAATTCTCGATGCCGGAAGTGGCACGGGCCGCGTGGGCGCGGAACTCGCAAGGCGCGGCCACGACGTTGTGGGTATCGACCTCGATCCCACGCTCGTGGCGTATGCCGCGCAAACGTCGCCCGGGCCACAGTGGATCGCAGGCGATCTTGCGGATGCTTGCGACCTTTTGGGGGAGAGTGCACTCGCCTCGTTCGACGTGATCGTTGCTGCGGGCAATGTGGTGTCGTTCATCGCCGAAAGCGACAGGCGCCGCGTGCTTGAGAACTTCGCGAGGCTTATGCGCCCCGGGGGCCGGCTTGTGGCGGGGTTTGGGACCGCGCGCGGGTACTCGCTCGAAAGCTACGTGGCGGATGCCTCGGCTGCGGGCTTCACGGCCCCGCAGGTGTTTTCGACCTGGGATTTGCGGCCCGCGAGCGATGATCCCGGGTTTGCGGTCGTGATTTCTCCGATGGGTGCTCACGAATAGAGGCGCTTAGCCGGAAACCGAATCGCGTGCGGCTGCACCGGGGGAGCTTCCTTACGAAATCACGATCCCCGCGGCATGCGAAAAGGACCTCCCCTGGGGGAGGTCCTTGTCAAAGCTTTCGCTCGGGCAGTGCCCGGATGCTCAGGCGGCGCGCTGAACCTTGCCGGCCTTGAGGCACGAGGTGCACACGTTGAGGCGCTTCGGGGTGCCGCCGATCACGGTGCGCACGGACTGGATGTTGGGGCTCCAGCGGCGCGAGGTGCGACGGTGCGAGTGGGAAACGCTCTTGCCGAAGCTCGGGCCCTTGGCGCAAATGTCACACTTGGAAGCCACGGTGTTCTCCTGAATAATCGCTAACGTACTTGATCTTGTGCGCCGAGGCTCATGCAGCGGATCGAGCCGCGTGGCGCTGGGCAACCCCAAAAGCATAGCCCACTTGCGCGTGAAGAGCGATAGGGATGCGCCCGCAACCCCTGTGTAGTCAGCCACACCGGTGGGTGGGGCGTGAAAGAATGCGGTGAGTAACGACGGCGCGGAAGGAGCATGCGTGGTTCAGGCGAAGGCCGACGGTTTCCCCGCGGGCCTCCTCACCCCTAAGGAAAGCGCTGCCGCGCGCGGGCTCGGCGCACGAAACTTCGAGGACCTCGTGAGGGTTCCTCCACGCCGTTACGCTGCACCCGGCCCTCTGCGCGACCTTCGCTATTTGAACGAAGGCGAGGATATCTCGGTCATTGCGACCGTTGAGCGCACGCGAGAGCGCTCGATGAAGAATCGCAAGGGCACCCTCTTGGACGTGCGTGTGCGCGATGACGAGGGCGAGAGCCTCTCACTTACGTTCTTCCTCTTCAAAGCACATCTCGTGACGTGGCACATGAGCCGCTTGCGCGAGGGCACGCGCGTGCTGGTGAGCGGAACGGTCTCGCGGTACCGGGGCGAGAACCAAATCGCCCACCCCGATTACCTTCTTCTCGCGGATAACCCTTCCGCGCACGAGGCACGCGACATCGAGAAGGCACTCGAACCCGCTCCCGTGTATCCGCTTCGCGGTTCGGTGACGCAAAAGGTGATGCGGTCGCTTTTTTCCAAAGTTCTGCGGCATGCGAGCGATCTGCGCGAGGTGGTCCCCGAGGCGATCCGGCATGAGCGCGACCTACCGGGAATCCAAGAGGCAGCGCGCCTTCTTCACGCACCCCGCAATAGTGCGGATATCGAACGGGCCCTACGCTACTTTCGATTCGAGGAAGCCTTCATTATCCAGTCGATCTTTGCGAGGCGCAGGGCCCAGGACGTCGCGGATTCCGCGCCGCCACTTGCGACCTACGGCGACCTCAGTCGGGCCCTTGACGAACGCCTACCGTTCGACCTCACCCCCTCGCAAGAGGAGGTGGGCGACCAGATCGCCGAGAGGATCGCCGAGCCACACCCCACGTCCCTGCTCCTTCAAGGTGACGTCGGTTCGGGGAAAACGGTCGTCGCGCTCCGCGCCATGGCGCGTGCCGTTGATTCCGGCTATCAGGCGGTGCTTCTTGCCCCAACAGAGGTGCTCGCCCGGCAGCATTTCGCGACGATCACCACAATGCTCGGCGACCTCGCGCGCCACGGCCACCTGGACGCACACGAAGCGGCCACGCGCGTGCGGCTCCTCGTGGGCGCACAAAAGGCCTCCGAGCGCCGAGAGAGCCTGCTCGACCTCATGAACGGCGAAGCTGGGATCGCCGTGGGCACCCACGCGCTGCTCACCGAGAACGTCGACTTTTTGAAGCTCGGCCTCGTGATTATTGATGAGCAGCATCGCTTCGGTGTGGATCACCGCCGGCAGTTGCGTTCGAAAGGACCGGGGCATCTGCGCCCACACATGCTGGTGATGACCGCAACGCCGATCCCCCGCTCCGCGGCACTCGCCCTCGTAGGCGACCTCGACTCGCTCACACTCAAGGGGCGCCCGCACGAAGGCGCGGCGGTGTCGTCGTACGTTGTGCCTCTCGGGGATGATGCATGGCGTGAGCGCATGTGGGAGCGCGCCCTCGAGGAAATCCGCGCCGGACGCCAGGCTTTCGTTGTGTGTCCGCGAATCGACCTCGATGAGACCGGCGAAGGTGGAGAAGAGAGTGCCCTCGTCGATATGAGTGCCCCGATCACGCATCCCCCAGAAACTCCACAGCCACTTCACGCGGTGACGGGAACGCTCGAGACGCTGCGTGCACAACCAGGATTCTCCTCCCTGCGCATTGAAGAGTTACACGGCAGGCTTCCAAGCGACGTCAAGCGTGAGCGCATGGAGGCCTTCGCGGCAGGCGAGATTGACATTCTCGTGGCGACCACGGTCATCGAAGTGGGGGTCGACGTGCCAAACGCGAGCGTCATGGTCGTGCTCGATGCCGAGCGTTTCGGACTCGCCCAGCTTCACCAGTTACGCGGTCGCATCGGGCGCGGGACCCATCCGGGGATCGCCTTTTTTGCGACGCAATTCGGCCGGGGGAGTGCGCAACATGAAGGGCTCACGGAACTCGCGGAGACGACCGATGGCTTCGCCCTTGCCGAACTCGACCTCGAACGACGCGGTGGCGGCGATCTCGTGGGCGATATTCAGTCGGGAACGTCCGTTGCCGTGCGCTTCCTCGACGTGGGTCGTGACGCGCGCATGATCCTCGAGGCCCGCGAAGATGCGCTCGTGACCGAGGCTCTTGCGCGAGGTTCCCTCACCTCGAGTAGTCTCACACCGCCCACCCCGAGCGAACACGACGCCCTCGATTCGGCGATCGCGCGTCACAGCGCTCGCGGCGTCGACGACCTCGAAAGGAGCTGAACGTGCCCCGCATCATCGCCGGAAGGCTTGGCGGACGCACCGTGCCATCCCCTCCCACGAACCGCACGCGACCCACGAGCGACCGCGTGCGCGAAGCGATGTTCTCGAGGCTCGACGCCTGGGGAGCAGTGGAGGGCGCCACGGTGCTCGACCTCTACGCCGGAACTGGCGCACTCGCCTTCGAAGCGCTGTCGCGCGGCGCCGCGTTTGCCGTTCTCGTCGAAGCTCATCGCCCCACGGCGAAAGCGATCGGCGAGGCCGCACGCGCGCTTGGCCTCGAAAGTGAGCTCAGGATCGAGTGTGGCCAGGCAAGCGTCGGACCCCGGCCCGAAGGGCCCTTCACCCTCGTGTGTGCCGACCCGCCCTACGCCGTTGCCACAGACCAGCTTGCATGCCTTGTGACCGGGCTTGGAGAGGCGGGACAGCTTGCGGACGAGGCGACGATCGTTCTCGAACGCTCCGCGCGCAGTAAGCCGACCTTGCTGCCCGAGTATTTCGTGGACGAAGGACAACGCAATTTCGGCGACACGAGAGTCGAATACTTCACCTACCTCGACCCTGCGATTACGGAGGCAAGCCGGTAGGCTTAACGCATGCTCACCGCGCTCATCCCGGGCTCATTCGACCCGTTTACGCTCGGCCACCTCGACCTCGTGAGGCGCGCGCACGCGCTTAGCGATCGCGTCATCGTCGCCGTTGCCCACAACCCCAATAAGCACGCGAGCATCCCCTTCGATGCGCGCACCGAAGCGATCCGAGAGACGCTCGAGAGCGAGGGACTCGCCCAAAAGGCGAGCGTTGAAAAGCTCCCCGCCGGTCTCCTCGTGGACGGTGCAAAAAAGCTTGGGGCGACCCACCTCGTCAAGGGACTCAGAAACGCCCAGGACCTCGCCTATGAGGAGCCCATGGCGCGCGCGAACATGGATCTCGGCGAGCTCGACACCCTGTTCCTGCTTACCGATCCGGCCCTCGCGCATGTCTCAAGCTCGCTCGTGCGCGAGATTTACTCGCTCGGTGGCGACATCACGCCGTACCTCCCCGCCGCCTCCGCTCGCGCACTCGAGGCCGCACATGCCCATTCCGCCGCACACTCAAAGGAGCACTCATGACCGACACGAAGGACGGGCGCACGAGGCGCCCACACAACACCAAAGAAGCCCAGGCTGAGAAGCCATTCAACGCGGGTCTCGATCTCGAGATCGACGCGATCGACCTCATCCACAAAATTGGTTCGCAGCGCACCGTGAGCCGCACGGCGACCTCCGCGCAGCCCGTAGGCGACCCCGAATTCGCCGTGAAGCCCGGTGACGACATCGAGGTCGAGGCGAGCCTCGAATCGGTTGACGAAGGTATTTACGTGACGGGCAGCGCACGCGCGGACGTGCACGCCGAATGCTCGCGTTGCCTCGACCCCGTCGAGGAGCGCCTCGACGTGCGCTTCGACGAGCTCTTCACCTACCCCGAGAAAGTTCCCGCGGAGCTCGAAGAGGAGGACGTTCCCGTGCTCGAGGGCGACGTGATCGATCTCGGTCCTCTCGTGCACGATGCTTTCGCCATGGCCGCCCCCTACCAGCCACTGTGCCGTGAGGATTGTCCGGGCCTGTGCCCGCAGTGCGGCAAGCGCATGGAAGAAGACCCCGACCACGAGCACGTGGTGTACGACCCGCGCTTCGCGGCACTCGCCGGCCTCCTGGACACGGACGAGGAAAGCGAGGGCGGCGCCAAGTGAGTCGCAAGAGCAAACGGAAGGCCGTTCCCCATCTCGAGGATCGCTCCGAGCTCCTTGCCTCGCTCCCGCTCAAAGGCGAGCTCGATCCCGATCTGCTCGATCTCGCACTCACCCACCGCTCGTACAGCTTCGAGCATGATGAGTGCCCGCAAAACGAGCGCCTCGAATACCTTGGCGACGCTGTCTTGGGCCTCGCCGTTGCCGATCACCTCTACCGCGCTTTTCCCGATGCTCCCCAGGGCTCGCTGTCACGCCGCCGTTCGACGGTCGTGAGTACGCGCGCGCTCTCGCACATCGCGCGGTTGCACAACCTCGGCGCATACCTCAAGCTCGGCAAGGGCGAGGCGCTCACGGGCGGTCGCGATCGAGACTCGGTTCTCGAGGACGCCGTTGAGGCGATTATCGGAGCCGTGCACCTTAGTCTCGGCGCCGAAGCCGCGCGTGTTTTTGTTCTCGATCTGCTCTCGCCCATCCTCGACGACGATACGTTCATGCTCGGTGCCTTCGACTACAAGTCGCGGCTCCAGGAGATCGGGGCTTTGCTCGACGCCGTTCCCACCTACACGTATGACACGTGGACCGAGGGCGACGCCGAGCACTTCCGCGCACACGTGAGCGTGGGGGATTCGCTCGCGAGTGCGGGTGAGGGAACGAGCAAGAAAGGCGCCGAGATGGAAGCTGCGCGCCGGGCCGTTCTTGCCTACTACAGCGCGCGCGGCGAAACCTTCACGATGTTCGAGGACTGAGCGCTTTATGCCCGAGCTTCCCGAAGTCGAGGTGGTTCGTCGCGGTCTTGAGCCGTTTATGGCCCGTCGCGTGATCGAGCGGGTTGAGGTGTTCGAGGCGCGGTCGCTCAAGCGCCACGCGGATGGGGTTGAGGGCTTCGTGCGCGCGCTCGAGGGGCGGGAAATTCGGGAGGTCGCGCGCCGCGGAAAATTCCTGTGGGCACCACTTTCCGACGCCCGCCGCGCTACGTCGAGCTCGCCTTCGCTCGGCGAAGCCCTCGTGATGCACTTGGGGATGAGCGGCCAGCTTCGAGTTCGTGACGCAGAAGTGCGTGGGGCGTATCAAGCGTCGGAACCGCACTTGAGCGAGGGCCCCGCAAGCGATCCGGAGAAGCATCTGAGGATTCGCCTCCACATGGCTGGCGGCAGCCGGATTGATTTCCTTGACCAGCGGATCTTTGGCGGGATGCACGTGAGCCCGCTCGTGAACACCCCCGATGGGCTCGCGGCGGGCACCGGCACGAACCTTCCGCTTCTTCCCGAGAGCGCCGCGCACATCGCTCGAGACTTGCTCGATCCTTTCCTCGACGAGGAAAGCCTCGTGCGTCAAATCCGAACGCGCCGCGCCCCCATCAAATCGGTGATCCTCGACCAGGGCACGGTGAGTGGCGTGGGAAATATCTATGCGGACGAGGCGCTGTGGGAGGCGAAGCTTCACTTTGCGCGCTCGGCGAATGGAATCTCGAGCCGGAAGATTCGCGAGCTGCTCGTGGCATGTCGGGGCGTCATGCAGCGCGCCCTCGAGGTGGGCGGCACGAGTTTTGATGCACTTTACGTGAACGTCGATGGGCGAAGGGGCTACTTTGCCCGCTCCTTGAGTGCCTACGGCAAGCACGGTATGCCGTGCCCACGCTGCGGCCGCGCCCTCGTACGAGTCCAGTTTCAAAACCGTTCGAGCCATCTCTGCCCCTACTGCCAGCGCCGACGCTAAAAACGGTGGTGAGGCAGACCGCCCGCAAATCGCCGTTTTGCGCGGGCATTTGGTCCCTGTTCGGCTAAGATGTCCAGGTAGTGAATGTGACGACCCGATCGATCGAACTGGAGAATAGCGCGTGAGCGAAGTAAGCGGCGATCAATACCGCGTCATGATTGTCGATGACCACGAAGTCGTGCGTCGCGGCATCGTTGCCGTCATTGATGCGGATGCACGCCTCAGCGTCGTTGCCGAAGCAAGCACCGTGGGCGAAGCCAAGCGTCGGCTCCCCGCCGTGCATCCGGACATTCTCGTCACGGATCTCCAACTTCCCGACGGCACCGGAATCGATGTGATGAACGCGGCACGCCAGGAGAACGAGAACCAGACCATGCTCGTGCTCACCTCGTTCAACGACGATGCGGCGATTCGCGAGTCACGCGCAGCCGGCGCCTCCGGGCTCCTGCTCAAGTCCGTGCGCTCAAACGAGATCATCTCGACGATCATCAAAGTGGCGAACGGCGAAACCGCGTGGCCCGCGGGCGGCACGAGCGAAGACGAATTCGACTTCTCCGCCGTCGAACGCCGCATCGTTGAGTACATCGGTGACGGGCTCGCGAACCGCGAAATCGCCGACCAGCTCGGCGTCGCCGAAAAGACCGTCAAGAACCGCATCACGGGCATCCTCCACAAAATGGGGCTGCAGCGCCGCACTCAGGTCGCGGCCTGGGTCGTCTCGCGCCGTCGAGCCGACTGGAAGTAACGCCCCTGCGCCGCACTACTCGGCGATGATGGTCGCGCGCCAGCTCACCATCGTCCCCGGGTCGAGGCTGTAAAAATCAACCCAGCCGAGGTGGCGCCGCGCGCGTGCACCCATGTTCGCGAGCCCCGAGCGGCGCGTGATACTGGGATCGATGCCGCGCCCGTTGTCGCTCACGTTCACCTGGATGACCGTATCCACGCCCTCTTTGAAGAGCGTGATGCTCACGGAGACCGCGCTCGCGTGCGCGTGGCGCGCAACGTTCGCCAGGCACTCCTTCACGACCGCGACGACGTCTTCCTTAAGCTCGCCTTCGATCGCGTCGAGCTCGGCGACCGGTGCCTGGAGGTGCAGCGACGGCACAAAGCCGAGGCCTGCGATCGCGAGCCCGCACTCGTGGCGAAGCCGCTGAGAGAGCGTCACCTCGACCGTCTCATTCCGCAGCGACTGGACGATCCCGCGGATTTCCGCGATCGAACGCTCGATGCCCGCGACGGAATCCTTCAGGCTCGTCGCGACCGGTCCTTCGTCTGAGTATTCAGGAAAACGCGAGGCTTGCGACATCACGGTCTCAAGCTGCATGCCCACACCGAAAAGCTCTTGGATGGCGAGGTCGTGAAGGTCGCGGGCGATACGGTTGCGCTCATCATTGAGGTCATCCTCGATGGCGCTGCGTCCCGTTGACCCATTGAGCGCGAACGAAAAGAGGGCGGCGAGCGAAGCGGCGCTCACGTTTTCGGCGTCGGTAAATGCTGCGGTGGCGTCGGAGTCCTCATCCGCGAACCGAACGGCGATGAGTAGTCCGCGCCTCGCGGCGCCCGCATCGATCGGAAACGCCACGAGTGCGCTCGTCGATCCCGCGGGAGCCGGGAGGTCCTCGTCGGCAAGAGCGTGCGTGAGGTCACTCCACGTGAGAGTCGCGAGTGCCTCCTGTGAGTCGTGATCGAGTACGAAAGGCAAGGGCGCCGAATCGGTCGTTTCCGACGAGTGAGAGACGGACGCTCCGAGGAGTTCCGCTTGATACTGCCCCCGAACAAGCTCGCACACCCACGTCGAATCGTTCAGGGGGAGAAGCACGAGGAGCGAGTCGGGCGAAAGAATCTCGAACGTGGAATCGGCCAAGAGGTCGAGGATATCGTCGGGGTCCTCGGCATTGAGGACCGCCGCTGTGAGCTCACTGATTCTCGTGGCGTTCGACATAGGTGCTCCCTTCGTGAGTCGTGTGGGCGTCGAGGTCGAGCACCGCAGCTCCCGATTCCTTGAAGCGCTGATCGTGCGTAATCACGATGACGGTCGCATCGGCCGCGAAGAACGCACCCGGGGTGAGAATACCGTCCATGAGCTCGGCCGCCAGGTCAAGGTTGAGGTGTTCGGTAGGTTCATCGAGGATCGTCACGGGAGCGCCGTGCGCGATCGCGCGAGCGAGAAGAAGCCTTCGCCGTTCGCCCCCGGAGACATCCTCACCGCCACTGCCAAGGATTGTGTCGAGCCCCGAAACGAGCCCCGAAACCCAGGCACCGAGACCCGCGAGGTCGAGGGCGCGATGGATTTCTGCGTCGCTGAGATCGCCGCGCACAACACGAATATTCTCGCGAAGGCTCGTCGCAAACACATGCGCGTCCTCGGCGTAAAACGACACACGTGAGGCGAGCGCGGCCGGAGTGAACGACGTGAGGGGAGTATCGCCATACACAACTTGCCCGCTCAGCGGGGTGAGAAGCCCCGCAAGGGTCAGGCCGAGCGTCGACTTTCCACGACCCGAAGCGCCATACACGAGCGTGCGACTTCCCGGGGTAAAGCTCAGTTCAAGCCCGTGTGCGAGCGGATGCTCGGCACTCCAGCCCGTCGTCAGTCCAGATGCACTCAGGACGGCGGGGGCGGGGCGTTCAGTGCGCGCGGGCGCGGGCATGTCTTCGGCAGAAGTGGGGCCGACGGCTCGGCGGCCCTCGATCGCCGACTGCGCGTCTTCTGTCGCAGCGCGCAGAGCGTCGCGCACGCTCGAGCCTGCCCGAGTGTCGAACGCTGAGGCGATCGGGGTGTTGCCCGGATCGAGTTCGTGGAGGCGTTCAGCGGCGACAATCGACCGTGCGCGCTGACTGGCTGCTTGCGGGAGAACAGATGCCGCTTCAAAGCTCGACAACGGGGCGAGAATGATGACGCCGATGATGCCCGCCGTGTGGCCCATGAGGCCGCCAAGCAACCCCGTGGTGTCGAGGTTGTAGACGGCGCCCGCGGCGAGAATCGAGCCGAGAAGCGCGGGGATCATAGCGATCTGGGTGCTACTGCGCGCGAAAGCCGAGGGCACGGCCGCTTTGTCGAGGGCCGCATCAAACTGTCCCTGGGCGGCCTCTAGGTCGGCGAGGGTGCTGTTCCATTGCCCCTTTACGCGAAGGACATCAGCGTTGTCGAGGGCAAAAAGCGAGAGCGTATTGAGGCGAGAGCGGGCCTCGACGAGTTCGCGCTCCGCAAAGAGCGCCGCCTTGAAGGCGAAGAACGGGGCGATGATCGTCGCGAAGGCGAGGCCAACGAGCATGGCGAGTGCCGCAATCGGCGAGAATGGGGCGATGGTCGCAAGGATCGCGACTGCCATGACGAGTGCGACGAGGGCGGGCACCACGGCACGAATGACATCGTTCGCCATGTCTTCGGCGTCATCGCCGATACGCGCGAGTAGATCGCCGCGTTTGAGGCGCCCTGCGAGGGCTGAGGGGGCGATCGCAAGCCCCGCGTACATGTTGGTACGCAGACGCGCGACGCCGGTGAGGGCGGCATCGTGCGTGAGCAGGCGCTCGAAATACCGAAAGACGCCGCGGGAGATGCCAAGAGCACGCACGGACACGACGGCAACGGAAAGGTCGAGAACTGGCGGCATCGTCCACGACTTTGTAATGAGGTAGCCCGACACAACCGCGAGGGCAAAGGCGCTCGCGAGTGTCGCTGCACCTGCGGCGACCGCTGATGTGAGCTGGCGCGGGCCGATCTCCATGAGCTCATGCATGCGCGAAAGAGCGCGCGACGATATTTTCACGGGACGGACACCTCCGCCGCATACACATCGATCACCTGGTCGGCGACATCGAGGAGAGCCTGTCTATGGGCGGTCACGAGGACGCTTGAGCCCTGTTCGCGCAGCGTCTCGAGCAGGCGAACGATCATCGCCTCGCTCGCCCCGTCAAGGTGCGAAGTGGGTTCGTCAAGAATGACGAGCGGTTTCGCCTCGAGGAGGGCGGTTGTGAGGGCGACGCGCTGGCGCTGACCGACGGAAAGCCCGGTCCCACCGCGGCCAAGTTCGACGTCCCAGCCGTGAACATCCGCGACGTGTGTGTCGAGACCGGTCGCACGTGACGCCCTCGCAATGAGGGCGCGTGCCTCTTCGGTTCCCGGGGCAATTCCCGCGGGAAGAGACTCGTGGAGGATCTCGCGCAGGGTGCCAGGGCCCACGACGGGGCGCTGAGGCAGCCATGCGATCTGCGCCCAGAGGCTTTCTCGATCGATCTCACTGAGGGCAATGCTGTTTCCCTCCTCGGTGCGAAGCAGCACGCTGCTCGTGGTCGGCGTGAGGAGCCCGAGGATGGCGGCGATCGTCGTCGATTTTCCCTCGCCACTCGCGCCGCGAAGGGCAGTAATCTGGCCGGGTGTGATGACGGCAGTGAGGTGGGCAGGCGCGAGACGGTCGCGCCCCGCAACGCTCAGATCACGCAGGACAATGCTCGTGCGCGATAGCGAGGGGGCAGCAGGGCGAGTGGCGTTGTCACCGGTATCCACTTTGCCCGCCGCTGCGGGGGCATTGAGGATCTCGAAGGCGGCGTCGACAGCAGCGAGGCCATCCGTCGAGGCGTGAAACTGCTGGCCCACGAGGCGCAAGGGGAGATACACCTCGGCGGCAAGAACGAGCACGGCGATTGCCGGAAAAAGCTCCATTGCGCCGCCCACGAGGCGCAAACCGATGGAGACGGCGATGAGCGCGACGCCGAGGGTAGCGATGAGTTCGAGAGCGAAACTCGAAAGAAACGCCCACGCGAGAGTCGTCATCGCGGACTTCTTATGGCGCTCGCCAAGATCCGCGACGATCCTTTCGGAGCCTTTGGCGCGCCCGAGCGCACGTAGCGTCGGGAGGCCTTCGACCAGATCGAGAGTCTCGGCCCACAGCGTGCGCATGGTCGCGAGAGAGCGGGCCGAGGAGCCTTCAGTCATTTTCCCGATGAGGATCATGAAGATGGGGATGAGCGGAAGGGCGATACACGCGACGATCGCACTGGTGAGATCCCATACCGCGATCGCGGTAAGTGCGAGTGGGGTGACTGTCGCCGATAGTGCAAGCTGCGGGACGTACCCCGTGAGATAGGGACGGAGGTTTTCGAGCCCCGCGGTGGCGAGTGCGGCTGTCGAGGCGGCTTCGCCCGTGCGTCCGCGCGGGCCGAGACGCGCGTTCGTCTCGACGACGGCCCGCCTCAGCTCTCCGATCGTTTCGGTCGCTGCACGGTGGCCCGTGGCTTGCGTGTACCACACGGCGCTCGCACGAATCACAAGCGCGATCGCGAGCACGATGAGTGGGAGGGGGTTGTCGTGCGGCCATGTTCGGTGGGCGAGGAGATCCGCGCCGAGAGAGGCGACGCACCATGCGGTCGTGATTGCGCAAACAGCCTCCACGAGGCCCAAGACAACCGTGCGGATCACGTGCGCGCGAGCGCTGTGAACGTGACGGAGGAGTCTCGGATCAAGTGGAGGCTGTCGTTTGGCCAAAGGAGGTTTAGCTTTCCGTATCGAAGGCTTCGCGGTAGCCCTCTTTCGCCTTTCGCGCGAGGTTCGCCGCGTGGGCGGACGGGAAGCCCTCGCCCGTAACGCGAGCGCGGAAGACCCAGTAGGCCCAAGCCTGGTAGGCGAGAACGATCGGGAGCAAAATGACGGTCGCGATCGTCATGACCCGAAGAGTGTACTCGGTGCTCGAGGCGTTCATGACGGTCAGCGAGAGAGCCGGATCATTGGCGGCGGGGAGCACGTTCGGGAAGATCGCGCCGAAGGCCATGATCGTGGCGAAGCCGATAGCGACCGACGTCGAGGCAAATGCGAGGCCCTCGCGCCCTGCGCGGTTCAGCACGAACGCCCCGATAAGGGCGAGTGCCGCGATGACGAGCGGGATCCACGTCCAGGCGTTATTCGAGTAGGCGAGCTGGGCCCACAGGACCCACGCTGCCGCCGTGACGATGGTCGGGATGACGATGACGCCCGCGAGCTTGTTCGCGTCGTGTCGAACCTCGCCAGTAGTACGAAGAGCGAGGAACAGCGTGCCGTGCAGCCAGAAGAGGAGCACGAACACCACACCTGCGAGAAGCGCGAACGGGTTCAGGAGGTCGAAGAGCGAATCAGTGACGACGCTCTTGCCGCCGGCATTCGCCTCCATGTTGACACCGCGAACGATGTTGCCCACTGCCACGCCCCAGATGAGGGCCGGAACGAGACCGCCGATGAAATGGCAGATGTCCCATGCGAACTTCCACGAGGCGCTTTCCACCTTGTTGCGGTACTTGAACGCGCAGACACGCACGATGAGTGCCACGAGGATGATGATGAGCGCAAGGTAAAAGCCCGAGAACATCGTCGCGTACCACTCGGGGAAAGCCGCGAAGAGGGCGCCGCCACCCACGAGGATCCACACCTCATTGGCGTCCCATACGGGACCGATGGTGGTGATGATCTGGTTTTTGCGCTTTTCTTCGCCTTTCCCAAGCGCGAAGACGTTCATGCCCACGCCGAAGTCGAAGCCCTCGAGAACGAAGTAGCCGAGGAACAGCACTGCGACGAGAATGAACCACAGGGTCTGTAGGAACGTTGCTTCCATGATTGTCTACTCCTTTCTCTCAGTAGCCGAAGCTGATGGTCGGGGTATCGAGCTCAGCGGGAGCTGCACTCTCCTTCGCCAAGTGCGAGCGCGGAGCCTTGATGTCTTTGACGGCCTGCTTGTGCATGAGGTAGTACCACACAACGGCGAGGACACCGTAGAGGAGCGTGAAGACCACGAGCGAGACGATGACCTGCCAGCCTTCGTGGCCGGAGACGCCTTGCATCGTCAGGAGTCGTACGAGCGGGTCGCCATCGGGTGAAGGCGCGACGATCCACGGTTGGCGGCCCATCTCGGTGAAGATCCAACCGAAGGCGTTCGCGAGGAACGGCATGGGGATCGCGAGGATCGCGAAGCGCGCGAACCAGGTCGAGCCCGAGGTTCGGGCGTTTTTACCCTTGCCACGCGTGATCCAGAAGGCCCAGACGGCGAGGATGCCGCAGAAGATTGCGAAGCCGATCATGAGCCGGAACGACCAGTAGGTGACGAAGAGGTTCGGGCGGTAGTCAACTTCGACGGTTTTGCCGCTCGCGTCAACGGCGGTCGCGCCGTATTTCTCCTTATATTCGGCGTTGAGCTCGGTCACGCCCTTGAGGGTTGCGTTCGGATCATTCGTCGCGAGGATCGACGTCACGTAGGGGACTTCGATGATGTGGGAGATGTCTGCGCAGTCCTGAGAGAAAGCGCGGGGACCCGCGACCGAGAGGATTGAGAAGTTCGCGCCGGTTTCGGTGTGGCACAGCGCTTCAGCCGACGCCATCTTCATGGGCTGCTGCTCGAACATGAGCTTGCCCTGGAAGTCGCCCGAGGCAAAAAGGCCGACGGCGGAAAGGACCATGACGAGCACACCGAAACGAGTCGCGGGCCGCCAAACGTTCTTGGCGAGGTGGGCGGCAGCGGCCTGATCCTCGCTCGTGAGGGCCTGGTCCTCGGCGCGCTTGTGGTTTTTCACCATGTGCCAGGCGGCGATACCGGTCACGAAGCAACCTGCCACGAGCCATGCGCCCGCGATCACGTGAGGGAACGCGGCAAGGGTTGTGACATTCGTGAGGAGTGCAAAGATGCCGCCCTGTGACGGGTCGAGCTCGGCGCGGCCCGTCTCAGGGTTGAACACCGCGGCGACGGGGTGCTGCATAAAGGAGTTCGCGGCGATGATGAAGTATGCCGAAAGAGTAGTGCCGAGTGCCACCATCCAGATCGTGAGGAGATGCAAGCCCTTCGGGAGGCGGTTCCAGCCGAAGATCCACAGACCGAGGAAGGTTGACTCCATAAAGAAGGCCGCGAGCCCCTCGAGAGCAAGGGGTGCACCGAAGATGTCGCCCATGAAGCGGGAGTATTCAGACCAGTTGAGGCCGAACTGGAACTCCTGGACGATGCCGGTCGCGATGCCAATACCGAAGTTCACGATGAGCATCGAACCAAAGAATTTCGTGATGCGCGTCCACGAATCGGCCTTCACGGGATCCTTCGCGCGCACGGCGATCGTTTGCATGATCGCCACAAGGAGCGAGAGACCAATCGTGAGCGGCACGAAAATGAAGTGGTAGACGGTAGTGATACCGAACTGCCACCGCGCGAGATCGAGCGCTTCCATGGGCGTCCTTTTCTAGAGAGGGACAGGGGGATTCACCTTCAGGCTAGGAACCTCAAGGTTGGCGGGTCGGGACTTTCATCCCCGCCATTGTTGGGTGTCATTCTACTCCTTTACTAGCGTTCCTCACAGGCATTTTTACCGTGTTGACCACGCGATTTATGCAATGAGTGCTTCGCGAAAAGAGCCTTGGTGTGTGGGGGAGGTGCAGGCAGTTTCGCAGTCACCTTGGGTGGCACGGGTGCGAAACCCGGTCCGACGATGACTTTCCTGCAAACGATCCGCGCATTCGTATGCGATACTTGGGAGCGATATTTACGCTGACGCATCCGGCGTAAAGGATCCCCCGTTACTCGGGTGCCGCTCCGGCCACGCTTTGGCCGTGACGCAAGGCTCCGAGTGTCGCAGCGCTCGACCAGAGCAGCGCGAAGGGGGAGGTTTATTCGGCTTCCGCCCACGGGCGATGACACATGGTGGCACCAGGATGCGCTGGGCCGCCCTAGAACGGAGCAGCCACATGGCTGAAGTGGATCCTCTACACGAATCCTCAAGTACCGAGGGCGCCTCGCGCCCACGACGACGAACCCGCCGCGCCGCGGGGGCTCCCGCGGGTGCCCCAAAGGTGGGCGCTGAGCAACAGACACAAACGAGTACCGCGCACACGAGCGTGGCATCTCAGCAGAGCGCAGTTGTGAGCGATGCAAAGCCGCTCAACCTCCGCGAGCGCCGCCTTGCGGCCAAGCGAGAAGAAGAGCAGGCGCATAAGGCGGAAGCAGGCGCGCAGGCGTCTTCGGAACCGGGCAACTCAGCTGACGCGAGCGTATCCGGCGCGACCACGCCACGTGCCGCCGAAACCCCCACGAGCGTTACCTCCTCCAACACCGCCACCGAGAACGCGCGGAGCTCCGCTCCCGAAAACGGGGCACCGGAGGCGCGAAACGAGGCGGGTGCGGGTGACGAGAAGCCATTCGCGGCACCTGACCTCTCGAGTGACCTCAAGGCCCTTGCCGATTCTCGCCAGAGCGCCGAGGAGAGCGAGGCAGCGTCGGCCCCCGACATGTTGGACTTCGCGTCCCTCCTGTTCCAGGCCCCGACCCCCACCCTGGAGCCGAGTGAGGAGTCGAGCGCAGACGACGAAAGCGAAGACTCGAGCGACCCATTCGCCGAGGCCTCGGTGGACATTACCTTCGGTGCGCCCGATCTTGAGGCGGCCCGGCGCGCGGCGATCGAACGAGCGGAACGCGAATCGCGCGAAGCGGCCCGTACCGAGCGGAGCGCGAAAAAGAAGCACGAAGCTGACGACGAATCTTCGAGTGATGAGGGTGAGGATTCGAGCGGCAGCGAATCCGAGAAGTCCGGCGATCTGAACGGTGACGACACTCAGCGCAGCTCGCGCCGACGCCGCCGTCGCGGCGGACGCGGTCGTCGAGGTCGCGGCGGAAAAGCCGACGACGACTCGAACCAGAACGGCAATGACGATGAGGGGGCCAAGGAGCCCTCGGGCAACTCCTCCGAGGCTGAGGGCTCAGGTGACAACGATGACGAATCGGGCACGTCGAGCCGTCGCCGTCGCCGTCGCCGCCGTCACTCGGGAAGCTCCGATGAACCCCAGCCCGATGACCCGCCGAACACTGTCGTCAAGGTCCGCGAGGCCCGCGACGAGGTCAAGGCCGTTAAGGGGTCGACCCGCCTCGAGGCGAAGAAACAGCGCCGCCGCGAGGGTCGCGAGTCCGGAAGGCGCCGCCATTCGATCACCGAATCTGAGTTCCTCGCCCGCCGCGAGTCGGTGAAGCGCACGATGATCGTGCGGGAGCGCCCTGGGCGTACCCAGATCGTTGTTCTCGAGGACAACATCCTCGTGGAGCACTACGTCGCCCAGAAGTCACACACCTCGATGGTGGGCAACGTCTACCTCGGTAAAGTGCAGAACGTCCTTCCCTCGATGGAGGCGGCGTTCGTGGATATCGGCCGTGGCCGCAATGCCGTTCTTTACGCGGGTGAGGTGAACTGGGACGCTGCGGGGCTCGAAGGCCAGCCGCGCCGAATCGAATCAGCACTCAAAGCTGGCGACCCCGTTCTCGTGCAGGTCACGAAGGACCCCATCGGCCACAAGGGTGCGCGTCTCACAAGCCAGATTTCGCTTCCCGGTCGTTACCTCGTGTATGTCCCGGGCGGGTCGATGACCGGCATCAGCCGCAAGCTTCCGGATAAAGAGCGCTCGCGCCTCAAGAAGATCCTCAAGTCGGTCGTTCCCGCCGAAGCGGGCGTGATCGTCCGCACCGCTGCCGAAGGGGCCAGCGAAGAAGAGCTCACGCGCGACGTCGAGCGCCTCCAGAAGCAGTGGGAAAAGATCGAGAAAGCGAGCGCCAAGGGGAAGAACGCCCCCACGGCCCTCTCGACCGAGCCCGACCTCGCGATCAAGGTCGTGCGCGATATTTTCAACGAAGACTTCACGTCGCTCATCGTCGAAGGTGAGAACGTCTATAGGGAGCTTCACGAGTACATCAGCGAAGTCGCCCCCGACCTTCTCGAACGTGTCACCAAGCACGTGGGGGAGAGGGATTCCTTCGCAAAGTACAGGGTGGACGAACAGCTCATGAAGGCCATGGATCGCAAGGTCTATCTGCCTTCGGGTGGCTCGCTCGTCATTGACCGCACCGAAGCCATGACCGTCGTGGACGTGAACACGGGCAAGTTCACGGGAACAGGCGGCTCACTCGAGGAAACCGTGACGCGCAATAACCTCGAGGCGGCCGAAGAGATCGTGCGTCAGCTTCGCCTTCGCGACATCGGCGGCATCATCGTCGTGGACTTCATCGACATGGTTCTCGAAGCTAACCGTGACCTCGTGCTCCGCCGCATGATCGAGTGCCTCTCTCGCGACCGCACGAAGCATCAGGTTGCGGAAGTGACGAGCCTCGGGCTCGTACAGATGACGCGTAAGCGCGTGGGCGCGGGCCTCGTGGAGACCTTCTCGAGCATGTGTGAATCGTGCAACGGGCGCGGCATCCAGATCGATCTCGACGGCCAGCACCACCATGAACCGCCGGCATTTGACGACGAACCGAAGAAGTCGCGCAGGCGCTCAAAGAAGTCGCGGAACGCCGAAGGTGATTCGAACAAGTCTCGGGGGCGCGAGTCGAAGGACTCCTCCTCTGACGACAAGGCGAATGCGGCGAAAGACGCCGTGCAGGATCTTGTGGATTCGAAGACCGCTTCAGATGTCCACCGCCTCGAGGAGAACGAGGCCTCGCGTGCCCTCGCGAGGGCAACGATCGCTTCGATCGCCGCGGCGAGCACGGGGCACACGGCTCCCGAAGTAGTGGTCGATGGTCAGGTGATCGCGCCGGTCGAGGAGCAGCAGGCCACCGAGCCGGAAGAGAAGTCTGAGTCGGCCGGAGCGACCGAAGCCCCGAGCGAAGTCGACAACGCTTCAACTGAGACCGAGGCCACGGCCGTGGATCACAGTGAGAAGCCGGAAGGCGAGTGACGTGAGGAGTTCCACAGTGAAGCCGAGCATTTTTGCAGGTCGTGGCGCCTGTGCCGGTTGAATCTGGGGAACGCATTTCGTAAGCTATACGTCGGTGCATTTCGTGCCGTAGACTTTTCCCTCCCGCAGCGGTTCTCGCGGTTGCGCTTTTGGCCCCGGCCGAGAAGCCCCGCCCGGTGCTCCGCGCGGTTTGAGGGGAAACACCCAGCATAAATTGTCAGCAAACGAGAAAAGAGCAGTGACGTGGTGTACGCAATCGTCCGCGCAGGCGGTCGTCAGGAGAAGGTGTCGGTCGGTGACACCATCGTGATCAACCGCGTGGCCGGCGAGGCGGGCGACACCGTAGAGTTCGCTCCCGTCCTCCTGGTTGACGGTGACAAGGTGACCTCCGCGAAGGAAGACCTCGAGAAGGTCACCGTGACCGCTGAGAAAATCGAGGATTTCCGCGGTTCCAAGGTTCGCATCCTCAAGTTTAAGAACAAGACCGGCTACACAAAGCGCCAGGGCCACCGTCAGGAACTGACTCGGCTCAAGGTCACGAAGATCGCCTGAGCGATCTCAAACATCGAGAGAAGGTACTGACTCATGGCATCAAAGAAGGGCGTTAGCTCCTCGAAGAACGGCCGCGACTCGAACGCTCAGCGCCTCGGCGTGAAGCGCTACGCGGGCCAGGAAGTTGGCGCTGGCGAGATCATCGTCCGTCAGCGCGGCACTCGCTTCCACCCCGGCCAGGGCGTTGGCCGTGGCGGCGACGACACGCTTTTCGCTCTCACCGAGGGCGTTGTGGAGTTTGCGCGTAAGCGCGACCGTAACGTGGTGAACGTGGTGGCCTCGGCCTGAGGCCGGCCCCACTTTCACGGGTGAGGCGGGGAAGTGCCCATGGGGCTCTTCCCCGCCTCACGTTTAACCTTCCTACACTTATGAGCGGGACAGCCTAGGCTGTTCACACGAGCGCCAAGGCGCTTCCGCTCGCGTTGAAAGGCCACCATGGCAACCTTCATTGACCGCGCCGTTCTCCACATCACCGGCGGTGATGGTGGCAACGGCTGCGCCTCGATTAAGCGCGAAAAGTTTAAGCCCCTCGCAGGCCCCGACGGCGCGAACGGCGGCGATGGCGGCAACGTGATTCTTGAGGTTTCGCGCAACGTCACGACTCTCATGGACTTCCATCATCTTCCTCACCGCCGTGCAGAGTCAGGCGGATTCGGCAAGGGCGATTTCCGCGAGGGGACGAAGGGCGCCGACCTCGTTCTCCAGGTGCCCGAAGGCACCGTGGTGCGCGATAAGCAGGGGGTGTTTCTCGCGGATCTCGTGGGTGAAGGTACGCAATTCGTGGCGGCACGCGGTGGCAAGGGTGGCCTTGGCAATGCGGCCCTCGCGAGCTCAAAGCGTAAGGCCCCGGGCTTTGCTCTCTTGGGTGAGCCAGGCGAGGAACGCTCTCTCGTTCTCGAGATGAAGTCCATCGCTGACGTGGCACTCGTAGGGTTCCCAAGCGCGGGCAAGAGCTCGCTCATTGCCGCGATGAGTGCGGCGCGCCCGAAGATTGCCGACTACCCCTTCACGACGCTCACGCCGAACCTTGGCGTGGTCGAACAGGAGCAGTTCCGCTTCACGATGGCGGACGTTCCCGGCCTGATCCCCGGTGCATCGGAAGGAAAGGGGCTAGGTCTCGATTTTCTTCGGCATATCGAGCGCTGTCACGTGATCGTGCACGTGCTCGATGCCGCAACGATGGAGGCGGATCGCAACCCGGTTCACGATCTCGAATTGATCGAGAATGAACTACGTACGTACGCCGAGAGGCTTGACAGCGAATCGAGCAGGCTCGGGTTGCCGCCGCTCATGGAGCGCCCCACGGTCATCGTGCTCAACAAGGTAGATATGCCTGATGGCTCGGATATGGCCGACATGGTGCGCGAGGAACTGGCCGAGCGCGGTTTTCCCGTTCTTGAGGTCTCTGCACTTACCCGCAAGGGTCTTCGCGAGCTTGCGCTCACGCTCGGTGCGCTCGTCGAGAAGCAGCGCAAGGAAACCCCAGAAACCGAGCGTGATGAGCGCCCCACGATTACGCTCACGCCAGAAGATACGGACTCGAGCGATTTCACGATCACCCCGGAGGAATTTGAGGGGCAGCTCGTGTACCGCATCCGCGGAGACAAGCCCGAGCGGTGGGTGCGCCAAACGGCCTTCGCGAACGACGAGGCCGTGGGCTACCTTGCCGATCGCCTTAACCGACTCGGTATCGAGGATGAGCTCTTCAAGAAGGGTGCTAAGGCTGGCGACACGGTCGTGATCGGCCCCGGCGAAGACGCGGTGGTGTTCGATTGGGAGCCGACCATGGTCACCGGTGCCGAGTTCCTCGGTCAGCGCGGTACGGATATGAGGCTCGAGGAACGTACACGTCCCACGCGCCAAGAAAAGCGCGAGGTGCGTCGAGTACGCGTCCAGGAGCGCATGGACCGCCTTGGCGCGATGGAGGCGGAGCGCAAGTCCGGCCACTGGTCGGATCCGGCAAGGGACGATTAACGGCTTGCCTTGACAAGGTGCACATTGGGCACGGCGTGCATGATCCAGCACGTTGTGATTCGCGGATATCGCTCAAGGGCGTTCTTGCGGCAGCACTTCACCGAAGGGGGTTCTCGACGCGCCCCGAGTCCATCAGCGAAACCTCGGCGCTCGTGAGTTCACGAGTACCACCTGGAACGTGCGAGGCGAAGGCCACGTGCGTGCGTGAGCTTCGCGGTATCACCACCGCACCGCCCGCAAGATGTGGAACAATGGCATAGCCCCTCGAGGGGATGAACGATTGCGAAGAAAGGTCTGGCATGCACGCTGATTTCCTGATCCTCGCCGAAGAGGCCGCTGCGCACTCTCATGGCCCGCACCCCGCGGTCTTCGGGGTTGTCGCCTTTGTGATCCTCATGCTTTTGCTCGTGGTCACCTCACTCTTCAGCGGCCTCCACCAGGAGCCTTCGTCGAGCGCGAAGACCGTCGCCGAGGTGGAACGCGAACACCGCCGCGGCGCGTCCCACTAGTTCATCGCGTATGAGCGCAAAGCGCCGAATCGGCGTGATGGGTGGAACATTCGATCCGATCCATCACGGCCACCTCGTTGCCGCGAGCGAAGTCCAGTCGGTCTTCCGCCTCGACCAAGTGATATTTGTGCCCACTGGGCGCCCCTGGCAAAAATCGGGCAAGGAGATTTCCGACCCCGAGCACCGCTACCTCATGACGGTTGTCGCGACGGCCGCGAATCCGCGGTTCACCGTCTCGCGCGTGGACATCGACCGTCCCGGCCAGACCTACACGATTGACACGCTTCGGGATCTCCGTGCGCAGTACCCCGGTGATGACCTGTTCTTCATTACGGGTGCCGATGCTCTCACGAACATCCTCACATGGAAGGACTACAGTGAGATCTTTGACCTCGCGCATTTCGTGGGCGTGACGCGACCTGGCCATGACATCAACACCGAGGGCCTTCCGCCGAGCGGCGTGACCCTCATCGAGGTGCCCGCGATGGCAATTTCCTCGACCGACTGCCGTACGCGCGTTAAGCGCGGGGTGCCCGTGTGGTATCTCGTTCCGGACGGCGTTGTGCAATACATCAATAAGTACAAGCTCTATTTAGGAAGTGAGCATGACGGGCACTGAGACTCAGCCTTCAGGGCGCCGGCACGGGCGCCGCGCCCGCGCCGTGAGCAGTGACGAGCAGAACACGTCGGCGACTCGCGGCGTGACGGGCGACCTCACGCTTTATGCGCGCCGCACGGCGGTCATTCCCCCGGTTGCGGATGAGCAGCTTCCCGAACTCAAGCACTACACGGGCAAGCGTGCGAAGCGTCGCGCCGATGTCTCCGTGATGCCAGGCAGCGACGAGGGCGCTCAGGCGGCAGCTGCCTCCGAGGCGAAGGTCGATGAACCACCTGCCGAAGCCACCGGCATGGCCAAAGTCGCCTCGCAGGACACGACGGGGGAGTCCCCCGATTCGCTGAGCGACGCTCTTCCCGCGGCGAGCGTCGGAACGAAAAAGGGTTCGTGGCCCGGTTCACTTCGGGCTCCTGAGGCCGACGCCGCCGAGCCCGCTACCGAACCCCAGGCACACATCATGGGTACCGAGGCGGAATCAGGTGAGGCCGCGCAAGCGTTGGCCTGGACTTCCGTGACCGAAGGGCCCGAGGTTGAAGACACGAGCGCTTCCGAGGCACTTGCCCCGAAACCAGCCGACCCTGCCCCAGAACCCGGTCCCGTGTACGAGACGACCGACGCGGGCGATCTCACCGATGCCTCCGAATGGCTTGAAGTGGGTGACCTTCCTGCAGACCAGGCGCCCGAGCCGAAACCGGCCGCACGATTTGACGGCGCTGTGCTCCACAAGCCGAGCCGCACATCCGGTGGAGTTGGCATGTGGGTGACGTGGCTGATCGTCGCCGCCATCGCGATCACTCTCGTCGCCCTTCTCATGACCGGCGTCATCGGGCCCGGCATCGTCAATGCTCTTGCGCCCGCCCCTGAGACCATCCCCTTTGACCTTTCCGGAGGACTCACTTCGTGACAGCTACCCAGGAATCCATCGACATGGCCCGCATTGCCGGGCAGGCTGCAGCCGATAAGCTCGCGGGAAATGTGATCGCGCTCGATGTTTCGGAGCAGCTCGTGATCACCGACGTGTTCGTCGTGTGCTCAGGTGACTCGGAACGCCAGGTGAACGCGATCGTCAATGGCGTGGAAGAAGAAATGTTCAAGGCGGGCTACAAGCCGAAACGCCGCGAGGGTGAGAAGGATGCTCGCTGGATCCTCCTCGACTTTACCGACATCGTTGTGCACGTTCAGCATGCCGAGGACCGCGCGTTTTACGCCCTCGAGCGCCTGTGGCGCGATGCCCCGACGATCGACCTCGACCTGGACCTTGGCCCCGAGGCGGAGTCTCAGGAGAAATAATGGCTTCCCGGCTCATTCTTGTGCGCCACGGACAAACGGACTATAACCTCAACGGTCGCCTTCAGGGGGCTTCCGATATCCCACTCAACGAGACCGGTCTCGCGCAAGCGCGTGCCGTGGGGGAGTCACTTGCGAGGGAAGAAGCCATCGCCGCCGTGTACAGTTCGCCGCTCGAGCGGGCGCAAAGGACAGCCGAAGCGATCGCCGCTCACCACGACCTCGAGGTGACGTGTGACGCCCGGCTACGTGAACGCGGCTTTGGCGATTGGGAAGGACTCACGCGCGAGGAAATCGAAAAGGAATGGCCTTTTGAATTCGCGCTGTGGCGCGCCGGTGTGTCGAGCGGTCTCGAGAAGGCGCGGGTCGAACACCGGGCCAATGTCGCGCGCCGCTTTGATGCCGCCTGCCGTGAATTCTCTGAGCGGCATGAATCAGGCACGGTTGTCGTGGTGGCGCACGGCGCTGCAATTTCTCTTGGCCTGTCCGCGATGATTGGCGCGGGTCTAGGCGATTTTTATGGCCTTGCGAGTATGGGCAACTGCCACCGCGCCGTCGTCGAAGTCAGGCGAGCGCGCGAGGGCGCTGGGTGGGTGAGGCTCACATCACTGAACCTCCCACCGGATTTCGCTGCCGCCCAATGAGCGTGTAATATTGCTGAAGTCGCTACGGCGACGCCCAAAAAATTTTGGGGCTATGGCGCAGTTGGTAGCGCGTCTGCATGGCATGCAGAAGGTCACGGGTTCGAATCCCGTTAGCTCCACACATGACGAGAAACCCCGGGCCGGATGGCTCGGGGTTTCTTATTGGGGTCTCGATTGACCAAGCCGTCGTGGCTGGATGAGACGCCCCGCACATTTTCCGGGGATCCTGACTAGGGTTGTGCCATGACGAAACACATCTCGATTTTTCATGACCTCACAGCATTCGTCGCAGAGCCGCGACTGACGGGCCTCGCGCTTTCGCCCGGAGGCGATCGGCTGATCGCCGTGCGAAGCGAACTGAACAACAAGAAAAACGCGTACGTGAGTGCCCTGTGGGAACTCCCGAACGGCGAGGGGAGTACCGCTAAGCCACGCCGCCTCACGCGCGGCCTCGAAGGGGAGGCCCTCGCAGGAATCACCAATGAGGGCGACATCCTTTTCACCGCGAAGCGCGAGACGGGCGATGACGACAGTGAACAGCGCCTCTTTCTTCTTCCGAATGGCGGGGGAGAGGCCCGCGTCGTCGCGAAGCGCCACTCGGGCTTTGGCGGCCTCAGCATCGCCCGCGAAAGTGGCCACATCGCGCTCGTGAGCGGTGTGCATCCTCACGCAAAGGACGCCGAGGACGACGCTCGCATCGCGAAGGAGCGCGAAGACAAGAAATTCACGGGCATCCTCCACACCGGCTATCCCGTGCGCGCGTGGGATCATGATCTTGGCCCCACCGTGAGCCAAATCTTCGTGGCCGAGCCGCTCGATGCCGAAGACGACGATGCCCAACTCGAGCTTCGCCAGCTCACCCACTTTGCCCCGTACGAGCGGGTCTCGGGTGCCCAGATTAGTTCCGACGGTTCCTCGGTGTACGCGACCCTCACGCGCACGGTGCGCGGCACTGACGCTTTTTCCATCGTGATCAAGGTCGACGTCGAATCGGGAGAGGTGACGACTCTTGCCGAAGAGGAGGGCGTTCACCACATGCTCGAGGCGGTCAGCTCGGCGGGAGACTACCTCCTCCTTTCCCGGGAGGCGGCTGTGAGCCGCACTGTGCCGCTGAAGCTCGAGTACTCGATCTACAACTGTGAAACCGGCGAGCGCACAGCTACGGCGACGAACTTCTCTGACTGGATCGGAGATGCCGCGATCACGCCGTGCGGAAAGAGTCTTTACTTCACGGCCGATCACGAGGGTCGCGGTGGAATCTTCAAACTCCAAGTTGAGAAGGGAACCGTTGAGCTTCTCACCGAAGGGAAGTTCCACTACTCCCACCTCGCCCTTGATGAGCGAAGCGGAACCCTTGTGGCGCTTCAGGATGCGATCGACCAGCCGCCTCTTCCCGTGCGCCTCGATCCCGACACGCGCGAGGTGAGCCGCATCGATGCCGCGCTTGAGGCCCCGGAGGTTCCGGGCGACCTCACCGAGTTCAGCATCGAGGCAGAAGACGGCACGCGCGTGCGCTCGTGGCTGTGCGTGCCGAAAAACGCGAGTGAAACAACCCCTGCGCCGCTTCTTTTGTGGATTCACGGTGGCCCCTTCGGATCGTGGAACAGCTGGAGTTGGCGCTGGAACCCGTGGACCGCCGTCGCGCGCGGCTACGCGGTGCTCCTTCCTGACCCCGCCATCTCGACCGGCTACGGCCAAGGCATGATCGACCGCGGTTGGGACCAGCTTGGTGGGAGCCCGTTCGACGACATCATGCGCGCCACCAAAGCCGCGCTTGAACGCCCCGAGATTGACGAAAGCAAGAAAGCCGCTCTGGGCGGCTCCTACGGTGGCTACATGGCGAACTGGGTCGCCGGCCATACGGGAGACTTCTTCGACTGCATCGTCACGCATGCGTCCCTGTGGAACATCGACCAGTTCCGCCACACGACCGATGCGGGCCAGCACTGGGGCGCCCACCTCGATGATACTCATGTGGCCGAATACAACCCCGCCGATGCAGTGGGGGAGATCGTCGCGCCCATGCTCGTGATCCACGGCGATAAGGACTACCGCGTCCCTATCGGTGAAGGGATCCGCCTATGGTTCGAGCTGCTCAGCGCAAGCGGGAAGAGCCCCGAGGAAAACCCGCATCGCTTCCTCTACTTCCCGAACGAGAACCACTGGGTGCTCACGCCGAACAACGCCTTCACCTGGTACTCGACGGTTCTCGCGTTCGTGGATCGTCACGTCAAGGGCGTGGAGACCGACTACCCCGAATTACTCGGTTAACACCCTTTCCGAAACGCGGCTCGAGGGTGCCAAGGTGCCGTCGGGCCGCGTTTTTCCTGCTCAAAGTGAAGCGATTCAGCCAACTCTCCCCGTCACGTAACCGAGCGTTCACCGGGAAGGAGAATGATGGAGGCGTGCGTGAACTTTCCCGGCGCGCGAGAACAATCCTGAATCTCTTAGAAAGCAACGACGTGAAGCGTACCTCCTCTATCTTTGCTGCAAGCGCGCTCGTGTGCTCGCTTGGTCTTGGCCTCGCTGTCCCCGCGCTCGCCGATGGCGACGAGAACATCGAAAGCCCCTTCGCCCGTACCGCGACTTACCCGGTATATATGAACGCCCCCGAGGGTGTTGACCCCGCCGACGAAACCGTCGCCGAGATCTCGACCGTCAGCGAGGACGGCAACACCCTCATCTACACCGATGCCGCGGGCAAGCGCATCGGGTTCCTCGACATCTCCGACCCCCATCGCCCCAAGGGTGCGGGCAGCGTATCCCTCGCCGAGCTCGGACACGCCGATGACCAGCCCACCTCGGTTGCTGTTGCTGGAGACTATGTGCTTGTCGTGATCGATGAGACCGGCGGCGACTTTGAGCATCCGAAGGGACGCGTCGACGTTCTCAAGGTCAGCACACGAGAAAAGGTCGCCTCGCTCGACCTCAAGGGCCAGCCTGACTCGATCGCTATCAACAAGGATGGCTCGATTGCCGCAATCGCGATCGAAAACCAGCGCGATGAAGAGCGCAAGGACGTCGAGGGCGGTTTGCCGCAAATGCCTACGGGCTTCGTGCAGACCATCAAGCTTGAGGGCGATCCTTCAACCTGGAGCGCGGTTCCGGTGAACTTTACCGATGACGAGGGCAACGTTCTCGACATCGTGAAGAACGCGGGCCTTGACACCCCGGAGGACCTCGAGCCCGAGTACGTGTCGATCAATTCGAAGAACGAGCTCGCCGTCACGCTCCAGGAGAACAACGGCGTTGCGATCATCGATCTCAACACGAACGAGATCACGAGCGTCTTCACCGCTGGTTGGGCAAACATCGACGGCATTGATGCGAGCAAGGATGGCGACATTCTGCCGACCGAATCGCTCAATGGAATCCCGCGCGAACCTGACGCGATCGCATGGGTCGATGATGAACACGTCGCGACCGCGAACGAAGGCGACTGGAAGGGCGGTTCGCGCGGCTGGACCATCTTCGCCACCGATGGTGAAGTGATCTGGGACGCCGGAAACTCGATCGAAGAACTCGCCAACGCGTACGGCCTCCATAACGAGAAGCGCGCCGGCAAGAAAGGCCCCGAAATTGAAGGGCTCGCCGTCGCTGAGATCGACGGTGTCCGCTACGCCTTCGTCGCCTCGGAGCGCTCCAACTTCGTCGCGGTCTACAACGTGAACGACCCGTCCAACCCCACCTTCGAGCAGCTCCTGTTCACGACCAACGGACCAGAGGGGATTCTGCCGATTCCCGGGCGGAACCTTCTCGCCGTCTCGAGCGAGACCGATGACGCCTCCGCTCGCGTGCGCAGCGCCGTGAATCTGTACCAACTCGGTGCCGATGCCTCCGAAACCGCCCAGCCGAGCATTGTCTCTGCAACGCAAGCAGACGGCCATGCGGTTCCGTGGACGGCGCTCGGTTCACTCGCGGGGAGCAAGTCCGACGCCACCACGCTTTACGCCGCTTCCGATTCGGCTCTTGACGTTGCCTACGTCTACACGATCGACGCTTCGGCCACCCCGGCTCTCATCACCGAGCGTCGCGCGGTCAAGCGCGACGGTGCTCACGCCGAAGGAATTGACATCGAAGGCCTCACTCAGCGCGAAGACGGCGGCTTCTGGCTTGCCTCCGAAGGCAAGACGGGCGACAAAAACCGCCTCGTGCGCACCGATGCCGACCTCAACATCCAAGAAGAGATCGCTCTTCCCGAGGACGTTTCCGCACACATCGGCAAGTGGGGGCTTGAGGGGATCGACGCCCGCGTCAATGAGAAGGGCGAGGAAGAGGTCTTCGTTGCCATCCAGCGTCCGCTGTGGAAGGACCCGAGCGTCAAGCCGCTCGAGGAGGCCGAAGGCAACGTCGCACGCATCGGCCGCTACAACACCACGACAAAGGAATGGAACTGGTACACGGTCGAGCTCACCGCGACCGATGCGAAGGGCGACTGGATGGGCCTTTCCGAACTCACGATCGTCGACAACACGCTCGTGCTCATCGAGCGCGACAAGCTCAACGGCCCCGATGCCAAGGTGAAGCAGCTTGTGCAGGTAGCGCTTCCAAGCGAAGACGAGGTGGCTGCGGCGAACGGCGCGCCGATCGCGCTTGGTAAGGGCAAGGTTCTTGACGTCCTCCCGAAGCTTCGTGCCACCAACGGCTGGACCCAGGAAAAACTCGAAGGTTTCACTGTCGCGAAGGACGGCTCGATGTATGCCGTCACCGATAACGACGGGCTCGACGACGCGACCGGCGAGACGGTATTCCTCCGCCTCGGCAAAGTCGGTGATGCTTTCGACGTCGCCTCCGATGAAGGCGAGCAACCGTCGGAAGCTCTCCCTCCCGATCCCGCCGAAGGCGAAACGGGCGAAGGCGCGGGTGAGGCACCCGAGAAGCCTGCCCCCGCTCCCGCCGACGGACCGTCGAACTCGGTCGAAGCGCCAGCGAAGGCACCGTCGAAGGCTGATCAGCCCATCCGCCTGACAAGGCCGGAAAAGCCGAAGACCCACGTCTCGCTTCCGCGTACAGGCGTCGACGGTAGCGCCTACCTCGTGACCGCTCTCGGAGCTCTCGTGCTGCTCGGCGTGGGCGGCACACTCGTTGCACGCTCCGCTCGCAAACATTAATCGGCGGCTCTCGCCAATACGAGGGGCCGGCGATCTCCCACGGGAGGCCGCCGGCCCTTTTTGCGCGGTGCACGCGGACTCTACTGCTGAGCCGCCTGGCGAATGAGCGTGTTCACCATCTCGAAGCTCTTCTCAAAAGCATTAAGCGGCAAAAACTCGAACACCGAGTGGAAATTATGCGCGCCCGTGAAGAAGTTCGGCGTGAAAATACCCTCGCGCGAAAGCCACGAACCATCCGTGCCACCGCGCATCGAAAGGTTGATCGGCTCGATGCCAAGGTCCGCCATGGCCTTCACGATGTTGTCGGTCGCAACCGCGTTCTCCTCAGTTTTCGCATCCTCGATATTGCCGTACACGTCTTCGATCTCGACCGTGACCTTCGCACGCGGATTCGCCTCGAGCACACCCGCGGCAATATCGCGAATGCGCTGTTTCTTTTCCTCATAACCTGCGAGATCATGGTCGCGCACCGAAATACCCACGCGCGCCGTCGTCTGATTGCCTTCGATCTCGTTCACCCAAATGTAGGACTCGCGGCCTTCAGTGCACTCCGGAGTCTCCTCCCGATCGAATTGCGCGATGATGTCGTGCGCAATGAGGATCGGGTTCACCATGTTTCCTTTTGAATTCATGGGGTGCGCGGAAACACCGACGATGTCGATCGTGGCACTCGCCGCGTTGAAGGTGGACTCGACGACCTCGCCGAGCTCGCACGAGTCAAGAGTGAACGCGTACTGGACGGGGAAGCGCGCAAGGTCCATCGTGCGCACACCCCTCAACCCGATCTCTTCATCCGGAACGAAACTGAGGTACACGTCGCCGTGGGGAACCGTCGGATCCTGAAGCAGGCGCACAACCGCCTCCATGACGGACGTGACGCCCGCCTTGTCGTCGGCACCAAGCACGCTCGTGCCGTCGGTGACGAGGATCCGCTCACCCGCGTAGCGGCTGATTTCGGGGTGCTCTCTCTCGCGCAACCACACTCCGCTAGCTTCATTGAGGCACACGTCCCCGCCGCTGTACTCGATCACGCGAGCCTTCACCTCAGGGGAGAGGTTTACGTCGACCGTATCGAGGTGGGTACAAAAACCGATCGCGGGTGCTGCGGCCTCCCCGGGAAGGTTCGAGGGGATCTTGGCGGTGAGTACACACGTGTCGCTGAGGTGAATCGCTGCGGCCCCTGCCTCCTCGAGTTCGCTCTTGAGCAAACGCGCAAGCTCCCACTGCCCCACACTTGTGGGAACGGTTGTCGAAGACGCATCGGACTGGCTCGAAATCGCCGAGTAACGCAGGAAACGCTCGGCGAGGGCATCTTGGATTGATTTTGCTGTCATCGGCGGTTCTTTCGTACGAGTCGGGGTCAGCCTCGGACGGCCTCGGCGACCTTAATCATGTCGTCCATCGACGCGTGGCGAGACTGCACTGTCAACACTGTGTCGGGGAGGTCCTTGGGCCATACCCAGCACATGAAGCCTCCGCGGCCATCGGGATGCGGCGCGCACACACCACGGTCGAAAACCTTCTCACCTTGGAGGCCCAAGGCGGGATTGTCAGCCGTTGCCTTACCAACACTGTCGGTGTTGGTGATGTCCAAAATGTTGATTCTCTGCTCGGCACGGACGTACACGGGTCGCGTTCCGACGTGCGCTAGCTGCCAGTCGCCGATGGCGTCAGGGAGGCGGTTATTGAGGACATCATCAAGGGGGTCACTGGAAGTTTGCGTGGCGCGCCCCGGGGTGGGCACCGGGACCGCCGGGGCGTTGGGGCCGGCGACCGCGGGGTCCGGGTCCGACGGCTGCTCGCTTACCGTCGAGCTCGTGGCGGGGGCGGGATCTGGGCTCGACGTGGCTCGCGGTTGGTTAATGATGACTCCAACGACGGGCACGCCCACCACGACCACGATAAGCGCGATGATGACTGCGAGGCAGGCGCACCCGATGCCGAAGATCCGCAGCAGCGGGCTCGTGTTTTTCTGCGCGCCTTGATTTGCTGCGGGAGGAACTGACATATTCTTCTCGCTTTCGTGAACCGTACTGCGCTGTACGCGAGGCTGAGGGACGGGAGGGGAACCTACGGCATATCGATGACGGCGGTCGCGATGCGTTGCATTTCCTCGACATTCGAGTATTTCGACGTCATGGTGAACATCGCGGTGTCGAACTTCTTGGGGTAGATCGTGCACGTCACGTGCTCGGGATTGTTGCGGTTTTTGCCGCACGAGCCGCGCTCAAAAACGACCTCGTCTTCGCGTCCGCCTGTTGGGTCATCGGGGGTGCCATTGGGGTCGACGAGCAGGAAGCTGATCCGGCCACCGTCCCCGTCGGAGTAGATGACCGAGCCGGATACGTCTTTCGTGGACCATTTCTCGATCTGCGGGGGGAGCGAAGCGTAGAAATCGGCCTGCAGTTGGTCAGGGTCCTGCGGAACATCGTTCGCAGTCCCGGGTGCGGCAGGGCCGTCAGCGGGAGGAGTGGTCTCCTCATCTGCTGGCGGGGTGGTCGCCGCGCCGCTTTCCGGCGCTGAGGTCGTGGTGCCGTCGTGCGGCGAAGGGTCCGGCTGTGAGGGGGTCTGCCCGGCGTTTTTCCACAGGAAGAAGCCGGCGACACCGAAAGCGACGAGCGCGAGGGCGATGATCGCGAGTGCGATACACGACCACATGACGATTTTTCCCCCGGAGGACTTTTTCTGCACGGGCGGCATCGGTGGTACCGACCCTTGCGGCGGTTGCGGGGCGCTTTGATGTTCCCGGGGATCGTAGGGTGAAGACATCGGCTCTCCTTCGATGCGGCGCCGCGTGCGGAGCCATATAACAGTCGTCCGCGTCTTACTGTACGTGTGTGAGGGCCGATACTCTAGAGGAACCCACTTTTTCCTCTTCTTCTTCCCTCGGAAAGGCTGTTCTCGATGCGACTCTGGTCGCTCCACCCGCGCTACCTCGACCGAATGGCACTCGTGGCCTGCTGGCGTGAGGCTCTTCTTGCGCAGAAGGTGCTTGCGGGCCTCACGACGGGATACACGAAGCACCCCCAGCTCGAGCGCTTCCGTGAAAGCGAAAGCCCCGAGGCCAGCATCGGGGCGTTCCTCACGGGAATCGCGCTCGAAGCGGACAGTCGCGGCTACATGTTCAATCATTCGAAAATTCACGTGCCGGGCCACCTCGATGGCGCCCTCTCGGTGACGACCGGTCAACTCGCGTACGAAGCTGAGCACTTGCGACGCAAAGTGCGCGAACGTGCCCCACAGTGGCAAGGACTTCCACCCGAGGGGAGTCCGCTTGAATCGCACCCGCTTTTTCGGGTGCAAGAGGGAGATCTCGAATCATGGGAGAGGGCGTGAACGCCCCGGAACTTGACACTCGTGCGCGGCGAATAATACTGATCGTCGCGCTCCTCAACCTCGCTGGCTGCCTCGGCGAGGCGATACTCGCCTTCGCGATTGGCTCCGCCTCCCTGCTTGCCGATGCTGCGGACTTCCTCGAGGATTTCCTCATCAACTCGCTCGTGCTGCTTGCTCTCTCGTGGTCGCTCAGCAGTAGACGCAAAGCGTCTTACGCGCTTGCCGGACTCATTTTGATCCCCGCGGGGGCCGCGTTTGCGATGGCGATTCACAAGCTCCTCACGGGACTGCCGCCGGAGCCGTTTGCGCTCTCGGGAACGGCCCTCGCCGCGCTCGTGATTAACGCCTGCTGCGCAGTGCTCCTCGTAAGCCTGCGCACGGGCCACAGTGCTCTCGTTCGTGGCGCATGGCTCGCTGCCCGCAACGACGTGCTTGCGAACGTGCTCATCATCGCCGCGGGGCTCGTGACTCTCGTGTGGCATTCGGTTCTCCCCGATGTCGCGGTCGGCATCGTCATCGGGCTCGTCAATCTTGGTGCGGCAAAAGAGGTGTTCGAGCAGGCCCGAGCGGAGGAGCCGGAGCTGGAAGCTTAGGGTGCTCCTCGGGGGCGCGGAATGGCCGATCAGGGCCTTGAGAGCTGGGGAATCGACCGCTAATGCGAGAGTTTCTGAGCCGTCTTTCGAAGATTGTGCGTGAGGTACGGTTCGATCACGCGCTGGCCGAGGCCAGGCACGAGTGCGAGTGCCGAGAAGGCGCGTGGGAGTACGGCGACACGTGAGCGCCGCTCGATGTTTTTGGCGATCGCGGCTACGACGTCCTCGCGTTTGATCGGTGTGAAGAGCCCGCCGAAGTTCCCGCTTGCGCGGTTGAGAAGCGGTGAGGTCGTGAGTGCATTGCCAAGCGCGGACTCGAAGAACGAGGGGTGAATGGTTCCGACGGTGACTGAGCTCCCATCGAGCTCAAGCCTGAGCGAATTCGCGAGCGCGAGAACGCCGGCCTTCGACGCTGAGTATGCGGACATTTCCGGCATGTGAATGAAGGAGGCAAGCGAGGCAATGATGCAGATGTGGCCCTTCGACTCGCGCACGTAGGGAAGCGTGGCCTTGACGGTGCGCCACACACCGTTGAGATTCGTATCAATGTCGTCCACGAAACCCGTTGCCGAGTAGTTCTCGACAAGTTCGGTCGTCACCATGCCTGCCCCTGCCACGACAATATCGATGCCACCGAAATGCTCGGCGGCATTCTTCGCGGCGGCTTCGACCGAGGCGAGGTTGCGCACGTTCATCTCGATCGCGAGAGCCTTTTCGGGTCCTCCGAGTTCGCGGGCGAGCGCCTCGAGTTTCTCGGTGTTGCGGCCGAGAAGGGCAAGCCGAACGCCACGAGCGCTGAGTGCTCGGGCGGTGTCGGAACCGAGCGCACCAGATGCTCCCGTCACAAACGCGACCTTGCCCCGCAGGCCCTTGGGCGAAAGGGTGTTCTGCATGATCTGCCCGCCTCTCATGCGAGCTTCTCGAGTCGCCAGGCCTGCAGGAGGGTGGCGAACTGCGGGGGAGTGATGGCGCCTTTGCCCGCGATGCGTGCTTCGACGCGAGAGTTCGCGGCCGAGATGTTTTGCGGATCAGTCGCGCTCGGGTATGCCTGCGCGTACTTCGGCGGGGTCATGTGCGCCTCCTTTGTGAGTGACGGTGATGCCTCCACTCTACCGGGACGCCGTTGGCCCTTCACGCCCAAAGTTGCTAGATATTCTTGCGGTCTCAACGCAAGGGCGGGTGGCATACTTGGGAGTGGAGAAGGAGGAACGCATGGCGATCGAAGTCAAAGCCGAGCGGAACGGGCGCGAATGGGACGCGACGCTTACCGTTGACGGCGAGAAGATCCGGATCCGCACCCGAACATTTGCCGAGATCACAGCCCTCGCTGAACGTGCACTCGGTGATGCCGGCCACGAGGGGGAGGCGCTCCGCGTGACGACCGAATATGACGACGCGAAGCGTGGCGCTGACCAGGCCAGCGCCGAAGCCGAAGCCGCCGCAAAGATGGCCTCGGAAATTCGCCGTTCAATCATTCGGAAAATGCGCGCAGACGGCCTCAGTCAAGAGGATGTAGGCGCGATCCTCGGAATCTCACGGCAACGCGTCTCGCAACTAAGCGGTTAATCACGCGGGCATGCAAAAGCGGCGCCACCTTCGCGAGGTGACGCCGCTTGTGGGGAGAAGACAGCTGGTTATGAAGCGATCCTCGGGATCTCCTCGCTCCACCGCTTCTCAAACACAATCTCGCCCGAATCGCGGCATTCAACGATCGACTCGGTCGTGAACGAGTCTGCCGAGCACGTGATGCGCGTCGTCGCGGTCAGGGACACGTCCCAATCGAGGTCCGGGCGCCTGAGACCGACGTTCCACACGGCCTCGGTGCGTGCCGAAAGAGGATCGTCCCACGTGATCCAGTAGCGTTCGACCGTATCCTCGTCGTAGTGCAAACCATCGGGGTACACACGAGTGCCACCGTACGCGGGATCGACCTGGAGCATCGTCTCGCGCTTCACCACATCCTGCTGCACGAGCCGCTCGGGCCTACTCGCGCCGGCCTTCCCGGACTCCGGGTACTTCACGTCGAGGGGAGTGGGCTGAACGGCTTCGCCGAATCCGACGGCGGCATCGCGCGACGCCGCCTGTGAATCCTCGGCAGGAATCTCGCGCACGGGAACCTCAAGGAAGCTCTTCTCGATATCGAGTGAGAAACCGTCGGCCCCCGGCTGCGGCCACACCCACGGCCAGTAGGCACTCGACACAGCCACGCGAAGCGTATGGCCCTTCGGCAGTACGTAGCCGATTCCCGTGAGGGGAATGTCGAGATCCACCCATTGATCAGTGGGCATCTCAACGGCTTTGTCGCGTCCCTCGCGAGCGGAGAAGTTCATGTTCCCGCGCGTGACAAGAGTGGAGGAGCCATCTGGGGCAACGTCGGTCAGGCGAACGTAGGCCTGCCCCTTCGGATGCGCCGACTTGACGCGCAAGCGAAGTGACGCATTGCCGAGGATCGCCACGTCGCCTTCGAGAACGAAGTCGAAGCAGGCACTCTTCGCATCATCAACGCGCTGATCGGTGGGCAGATCGCCCGCGTTGCCGAAGGGGAAGTAGCGGCCCGCGCTCATGCCCGTATCCTGCGGACTCTTGACGCGGATCTCGCTGCCCGAACGCTCTGCAGCCGGGAGTGCGTTCGCCGAGGCGAAAGTGAAACGCTCCTTGGGGCGCTCATCAGTGTCCCACGACTCTTCGGCAACCCACGTGCCGCCCACTTCGTCATAGACCGAACTCGGACGCATCGAATCGAGCATCCACGCGCGAAGGAGCGGCTCGTCGTCGAAGCCCGTGTTCTTTCCCTTGAGGTGCAGATCCCAAAAGCGGAGCGTCTCCCCGAGGAAGTCGATGTGGGGGCCGGGGCGCAAATCGCGATCCGGGTACTGGTGCGACCACGGGCCAATGAGACCCTTAACGCTCTTACCGCGCGACGTAAGGTTCTCGCACAGGCGAAGAACCGTGTCGCGGTACGGATCGAACCACCCGCCCACGGCGAACACTGCCGCGTCGATGTTGTCGTAGTCCTCGCACGCGGAACCGTGCTTCCAGTACTCATCGCGAGTCTGGTGGCGCATCCACTCGTCGATGTACGGTTCCATCTTGTTTAGGCGATCGAGCCACTGGTTCTTCCAGCGCTCGCCCACCACGCGCGGATCAGACGGGCGTGACTCGAACGCGAGCATCGTCGCCGCCCACGCGTGCATGTCCACGGCCAGCATCGAGCCGCCGAGGTAGTGCACGTCATTGTCGTAGCGGTCGTCCGTCGAGCACGTGGTCACGATCGCTTTGAGCTGCGGGGGTTTACGCGCGGCGAGCTGGAGCGAATTGAAGCCGCCCCACGAGATACCGAACATGCCAACGTCGCCCGTGCACCACTCCTGTTCGGCGATCCACGCGAGCACTTCTTCGCCGTCGCTCAGTTCCTGCTCGTCGTATTCGTCGCCGGGCACGCCATCGGAGTTGCCGTGGCCGCGAATGTCCACGCGGATCGAGGCGTAGCCGTGGCCCGCGTAGTAGGGGTGACGCTCGTGGTCGCGTGGCGCAGTCCAGTCACCTGCGCGGTAGGGCAAGTATTCGAGGAGAGCGGGGATCTTCTCATCGGTGACGGGCATGAACGCTTTCATCCACAGCTTCGTGCCGTCCGAAAGAGGAATCCAATCCTCCACAATCTTCACGTCATAGGGGAAATCATCGATGTACTTCATGAAAGCGGTGTTCTCCTTTCAGAGTTGGAAAGCGGCGAAACCGTGTTAGCCCACGAGGGTCATGCGCTTCTTGAGCCATGGCGTGATGGCCATGAGGAACACGCCGTAGGCCACGACGAGAGCGCCCTGGATACCGAAGTAGAGGGCCGCGTTGTCATAATCAAAGAACTTCACGACCTGCGCCTGAATGCCCTGCGAAAGGGCCATTGCCGCAAACCACACGGCCATCGTCTGCGAAGCGAAGGCGCGCGGTGCAAGCTTCGTCGTGGCACTCATGCCGCTCGTCTGCAGCACGAGATCGCCGAGACCGAGGAAGATATAGCAGATCACGAGCCAGATCGCCGAGAGCATCGCCGCTTCGCCACTCACACTCGCGCCGAGGGCCACCACGAGGAAGGCGGCACCACCGAACACGGTGCCGAGACCAACCTTCGCCGCGACATGCGGCTGGCGCTTGCCAAGCTTGACCCACAGGAGCGCGAGAACCGGGCCCATGATGATCTCAACGATCGCGGTGAGCGAGATGTACCACGTCGAGGGGTAGCCCCAGCCAAACAGCGAGTTTTCCGTGCGGTTGAGGGCCATGAAGTTAAGCGTGTTGCCCGTCTGGAAGTACATGAGGTTGTACGCGACGAGGGCAATGAGCAAGAGCGAATACGGCATGAGGTTCGCGCGCTCCGCCTTCGTGACCTTGGGGGAGCGGGCCATGAGCACAAGCATGACGATCGGCACGATCGCACTCACGATCGAGATGACGTTCACGAGGGCATTGATGCCGTCCTCCGCGACAACGGTGAAAAGGGCGGCGGCGATCACGGCGGCCACGATGAGTCCGATCGTTGCCCAGAAGCCGCGGTCCGCGCGGAAGGCGGCACGGATGCGTGCTGCTGCCTCGTTGCCCGCGAGATGCTTGGAACCGAGCACGTACTGGATGACGCCCGCGATCATGCCCACAGCGGCCGCACCAAAGCCCCAGTGCCAGCCGATCTCCTGGCCGAGCCAGCCCGCGATAATCGGGCCGAGGAAGGCGCCGATGTTAATGCCCGAGTAGTAGATCGAGAATCCCGCGTCGCGGCGCTCATCCTCGCTCGAGTAAAGCTCGCCAACCTTCGTTGAGACGTTGGGCTTGAGCAGCCCCGTACCGAGAACGATGAGGGCGAGCCCAAACCAGGTGGAGAAGGCCGTGGGGATGCCCATGAAGATGTGTCCGGCGGCAATGATGATGCCTCCGAAGAGTACCGTGCGATAGGTGCCGATGATGCGATCCGCAATCCACGCGCCCACGATGGAGAGGAGGTATACGAGTGCGCCGTAGGCGGCGACGATGCTCGAGGCGACGCCCTCCTCGAAGCCCATGCCGCCGTTGGCGATGGCATCGGCAAAGTAGAGGGCGAGGATCGCCTGGAAGCCGAGGTAGGAGAAGCGCTCCCAGATCTCGAGACCGAAGAGCGTTGCAAGGCCGCGGGGGTGGCCGAGGAACTCGCTGTCCTGTTGGACAGCGCGATCTCGCTCGGCTTCACGCACAAAGCGGTCCCCTGCGGTGGATGCGGGGTTGTCCATGCCAATCCTTTCATGGCGCGATAGGGGATACAGCGCCGCGAAAACATGCGTTATTTATGTGCACATATAAAACGCGGCCTCTTCTACCGTGGACATCCTGGTGACGCCTGTAAAGGAGCGCATGGTGGGAACTGTGAGGAGTATCGCCCTTCTACCAGCGATTCGACTTCTTTGCGCCGCGATCGTCGAAGTGCTTACCCTTGCGAGCTTTGAACTTGCCGCCCTTCTTGGGGCCCTGATCTACCTGGATGCGCATGGGCTTGCCGCCCACTCGGGCGCGACCAATGCGTGCGAGAGCAGCCTCGTCGACACCGTCGCGAAGCTCTACGAGTGAGAACGAGGGGAAGAGATCGATTTTCCCCACATCCTGGCCGTTGAGGCCGCCCTCACCTGCAATGGCTCCCACAATCGACTGGGGCCGCACCCCGTGATTCTTGCCCACCGCAATGCGGTAGGTCGTAAATCCCGCGCTCGAACGGCGGGGACGCTTCTCCCCACGGTCGCGGCGCTCGCTTCGATCCTTGCGGTTCCCGCGTTCGCCCTTGTCGCGGAAGCTCGCGCCAGTGAAATCGTCTTCGTGTGCGCGAGGGCCGTCGTCGCCAACCGTCATCGCTCCGAGAGCCGCGGCAACCTGCTCGACCGAGACGTTGTTCTCGGCCAAAAACTCGTTTAGAAGATCGAAGTAGAGGTTGAGGCGCCCCTTCTCGAGGCGCCCGGGAACCTCCGCGAGAACCTTCTTCATTTTGTGACGCGAGACATCAAGAGGCGAGGGGATGTGAATTTCTTCGAGCTCCTGGCGGGTCGTGCGCTCGATATTGCGCAGCTTGCGCTTTTCGTGGGGAGCCACGAACGTGAGGGCTTTACCCGTGCGACCCGCGCGACCGGTGCGGCCAATACGGTGCACGTAGGCCTCGGGTTCAGAGGGAATGTCAAAGTTCACCACGAGGCCGATACGCTCAACGTCGAGACCGCGCGCGGCGACGTCAGTCGCGACGAGCACCGTGAGAGAGCCGTCGCGCAGACGCTCGACGATGCGTTCACGCTCCTTTTGGGGGACATCACCCGAGATAGTTGCGGCGACGATGCCTCGGGCAATGAGCGCCGTTCCAACTTCCTCGGCGGCGCTGCGCGTGCGCACGAACACGATCGTCGCATCGGCGTCGGTCGTCTCGACGATGCGCGTGAGAGCACCGGTTTTGTGGCGGAATGGCACCACGGCGTACGTCTGCTCGACGCTCGTCACGGTCGTTGACTGGCGGGCGACGGCGACGCTCACGGCGTCAGGCATGTGCTCCTCGGCGACGCGCTTGATTGCGGGTGGCATCGTTGCACTGAACAGCGCCATGCGCTTCTTTCGTGGAGCGAAACTGAGAATCTCGTCCACGTCCTCGGCAAAGCCCATGCGAAGCATTTCATCCGCCTCGTCGAGAACGAGCGTCGAGAGGTGGTCAAGCACGATATTGCCGCGCTTGAGGTGGTCAATGACGCGCCCAGGCGTGCCGACGATCACGTGGGCGCCGCGCGCGAGGGCGCGTTCCTGCGGTCCGTAGGGAGCGCCGCCGTACACGCTCACGACGTTCACGCCATCGAGCTTTGTGGCAAATGACTGGATCGCCTCCGCCACCTGCATCGCGAGCTCTCGGGTCGGTGCAAGAACGAGTCCTTGCGTGGCGCGGTTCGAGGCGCGGACCTCCGCGAGGAGCGGGAGACCGAATGCCGCGGTCTTGCCCGTGCCCGTCTGTGCGACGCCCAAAACGCTACGGCCTTCAAGCAGAGCCGGAATTGCGCGTTCCTGAATGGGAGAGGGGTGAGTAAATCCGAGCTCGCGCACGGCAGCGAGCAGCTCGGGCGGAAGACCGAGCTCGTCGAAGCGGACGCGCTCATCGTCATGGGAGGCTTCGGGGGCGTCGGCCGCGTTCGATGCATCGGTACTATCGGCGCTCGGTGCGTCATCGGCACCGTCGGGGCTGGGAGCTGCCATGCCGTCCATTTCGAGCGCTTCCGCAATTTCCTCGCGGTTCTCGAGAGCGGTTTCGGTGCGGTCGGTGCTATCAGTCGTCATTTTTGGGTCCTTCCGAGCCATCGCACACGCCCGCCCCGGAAAACGCACGTGAACACTTGCGGGCCGTTCATCGGCCCCTCATTTGGTCGAGCACGTTCCCGCGGGCATCCCCGCACACAAAAAATGCGCCGTCCGGAGCGGCGCCACTCTCATCGCGCCCTCATGGCGCTCACACGTGCTGGAACCAGCTTACGGAAGAGGTAGGCGCTACGGGAGGGGATCCGCGCGCGACAATAGTCACCTCCATCTGCCCTTCTGCTCCGTTTCGCTCACGCGACTCGGGTGAAAACGGCAAAAATCGCCACCTCACGACACGGAACAGGCTATTCGCACGAAAAATCACCACTGTCGAGATAAGGAAGCGAAGGATGTGGCGGGAGTGAAGCAAGAAGCAGGAGGGGGAGGGGGATGCGGGAGGGAAGGGGATCTGACGGTTGCCCAGCAAGCGTCGGACTGCACCCGAACCTGGTGCGCGCTAAACTGGTGCGGATTGCGGCCTCTCGCGCCCCGCCCCGCCCCGTGCGGGGGCTGAACGCCTACGCGCCGCCCACCACCGACCACCTCGAAGTCAAAGGAATCCTCATGCTTCGCACCCACCGCGCCGGTGATCTCAGGGAAGATCACATCGGCCAGGACGTTACTCTCACCGGCTGGATCGGAAGGCGCCGTGATCACGGCGGCGTGGCCTTCCTCGACCTGCGTGATGCGTCCGGAGTTGCGCAGGTCGTTGTGCGTGAAGAAGACGCTCACCACCTTCGCCACGAATTTGTGCTCAAGGTGACCGGCAAGGTCGAACGCCGCCCCGAGGGTAACGAGAACCCGGCACTTCCCACGGGCGATATTGAGGTCATTGCGAGCGAGGTCGAGGTGCTCAACCCCGCGGCCCCGCTACCTTTCCAGCTCGATGAGCACAGCGAGGTTGGCGAAGAGGCCCGCCTTCGCTACCGCTACCTCGACATGCGCCGTGCGGAAACCTCATACGCGCTGCGCCTGCGCTCGAAGGTGAATCAGGCCGCGCGCGAGGTCCTCCTCAACGAGGATTTCGTCGAAATCGAAACCCCGACCCTCACCCGTTCGACGCCCGAGGGTGCGCGCGACTTTCTCGTGCCCGCGCGGCTTGCTCCCGGATCGTGGTACGCGCTTCCCCAGTCGCCGCAGCTGTTCAAGCAGCTGCTGATGGTTGGCGGTATGGAACGCTACTTCCAGCTCGCCCGCTGCTACCGCGATGAAGACTTCCGCGCGGATCGCCAGCCGGAGTTCACGCAGCTCGACGTCGAGATGAGCTTCGCGGATCAGGAAGACGTCATTGCGCTCGCCGAGAAGGTTCTCGTGAACGTGTGGAAGCAGATCGGTTACGACATCGAGACCCCGATCAAGCGCCTCACCTACCGTGACTCCATGGCGCGCTACGGCTCCGACAAGCCCGACCTGCGCTTCGATCTCGAGATCACCGAGATGACCGAATACTTCCAGAACACGCCTTTCCGCGTGTTCCAAGCCCCTTACGTTGGCGCGATCGTCATGAAGGGCGGTGCGTCGCAGCCCCGCCGCACCCTCGACGCGTGGCAGGAATTCGCGAAGCAGCGCGGCGCGAAGGGCCTCGCCTACGTTCTCTTCCAGGAAGACGGTTCGCTTGGCGGCCCCGTCGCCAAGAACCTCTCCGACGAGGAGAAGGCCGGCCTCGCCGAAAAGGTTGGTGCGAGTGCAGGCGACTGCGTGTTCTTCGCCGCGGGCGACGCCAAGAGCTCACGCGCGCTCCTCGGTGCCGTGCGCAACGAAATCGGTGACCGTCTCGGCCTCATCAACCCCGACGAGTTCGCCTTTGTGTGGGTCGTGGACGCGCCCATGTTTGAGCCCGCGGGCGATGCGGAAGCCGCGGGCGACGTTGCCGTGGGTCACGGCGAATGGACCGCCGTGCACCATGCCTTCACGTCCCCGAAGCCCGAGTTCCTCGACACCTTCGACACCGACCCGGGCTCGGCACTGAGCTACGGCTACGACATCGTGTGCAACGGCAACGAAATCGGTGGCGGTTCGATCCGTATCCACCAGGCCGATGTGCAGCAGCGCGTCTTCAAGCTCATGGGCATCGGAGAAGAGGAAGCGCAGGAGAAGTTCGGCTTCCTCCTCGAAGCCTTCAAGTTCGGCGCACCGCCCCACGGCGGCATCGCGTTTGGCTGGGACCGCATCGTGTCGATCCTCGCGAAGACCGACTCGATTCGCGATGTCATCGCCTTCCCGAAGACCGGTAACGGTTATGACCCCTTGACCGCCGCTCCCGCGCCGATTACGCCGCAGCAACGCAAGGAAGCGGGCGTGGACTTCAAGCCCGAGAAGAAGGCCAAAGACAAGGACTCGGCGAAAGCTGAGCAGGCGTCGGACACGGCTAAGTAAAACCGCCTGACAGGAAACCCCCGGTTACCGAACGAAAGTTCGGGCCGGGGGTTTTGGTGTGTGAGGAAGTCTTACGGACGCGGAGCCTCGCCGTGTTTGATCTGCGGCTTAGGCATACGCCACGGGCGAATGTTCGTTGAACGAAGAAGGCCGTACGACACCATGCCGGCGGGGACCACGCCGAAGCGTTCGGTAAGAACCTTGCGAATCTTGCGGCGCAAGAGGAACGTATCGATCACGACGACGAGGATGCCCGCCCACAGCACGACGAGGAACACGATCGAGACGACCTGGAATTTCACCGGGTCGATGAGCTGCATGGCGAACGGGAACAGCATCGCGATAAGCGCGAACGGCAAAAAATACTCAGCGACGTTGTGGCGCGAATCGACGATGTCACGCACGAGACGGCGATCGGCGCCTCGGTGCTGCACGGGGTAGTGCGCCTCATCACCGGTGAGCAGAGCTTGATGTTCGCGGTTTGCAGCGGCGCGATCTTTCTGCTTAGAGCGGCGCTTTGCTTCCTTGCGGTCCTTCGGCACGAGAGGCGTGCGGCGCGCGGCGACAGCTTCCTTGCGCGAGCGGGTTGGACGCCCCTTCTTCGGGGTCGTCGCGGAGTGCTCAGCGCGAGTGGGGCTAGGGGAGTGCTCGGATGGGGTCTCGGTATTCACCCGGCCAATCTTAGTCTCCCGGGGGCCGGACTCGCGCGGTTGGTACGGAGTTTCGTGAGGAATTCCGACGCTTGCGGGGATACGGTGGAGCCAAAGCCAGTATCGCGCTCGCCGCGCGGAAGGAGAAGAGGAATGTCGCTCAGCGTCGACGCCATCAATGACAAGGTCAAAGCCCTTCAACCCCAAGCACTCGAGGATCTCACCGCGCTCGTAGCGATCCCCTCGATTGCCTTCGATGGCTACGATCAATCGCACGTGCAGGCGAGCGCCGAGAAGGTGGCGTCGCTCCTCGAAGATGCGGGCATGCCCGAAGTGAGCATCGAGTCCGTTGATGGTGGCGCCCCCGCGGTTCTTGCTCGCCGCCCAGCGAAGCCTGGAAAGCCGACCGTGATGCTGTACGCCCACCACGACGTGCAGCCCGTTGGCGACGAATCCGAGTGGACCACCCCGCCGTTCGAGGCCACTGAGCGAAACGGCCGCCTGTATGGCCGCGGAGCTGCCGACGACAAGGCCGGCGTTATGGCGCACGTGACCGCGCTTCGCGCCCTTAAAGATGAACTCGAAGAGTCCGGCGTGGGCATCGTCGTGTTCGTCGAAGGTGAAGAGGAATACGGCAGCGAGACCTTCCGCCCATTCCTCGAAAAGCACCAGGACCTGATGCGCAGCGACATCATCGTTGTGGCCGACTCCTCGAACTGGGCCGTTGGCCGCCCCGCCCTCACGACGAGCCTGCGCGGCGTTGTCGCCTTCGAGCTCGACGTCCAGGTTCTCGACTACTCGGTGCACTCGGGCATGTTCGGCGGGCCGGTGCTCGATGCGCTCACGCAGCTCTCGCGCATCCTCACGACCTTCCACAACGAGGACGGCACCATTGCCGTTGAGGGACTTCACGTTGCCGAAGCCCCCAAGGTCGACATGGAGGAAGCGGACTTCCGCCGCGACGCCGGCGTACCCGAAGGGCTGCCCCTTGCGGGTGACGGCTCGATCACGTCGCGCCTGTGGACCAAGCCCGCGATCTCGGTGATCGGCATCGATGCGCCGCCCGTGCAGCAGGCCTCCAACACCCTCATCTCGAAAGCCCGCGCCAAGGTGAGCGTTCGCATCGCCCCGGGCGAAGACCCGGCACACGCGACCGAAGTGCTCAAAAAGCACGTTGAGGCTCACATTCCCGCTGCCGCCAAGGTCACCTTCACCCCCGTTGACGCGGGCAAGCCGTTCCTCGCACCCGCGAGCAGCGAGGGAATGGATCTTGCGCGCCGCGCGTTCCATGATTCGTGGGGAGTCGAGCCCGTGGATACCGGGCTCGGCGGCTCGATCCCGTTCATCTCGGATCTGCTCGAGCTGTTCCCGAAGGCTGACGTGCTCGTCACCGGCGTCGAAGACCCGGATTCGCGCGCACACGGCGTCGACGAATCGCTCCACCTCGGCGACTTCGAGCGCGTATGCGTCGCCGAAGCGCTCATCCTGCTCGGCGCTGCCGAGCTCGACCCGAAGGAAACCGCCTAAGTCACACGTGACGAGGGAATGCCCACGCGTCATAGACCGCGTGAGGTGGGCCCGCGTACAGTGACGTTAAGCGTCACCTACCCGGACTTAACGGAGGAACCATGACTACGACCGAAACACAGACGGCTCCCGCCCACGGCGTGACCCTCACCCAGGTGGCCGCCGATAAGGTCAAGCAGCTGCTCGCACAAGAGGGCCGCGATGACCTGCGCCTTCGCATTGCCGTGCAGCCCGGCGGATGCTCGGGGCTCATCTACCAGCTCTATTTCGACGAGCGTCTGCTCGATGGCGATGCCACCGTGGACTTCAGCGGCGTTGAGGTCATTGTCGACAAGAACTCGATCCCGTTCCTTTCCGGTGCGACGATCGACTTCTCCGACACGATTGAAAAGCAGGGCTTCACGATCGACAATCCGAACGCGTCGAGCTCGTGCGCATGCGGAGATTCCTTCGCCTGAGCGCCACAGTGAGAGCGATACGAGTGGGCTGCCGCACATGCGGCGGCCCATTCGACTTTCCTCGAGTAGCCGTCGGAGCCTGGTACTGGGGCGCACGCGCCGTGAAAACATCCCGACCGGCATAAACGTGACTGAGCAAACCCCACCGAATCCGCGAAAAGCGGCTGTGAAGGCCACATTTAGTGGCGAGTCGCGTATGATGACTAAGGACTCTCGTCCCGATCCAGGCGTGCGCCCCGTGCAGCCGGGAGGGAAGAGCCCGAAATAACAGCACAATCGAGCGCGAATCTCCCCGCAGCCGATTCGCCACGCGATACACGGAAGGTCAGCCTGTGATCCCCCAAACCCCGGAACGCAGTCGCCGGATGCCGAAGGCCATCGCCGCTTTCGCCCTTACGGCGCTTGCTCTCGTGGGCTGCACGGAAGAGCAGCAGCGAGGATTCCTCCCTGGTGACACCACCCACCAGATCACAAACCACACCGACCGCATCATCACGATGTGGAGCGGCTCGTGGATCACCCTCCTCGCCGTCGGTCTCCTTGTGTGGGGCCTCATCTTCTGGTGTGCGATCGCCTACCGCCGCAAGAAGAACGACAAGGGTTTCCCCGTTCAGCTGCGCTACCACGTGCCGATCGAACTGACCTTCACGCTGATTCCGGTCATCATGATCATGACCCTCTTCTACTTCACGCAGCGTGATATCTCCGAGATTGAGCGTCTCGATCCGAACCCCGATGTCACCGTCAACGTCGTTGCCAAGCAGTGGAGCTGGGACTTCAACTATGTTGACGCCGATGTCCACGAAGATCCGGGTGTCCAGTCGTTCCGCACCGGCGAAGAAGGCGCAGCCGAGGATCTCCCGACCCTCTATCTCCCCGTCGGTGAGACTGTCGAGTTCCAGCTGGACTCCCGCGACGTCATCCACTCTTTCTGGGTCGTGGACTTCCTGTACAAGAAAGACATGATTCCCGGCCACACCACCGCGTTCCAGGTCACGCCGCAAATTGAAGGCACCTACGCGGGCAAGTGCGCCGAACTGTGCGGTGAGTACCACTCTGACATGCTGTTCAACGTCAAGGTCGTGTCGAAGGAAGAATTCGACAAGCACATGGAAGAGCTGCGTGCCAAGGGCAATGAGGGGCAGCTTTCGAACGACCTCAACCGCCTCCAGAAGTCCTGGAATATGAAGGACGATTCCGACCGCCGCATCGAAAACCGTCGTGAGGATGCCAAAAAGTGAGCACTACCACCACAGAAACCACGCGCCGCTTCGCCCCGGCACAGCCTGAGACGAAGAAGGGCAACCAGTTCTTCAAGCTCCTCACCACGACCGATCACAAGACGATCGGCATCATGTACATGGCCACCGCCTTTTTCTTCTTCTGCTTTGGCGGCGTGCTTGCGCTTCTGATCCGCGCTGAACTGTGGGAGCCCGGTCTCCAGGTTGTCGTGTCGAAGGGCCAGTACAACCAGCTCTTCACGATGCACGGCACGATCATGCTTCTAATGTTCGGCACGCCCCTGTTCGCGGGATTCGCGAACTACCTTCTGCCGCTGCAGATCGGTGCGGTCGACATGGCGTTCCCACGCCTGAACATGTTCTCCTACTGGCTCACCGGCTTCGGTGCCCTCATTGCGTGCGCGGGCTTCCTCACCCCCCAGGGTGCGGCTTCCTTCGGTTGGTTCGCCTACGCGCCCCTTTCCGACACCACCTTTACGCCGGGCCTCGGCGGTGACCTTTGGGCCTTCGGTCTGTGCATGCAGGGCTTCGGCACCATCCTCGGCGCCGTCAACTTCATCACCACCATCATCACGATGCGTATGCCCGGCATGACCATGTTCCGTATGCCGATCTTCACGTGGAACGTTCTCATCACGTCGATCCTCATCCTCATGGTCTTCCCGCCGCTCGCTGCCGCGCTCTTCGCCCTCGGCGCCGACCGCGTGCTCGACGCGAATATCTTTGATCCCGCAAACGGCGGCCCGATCCTCTGGCAGCACCTCTTCTGGTTCTTTGGCCACCCCGAGGTCTATGTGCTCGCACTGCCATTCTTCGGTATCGCCTCTGAGATCATCCCCGTCTTCAGCCGCAAGCCCATCTTCGGCTACAAGACCCTCGTCTACGCGACCATCTCGATCGCTGCCCTTTCCGTGACCGTGTGGGCCCACCACATGTTCACGACCGGCGCGGTCATGCTCGACTTCTTCGCGTTCATGACGATGATGATCGCCGTGCCCACGGGCGTGAAGTTCTTCAACTGGGTGGGCACCATGTGGCGCGGATCCATCACTTTCGAATCACCGATGCTCTTCACGCTTGGCTTCATGACCACCTTCCTCTTTGGTGGCCTCACCGGCGTGATCCTGTCGACCCCGGTGCTCGACTTCCACCTGAGTGACACCTACTTCGTTGTCGCCCACTTCCACTACGTCATCTTCGGCACGGTTGCCTTCGAAATGTTCGCGGGCTTCTACTTCTGGTGGCCCAAGATGTTCGGATACAAGCTCCGTGAAGACCTCGCGAAGATCCACTTCTGGCTTCTTCTCGTAGGCTTCCACATGACCTTCCTCATCCAGCACTTCATGGGTGTGGAAGGCGCCCCCCGCCGCTACATGAACTACCTCGCCGAAGATGGCTTCCAGTGGATGAACCAGTTCTCCACGATTGGTGCGTTCATCCTTGGCGCCTCGACCCTCCCGTTCATCCTCAACGTTGTGCTTACCCACACGAAGGGCAAGAAGGTCACCGTCAACGATCCGTGGGGTTACGGCGCCTCCCTCGAGTGGGCCACCTCGTGCCCGCCGCCGCGCCACAACTTCGCCGAACTACCGCGCATCCGCTCGGAACGCCCGGCCTTCGACCAGAAGTTCCCCGAAGTCGCCGCCGTCGATCAGGTTCACGTCAATCACGACGAGGCAGCACTCGCTAGCGCCCACGGAGGTAAGTAAGAATGCGCACCAACGTCATCATCTTCGCCCTCATCGGCTGTTTCGTGACCGTCGTCGGCGTCGTTTACACCCTCCTTACCCTCAACGTTGATCCCGGCGGGATCGAATGGGTCGGTGTTCCCGCACTCTTTGCCCTCGCGGCGATGTGCTGGATGATCGCTATCTACGTGTGGATGAACGAACGCCGCTTCGGCGGCGGCGCCCAGGACGACGACGATGCTGAGGTTCACGAAGAGGCTGGCCACAAGGGCATTTTCGCCCCGTACAGCTGGGCACCCCTCGTGTGCGCAGTCGGTGCCTCCCTCGCGTTCGGCGGTTTCCCGATCGCCTACTGGATCACCGCCCTCGGCGTGGTCATCGGCATGATTGGCGTCGTCATGTGGGTGATGGCCTACTCCGTGGGGCACAACAACCACTGAGAGTAAGGCTCCTAGGCGCTCCTGAAATTGGGCGCTGACATCTTCGACAGAGTGAAGGCCCGGCTGGCTCGCATGAGCCCGCCGGGCACTTTGCTGTGTATCGCGAACACCGCGACGGCTCGTGGCCGAGATCGCCGATAGGTGGTTGGACGCAAGGTGGAGTGGCCGGGCTAGCGTGGATAGCGTTGATTTCGGAGATTGGGAATTGTGCAATCCGCCCACGAAACCATCACGCCACTCATCCTCGCTAATTCGGTAGGAATGTAGCCCTTGGCGCACACTGGCGGGACTCTTGTGGAAACGTTCGATTGTCGATCCGGCTGGATCGAGATGTCCCAATGTGCGGGCGTCAGGCCCAACTTTGCGGGTCTAGCTAGCTCCACCGCGTCGCGGGTGTTGGCGGTAGGTTCCTTTCGTCGTTTGGGCAGAAGCTGTTCCTAGACGGCATGGTACTTATTGAGCCCTTGCCCGACGCGGGGTACGCATAGCAGTGAAGTGAAGGCGACGAAGGGTCATTTACTGCCGTGGATGAGTCGGTATTGCTGGGCTGTTGGTGGGTTGTCATCTGCGGTTCGACTTGGACCGCCATAGGCGCGAGTGATGCGGTAGGGCGTTGCTGGCGGCCGGCACCCTGGCAGTCGGGGGAGCTGGGGCGCTGGGCGGGTCCTAATAGAGTACGGGCTGTCGAAACGAGAAGCGATGAAGCGGCTTGAAGACGTATTGGGTCACGCTGCTACGCTTTGGAACCCACCCGTTGTCGAATAATCTGGCAGAGCAGTGCGAGTGCGGCGACGCCCGCTGCCGAACCGCACAGCACGGCCGGCGCCACGTGCACAGCTACCAACAGCGAGCCAAGAGTCGCCCCTAGTGCCGATCCCAGGTAGTTGGCTGATGCGTTAGCAGCCACAGCCGTGGCACCATCTGCTGGATTCGCCTGCAGGAGCACATGTTGCTGGGGCGCGAGGGACGACCAACCACACAGCCCCCAAATGAACAGGCTCACCACGGTGACCCCTGGCAGATGCCCTTGAGTCATGCCGATCAGCGCGCATGTCAGGCCGGCAAGGATGACAGCGCTCAAGCGCAAGGGGGCACATCTGTCCACGAGCCGTCCGATGCCTAGTGCACCGAGCGCCCCACCGAGTCCCCAGACCCAAATCCCCAGGCTCTGATGCGACGCTAGACTTCCGGCGGACAGCACGACGGTCAGGTAGGTGTAGAGCCCCAAGGAAGCCACTGCGGTGAGAAGAGTTACTGAAATCGTGAGGAGATTCCGTGGGCTTGTGATGGATCGCAGTCGGTCAGCAGCGCTAGACGCCGGAATTGACGGTAGCTCGCCGCCGCCCAGCGTTATGCCTGCTAGCGCAGCGCAGCCAATGATCACGATCAGCAGTATCGCGGCGCGCCATCCCCACAGTTGTGCCAGGAACAGGCCGATGGGCACACCGAACACGGTACCGACGGCCAGACCGGCAAGAACCAAAGCCACCGCACGACCACGACGCTGTTGATCTACAACCTCTGAGGCCACCGCGGACGACAGTGGCGAGTACACGCCTGCTGCTGCGCCAGCGACTATACGAGTGGCCAGGAAGACCCCGATCGTTGGTGATAGTGCTGTGATCAGGTTAGCTACCGTGAATACCAGCAGGGCTGTAACCAAACTGCGTCGTGACCGCTGCCCAGCGCGTCCTGCAAGTAAGGGGCCCGAGACTGCGTACGAGCCCGTGAATGCCGCAACGCTCAACCCGACATCGGCTTCCCTAGTTCCCAATGAAGAGGCGACCTGGGGTAGAAGACCCGCCACGACATAGGCGTCTAGGCCGAGGGCGACGCTGCCCAACACGAATGGCCACAGTCGACGCATCATTCTTGTGCCGCCTTGGAGGCTGCGTTTGCGATAAGTGCCGCAAGAACCCCTGGGAACAGCTCATCCAGATCCTTGCGCCGTAACCGGATTAGGCATGCACGGCCCTCGCTCCTCGTCCACGTCACTCCTGCCTCTCGCAGCATACGCGTGTGGTACGTCAGCGTCGAACGGGGGAGGTCGTCCGCGAGCTCAAGGCTGTCGTGCTCCTGCCCGTCGGCTAGGCGGCAGATCATTTCTAACCGCGTAGGGTCGCTCAGGGCGGCAAGTACCCTAGGCAAACTGATGTCGTCAGGATTTGGGTGGTGATATTCACGGGGTGTCATCGCGCCTCCATTAATCGTGCAGTAATAGCTGCACGATTATCGTACAGGAAAAGCTGCACGATTCCGAACGCCGTCAGTGAGGTGACACCGGACATTCAGACGATTTGGGCTCTCCCGGTGGTGTCTAGAAGTGTTGCGGCGGCTCTCGACGAGGGATACGTGATTGATGGTGGCTCCAACGCAACAGTGACGAGATTTCTAGCCGTTAGAAGGCGGAGCCGAGACCGCGGTTGAGCGCCGCACTTGTGTAAAGCAAGGGGTGCCCGGGGTAGAGGGCGACAAACTATCTGCGGGTGCGACAGGGGAAACTCATTTGGATGTTTGGGCAAACGTGAACTTTTTAACTGTGGTGGGAGCGATTTGGCTGCGCTCCTTCTGGACGTGTGGCCGGTTTCGTGACGCGCGGTGCGCATGCACGAAAGCCGAGCAACCGTCGGACTGCCGACGCAACAAAACCACCACGCGAACTAACGAAGTTTGACTGCCCTTAATCAACCCGGTGAGGAGGGAAGAGGGGAACAGAAGAGAAGGGAACGGAGGTGTGGTGGGGAAGCAGGAGGCAAAGCAGAAGAAGCCCCGACATGCGGAAGTGGGGGCCTGCCTCGAGCCAAACGCTCGGAGGCAAACCCCCACAACCTCTATGGAATTCGAGGAGTGTACTCGATCAGCTGCCGATGAGAGCCTTGATCTTATGCTCCTCGTGACCCGAGTGCTCGAGTGCCTCGCGGAGCTCCGCAGGCGTGGCAGGCTCCACGCGATCCTTGAAGAAGAAGCTCGAAGCCTTTGCACGCAGCGACGAGACACCCTCGCCCTTTTGGAGCGGGCGGTGGTTGTCGTAGCTGACGAGCACCCAGCGGTCGTACTCGCTAAGCGGCTCGTGGATCTCGAGCGTCTCACCGTTCTCCATACGCACAACCTTGCCGGTTTCAACGCCGTGGAGGGCGAGCTGCTTCTTGTGCTTCTGAATCGAAAGGCACAGGCGCTTCGTCACGATGAACGAGATGATCGGGATCGCGAAAATACCGATGCGGAAGAACCACGTGAGGTTGTTGAGCGACATGTGGAACGCCACCGCCATGAGGTCGTTCGCACCGGCGAGAATCGACACGAGGTACGCGGCGATCCACGCGACACCGAAGCCCGTGCGCACCGGAGTGTTGTATGGCAGGTCGAGCACGTGGTGCTCGCGGTCGTCGCCCGTCACCCACTGCTCGATGAACGGATACAGCGCGAGGCTGCCAAACATGATGCCCGGGAAGACCATGCCGGGAATGATGATGTTCAGTGAGATCGGGTAACCGAAGATGGTGGGCTCCCAACCCGGCATGAGGCGCAGCGAGCCTTCGAGGAAGAGCATGTACCAGTCAGGCTGCGAGCCAGCGGACACGGGGGAGGGGTCGTAGGGGCCGTAGTTCCACACGGGGTTCATCGCCACAGTAGCGCCCACGAGGGTCAGCACACCAAACACGATGAAGAAGAAGCCGCCAGCTTTTGCCGTGTACACGGGGAACAGCGGGTAGCCCACAACGTTGCGGTCGGTGCGGCCCGGGCCGGGGTACTGCGTGTGCTTGTGCATCACGAGGAAGAACATGTGCAGCGCGATGAGTGCAAGGATCGCACCCGGGATGATGAGAATGTGCACCGTGAAGAGGCGCGGGATAATGTCGTGGCCCGGGAACTCGCCACCGAACATGAGCATCGACATGTAGGTGCCGAGGATCGGGATCGCCTTCATCACGCCATCGGCGATGCGAAGGCCGTTACCCGAGAGCACGTCGTCGGGAAGTGAGTAGCCCGAGAAGCCCGCGAGCATCGCGAGAACCATGAGGCCGAAGCCAATGAGCCAGTTGAGCTCGCGCGGCTTGCGGAATGCACCGGTGAAGAACACGCGGAACATGTGCACGAAGATCGCCACCATGAACGTGAGCGCAGCCCAGTGGTGAATCTGGCGAAACAGAAGACCGCCCCACACGTCGAATGACAGATGAAGGGTCGATTCGAATGCCGCCGACATGTGCGCGCCTTGAAGCGCCGTATACGAGCCGTCGTAGACAACCTCGTTCATCGAAGGAACGAAGAACATGGTGAGGAAGATGCCCGAGATGATCAGCACCACGAAGCTGTAGAGCGCGACCTCGCCGAACATGAACGACCAGTGATCGGGAAAGATCTTGCGCGCGAAGCCCTTGACAATGCTGGCGCCGCTCGTGCGCTCGTCGAGCCAGCTTGCGCCAACTGAACCGAGTTTGAAGGCCTTCGAGTCGCGGTCGAGGCCGGTGGTCTGGGTGTCACTCATGAGGAATTACTTCTCCTTGTGAATGTCCCAGAAGCTGGGACCGATGGGCTCGGGGAAATCGCCGGTCGCCACGAGGTAGCCCTCGTCGTCAACCTCGATGGGAAGTTGGGGAAGCGGGCGGTGCGCGGGACCGAACACGACCTTCGCGCCGTCAGTGACATCGAAGGTCGACTGGTGGCACGGGCAGAGCATGTGGTGGGTCTGCTGCTCGTAGAGAGCTACCGGGCAACCAACGTGCGTGCAGATCTTGGAGAACGCGAGAATGCCTTCGTGCCCCGCTTCAAGCGATGCTTCGCTCTTGCCATCCGCAGGATCGATGCGCACGAGCACGGCGGCTGCCTTGGCACGTTCTTCGATCCAATCGGGCGTTTCTTCCGTGAGGCCCTCGGGCATCACGTGGAAGATCGAGCCGACCGTGACGTCGGAGGCCTTGATCGGGGTCTGGTCGTGGTCGCGAGCGATGCGCACCCGCTTCTTGTTTTCTGTTGCCCGGCCCCAGTAGGTGTGGTGGAGCTTGTTGCCGGGCAAGGGGCCAAGGGTAGAAATCGGGAAAAGCACCGCGATGGGGAGCGCCGCGAGCGCTCCCACGAGCGACGCTACAACGAGGGGGCGGCGAGCAATACCGGATTCGTTGATGCCGTCGACAAGAATGTTCGACGCAGCTTCGCGGGTCTCCTCGTCACCTCGCTGTGCGTGACGCTCCTCGGTGACTTCGTGGTCGGGCATGAGGGTTTTCGCCCAGTGAATCGCGCCCGCGCCAATAAAGAACACGCCCACGGCGAGGCCAACGCCCATGGTGAGTGTCGACCAGTGCACGGCCGAAAGCGTGCCTTCCTCGGCAAGGAGGTTCGTGCCCGTGGGGCTGAACAGGAAGTAGGAGGCGATAAAGAACGCCGTACCAAGGATCGAGAGGAGGAAGAGCAGCGAGACGATTCGCTCGGCGCGCTTTTCGGCCTTTGGGTCGAGGTCCGCCTGGCGATATTCGTGGGGCGGAATACCCGGGTTACGGAAACCACCTTCCTCTGCGCGCGCGACGGTGCTTACGCCCTTGCGCGGTGAGGTGCCGTCAATGTTGTGGGTCAGTTCGTTCACTTTGCCTTAGCTCCCAACCAGATTGCGCAGCCGAGCAGGATCGCGAGAATCGCCGTCCAGGCGAAGAGGCCCTCGGTGACCGGGCCGAGCGCGCCAAGCGAGTACCCGCCGGGCGAGCCATTCTCTTCGAGCTGGTTGAGATAGGCGATGACATCGCGCTTGTCATCGGGGCTCAGGTTGTTGTCGTTGAACACCGGCATGTTCTGGGGGCCGGTTTCCATGGCTTCGTAGATGTGCTTGTCCTCAACACCGCGAAGAGTGGGGGCCCACTTTCCCTCGGTGAGGGCGCCGCCAGCGGCGGATGCGCTGTGGCACATGGCGCAGTTGATGCGGAAAATTTCGCCGCCCTTGGTGACGTCCGCACCCTCGGTGTTGAGCTGCTCTTCACCCGGGACCGAGGGGCCGGGGCCGAGCGAAGCGACATAAGCGGAAAGCTGCGAGATCTGCTTGTCAGTGAACTGCACGGGCTTGCGCTGCGCCTGGGGGCCGGATTCCTGCATTGGCATACGACCCGTGCCGACCTGGAAGTCGACGGCTGCGGCACCGACGCCGATGAGCGAGGAGCCAACTGTATTACCGTCGTCGTCCTTGCGGCCTTCGCCGTTCATGCCGTGGCAGGTCGCGCAGTTCGACACGAAAAGCTTCTTCCCCTCGGCGACATCCGACGCCGAGAAGGCCTCGGCGGAAGCATCCTTGGGGGAGAGGACGGCGAACAACCCGCCCGTGGCGATCAACGCCATCAGGATGATGGCAAGGAGCGCCATCGGGTGATGGCGGTGTGTGGCCAAAGCCTTCACTGTGAGGACCTCGTTTCGGTAAAGGGTGCGAATCCGAGCAAGGGAAACTTTAGAAGAAGACCCAATTGCCTTCGACGGTGTGCAGGACGAGTGGATCGAGGAGGTAGACGACGAAGAAGAGTGCTACCCAAATGACATCGACGAAGTGCCAGTAGTACGACACGCAGATCGCGCTGACTTCTTCGTGGTGCGTGAAGTTCTTCGCGGCGTAAGCGCGCGCGAGAACAAAGAGGAAGGCGATGAGCCCGCCAAGGACGTGGAGGCCGTGGAAGCCCGTGGCGAGGTAGAAGATCGAACCGTGCGGCGTGCTCGAAATCGTGAGGCCCTTGTGGATGAGCTCGGCGTACTCGAAGACCTGGCCTGAGACGAAAATCGCGCCGAGCACGAACGTGAGCGTGTACCACTCGATAAGGCCCCAACCGGCAATGTTGACGATCGAACCGGTGCGGCGCTTACGGCGCTTCTCGGCTGCGAAGACGCCCATCTGGCATGTGATCGAGCTCGTGACCAGGATGATCGTGTTGGTGATCGCGAAGTTGAGCGTGAAGTTCTTCTGGCCCTCGTAGAACACTTCGGGCACAACGCCGTACAGCGTGAAGTACATGGCAAAGAGCGCACCGAAGAACATGATTTCGCTCGCGAGCCACACGATGGTGCCGACCTGAGTGGTGTTCGGCCTGCTCACGGGGGAGGTGCGAGGGGCGGAGGAAAGAGTCGCTGTTGTCACGGTTCTCATTCGTCGTTGGTCGGGAAGCGAGGCCATGCACGGCACATGGTCTCGGCCGTGGGGCAGGAGCCCTCGCGGCCCTGCTGGGACAAAAGTCCGTGCGCAGGTTTTTTCAGCATACCCGCTAGGAGCGTGATTGTTGAATCGAACGGGGGCTTTTGTCCCGGTTTTTTGCGTGATCTAAGCCCTGTTCCGCCTGGTGAGCATGCCCTACGTCACGAGTCGTTGCGGCTTAGCATGGGCGCTATGACGGATCAAGAAATCTATACCTGGCCGGCACTGACGACCGCCCTCACGAAGGGGCGTGATCTCACGAGCGATGAGGCGTGGTGGGCCATGGGTCAGGTCATGAGGGGGAAGGTTGATCCGGTCCCACTCGCGGGTTTCCTCGTGGCACTCCAAGCCAAGGGCGCTGTCGTGCATGAAGTGAATGCGCTTGCCTCCTCGATGCTCGAGCACTCTACAACCATCACGGCGCCGCAAGGTGCCGTCGACATCGTGGGTACCGGCGGCGATGGTGCGCATACGGTGAATGTCTCGACTATGGCCTCGCTGGTCATTCGTGGCGCCGGAATCCCTGTCGCGAAACACGGCAATCGGGCCGTGAGCTCGAAATCGGGTTCCGCCGACGTTCTCGAAGCACTGGGCGTGCGCCTCGACCTTCCCGTTGCACATGTTCAACGCGTCCTTGACGAAGCAGGAATTTCGTTTTGCTTCGCGCAGGTGTTCCACCCTTCGATGAAACACGCGGCTCCCGCACGCGGCGGCCTCAAACTTCCCACGGTCTTCAACGTTCTCGGTCCCATCACGAATCCCGCGGGCGTTCGGGCACATTCAGTAGGGGTTGCTTTTGAGGAGATGGCCCCCGTGATCGCTGGAGTTTTTGCCGACCGCGGGGCTTCGGCCGTCGTCGTGCGCGGCCGGGACGGTCTCGATGAGCTGAGTATCGCCGCCGAATCCGATGTCTGGGAAGTCCACGGCGGTGTCGTCACCACACACGTGGTCGAGCCCGAGGATTTCGGACTTTCACGTGCGAGCATCGACGCACTTCGAGGAGGCGATCCTGCCTATAACGCGCAAGTCGCGCGCGATCTTCTCGCGGGCAAAACGGGGCCGGTTCGCGATGCCGTCGTGCTCAATGCCGCTTCGGGCATCGTCGCAGCCGAAGGACTTGAACAAGATTCCGACGCCTGCCTTGCTTTCATGGACCGCATGCGTATCGCGGTGACGCGCGCAGAAGCATCACTCGATTCCGGCGCCGCTCAGGCTGCGCTTGATCGCTGGGTTACGGCGTCGCAGAGCGCGTGAACGTGCGCTGAAATTCCTCGAGTGTGAAGCGCGCTGTTGCGGGCATCGACCATTCGCCCTCAATGTGCACGATCCTTATCCCCGGTTCGGCGAGCCACTCGAGGATGAACTCGGCCTCGTGGTGATAGCCGAAGCACATTGGCGCGCGCAGCTCGGTCTCCGGTTCGCTTTCGCGTGAGAGCTGCGCGACCGCAGAGAGCGGGTCCGTCCACGCGGGCATCGTGCGAGTGGCTCCGAGACGCCCGTGGCGCACCGCGAAAATCTCCCACTGCCATGGCGTATCCGCCTCGGCTCCCGGGCAAGCGACCTTACGAGCAGCGACAATGAGCGGCACGGCAGCGATTGAGCGCAGCCGCGCCGCGCGGCGTGCCGCATGCGTAAACAGTTCCACTCGGGTGCGGAGTGCTTCGGCGTTTTCGTAAAGTCCGCGCTCCACGAGGACACGCATCTTCGCCGCCGCATACTCGAAAACATCGCGTGGATCCTCGGTGAGGGCTCGGTGCATGCGCGCGTGGAAGCCCGGGTGTTCGTACAGACGGTCCGACGGTCCCTCGGCAACCGTCGGACCCTCGCTCTCAAGCGGGCCCGCCTCAGAGCCGGGAGTTTGCTCGCTCCCGACCGCCGAGCCCAAGGCCGCGTAGACGAGCGAGCGAATTGGTTCGACATCGTGGCGCGAGCGCAGCGGACCGATATAGGCATGGACGGCGGTTTCTTCATGAACTTTGCGCGCGAGGCGCAGACCATCCTGATTCACACGCAGCCAATTGCCGAGCGATCGCCGCACTCCCTGGCGGTTCGCGAGAGGTCGCGTGCGGGCGATCGCGCGCATTTCGCGGACCGCGGCTTCGGATTCGCTCGAGCATTGCACCACGTCGATGCGCTCGGTCGCGGGGATGATGTCGAGAACGGCACGCCTGGTTTCGTGCGGCGAAAAGTAGGTACGCACGCGTGAGCGGAGGTTGCCGGATTTCCCGATATACAGCACGGAGCCGTGTGCATCGATGAACGAATACACGCCTGGGACTGCCGGAATGTCGGCGGCGAGGTAGCGTTTGCGAATTTGTGCGGGAGTCGCCCTCTTGCCGCTCGTGGTGAGATCGGAAAGATGACTCGCTCCACTCGTGGAGAGGCGCGCGATGATTTCGTGGAGCACATCGACTGTCGCACGCGCATCGGAAAGTGCCCGGTGGTTCGGGACTGTGGTCGCCCCCACGGTGCTTGCGAGCGTTGAGAGCTTGTGGTTTTTCACCTCGTCGCGGCCAAAGACCCTGCGGGCGAGAGCGAGAGTGTCAACAACCTCGAAGGGAGGCCAACGGTACTCGAGCTTCAGTGCCGCGGCCTTGAGGAAGCCGATGTCGAAGCGCGCGTTGTGGGCAACGAGCACGGATGTACGCGCGAACTCGAGAAACGCGGGGATGACGGCTTCGGCCGTGGGCGCCTCTCTCACCATGTGATCGGAAATACCGGTCAGCGCGGCGATATACGCGGGGATCGGACGTTCGGGGTTGACGAAGGTTTGAAATTCTTCGACGACCTCGCCGCCCACCACACGAACGGCGCCGATCTCCGTGATCGCGTCGAGATCGGCGTTAGTCCCGGTTGTTTCGAGGTCGACGACGACGAATTCGACATCGACCAGCTCAGGGCCGAGATCCTCAAACGCTCGCTGCGCTACGTGAGCGATTGCGCTTCCGCCTTACTTTTTCTTCGTATAAATACGGTCGATGACGTCGGAGAAGTCTTTGACGACGGCCGCGCGCTTCAGTTTGAACGACGGGGTGAGGTAGCCGTTTTCTTCCGTGAAGTCCGCGTCGATGATCTCGAACTTACGGATCGACTCGGCGCGCGAAACCGACGTGTTGGCCTCGTCGACGACTCTTTGGACTTCGGCGATGACATCTTCGTGGGAAATCGCTTCGGCCATTGGAACCGAGTCAAGTCCCTTGTTCTTCAGCCACCGCGGAAGCATCTCGCGATCGAGCGTCACGATTGCCGAGACGAAGGGTTTCTGGTCACCAAGAACGATGCACTGGCTGACAACAGGACTCTGGCGCACGACGTCCTCGAGCTGCGCGGGGGAGACGTTCTTCCCGCCCGCCGTCACGATGATTTCTTTCGAGCGCCCGGTAATCGTGATGTAGCCATCTTCGTCGATCGTGGCGGTGTCGCCCGTGTTGAACCAGCCATCCTGGAGAGCCTGGGCTGTTGCTTCGGGGTTGTTCCAATACCCCTTGAACACCATGACGCCTTTCACGAGAAGCTCACCCTTATCGTTGAGCTTCACCTTCGAGCCAGGGAACGGCGGGCCCACGGTGCCCACCTTTACGTTCCAAGGGTTGTTGACGCCCACGGGGGCGGTGGTTTCAGTGAGGCCGTACCCCTCGAGAATCGTGACGCCCACCCCGCGGAAGAAATGGGGGAGGCGATCGCCGAGCGGTGCACCGCCCGAAATAGCGTAGGTGAGCTTGCCGCCCATGAGGTTGCGAAGCTTCGAGTACACGGGCTTGTCGAACAGCTTGTACTGAGCCTTGATGTGCAGGGGAATCTTGCCGGTATCGAGGCCCTTGGAGTAGTCAATTGCGACGTCGACCGCGTGGTGGAAGATCTTCCCCTTGCCGTCGCCAACAGCCTTTTGCTCGGCACCGTTGTAGACCTTTTCGAATACGCGCGGTACGGCGAGCAGAACGGTCGGCTTGAACGATGCCAGGTCGTCGAGAAGGTGCTTCGCGTCAGGCGAAAAACCGGTCGTGCATGCGGTGACGACCGTGATGAAAGTGATGTCGCGCGCGAACACGTGCGCGAGGGGCAAGAACATGAGGAGGCGCGAGCCAGGAGGCATCACGGCCTCACCGAGAAGCCCAATCGCATTGAGCGATTGGTCCATGAAGTTCGCGTGCGTGAGTTCCACGCCTTTCGGGCGGCCCGTTGTGCCCGAGGTGTAGACGATCGTTGCGGTGTCGGTTTTGTGGCGGCTCGTGCGAGCCTTTTCGACAGCCTCGTCGTCAACGTCGCTCTCGGCAACGGAAAGTTCGTCGATGATGCCTTCATCGATAACCCAGACCTGCTCGAGGTCAGGTAGCGAGGCGCGCACCTCATCGATGTCCTGCGCATGGCCGGCGTTCTCGCAGAAAATGAAGCGTGCACCCGAGTCAGAGGCAATCCATTCGATCTGCCCGGGGGAGGAGGTTTCGTAGATCGGCACGCTAATGGCGCCGGTGAACCACAGCGCCCAGTCGATGAGTGTCCATTCGAAACGTGTGCGCGACATGATCGCCACGCGATCACCGGGCTTGAGACCCTCGTTGATGAGCCCTTGCGCGAGGCGCTTGACGAGCGTGATGAACTCGGGTGCATACATGGGCGACCATGTGCCCGGTGTCAGCTGGCGCTCCCACAGGGGGATATCGGCGTGCTTTGTGCGGCGCAAGAGGAGGAAATCAGTGATGTTTTCGTCGGGTTTCGACTCAGCGATCTGAGGTGTTTCGAACTCGCGTGACACGGGGGAATGCTCCTTGACTGCTAGGCGGCGCTGAAGTCGAGTGTACGCGTCTCCGATGGATTGGGCCTCCTTGGCAGGCCTTCGTGGCGCGTTCGTTCCCTCACGCTGGTCGCTGCCCTATAAGGTTGAGCCGTGCATCTCTATCCCGCCTTGCAGCCCATCGTGAAATTCCTCCTGAGGATCGTATGGCGCCCGACAGTCTCGGGCCTAGAAAACGTTCCGTCCTCGGGGCGAATGATCATGGCCTGCAACCATGTCTCCGCGTTTGAAACCTATGTTGTGCCGTGCATGATCCCGCGCGAGATTCACTGGCTCGGCAAAGACTCTCTCTTTAAAGGCAAGGGATTGCCGGGAAAGTTTTTCGCGTGGCTCATGCGGTCTGTCAATGTCATCCCCGTGGACCGTTCGGGGCAGGCAGGCGCGAGCGCGGCGCTGAACGCGGGGATTGCCGTGCTTGAAGGTGAGCACGCCCTCGGGGTTTTTCCCGAGGGCACGAGAAGCCCCGATGGTCGCATGTACCGCGGCAAGACTGGCGCGGTTCGTCTCGCGCTCGCGACCGGGGCGCCTATTCTTCCCGTTGCTGAAATTGGTGCGTTTGAGGCCCAGCGCTCGAAGAAATCCATTCTTCCGAAACTAGGAGCGAGCCTGCACACGACGATCGGCCCCACGCTCGATATGCGCGCCGAGTTGGCAGGTCTCAGGGGCGGGGCGTCGAGCAATTCCCCCGCTTCGCGCGATGAGCTGCGTGCCCTTGCGCGTATTCTCATGGAGGCGATTCGCGACTTGTCCGGCCAAGAGTACGTCGATGAGTACGCTTCCGAGGTGAAGAAGAGCCTCAAGGCTTCGCGCGCGAAGGCGCACGAGCGCGTTTGAGCGCGACCGCGCGTGGACTGCACATGCCCCGCACGCAGGTTTCGCCTACTATGACCGGGTGAGTTACCAGAACCGAAACGTTGCCGCGAGCTTCCACCCCTTTGAGCTCTCCGAATCCTCAGCCCACCTTGAGGCACTCTCGTCGTGGCGCGAATATCCGCGCATCCAGCAGCCCACGTGGCCGAATGAGGAGGAGCGCGCGCGGGTGTTTGATGAGCTTCGCGCAGCGCCACCACTCGTGTTCGCCGGCGAGGTCGACCTGCTTCGCACGCATCTCGCGAAGGCAGCTCGTGGTGAGGCATTCTTGCTCCAAGGCGGCGATTGCGCCGAAACTTTCGCCGATTCGACCGCAGATCGCATTAAGAACAAGGTTCAGACGATCCTCCAGATGGCAGCGATCCTCACCTATGGCGCCTCCCTGCCCACAATCAAAATGGGGCGCATGGCGGGACAGTTCGCGAAGCCTCGCTCGAGCGATACCGAGACGATCGATGGCGTGAGCCTCCCGAGCTACCGCGGCGATGCCGTAAACGGGTATGAGTTCACGCCCGAATCCCGCGTGCCGGATCCTTCACGCCTGTGGAAGATGTACACGACCGCTTCGCAGACTCTTAATCTTTTGCGAGCGTTCACGGGAGGCGGTTTCGCCGACCTCAGGCAGGTGCAGGCCTGGAACAAGGGCTTCGTGGAGTCCGACGCCTACTCGAAGTACGTGCGCGTCGCGGACGACATCGAGCGTGCCGTGCGCTTTATGGAGGCGATCGGCGTGGACTTCGATCCCATTCGCATGGTCGAGTTCTACTCGTCTCACGAGGCGCTTCTTTTGGATTACGAAGAAGCACTTGCGCGCGTTGATTCGCGCACGGGGGAGATTTACGGCTGCTCGGGGCACTTCCTCTGGATTGGGGAACGTACACGTCAAATCGATGGTGCGCACGTGCACTTCATGTCGCAACTGCGCAATCCGATTGGGGTGAAGCTCGGCCCGAACGCAAGTGTCGAGGACATGCTCCGCCTCGCCGATGTTCTTGACCCCGAGCGCGAGGCAGGCCGCCTCACCTTCGTGAGCCGCATGGGGGCCGCGAACGTGCGCGAGAAGCTTCCCGTGCTCCTCGAGGCCGCAAAGAGCGAGGGAATCGAGGCCGTCTGGGTAACCGACCCGATGCACGGCAACACGATCACGAGCTCGAACGGTTACAAGACTCGCCGCTTCGACGACATCATGGACGAAGTGCGGGGCTTCTTCGAAGCGCACTGGGCGGTCGGTACCGTACCCGCCGGGCTCCACATGGAGCTTACGGGCGATGATGTCACCGAGGTTCTCGGTGGCTCAGGCGAGCTTGATGAAGAGGGGCTGCAGCATCGCTACGAGACTCTCGTGGATCCCCGTCTCAACCACTCGCAGTCGCTTGAGCTCGCGTTTCTCGTCGCAGATATGCTTGGCAACCGCCCGAGCTAATCGGCTTTAGTAGACCGTAATCGTGACGGTCGAGCCGCGGGGCACCTTCGTGCCGCCCGGCTGGGACTGTTGCGACACGAGATCGAACACGGGGGTTCCGCGTTCGTACACGACCTCGACCTTGAGGCCGGCGCCCTCGAGCGCCGCACGGGCATCCGCTTCACTCTTGCGGAAAACGTCGGGCACGTCCACGAGGTTCGGGCCTAGCGAGATCGAAACCTTCACCTCGCTACCGGGAAGCGCGGAAGTGGCTCCCGCCGGGTCCTGGGAGATGACCTGCCCCGCCGGCACTTTCGAGTTGTACTGCTCGGTGACCTTCGCGACGAGCCCCGCGTCTTCGAGTGCTTTGATGGCGGCTTTGCGTTCGCTTCCCGCGACGCTCGGTACCTCAATGGGCTCGGGCCCGTCGCTGACGGTAAGCGTGATGTTCGCACCGTGGGGCAGCGATGTGTCAGCGGGCTCCTGGCTGATCACGGAATCTTTCGGTACATCCGAGGAATATGCGCGGGTTTCGGTGCTCTCGAATCCTGCGTCTGCCAGGGCCGAGGTGGCGTCGGAAATTGGCTGTCCCTGCACCTGCGGCACATCGAATAGTTCCTGGCCCAGCGAGAGCGTGAGACGCACGGGCGTGCCTTTGTGTACTTCGGTTCCTGTTGCGGGGTCGGAGGAGATCACGCGCCCCGCGGGGACGTCGTTGCTATAGGCCTTGGCGGTCGTGACGTCGAGATCCTCCGCCTGGAGCGCAGCCTCGGCATCGCTGAGGGGAGCGCCCGCAACGAGCGGAACGGTCCGCATACCGCCCGGACCCTCGGTGTTGTACCAGCGCAGCGCCCCGAAGATCGAAGCCGCGAGGAGCGCGAGGATGCTTACAATCGCGAGAGCGCTAAGGAGAGGCGAAGGATGCGAATCGCGGGTATGGGCGCCTCGTGAACGGCAGGGGCCCGTGAGAGCCACTTCGCGAATACTCTCATCGGGATCAGTGGAGTCCGACGGTTTCTCGCCCGGAGTGAAACTCTTGCGCGCTGTCGCGCTCGTGCTGCCCGAAGCACCGTTGCCTAAGGTACTGGAGGCACCCTTCTCCCAGAACAATTCCGCTCGTGACGCACCATCCCTTGACGCGTGCGAAGGCGACGGTGGCGATGCTGGTGACGAGGGGGCCACGGCGCGCTTGGCGTCGGGGGGAATCTGGCGCGTAAGCCGAGGAACATTAGCCGTGGCGTCGTCTGCGGCTGCTTCGACCGCGGGCTGCGCGCGATACGCGAGCTCGGCGGCGCTCAGCGTATCGAGGATGTCGTCGAGGGCGAGGAGAACTTCGTGGGCACGTGTCGGGCGTGAGGCGGGCAGGCGCGAGGCAGCCCACGTGATGATCGAATCGACGGAGGCGGGGACGCCCGGCGCGAACTGCGAGGGAGCGGGGATGTCTTCGTGCGCGTGCTGGTAAGCGATGTGCACCGCCGAGTCGCCCTGGAAAGGCGTGCGGCCCACGAGCATCTCGAACATCATGATGCCCCATGAGTACAGGTCGCTGCGCGCGTCGCTGACGCCGCGCGTGACGACCTCTGGGCTCACGTAGGCGACTGTGCCGAGCATCGTGCCCGTCGCGGAGGTTGTCGCGGAACCTACGGCGCGCGCGAGGCCGAAATCAGCGACGAGGATGTCGCGCTCGGCGTTCACGAGCACGTTTTCCGGCTTGATATCGCGGTGGATGATGCCTGAGCGGTGGGCGGCGTCGAGAGCGGCAAGCACGTCGCGGCCCACACGAAGAGCACGCTTGAGCGTGAGGGTTTTTTCACGTCGGAGTTCGTCGCGAAGGGTTTCGCCTTCAACGAGCTGCATCGCGAGGTACACGCGCCCCTGGTCCTCGCCCTGGTCGTAGACGTTCACGACATGAGGGTGGGTGAGTCGAGCGGCACTTCGCGCTTCGCGTGAGAAACGCGAGATGAACTCGGGGTTATCCGCGAGATGCGGGTGCATGATTTTGAGCGCGACGGGGCGATGCAGGCGCTCGTCGAAGCCTCGATAGACCGTGGCCATGCCGCCACGCGCAATCAAGTGCTCGATGCGATAGCGATCGCTAAGGACGAGGCCGATGTCTGGGGAAGAAGACTCGGTACTCACGCCGCAAGTCTATGCGCGCCTCTCTCGCGTGCCCGCGCGCGACACCCTGGAATATGCTGAAGGGGTGAATATCTCAGAAGACGACATTTCCCGCCTCGACTCGCTCGTCGGTCAGTGGCTTACCCTTCCGGACGTTGCCGAGATTCTCGATATTTCCGTGACGAAGGTTCAGCGCCTCATCGAGGATTGCCACCTCGTTCAGGTGCGTCGCGGGACGCCCAAGGTCCGCTCTGTCCCCGCTGATTTTCTTCTTGAGGGCGAGGTCATTGCGCACCTTCGCGGCACGATTATGGTGCTGCGCGATCAACACCTTTCCGACTACGAGATCCTCGAGTGGCTTTTCACCTCGGATGATTCTCTGCCTGGTCGCCCGATCGATCACTTGCGTCGCGGCCAGCGAGGAGAGGTGCGTCGGCGCGCGCAGTCGCTCGGTTTCTAGCGTCCCGTTCGGGCAAGTTGTCGCACGAGTGAGTCGAGGAGTTCGCACGCGTTCCTCGATGTCAGCGTTGAGAGTTCCCTGGCAACGACATCGCGCGCGTTGTCTTCCCGGGTGCGAATGAGGCCCTCGACGCTTTCGCGCGCTCCCGTAGATTCCATGATGTCACGCACATGGGCAACCTCTTCGGCGGTGGCCTGAGGGTTGCCCACGGTGGCCTCCAGCACGCGGCGCTCAGCTTCGGTTGAGCCTTCTTCGGTGAAAGCGAGGAGCATCGTGCGCTTCCCCTCGAGGATGTCGGAGCTCGTGGATTTGCCGAGCGCAGATTCGTCGCCAAATACTCCGTCGAGATCGTCGCGAAGCTGAAACGCCTCGCCTGCAGGAAGCGCGTAGTCGCCGAGGGCGTTGAGGAGCTCCGGGGAGGCGCCACATCGGGTGGCGCCGATCATGAGGGGCCGGTGCACCGTGTAGGAAACTGTCTTCCACCGAGTCACGAGGCGGGCGGAAGTAGCTGCGGAGTCGGTGGAGGTGATGGCGCCTGCCTGGTTGAGAATATCGAGATACTGACCGGCCATGACTTCCGCGCACAGTGCGTGGAAATGTAGGCGGTCGGCTTCGCCCGCAAAAGCGGAGGAAGCGAGTTGGTGGGCGAGCGAAAGTGCGAGGTCACCGAGGATCACTGCTGTTGCCACCCCGAAGTCCTCGGCGTTGCCTTTGAGGTTGTGCTTCTCGTGCTGGGCCGTGGCGGCGACGTGGATCGCGGGGCGGCCCCGGCGCGTAGGGGAATGATCGAGGACGTCGTCGTGGATGAGTGCTGCCGCTTGGACGAGTTCGACTGCGGCGCCGAGCTGAGCGATGTCGTGTTCTGTCGTGTCGTCGAGGTCGCCCGCGGCCGCGAGCGCTCCCGCGCGCACGAACATGGGGCGTAGACACTTGCCGCCTTCGAGGAATCCTTCGAGCTTGGAGCTGAGTGCTGCGGGCTCCGGCGCTAGGGCGGCAAGAGTCTCCTGTTCACTTTGAAGGAAGCGCGTGAGAATCGCCGTCACGCTTTCGCGGACGTCGTCGAAAGGGGGGTGTTGCACGCGGGTCCTCCTTGGCGCGGGGGCGTTGTTTTTTCGTCGTTTTGCTCTGCTTTTCCATCGTGCCACAGCAAAACTCGTGGCGGCTCGCGCTCCACAGCTGTGGCGCCTCCCCATATCCGGTAGCGCGCCTCGCATGCGGGGACTGCGCAGGTGATCGTGGAGGCATGACACACAACACACAGCAGTTTTCGCCAGGATCCACGGAGCTTGCTCCCACCGTCAATCTCCTCGATGCACGAGAAATTTTCGCGGCAGTCGCCATGCAATTCGCCCACCTCGACCTCAACTCTTCTTTCATCATTTTCGGGTGCGGGGCGAGCCTTCACGGCGATTCTGGTGTGATCCTTAGCCGCATGCGTCTTGAGGAATGCGCGGAGGCAGAACTTCTTGCCCGCGAGATTGCTCGCCTCGCGCGCAACCTGCAGGAGCTCGGCGCCACTCACCTTGCGCTCCTCGCAACGGGCACCCCAACACCCGGTGAGTGTGGCGAGTGTTCGGGGGCGCGAGTCGAGTGCTTCGACGGTCATTGGCGTGACATGGCCGAGACGAGCCAGCTGATTGCACTCTGCGACCTCGTTGCCGAGGCGTGTCTCATGAGCGGGGTCACAATCCCGTGTGCTCTTCACGCTTACGAAGGGCTGTGGGCGTTCAGCTCAACCGTTGATGCCGAGTACTGGCGCGTCTCCCATCTCGGGGAGCTCGAAGAGAGCGCCTTTGCGGCGAGTGTGGTGGCGAGCGGAATTCCGTTCCGCTCGAAGATCGAAAAGTCGAGCTCCCATGACGTGCTCATTGCGGCGGTGAAGCCATTGTGCGATAGCGACGTGGCTTTTCCTTCGCTCAGGTGCCTCGAGAATGAAAGCCGCGAGGCCCTCGAGGATCTGCTCACACCACATGCTTTCGCCGGCGAGGGAGAGCAGAAGCTGGAGCGCGGCATCGCGGAACGCTACCGCGAGGCTGTCCTCACGCTCGCGTCGCTCGCCGTGCTGGGACCGGGCCGCGACCACATCATCGCGAGCGTGATTGGCCTAGACGAAGAGGAGCCGCTCAGCCCGTCCTACGCCATCGAACGCGTCTTCGAAGATCCGGAGTTTTTCCCCGCAGCACATCTGATGCCCGGTGGAGAAGGCGATCGTCTCATCAACGCCCTGGCAGAGATTTGGCGGCGCTCGAACGGGTGGGACTGCTCGGCCCGCTATCGTGCTGCCTTCGCCAACCTGGCGGCGATTGCCGCATTTCTCCTGTGGTTCAGCGGGCGCATGGGGGAGGCCCATCGGCTTGCGAGCGACATTATCGCGGTGGAGGACTCGTCCGAAATGGCCGAGCTCGTCGTCGGCCTCGGGGCCGGTGGAGTGAGCCCACTGTGGCTTGAGGAGGCATACGCTCCCCCGAGCAGGTGAAGAAGGGCGCCGTGCGACGGACAGGGAAACGCACACGTGAGGTAGGAAAGGTACACGTGACGCTGCACGCGCGCAGCGATTAGACTTGACGCGCACGATCGTTGAGCGCCACACGCGCACCGTCTGCGCAGCACACGCTGCCCGTCGAAAGGACCGTCATGGTTGTCGTTGCCGCCTACGCCTCGACCTCGCAGGGAGATGCCGCGCTCGCTGCGGCCATTCGCGATGTTGCCATGACCGACCGCGAGCTGCTCGTTGCGTCCTTCCCCTATTCCGATCCGCTTGAGGGCTCCCGATCTGCCGATGCAGAGGAAGTCAACGAAGCGATCAAGCGCGTGTCCGCGGACATGAGCCATGAAGAGCGGGCCTACCTTGAGACTCTCGAGGTTCGCGTGCGTGAGGCCGGGTTGGAAAGCTCGCGCGACATCGGTGATTTTCTCTTGCGCGTCGTGCGGGAGGAAAAGGCGAGCCTGATCGTGATTGGCCTTCGACACAGCGCGCCGGTAGGTCGGCTCATGCTCGGCCAAACCGTTAAGCGGCTGCTACTCGAGTCGCCCTGCCCTGTTCTCGTGACAAAGGACTAGTCTCAGTTGGAATAGATGAGGGGCAAGGGCCGTTATAATTGTACGGTCCGTGCGCAATTCGCCCGCCAGTCACCCGGTGCGAGAGCTGAGCCCGCACGCCACCCTCGGATCCCAACTGAAGGAAGCCTGTGTCGACGAGCACGTCTAAGAAAGAAGAAGTCGCCGAGAACCTTGAGTCGCTCACGAAGGCACTCGACGGTGAAACCTCGGTGAGCTACGAGGCACTCAAAGCCGCCGCCAAGAATCTTGGCATTTCTCCCTACAAGGTTGCCTCGCTCTCGAAGAAGCTCGAGGAAGCCGGCATCGAGATTCTCGATCGCCCGAGCGGCTCTCGCAAGAAGAAGTCGAGTGCGAAGAGCGCCGAAGCGCGCAGCAACGACTCCGCCGAGGCGAGCGACTCGTCTAAGAAAGCCGCGACCTCTTCGGCAAAGGGGAGCAGCGCGAAGAAGAGCACCTCGACTGACAAGAGCGCTGAGGCTCCCTCGGAGGCGGAAGATTCCTCGCACGAAGCTGAAAGCACTGAGACCGTAGAATCGAAGGCTTCACGCAAGAAAGCCGCTAAGGCTTCCTCCGCCAAGAAGGCCGGTAAGCGCGGCACTAAGAAAGAAGAATCCGCCGCGGAAGAGGCGGGAGACGCCAAAGGCGAGGACTCCTCTGACGACGACGATCCGAGCAAGGGGTTTGCTCTCACCAACGACGAGGACGACTCGCCCGCTCAGCAGGTCGTCACTGCCGGAGCTACCGCCGATCCCGTCAAGGACTACCTCAAGCAGATCGGCAAGGTTGCGCTGCTCAATGCGGTTCAGGAAGTCGAGCTTGCCGAGCGCATTGAGGCAGGCCTGTACGCCGAACACAAGCTCAAGCAGGATCCCTCGCTCAAGAAGGGAATCGAAGGGCGAGATCTCGAACTCATTGTTGCCGATGGTCGAGCAGCAAAGGATCACCTCCTTGAAGCGAACCTGCGCCTCGTCGTGTCGCTCGCCAAGCGCTACACGGGCCGCGGCATGCTCTTCCTTGACCTCATCCAGGAAGGTAACCTCGGCCTCATCCGTGCGGTGGAGAAGTTCGACTACGCGAAGGGCTACAAATTCTCGACCTACGCGACCTGGTGGATTCGTCAGGCGATTACGCGCGCGATGGCTGATCAGGCGCGCACGATCCGCATCCCGGTTCACATGGTGGAGGTCATCAATAAGCTCGCGCGCGTGCAGCGCCAGATGCTTCAAGATCTCGGCCGCGAGCCGCTCCCCGAGGAACTCGCGAAGGAACTCGACATGACCCCGGAAAAGGTCGTCGAGGTGCAGAAGTACGGTCGCGAACCAATCTCGCTCCACACCCCGCTCGGCGAAGATGGCGACAGCGAATTCGGCGACCTCATCGAGGACTCCGAAGCGGTCGTACCCGCCGATGCGGTGAGCTTCACCCTCCTGCAGGAGCAGCTCCACTCTGTTCTCGACACGCTCAGTGAGCGCGAGTCGGGGGTCGTGGCCATGCGTTTTGGCCTCGAGGACGGCCAGCCCAAGACCCTCGACGAAATCGGCAAGGTCTACGGTGTCACGCGCGAGCGTATTCGCCAGATTGAGTCGAAGACCATGAGCAAGCTGCGCCATCCCTCGCGCTCGCAGGTGCTCCGCGACTACCTCGACTAAACCGTATGGTTATCTAAGTGCTGCTCGCGTCCCTCCACGTGGACGCGAGCAGCACTCGCTTTGAGGTGAGCATAAAGTGGCCGCGCCCCGGAGGGCGCGGCCACTTTTTCGTGCTGTAAGGAGATACGGGCGCTCCCCGTAGCTCACCCGCGCTACTGCGCGGAAGTCAGGCGCTCGGTCTCATCGACGACTCGGGTCGCGATCCCCTCGAGGGCCTCGGCGTTGGCACGTGCGTGGTGGGCGCAAAAGAGAAGCTCGCCGCCCACCTCGAGTTCGAACTTCACGTAAGCCTGCGCGCCACAGCGATCGCAGCGATCGTGCGCGGTCAAAGTGCGTTCTTCTAGCATCGTTTCCATGCCCCCATTGTGGTCGTTACGCGCGCGTGAAGCGAGCAGTTCCCACCGTGGTTCGCTCGCAGCGCAATCACCTGTGGCACGCCTAACGCGGGGCAATCGTCGGAATCTCAAATCCACCGAAAGGGGCCCTCTCCCGCCTAAAATCAGGGCGTGGCACAAAAGACAAACTCCCAAACGGCTGCCTACGACGCAGCGAACCTCCAGGTTCTCGAAGGGCTCGAAGCCGTCCGTAAACGCCCAGGTATGTACATCGGCTCGACCGATTCGCGCGGCCTCATGCACTGCCTGTGGGAGATCCTCGATAACGCGGTTGATGAGGCCCTCGGCGGTTTCGGCGACGAGATCACGGTGATCCTCCACCCCGACGGCTCGATCGAAGTGCGCGACAAGGCGCGCGGCGTGCCGATTGATAAGGAACCGCGCACCGGCCTCACGGGCGTTGAAGTCGTCTACACGAAGCTCCACGCCGGCGGGAAATTCGGCGGCGGCTCTTACTCCAACTCGGGCGGCCTTCACGGCGTCGGCGCCTCCGTCGTCAACGCCCTTTCCTCTCGCATGGACGTCGAAGTTGATCGCGGCGGAAAAACGTATGCGATGAGCTTCCAGCGCGGTATCGCGGGCACGTTCGACGATGCCGACGCCCCGGATCCCAACGCGCCGTTTACGCAGTTCACGGGAGCCGGCGAGCTGCGTGAGATCGGCAAGGTAAAGCGGGGCGTCACGGGGACACGCGTGCGCTACTGGGTGGACCCTCAGATCTTTATCAAGGGTGCGCACGTTGTTCTCGATGAGATCCAACGTCGCGCACGCCAGACCGCGTTCCTCGTCCCGGGGCTCAAGATTGTGCTGCTTGACAAGCGCGAGGAACGCACCCCCGAGCAAAGTGAACGCACAGTTTTCCACTACGAAGGCGGTATCTCGGAGTTCGTCGAGTATCTGGCGAAGGATCAGAAGATCACCGACGTGATCCGTTTGAGCGGCTCGGGGGAGTACACCGAGACCGTTCCCGTTCTCGATAAGAGCGGGCGCATGGTCTCCAAGGACGTCGAGCGTACATGCGAGGTTGATATCGCCCTGCGCTGGGGCGCGGACTACGACACGACCATTCGTAGCTTCGTGAACATCGTTTCGACGCCGAAGGGCGGCACGCACGTCGCAGGCTTCGAACAGGCTCTCGCGAAGGTCATCCGCAAGGCTGTCGAGGCTCAGTCGCGCCGCGTGAAGTTCAACTCGAAGAAGGACAAGATCGAGAAGGACGACACGCTTGCTGGCCTTACTGCCGTGGTGACCGTACGCATTGATGAACCGCAATTCGAAGGCCAGACGAAAGAGGTGCTCGGCACCCCCGCCGCTCGCCAGATTGTCGCCAAGGTCGTCGAGCGCGAACTCGGCGCCTTCCTCAGCTCGACCAAGAAGGGTGAAAAAGAGCAGGCCACGCTCGTCGTCGACAAGGTCGTGAGCGAGATGCGTGCACGTGTCGCCGCCCGCATGCACAAGGAGGTTTCGCGTCGTAAGAACGCGCTCGAATCCTCGACGATGCCTACGAAACTTGCGGATTGTCGCCACACGGGGATCGACCGCTCCGAGCTTTTCATCGTCGAGGGCGACTCGGCGCTCGGCACGGCAAAGAGTGCCCGCGATTCGGAGTTCCAGGCGCTCTTGCCGATCCGCGGCAAAATCCTCAACGTCCAAAAAGCCTCGATCACGGACATGCTGAAGAACGCCGAATGCGCGAACATCATCCAGGTGATCGGCGCCGGATCGGGACGCACGTTCGATATCGAGCAGGCGCGCTACGGCAAGATCGTCATGATGACCGACGCCGATGTCGACGGAGCCCACATCCGTACGCTTTTGCTCACGCTTTTTCACCGCTATATGCGTCCACTCATCGAAGAGGGGCGTATCTATGCCGCCGTACCGCCGCTGCACCGGGTGGAAATCATCCACGGTGGAGCGAAGAAGAACGAGTTCGTGTACACGTATTCGGAGAAGGAACTGCATCAGCTTTTGAAGAAGCTCGAGCGTTCAAAGAAGCGTTATAAGGAGCCGATCCAGCGCTATAAGGGTCTTGGCGAGATGGACGCCGATCAGCTCGCGGACACGACCATGGACCCTTCACAGCGTTTGCTTCGCCGAGTGACCATTCAGGATGCCGAGTCGGCGGACCGCGTGTTCGAGCTGCTCATGGGCTCCGAAGTAGCGCCGCGCAAGCAGTTCATCGTCGAGGGAGCCGAAGAGCTCGACGTCGAGAGGATCGACGCGTAGGGGCCTGCCTCAAGAAGAGCGAGTGCGTCAGCCGCGCGTGAGGCTGTAGTGCGCCGTGAGCGTGTGCGCTTCACCGGGGGCTAGAGGCACCGCACCGCCTTCGCTGACTGCGGTTTCAACACACACGAAGCGGGTCCACTCGTCATCGGGAATGTCCGCGGTGGAGGCGACGTCTTCGCGCCACGGCGTCCACACGACCGTGCGGTTCGCCCCGCTCTGTGCGATTTCGATGCGCCGATTGGCGCGGGGATCAGCAAGAACGAGCGGTGGAGCCGCCTCGAACACGAGGTCGGTGGGGGCGGCGAAGGTCTGGTTTTCGGTTCCGACGCCTGCCGCGCGACCCCGCGCCGCATCCGTAAAGGGCACCCCCGCGAGCCCTTCGAGGCGAGCCTCGCGTACGTCTTGCACAAGGAAATACGTGTGGAATGCCGCTTCGAGTTCGAGGGGCTGTTCGCCAGCGGTCACGGTGAGGCTCAGTTCGAGGGTCGCGCTCGCCCGCACGTGGAGGCGGGCCGCGCCGACCTCGAAACCGGGGTAGTGGCGTCGCTCCTCAAGGTCGAAAGCTGCGGTCACGACTCCGTTCGGATCGACGTGAACGCTTGTGAGTGCCCACTTTGCCCGCCTGAACCAGCCGTGTTGTGGCTCTTCGTTGCCTGAGCGACCGTGGCCGAACCACGGGCCAATGAGGGGTACTCCGCCGCGGATATGAGAGGAGGGGGTGAAGGTGGCGAGCGGGGAAAGCCACATGGTTTCGCTGTGCCCTTTGGGTATCCAGCTCGTCACGTGTGCGCCCGAAAGAGAAATCTCGAGTTCGCATGCGGGGGTGTGAGCCTTCAGCACTCGGGCGCCTTCGCGCTCGTGTAGCGAGACTCCCTCGGGGAGGTGCATGGGGGTCGTCATGAGAGTGAACCAACCGCCGCGATGGGAAGCGTGAGAGGCGAACCGGAGCCGTCTCGCCGGGCGATCGGGGAGGGGAGGTCGATCGGTGCGCCGGCATCGGAACAGGCGAGTGCGGGCGCATTGACGATCCACGCGGAGATAAGCGTGTCTTCCCCGCGCAGGAAGCGATGACAGCGAACGCCGCCCGTCGCGCGTCCTTTTGCGGGGTATTCCGATGCGGCGGAGACCTTGAGGGAGCCCGATTGCACACCGTCGAGCGCACTCGACGAACCGGCGACGGTCACGACCTCGCCGGGCTTCGTGACATCAAAAGCACCAAAGCCAATGACCCTATCGCCCTCGCCGAGCTTGATGCCTGCCACGCCGGAACCTCCACGGCCCTGGGCGCGTACACCCGAGGCGGGGAAGTGCAAGAGATGCGCATGAGCGGTGATAAAGGCCAGATCCATGTCGGCATCGTCGAGCATGTCGACGACGCCCACGACACGGTCGCCGCCCTTGAGCGTCACGATGTCGAAACCGTCCGACTTCGGGAAGTCTCTGTTGACACGCTTGACGACGCCGTTCGCGGTACCGAGCGCGATGCCGCCTGTGTCGGTTTCGCCCTCGGGAAGTTCGAGACGCACGAGGCCCACGATTTTCTCGTCCTTTTCGAGCGAGAGGAGGTCGGCGAGACGCGTGCCACCCGCGATAGAAGACGAGCCCGCCGCGGGAGCGAGCGCGGGGAGGTCCACGACGTCGACGTGGTGGAGCCGGCCGAGGTCGGTCACGGCCCCGATGACCGAGCGCGTCGTCGTGCTGACGCGCGCGAGGATCACGTCGTGCTGGGAGCGCGTGTGGGCGTCGGCGCCAAGGGTCGTGCGTCGGGGGACGCGGGCCACGAGGCCTGTCCCGGAGAGGAGGACGTCGCACGGTGAATCCTCGATCTCGAGGCTCGCCGGGGTGGCTTTGGCCTTTGCGGCATCGGCCTCAAGGAGGATCGTGCGGCGCGCCGTGCCGTGTTCCTCTGCGACTTGCTGCAATTCGGCGCTGACGACGCGGTGCAGTGCGGACTCTTCGGAAAGGATTTCGAGAAGTTCGGCGATGTCGCGCTCGAGTTCGTCTCGCTCCGCCTCAAGCTCGAGGCGCGAGAACTTGGTGAGGCGGCGAAGGCGCAGCTCAAGAATGTACTCAGCCTGGGCACTCGAGAGGTCAAAGACCGTCATGAGACGCTCGCGTGCGCTCTCGACGGTGTCGGAGGAGCGAATGATCTGAATAACTTCGTCAATGTCGACGATCGCGATGAGGAGGCCCTCAACGAGGTGGAGGCGGTCGCGGCGCTTACCAAGACGGAACTCGGTGCGGCGACGAACAACGTCGATGCGGTGGTCGAGGAACACGCGAAGGAGCGGCTTGAGCCCGAGGGTGCGGGGCTGCCCGTTCACGAGCGCGACATTGTTGATGCCGAACGAATCCTCCATGGGCGTGTGCTTATACAGCTGCTGAAGAACGGCCTCCGGGTTGAAACCGCTCTTGAGCGTGAGCACGAGCCGCATTCCGTGCTTGCGGTCGGAGAGATCCTGGTAGTCGCTAATGCCCTGGACTTTCTTCGCCTGAACGGCGTCGCGAAGTTTCTCCGCGATCTTCTCGGGGCCAACCTGATAGGGAAGTTCGGTCACGACGATCGCTTTTTTGCGACTCGTGACGTTTTCGACCTTCGTCGTCGCGCGAATCTTGAAGGTACCGCGTCCCGTCTCGTAGGCATCGCGAATACCCCCGAGCCCCACGATGCGCCCGCCGCTTGGCAGGTCCGGGCCAGGAACGAAGCGCATGAGATCTTCGAGCGTGGCCTCGGGATGATCGAGGAGGTGGCGCGCTGCCGCGATGACCTCCACGAGGTTGTGGGGAGCCATGTTGGTGGCCATGCCCACCGCAATACCCGAGGCGCCGTTGACGAGCAGGTTCGGGTACTGGGCGGGAAGGACCTCCGGCTGGAGAAGCTGGTTGTCGTAGTTCGGCACCATGTCGACGACGTCTTCGTCGAGGGAGGCCGTCATCAGAAGCGCGGCCTTCGCCATGCGCGCCTCGGTGTAGCGCGCCGCCGCGGGCCCGTTGTCGAGCGAGCCAAAGTTGCCGTGACCGTCCACGAGAGGCAGGCGCATGTTGAAGTCTTGCGCGAGACGCACGAGGGCGTCATAAATCGCGGAGTCACCGTGAGGATGGAGTTTGCCCATGACATCGCCAACGACGCGTTGGCTCTTCACGTGCCCCTTGTCTGGGCGGAGCCCCATGTTGTCCATCGTGTAGAGGATCCTGCGTTGGACCGGTTTGAGCCCGTCGCGCGCATCGGGGAGCGCACGCGAGTAGATCACCGAGTACGCGTACTCGAGAAAGGAGGTCTCCATCTCGCTTGTGACGTCGATGTCGACGATGCTTTCTTTGATCGGCTCCGGTGCGGGCGTGGATGTACGTGAGGCCATGCGCACCATTGTGCCAGCGTCAATCCCACATACGGGGGAGGTGGCGAACGTAGAATCGTCACATGGCACGAGGAAGGCGAGGCGCAAAAGGGCGCGCACACGATGGTCACTACCCCGAGTGGTGGTCCTCGTACGAGTGCGCGGCAAACGGCATGGGCGTTCTCGTGCGCCCCCTCGCAGCCTCGGATTCCCGGGCACTCGAGGCTTTTTACTCGGGCCTCTCACAGCAAACGCGGTATCAACGCTTCTTCACCTCGAAGCGCACTCTTTCGCGTGAGGAGCTCAAGCGGCTCTCACGCGTTGACGCCCGTGACCGCATCGCCCTCGTGGCGTTGAGGGGCGGGGCCATCGTGGGGGTTTCGCGCCTGACCCGCACAGCGCCGAGTGTTGCCGACATCGCGTGCGTCGTATCGGATCGTCTGCATGGGCAGGGAATCGGCACCATCCTCATCGAACGCCTGACGGCTATCGCCCGCTCGGTGGGTATTGAAACGTTCACGGCGGATGTGCTCGCCGATAACGATGCGATGTTCCGCGTTCTTGAGCGCACGGGCTTCGAGCTTGAGCGAGGAAAAATCGAGGAAGGGGCCGTGGCCCTTTCCTGGAGCACAGTTCCGACGCCCGCCACCCTCACGGCGCAGCGCGAGCGTGTGCGTCGAGCTGAGGCCGCAGCCATGGCGCTGTTGTTCGACGCGGCATCGATCATGGTCGTGGGGGCGAGCCGTCGCCGGGACCAGGTGGGAGCCCAGATCATTCGCGGGCTCATCGCGAGTGGCTTTAGCGGTGCGATCTTCCCCGTGAACCCCGAGGCCTATGAAATCAATGGCCTTAAAAGCTTCGGAAGCATCGCCGATGTCCCCGGTCCCGTGGACCTCGCGGTCCTCGCCCTTCGCCCCGAGCGGTGTATCTCGGCGCTCGAAGCTCTCGCGGAGCGCGGCGTGAAAGCCGTAGTCGTGGTGAGCGCGGGCTTCGCGGACGCGGGCGAAGAGGGGCTCGCCGCGCAGGAGGCGCTCGTTTCTGCTGCGCGTGCACACGGCATTCGCATTCTTGGGCCCTCCTCGCTCGGGTTCTTCCGCACGGGGGAGAATCCCCTCAACGTTTCGCTCGCGCCGCGGACCTCCGAGCGGGGAACGATCGCGCTGGCCGGTCAGTCGACGGCCCTCAGTGCGATGATTCTCGCAGGAGCTGACTCGCGCGGCCTTCGCGTGAAGGAGTTCCTCTCCGCAGGTAATCGCGCGGATCTCTCCCTCACGAGCGCACTGGAGCGTTGGCACAGCGACGAGGACATCGAATTCGTCGCACTTTCTCTCGAATCCCTCGGTGATCCCGCGAGACTCGTGTCCCACATCGAGACTCTTTCGGCACGAGTCCCCGTTCTCATTGTTCGCCCGCCCAACGAGCCGGAACGCGGCCCCGCCGACACCGCGCGTAAGGCCTCACCTCTTCCCGATCGCGCCATCAACCAGATTTTGGATCGCGCCGGAGCGCTTCGTACCGAGAGCGTCGACCACCTGCTCGATACCCTCGCCCTCCTTTCTCGCGAGGGTCGCGCTCACGGCACTCGAGTGGGGCTTCTTTCCAATTCGAGTGCGCTAGGCGCCACGTTGAGGGCGGCCGCCCACGAGGCGGGGCTCGACGTTCGACGCGAGAATTTCCGTGTGCCGATCGTCGGCGATGATCGTTTCGTTTCGCGCGCCTTCACCGCGATGGCCGCCCCGGGCGGCGTCGACTGTGTGATCGCCGCGATCCTCGACACACAACGGGTGGATCTCGTACACCTTGCCCAGGCGCTTTCAACCCTCGCGTCAGGCTCTGCCGTTCAGGTACTCATGGTCGTCGTGAGTGATGAACCCCGCGTACGTGTTTTGCGGTCAGCATTACGCGAGGATCCGAGCCTCCCGCCAGTCTTCGCGACCGCCTCACGCGCGAGCGAAGCACTCGCGACCTCCCTGCGCGCCGCACACTCGCGTGTCCGGAGGCCCCGCCCGGTACCGGCTACTCGCACCCTTACCGAGACCCAGCTCGAGCACGCTCGCGCCGCGCTTTCCCCCACGCCCGCGCAAGGGGCTCTCCTCGGCGCGCTCGGCCTTCCCTTCAACGATTCCCGCCGCACCCGCGAGAGCGAATGCGAGCTTCGCCTTCGCTTCGAGCGCGACGATGCCCTCGGCCCAGTGTTCACACTCGCCCTCACCGGAATCGCCTATGAAGTGTTCGCCGACGCTTCCTATGCGCGCCTTCCACTCCGGCAGGGAACGGCGGAGGCCATGCTCGAGGAGCTCGAGGCCGCGCCTGTTCTCGACGCTCACGTCCCACGCGACTGCGAAGGCCGTGCGCGGCTCGTCGAGGCACTCGACACTCTCGCCGCCGCATTCTTGCACCTTGACTCTCTCACCTCACTCACCTTGAATCCCGTGCGGGTGCACGCCAAAGGGCTCGAGATCGGCGGATGCGAAGCAACCGTCGGGCCTCCTCACGGCCCTTCACCGGACCTCACTACACTGGAGCCATGAGCCTTCCACCGACACTCCTCACGGAACTCGAGCTTGCCGGGTATTTCCCCGACACGGCCCGCGCAGCCCTCGAGCGCGCCGTGCGCGAAAGCCGAATTCGCAGCTACCTGGTGCGACCCGAGACAACCTTCGATGGGCCGGAAGTGCGCCGCCACCTCACGATTCTCGCGCTCACCGACGAGCACCTGGTCATCGTGCACCTCGACGACGAAAGCGCGGACGCGCTCAACCCCACCCAGGTGATCGTCTCCACCGAACGGGTCAAGCTCGCGCGCGTGGGCAATCTTGCGCTTGCGCAAGCGTACGACGCCGATGGCGCCGCAATCGCGCCGCGTGAGGCGGAAGTGACACTCGGCCTGAACTGGGGCGCGAACCGACGGCTCGATGTGCAACCTGCCTGGTGCGACGACCCGCAGTGCAGCGCCGATCACGGATATACGGGTGAGAGCCGCGAAGCGGACCTCGTTTTGCGGGTGAGCGCCATCGCCGACGGCGAACAGGCCATCGCCGACGCGCTCGCATTCTTCGATTCCCTTTACGACGCAACGCAGTGACCGATCCCGTTGATTGGCGCGAGGGCGAACCACGCCTCGTGCGACGATGGCGCGAGGCGCTCGAGGCGCGCAGCGGCCGCGACCTCCTGATCCTCGTCGATGGCCTGGGCTTTGAGGACCTCGAACGCTATCGAGGTCACACACGGTTTTTTCGCACGCACGCGAACTCTCTCGAGCGAGAAACGACCATCGCACCCGCCACCACGACCAGCGTGCTCGCCTCCCTCTTTACGGGAGTGTCACCACTCGCGCACGGCATTCTCGGTTACGAAGGGCTCACGTCGAACGGCACTCGCGTGAATAACCTCAGGGGAGCAAAGAATCTTGACCCTCGCGAGTGGATACGCGCCCGCGGATACGCGGAGAACTCTGAGCGCTTCGTCGCGCATGTGGGGCCGGCGCGCTACCGCAATAGCTTCCTCACGGGCATGCTTCAACCCGCTGAACGCTGGGATTTTTTCGGCTACTCCTCGCCCGGCGGAAGAATTGGCGCCGTGCGAAAGGCACTCTCTCACGTCGGTGCCGGCGGCGCGTGCTACCTCCATGTCCCGGATATCGACAAAGCGGGGCACCGCTACGGCCCTGGCTCGACCGCGTGGCTCGACGCTCTTGAAGACACCGACAGGTTTCTTGACACGCTCATGCGTTCCGTCCCTGAAGGCACGCGCGTAAGCATCACCGCGGATCACGGCATGGTCGAAGCCGATTTTGAGCAGATCATGGACCTCGCACACGCCCCCGGCATGCTCTCACGATGCAGTGCCGTCGCGGGTGAGGGGCGCGCACTCATGGTCCGGTTCCGGGATGCCGACGGCCACCCGCCCCTCGCGGAGCTTCGGTCGTGGGTAGGGGAGCGGGGGGACGTTCTCGATACCGACCAGATGCTTTCGAGCGGGCTTTTGGGAGAGGCGCGCGGGTCGGAGCGAGCAATCGTTGCGCAGCGGCTCGGTGACGCGCTCATCTTCGCTCGAGGTCGCCACCAGTTCACCCATACGGGCTTCGTGAGCGCAGCCTCCCTTACACAACGAGGAGTTCACGGTTCGCTCAGCGATGCTGAACTCGCGGTGCCGTTTCTTCAGTTCACGGTGTAGCAGGCCGCGGCTTCGCCACTTCTAGTCTTTGTGGCCAAACACGATGTCATCCCACGACGGGATGGACGCACGCTGGCGCTTCGTCTTCTTTTGAGGCTTTTTCGGCTCCGCGTCAAAGCCGGGCAGAGGCGTGAGGTTCTCGTCTTCAGCCTCGCCCGCTGCCGGTGAGTCATCTCCCTCGTTGGCGGGCGCGGACTCCTCGAGGTCCTCTTTCGCGGCGATATCCGCGTCGGTCGAGGTGCCCTCGTGGGTGTCGTCCTCAGAGGCTGACGGATCGTGAGCGGGGTCGGGCGCTTCGCTCAAATCGTCCGGGCCGTCGATGTAGGAGACCTCTTCGGTATCAAAGGTATCGGCGCGAACCTCGCGGTTGTGATGGTGGGCGCTGATCGGGACGATCCGCACGGGAGCAGGGCGCTCTTCCTCCGGAGCCGCGAGTGCCTCTTCTTGGGCGCTCTCGTTGTTGTCGCGTGCCTCAGGCTCATATTCTTCGAGGCTCTGCCACGGCGAGGCCGGAGCCGGAGTTTCGGTGTGCACCGCCGAGGGCTCCGGAGCGGTTTCCACGGGTGCCGAAGCAGAAACCGGCGTTCCACGGCGTGCGTTGAGTTCGTCGAGCTCTCGTTCCGAGATTGGCGAGGAGGCGGCAGGCGAGTCGCTTGAGGGATCAGCCGTACTCTCCTCGATGTTGAACACATTTGCTCGCTGCGTTTTGAAGCGCGTGCGCGCGGGAGAATCCTCGCGTTGGGCCTCGGAGTCGGAAAGCCAGCGTGCTTCGTTATCCTCGGCCGTCACGACGCGATTGGGAAGATCCGCCTGCCACGTGGCGATGCGCGAACGACCACCGGCGACGAAGGTGAGCTGGAGGGTCCACGTGCCGTCACTGCGGCGCCACGCATCCCACTCGAGATCCTCGTCAACCCCGCGTGCGCGCAGGCGAGGCTCCACGACGTCAATGAGCTTCTCGGTCCCGCCCTTCGAGGTGCGGAAGTCCTGTGCACGGCGCGCAGTGTGATCACGCTCGGCACGAACGGGCCCCTCGTAGCGCTTCACGTGCTCAACTTCCATCCCCGCGAGTTCCGCGATCGACTCCACGGTCGATCCGCCCCTCAGCATCGCCTGGATGTCCTTGGGTTTGAGAGCCGACGAGTGATTTTGCTGGAGGAGTCCAACGGACGACGCATCGCGGCGTACCGCCGCACGCAGGGCTTCATCAATGCGCACCGTGTATCGCTCGCCCTCAGCGTCGAGCAAAATGAGGTGATCGGAGTTCTCGTGCAACCCGCCGAGTGTGAGCTCGCGCATTAACGGCCTTCTTTCTCTATCGAGGTCTCGCGTGCTGCCAATACTAAAACGCGAGACTCGAAAAACGCTGCTGACACGGCGGGACAGTCCTTGAGGAACACTCGTCAAACCTCACGCGCGGGTTATGCGGGCGCGAGGTATCGAACTCTGGTAGTTTCTTCGCACAGCTTGCAAAAGCCGAGGCAAACTGCGAGAATTCCCGCCGTTGCTGAACACCGCACCGGGCGCGGACCCCAGCGCCCCAGATCCCCGTGAAAGAGAACCATGGCTACCGATTACGACGCCCCATTCAAGAAGGACGACGACTCGAGCGAAGACTCGATTGAAGAACTCAAGGGGCGCCGGAACGATAACGCCTCACCTTCCGTCGATGAGGACGAGGCCGAAGCCGCGGAGGGGTTCGAGCTCCCCGGCGCCGACCTCTCGAATGAGGAGCTGTCGGTCACCGTTTTGCCTCGCCAAGTCGATGAGTTCACGTGCGGTTCGTGCTTCCTCGTGAAACATCGCAGCCAAATTGACCACGTCGAAGGAAAGCTCATTATCTGCAAGGAGTGCTCGGGCGACTGACGCGCCCGGCCCTTAGCGGGTGTGCGAGGAATCGTCCTCGCGCACCCGCTTTGTCTTTGCCGCCTTGAGTGCGAGAGCAAAATCCTCGGGGCGCCGAAGCGAGAGAACGAGAGCGGGGGTTGGATCTTCAGGGTCGAGGACCGGCACCTCAACGCCGGTCGAAATCCACCCTCGCACCACACGAAAATCCAGCGGGCGAATGTCGGGTCCGAGGATCTTGGCGAAATCCGACTTCGCAAGGATTCGCGGCTCGCCGAGGACGTCCACCTCAATGCGTGCCGGTCCCGCGGCAACCACGTCTTCGCGAACCTCGACGACCGGGGATGCCGCGAAAAGGAGAACGGGAAAAAGGATTCCGAGGGCGAGCGCGGTCACGATGCTGACGATCTCGCTCAGAGGCAGGAGGATCGCTCCGAGCAGCACCCCGAAGATGACGGCAATGAGTGTGACGAAGGGGCCCGGGTGCAGGCGCTCCTGAAATAGGGAAGACATAGCTGCCATCGTCTCACACAGCACTTCGAGCCGAGCCTGCCCCCGCGCAAGATCCCCCACACACGAGGGGCGCAACCGTGCAAGTATCCGCACGAATAGCTCGAGCGGCGATAGGCTGAGCCCATGAGTGAAAACGCCACCGCGCCCACGCCGTCCGCCGGCGCCCCGCGCCCCGTCGAATTGCCGACGGTGTGTGAGGCGCCCGAGCTTGCGCTCTCGCGTGCGCACGCTGACGACGCAGGACTCGATCTCACGAGCGCCATTGACTTTGACCTCGCCCCCGGTGAGCGCGCCCTCATTCCCACGGGAGTCAGGATCGCTCTTCCGCCGGCCACCGTCGGGCTCGTGTGCCCCCGCTCCGGACTCGCCGCCAAGCACGGCATCACGATCGTGAACGGGCCGGGAGTGGTAGACGAGGGCTACCGGGGTGAACTTAAGGTTGCGCTGCTCAACACCGACACAACCGAGACCCTGCACATTGCGCGTGGTGATCGCATCGCTCAGATCGTGATCGTGCCGATCCTGCGCCCCACGATTGTGGAGGTCGACTCCCTCGACCCGGCAGCGCGCGGCGAAGCTGGTTTCGGTTCAAGCGGTGGTTTTTCTTCCACGACCAATGGCGAAGGACACGAGGGGTAAACATGGGACTTTTTGGACGCTCAAAAAAGAAAGCTTCAGTTACTGACAGCGCGCCGCTCACGCACACTCCCTCACCGGAGGAAGAGGAAGTCAAGGGCCCCTTTGATATCAAGGATGCCCCCGATACCGAACGTCTCGATTTCGGATCGATTCAGATTCCCGCACGCGAAGGCATGAGCATCGCCGTCGAGGTAGAAAAACGCTCGAGGGCCGTCACGGGCCTCACTCTCACGTACGGTGAGTCGCAAATGCAGATCAACGCTTTCGCTGCGCCGAAGAGCGAAGGGCTGTGGGATGACATCCGCAAGTCGCTGCGCGAATCAGTCGCGTCGCAAGGCGGCACGACGGAAACACGTGAAGGGGCGTTTGGCACCGAACTCTACGCGCGCATTCCGCTCGCCATTAAGGGATCGAACGCGCGCGCTCACAGGCCCATGCGCTTCGTGGGCATTGACGGGCCCCGTTGGTTTCTGCGCGCCGTGATCTCCGGAGCAGCGCTTCAAACCGGTACGGTGCGCGAAGAGATCGAAGACATCATTCGCTCGATCGTTGTCGTGCGTGGCTCCATGGCGAAGGCACCCCGTGAGGTTCTCGAACTGAAGGTTCCCGGTGAGGGGAATGCTTCACCGCTTCCGGATGACGCGGATCCGCTCGGTCAGGGGCCCACAATCGCCGAGGTGAGGTAGGCCGTGAGCGTCCTCACGAAGGCGAGGGATCTGTTGAATGCGTCCGCGTCGACCAATGACGACGACGAGAGCGGCGTGGAGAATCTTGACGAGATTGCGTCCATCATGTCCCGCCGCCCGGCGCATTGCCTTGGCACGGTCAGCTCGATCGTCGTCCAGCCGGCAGGCCAGGATCCGAAGCTCGACGTTGATCTCCACGATGGTACGGGCAGGCTTGCCCTCGTGTGGCTCGGGCGTCAGTCGATCGCCGGTATCGAACCTGGTGCGCGCCTGGAGGTCGAGGGATTCGTAGGCCTGCGAGGCCGTAAGCGCATCATGTACAACCCCCGATACACGATCCACGGTGCGAAGGACGACGGCCAGTGACCTCACCATCGTCAGCCCCCGAACCACCTGCAACCGGGCTCAAAGCGAGCTTTACCTCTGATGACTACAGCGTCATGAACGCGATCGGTGGCGTGAGGGGGCTCATCGAATCGGTCCTCCCGACCCTCCTGTTCGTTGTGCTGTTTCTCTTCACGCGCAACGTCGTGCTCGCGAGTGTCGCTTCGCTCGGCGTCGTCGTTCTCGCACTCGTGTGGCGCATCGCCACGAAAAGCCAGGTCACACCCGCCATCAGCGGTGCGATCGGGATTGCTCTCGGCGCGTTCATCGCCGTGAAAAGCGGCGACGGCAGTGGCTTTTACCTTCCCGGTCTGATCACCAACGCCGTCTATGCCGTGGGACTGATCGTCTCGATCCTTGTGAAACACCCGGCAGTGGGATACGTGGCCGCACTCGTCGACCCGCGAGTTTCAGCCTGGCGCACCTCTCGCGAGGGCAGGCGCACCTACACGTATGCCACGCTGTGGTACGCGGGGCTCTTTGCGCTCAAGGTCGCAGTGCAGGCACCCCTGTATTTTGCGGGATTCACAGACGCGCTCGGTATCGCCAAGCTCATCATGGGGATCCCGGCATTCGTGGCGGTCACGTATGTGGTTTTTCTGCAGCACCGCGCGCTTGTGAAGCGGTGGGATTCCGACGCCACCAGCGCTCACATAGAGGCGACGTCCCCCAAAGAGTCCAAGCGTTCGTAGGGCGAAATTGGAGGGTTTTTAGTCCTCGTCCTCGTCACTAACCCGCACAACGGGCAGCGCTGCGGTCGTTTCCTCGAGTCCCCTTGGCACCACCGTGCGCTGAAGAGCCGTCAAACATGAGCGGTGAGCGAGGAACAAAAGCTCATCGCGCGGCTCGAGGGCCTCGGATTCGGCAGGTGGGCGCGGATGCCCCTCACGCACGACGCCAACGAGGGTCGCGCTCCTCGGCCACGCTACATCACCGATGTCTTTGCCAACGATCGGCGAGGTTTCCGGGACGGTGATCTCGACCATGCTCGTTTCGGACTTCGCGAAGGAGAACATCGTGACGACAGTGCCGATGCTCACGGCCTCTTCGACGAGGGAAGTCATAATCCGCGGGGTCGACACCGCAACGTCGACGCCCCAGGCATCGTCGAACATCCATTCGTTGCGAGGGTGGTTGACGCGGCCCACGGTTCGCGGAACTCCGAACTCGGTTTTGGCGAGGAGGGAAACGACGAGATTCACCTTGTCATCGCCCGTGGCGGCGACAACCACGTCGGTTTCGGCAAGCTTCGCCTTTTCGAGAACATCGAGTTCGGCGGCGTCGCCCTGCACCCACGTGACTTCGTCAAGACCGGGATGTGCCCCCTCCCGGTCGATCAGGGTGACCGTGCGTCCCTTGTCGAGGAGCTCCCGCGCGATGCTTCGCCCCACACTTCCTGCACCCACGATGACGATCTTCATTCGGCGTCCTCCTCAAATTGGTGGGTGAGCAGTGCGGAAACCTCCGCCTCTCGCTCTGTTTCGAGCGTGAGGTGCACGATGTCCTCTTCCTGTATGCGGTAGTCGCGCCTCGGCAACGACCCTTCGCCGTAGCGGGTCACGAAAGCGACGCGCGAGGCGGTGAGTTTTTCGAGGTCCGCGAGCGTTGTGCCCACCCAACTGGGGTGGAAATCGCAGGCGAGCATCGACACGTTACCGGAAATATCCTGAAACTCACGAGCTGACTGGCCCGGAATCAGGCGGGTAAGCATCTGATTCGTGGTCCACCGCGCCGTGGGCACGGTTGCGATACCAAGGCGTTCATACACCTCGGCGCGTTTCGGATCGTAGATACGCGCGACGACATTGCGGATGCCGTAGAGCTGCCGCGCGGCGCGGGCCGCGATGATATTGGAGTTATCGCCGCCTGCGACCGCGGCAAAGGCGATGGCTTCGTCGCAACGAGCGCGCTCAAGCGAGCGGCGGTCAAAGCCGATTCCGTGGACTTTGATCCCCTCGAAGTCATCGGGGAGTATGCGGAACGCCTTCTCGTCGCGATCGATAATCGCCACCGAGTGTCCGTTTGTCTGGAGCTTTGTGGCAAGCGTTGCGCCTACGCGGCCGCAGCCCATAATGACGATGTGCATTGCTGATCCTCGCCTGATGCGGTTGGTGTGGTGCGCGCCGGAGCTGGCCCGGACGATAAATCCAGCCTAACGCGTGAGGGGAGCTGCGAGGCGTGCGCGCGGATGAGGATGTGCGCCGTGCCCGGGCGGAGAGTAGATTATTCGTGTGTCCCGCCCCCTCGCTTCCGTCAAACGCATTGTGATCGGGCGCCCGTTTAGCTCCGATCGCCTCGCGCGCCAGCGCCTCCCGAAGCGCTTCGCTATTCCCTCGTTTGCAGCCGATACGGTGAGTGCACTCGCGTACGCCCCCGATGAAATCATTCTCACGCTCGGCCTTTCCGGAATCGGCCTTTTCGCATGGAGCCCGTGGGTAGGAATCGCCATCGTCTTTGTCATGGCGATCGTCGTGACCGCCCACCTGAACGTGATCGAGGAATATCCAGGCGGCGGAAGCGACTTCGTTGTCGCGCGAACCAATCTTGGTCCGAACGCGGGCCGACTCGCAGGTGCGGCTCTGGTGACCGATTATGTACTCACGGTCGCGGTCGCTTCCTCGCAAGCGGGCGCCTATATCGGGGGTGCGATAAGCCCTCTTGCACCGTTTCAAACCGGCATGGCGATGGTGATTATTGCGCTCCTTGCACTCGTGAATCTTCGAGGCGCGCGGGAATCGGCGCGGCTCGTGAGCCTTCCCGTGTATACCTTCATCGCTTTGATCACCATCACTCTCGTGTGGGGCGGAATTGAGGCATGGCAAGGGACGCTCGGGCTATCCCCACATGCGGGAAGCTATCCGGAACCGGGGGAGGGGGAGCCTGCGGCTCTCACTGCGCTCGGCGGCGCGTTCGTTCTTGCGCGAGCTTTTTCGAGCGGCCTTCCCGTGGTGTCCGGTGTCAAGGCCATCACGAACACCGTGCCTGTTTTCCGGCCCCCGAAAGCCCGCAATGCGTGCATCACGCTGGTCATTTCGGGCGCGATGACGGCGGTGCTTTTCCTCGGGGTCATGCTACTCGCCCTCGCGACGCGCGTGAGTCTTTCGCCCCGCGAGGCGGAAGGCGCGCGCGTGAGCGAAGCGACGCCAGTGCTCGGCCAGATTGCGGAGGCCATTTTCGGGGCCGGATCGCTCATGTCGCTCGCAATGCTCGCCATGGCCACTCTCGTGCTGTGCATTGCCGCGAACACCGCCTTCACCGGACTGCCGGTACTGACGGCGGCGCTCGCCCGCACCGGTGACATCCCCCGCGTGTTCGCCTCACGGGGCGACAGGCTCGTGTACTCCAATGGCATTCTGCTCCTCGCGGGGCTTGCGGAAATCGTGGTTCTCGCGACGGGCGCGAACATTACGCTGCTCATCCACATGTATGTCGTGGGCGTTTTTATGACCTTCACGATCGGGCAGCTGGGGATGTTCCGCCACTACACGAAAAAACACCGCGTGGCGGTGCGGCTCAAGGAACGCCAGCGCTTTGCCCGCAAACGCGCGGTCAGTCTCGTCGCGACCGTGTGCCTGGCCCTGGTCCTTGTGACCGTGGCCACCGCCAACTTCCTCCTCGGCGCATGGGTGACACTCGCTGCCGTGGCGCTTATGTGGGCAGCGATGACGATCATCAGCCGCTACTACTCTCGGATCTTCTCGAAACTCGCTCTCGGCCACGACGAGGATCTTGGCCGCTGGCCGATCGCGGCACCCGCCCCCCTCGACGGTAAAGATCCCACACGGGGCATCGTTCTGCTCACGCAACTGAACCGACCCGCCATTCGAGCGATCAAGGAAGCGATGGCGTCACCGCACCTGAGCCTCCAAGCCGTGGCCGTGAAGACCAAGGATTCCGCGATCGACACGCTTAGCACGGAGTGGTTCAGGCGCAAGATCCCCATCCCGCTACGAGTGATCAATTCGCCGTATCGCGCCCTCCTCGCGCCGCTCGACGACTACGTGCGATCTTTTACACGCACGTACCCCCGTGACGCCGTGGTTGTCTACATTCCTGAATTTCTCGTGGGACACTGGTGGGAGTCGATCATGCACAACCACGTGCTGAGGCGAGTCACGACCCGACTCGAGAAGTATGAGCGCGTGACGGTCCGCCGTGTCCCTTGGGATCTCGATGGTTCTGAGCACGAAGCATCGATCGCGTCGTACAGGAATCCCGCTGTCAAGGAGCTAGCCCCATGACCCGTCCCGCATCCGAGCGACCAAAAGAAGTGCAGGAGCTCGCAGGGGAAGGGCGGCTGATCACCCTGACCGTCGATAAGCCGGCACATGGAGGCACCTTCGTCGCGCGTCACGAAGGTCGCGTTGTCTTCGTGCGTGGCGCGTGCCCGGGAGAAACCGTCGTTGCTGAAGTGCTTCCTGACTCGAAGGCGAACGCGCGCTTTTGGCGTGCCGAAACGATCGACGTGATCGAGGCTGGGCCCGATCGCGTCCCTAGTGCGTGGCCTGAATGCGGATACGAGGGACTCGGTGGAGCCGACTATGCCCATATCCGCATCGAAGCGCAGCGTCGTATCAAGACCGAGGTTCTTCAGGAGCTCATGACGCGCGCCCGGATTGGCACGTACCCGATTGAAAACATCCAAATCGAGCCCGCTCGGGACGACCACACGGGGCTCGGTTGGCGCTCGCGCGTCCGCTTCGCCGTCGATCAGGGCAAGGTCGGCATGCACGGCTGGCGCTCCCACGAAATTCACGCCGTTGGGTCAAATCCTCTCGCCCATCCCGCAATCCAAGCACTCGGCATCGACGTGTGGAAGGCCCCGAGCGGCGTCGTTGCAGTCGATGTCGTCGCTCCAAGCGGGAGCGCGCCCGCGATCATCGTGCGCTCCGAGAACGATTTGACCCTCGACGATCTCAATCTTCCTACCACCTGCGAGAATGCGAGCATCGTGCTCGCCACGCGCACGAGTACCACTGCTCTGCGCGGCGACGACTCGGTGCGGGAAATCGTCGGCGATGACGTTTTCACTCTCTACGCGAGCGGTTTCTGGCAAGTGCACGTTGATGCGCCGCGCCTTCTGACCGCCGCCGTCGGACACGCTCTTGACGCGCACGAAGGTGAGCGGATTTGGGATCTGTACGGCGGGGCGGGCCTTTTTTCGGTCCCCGCAGCCCGCGCAGTCGGCCGCACAGGTGCACTTGTGAGCGTCGAGGGAGCGGAACGCGCGAGCGCCGACGCCACCGAGAACCTCGCGGCCTACCCCCAGGCCAAAGCCGTCACCGCGGATGTCCGCGACTTCCTCGCGGACGCGAATGAAGGGCCTGACCGCGTCATCATGGACCCGCCCCGCGCGGGCGTTGGCGAAAAGGCCATGGCGCGCCTTGCCGAGCTCACTCGCGAGCGCATGGTCTACGTTTCGTGCGAACCCTCCACTCTCGCGCGCGACCTGCGAGTTGCCGAGCACGAGGGCTGGGCCATCACCGATTTCCAAGTCTTCGACCTATACCCCCACACCCACCACATGGAATGCGTTGTGAAGCTCGAACGGGCCGCACGATAATTACTGACAACGATCAACCGCACTTGCGATTGGAGCCTCGATGAGCACGGTGAATTCTTTCGGCGCGAAGACCTCCCTGAGTGTCAACTCCCGCGAATACGAGATCTATGCACTCGACGCTGTTGAGGGGTACCGTCGGCTTCCCTACAGCCTCAAAGTGCTCCTTGAAAACCTTCTGCGCACTGAAGACGGAGAAAACATCACCGCCGCCCACGTCCAGGCGCTCGCCAACTGGGATCCCCAGGCCGAGCCGAGTGAGGAAATCCAGTTCACGCCAGCGCGCGTCATCATGCAGGACTTCACCGGCGTGCCCTGCATTGTGGATCTTGCGACGATGCGCGAAGCGATGAGCGACCTCGGCGGCGATCCCTCCAAGATCAACCCCCTTGCCCCTGCGGAAATGGTGATCGACCACTCCGTCATGATCGATGTCGCCGGCCGCGTCGACGCTCTTCAACTCAACATGGATCTCGAGTTCGAGCGCAATCGCGAGCGTTACCAATTTCTCCGTTGGGGCCAGGGCGCGTTTGATGATTTCAAGGTGGTGCCGCCAGGCACGGGAATCGTTCACCAGGTCAACATCGAATACCTCGCCCGGACCGTGATGACCCGCGAAGTCAACGGAGTTTTGCGCGCCTACCCCGATTCGTGCGTCGGTACCGACTCGCACACGACGATGGTCAATGGTCTCGGCGTGCTCGGCTGGGGCGTTGGCGGCATCGAGGCGGAAGCGGCCATGCTGGGCCAGCCCGTATCAATGCTCATCCCGCGAGTCGTGGGTTTCAAGCTCACTGGCGAAATCCCGCCCGCCGCAACCGCTACCGACGTTGTCCTCACGATCACCGAGATGCTCCGCAAGCACGGTGTCGTGGGCAAATTCGTGGAGTTCTACGGCGAAGGTGTTTCGCAGGTTCCCCTTGCGAACCGCGCCACGATCGGCAATATGAGCCCCGAGTTTGGCTCGACCGCCGCAATCTTCCCGATCGATGATGTCACTCTCGACTACTTGCGCCTCACGGGCCGTGACGACGATCAAGTGGCCCTTGTCGAGGCTTACGCCAAGCGTCAGGGGCTCTGGCATGACCCTAAGAAGGAAGCGGAATACTCCGAATACCTCGAGCTAGACCTGGCAACCGTCGTCCCCTCGATCGCCGGGCCCAAACGCCCGCAAGATCGCATTGTGCTCACCGAAGCGAAAGAAAGCTTCGCGAACTCCCTGCCGGCCTATGCCGAGAACACCTCGAGTCCCACAGCGGTCAAGGGAACCGATTACACGATCGACCACGGCATCGTCTCGATCGCGTCCATCACGTCGTGCACGAACACGTCGAATCCCTCGGTCATGATGGCCGCGGGGTTGCTGGCGAAGAACGCGACTGAACGTGGCCTCAACGTCAAGCCCTGGGTGAAAACGTCGATGGCACCTGGCTCGAAGGTCGTCACCGACTACTACGAGAAAGCCGGCCTGTGGCCCTTCCTCGAGAAGCTTGGCTTCCACCTCGTCGGGTACGGCTGCACGACCTGCATCGGCAACTCCGGCCCTCTCGCCCCCGAAATTTCCGAAGCCATTGCCGAGGGCGACCTTGCCGTGACCGCTGTGCTTTCGGGCAACCGCAATTTCGAGGGGCGTATCAACCCGGACGTCAAGATGAACTACCTGGCTTCGCCGCCCCTCGTCATCGCCTACGCGCTTGCCGGCACGATGGACTTCGACTTCGACTCCGACCCGCTCGGGCACGATGCCGAGGGCAACGCCGTGTTCCTTCGCGACATTTGGCCGACTCCCGCCGAAGTCGAACACACGATCGCCGAGAACATCACGCAGGAAATGTTCGAGAACGATTACGCCGACGTTTTCGCAGGCGATGAGCGTTGGCGCGGACTCGATACTCCTGACGGCGACACGTTCTCGTGGAGCGAAGATTCGACCTACGTGCGCAAACCCCCGTACTTCGAGGGGATGAGCATGGAGCTTGAGGCGATTCGTGACATCGACGATGCGCGCGTACTCGTGAAGGTCGGTGACTCGACGACAACCGACCACATCTCGCCCGCGGGTGCCATCAAGGCCGACTCGCCGGCCGGGCGCTACTTGCGCGAGCACGGCGTGGACCGTAAAGACTTCAATTCCTACGGCTCGCGCCGTGGCAATCACGAGGTCATGATCCGTGGCACCTTCGCGAACATTCGCCTCAAGAACCTTCTTCTCGACGGCGTCGAAGGTGGTTACACGAGGAACTTCCTCACCGGTGAACAAAGCTTCATTTACGACGCCGCCCAGGACTACGCCGAAGCGGGAATCCCGCTCGTCGTCCTCGCCGGCAAGGAGTACGGCACCGGCTCCTCTCGCGACTGGGCAGCCAAGGGCACGAAGCTGCTGGGCGTACGCGCGGTCATCGCCGAGAGCTACGAGCGTATTCACCGCTCAAACCTGATCGGTATGGGGGTGCTACCTCTGCAGTATCCCGCTGGCGAGTCGGCTGAAAGCCTCGGCCTCACGGGCGAAGAAACCTTCTCCATTTCTGGCGTGAGCGCTCTTAACGAAGGCGTCACCCCGAAAACCGTCTTCGTACGCGCAACGCGCGAAGGTGAAGAACCCATCGAGTTCGATGCGCTCGTGCGCATCGATACCCCCGGCGAGGCCGACTACTTCCGTGCCGGCGGTATCCTGCAGTACGTCCTGCGCTCGCTCGCCGAGTAGGGGAGAGCCGGAGCCGCTTTCACTGTTCCGCAGCCCGCGTATCGCCTGATGCGCGGGCTTGTGGCGTCGCATGGCTCGAAAGTGATGCCGCTTCGCACGGGCCCGGGCACGTTGCTGATTTCCCAAACCCCCACAATCCCTATGCAATCGACGAAGGAGGGGCTGCCTCGGGATGAGGCAGCCCCTCCTTGGGATTACGGGAGCGGCGAGGTCACTCCGCGGGAACCTCGATAATCGTGGTGTAATCCTTCTTCGTCGGCTCTTGAGCCTCAACGCGCTGCTGCTCTGCTTTCGCGTTGTCAGCTTTCGCCTGCGCTTCATTCAGCTCGTTCTCGGCATCCGACGCCGCTTTGTTGTCGCGAGCGGCGTTTGATTCTGCCTCGCCTACGATCTTACTTTGATTGTCGACCTTGGCCTGCTGCTGCTTGCGGGCAGCGTCGGCCTCAGGCGCGGCAGCTTCGGCCTCGGCGAGGTCAGCCTGAGCCTTAGAGGAGGCATCCTCGCTCTCGGTCTTCCGAATGTCTGCGTCGCCCTTAGCCCTCTTGGCGTCTTCGAGGTCCTGATTGCTCTGGTCGGCTTCGGCCTGGGCCGCGTCGACATTGCCCTGTGCTTCGCTGATGTCCGAATCGAGTTTCTTCAATTCATCGACCCGCGGGGCTTCTTCAAGCTTAGAGATACGCTCATCAACACCGCGGCGCACGCCCTTCGTGTAGTCGAGGCCGTCCTTGCCGCCTTCCCACTTGTCGTACTCGGTGGTGTTGCGATCGTCAACCGTGTGGGCGAGCTTCGTGCCACCCGTGACCGCGATTGCACCCTCGGGCACGTACTCGCCGCCAAGATTTTCGGGCATGCCCTTCGACTTCGGGACGACGGTGGTGGAGTTAGCCTCGTGGGCATCGTCCTTGATGAAGAACATGTTCGTGCCATAGACCTGGCCGTCGTCGCCCTTTGCAAGGCCCATACCAGCGTGCGAGAAGGTCTCGTCAAGCATGTTCTTGTTCTGGTCATCCGACTTTTGCCACTGCTCGAACAATGCATCGGCGCACTCGTCGACGGTCTCCATCTCCGTGCTGCAGGTCGCGGCGACGATGTTCTCGCTGCTGTAGCCTTCTTCGTCCCTATTCGAGTGCGTGAAGTCCTTGCTCGTGGCCATAGTCGTGGACCAGTCTGCGGCCTTGTCGTTGAACACCGGTGCGTACACGAGTTCGTTCAGACCGTTCTTCACGCGGTAGCCGTTCACACGTTCCGCGAGGGCGTCGGAGAGGGCACGAAGCTGGTCTTCCGAATTCAGCTGTGCGAACTCGAGGTTGCTCTGAATCGCAATGTTGTCACGCTTGTCGGAAAGCACCTCGAGCTGCTTGGTGGCCTGCTCGAGCTTGCGATCGGCATCCTGCTTCTTCTTCTCGGCGTCGGTGACCTTCTTCTCAGCGGTCTCCACGTCGGAGGCGGCCTTCTCCGCTTCGACCTTCAGCTTCGCCGCGAGGTCGCGCTTCTGGGCGAGATCGCCCGTACCGGGCATGGCAGCGACGAGTTCGTCGAGCTTCGCCTTTTCTTCTTCGTACCTGCGCTGCGAGGCATCAGCCTTGTCACGTGCTGCCTCGACAGTGCGGCGCGCATCGTCGAGGGCTCGGTTCGAACGCTCAGCCTCACTGCGAGCGTCATCTCGGTCGCGCTTCCAGCTTGCGAGTGCGGAGTTGTAGCCCTCTTCATCAAAGGCCGCAATCGTGACGGTGCCGGAGTTGTGCGAGTTGCCCGGCTTTCCGGGCTTGGGGTTTCCGGGCTCCGGAGCGGGGTTGCTCGGTTTGCCCGGCTTGTGCGGCTTCGGAGCTGGCTTACCGGTACCGTCGCCAGGTTTTTCGGGTGTGGGATGTGGCTTCGGCTGCGTGGGCTTCGGCTCCGCCGGTTGCGCCACCACGTTGCCCGGGAAGGGACCCGGGCCGTTCGAGGGATCCTGTGCGGGCGGAATCGGCGCATCGGATTCTCCGTGAGCAAGTGCGGTATCAGGCGTGACTTCGAAGGCCGGCTTCTGCTGGCCTGAGCCGTTTTCGCGAGTATTTTCGGGCGTATGGCCTGCACTCAATTCGGAGTCACCCTGGGCACGTCGACGTCCGCTGCTGTCCGAGCTTGCATCGCTCTCGGCGTTCACGTTGGAATCTTGGCCGGAGGCACGGTTCCTCTTCCGGGCCCACTGCTGCGCGAGGGACTCCCCAGAATGGTCTTCGTCTTCCGAGGGCGCGGGGGACGAATCCACGGAACCCGGAAGCCTGTCCTCCGTGTCATCCGTGCTCGTGGAGGAGCTCGAAGACGAATCCGCACTGGCCGTCACACTTGAGGACGGCGACTGCGCGGCGTCGTTGGACGCACTGCCGCCGGAGCACGCAGCGAGGAGCGACAAGGAGAGTCCAAGGCCGAGGACCGGCCCAAGCTTCTTACGGGTGAGGGTCATGGAGAGTCTCTTTTCTGTGCTCGAGTGTCTCGGCCACCGTTGCCATCGCTGTTCGCCACTGAGGGAAAGAGGGCGGTGGGCAGTGTTTTCGGACCGGGATCTGGCCTGGGCCGCTACGGATACTACTACTTACGCCGTTTCGAACGAAGGCGGGGAGCAACCATGTCGTTACCAAAATGTTACATTTCGGTGAATTTTTTGCGCGAGGTGGCTTGAAGGGGAGGGTCCCTGGGGGTTTGAGGTGCGAATGAGCGCTGGCAACCGTCGGAATTCACCGCCCACGGGCTCGCGTAGCGCGGACAGGTGCAGGGCAGGGGTAACCCCCACAACGACTATGCAATCCGGGGGAGGCCAGGGGTGCGAGCCGTGACGATGATGGGCTCGTCCTTCGTGACGATGAGAGTGTGCTCTGCGTGCGCGCCAGTCGAGCCGTCACCCGACTCAACCGTCCAGCCGTCTCGCTCGGTAATGCGCATAACGTCGGTCGTGGGGGTAAGGAACGGTTCAACGGTCAGTGCCATACCTTCGCGCAACCGCGATCCGGACCCCGGGGCGCCGTAGTTCGGTACGAAGGGAGCTTCGTGCATTGTGCGGCCAACGCCGTGGCCGCCAAACTCATGATTAATCGTGTAGCCCAACTCTGCGGCCCGGGTCTCAACGGCGTGACCGATATCGCCAACCGTGTTGCCAGCGCGAGCGGCGTTGATTCCCGCCCACATCACGCTCTCGGTGTCGCGAATGAGTGTCAGGTGGTCTTCGCGCTGTTCACCCACAACGATCGAGAGCGAAGAATCGGCAACCCATCCCTCGAGTTCGATAGCGAAGTCCATGGATAGCAGGTCTCCGCTCTCGAGGTTGCGGTCGTAGGGGCGGCCGTGGAGCACCGCGTTATTCACGCTCAAACATATGACTTTGCCGAAGGGCGAGCCGCCGAAACTCGGGTGGTAGTCGAGGTAGCACGAGGTTGCGCCGGCTTCGCGGATCATGCGGTGAACTTCGGCGTCGATCTCCAGGAGGTTGTCGCCCACGGCGACGGTTTTCTCAAGCGCTGCGAGCACGCCCGCCACGAACTCGCCCGCGGGTTTGATTTCTTCGGGGGTTGGGTAACGTTTCGTGCGGAACAGGCTCATTGCTGCGCCTCCTTTGAGTGGTCGTGCGGTGCCGTGCCTTCCCCGATCGGGTACCACGTGAACAGGCTTGCGCCGAGCCACGCGATGCCCGCGGAGAGCAGGGCCGCGCCAAACATATGCAACCCCACGAGAGCCTCGGGTAGGCCGGTGAAATATTGGATGTACCCGATCGCGCCCTGGAGGAGCGTCACGACCGTGAGGGCAATGAGAGCGTTCTTCGCCCGAGTGTGCGCCTTTGTGATCATAAGGATGATGGCGACACCGAGCAGAAGTCCGCAGAAAAGCCATACGAAATCGGCGTGAAGCCACGCGATTTTCGCTGGGTTGAACGGGAAGCGTTGCGGGGTGTTGGCGTCACCGGAGTGCGGGCCGGAGCCGGTCGTAAGAGTTCCAAGAATCAGCACCGCAAACCCGACGGCAGCAAGTGGCCAAAAAACGAATTGAGCACCGCGGTTCACGGCCAGTCTTGCGGAACCGTTGCCCTCGTAAAGTCGGTAGACCAAAACCGCGGAGGACGCCACGAGAATTGGCGAGACGATGAAGTGCACCGACACGAAGAAGGGGTGGAGGTGGAGGTAGACGACGAGCATGCCCCACACCGCCTGGAAGAGCGTCAGCGCGAGCGGCACCCATGAAAGACGCACGAATCCCGCGCCTTTGGCGCGAAGGTGCTTATAGGTTGCGACGAGTACGAGGATCGCGAAGATGAGCAACACGAGCGTGAGCGCACGGTTGCCAAATTCGATGAAGGGGCGCAGGCCCGATTCGGGGTGATACCGCGGCGTGAATTGTCCCGGTTCGCAGTGCGGCCACGAGGAGCAGCCGAGCCCCGACTTCGTCAAGCGCACGATGCCGCCCGTCACGATGATGCCGATTTGGCACGCGAGATTGATCCAAAAAATGACGTAAATCCAGCGATTGTGGCGCTCGGCAACGGCGCGTGGTGTGCTCTTCGGAGAGGTCATGCGCCAAGTGTAAGAAACCCCGGCCGGGACCCGCGGCTCAGCTGCTTGTCCAGCGGAAGAATCTCACCGTCAGGCCGCCAAAGAGGGCGGCCCAAATCGCGAGAAGCGCGAGTGACCATAGGGAGGGCGCGTGCCCCGAAAGTGCAGCGGTGAGGGCATTCGTGGCCGCCGCTGACGGTAAGAGCGCGACGATGGCGTCCAGGGGAGCCGGGAAACTCTTCGCGGGTATAGCGACACCTCCCACGGCAATGAAGAGGAGGAAGAAGATATTGGAAAGCGCGAGCACAGCCTCCGTACGGAGCGTACCGGCGATCAAAAGACCGAGGCCTCCGAATGCGCACGTCGCGAGAATCCATGCCGGGATCGACCAAAGGATTTCACTTGCGGTGGGGCGCCATCCGAGCGCGAGTGACAGCACGCCGAGAACGACGATCTGCAGGATGTGGACGAGGGAGAGGGCGCCAAGTTTGCCGAGCATGTACCCGCCCCGGCCGAGCGGTGTCGTGGCAATCCAGCGCAGCACACCATTGCGGCGGTCAAAACCCGTGGAGATCGCCTGGGAGGTGAGCGAGGTCGCGATGATCGCCGTGACGGCCGTCGCAGCAACCGCGTCGGAAATCGAAGGAGTGTGGCCACCAAAAAGCGCGGGCGATACGGGAATGAACCGAAGACCGAGGAGCACCATGGCGGGCAGCATGAGCGACACCATGAGCTGTTCGCCGTTCGTGAGGAGTGCCCGGGCTTCGAGTTTCGCGTGTGCGGCGATTCGCTGCGGTGCTCGTGCGGCGCGGGTACCGCTTACATTGGGCGAATGACGATCGGAGATGCTCACTTTTGCTCCTTCGTTGAGTGCGTGGAGAGCGTGACGAGGATGTCCTCGAGCGAGGCGGGGCCACGATTGACCGTGAGCGAAACCCCGTGCGCCGTCGCGGCTTTGCGCACGGCACGCTCGAATCCCGTGAGATTCTCTTGTGCTGTGGCTGTTGCCGAGACGTCGAGCGCGAGCGCTGTGCCATTCCCGAGGGTGTTTTCGACGTCGGCGAGGGTGCCGTCGGCCCGCACGACGCCACCGGCGATCACGATGATGCGATCGGCAAGTGAGGCGATGTCGTCGAGCGCGTGGGAGGTGAGGATTACTGCTGCCCCTCGCTCAGCTTCCGCGCGGATCAGTTCACGCGTGCGGCGCTTGACGGCGGCGTCCATGCCCGCGGTGGGCTCGTCGAGGAAGAGGACATCCGGTTCTCCGAGCAGTGCGAGCGCGAGGCTGAGGCGCTGGCGTTGCCCACCGGAAAGGCGACGCACGAGCGTTGAGGCAAACGCGTCGATGCCCAGTTCGCTCGAGAGCACTCGCCAGTTTCGAGGGTGCGAATAAAGGCAGGAAGCGTATTCGAGAAGATGCTTCGCAGTGGCGCCGGAGGTGAGCCCGCCGTCCTGAAGCATCACGCCCACGCGAGCGCGAGTCTCGGCGTCGTGGCTTTGCGGGTCACTTCCGAGGAGTCGAACTTCGCCGCCATCCGGGTTGAGAAGCCCGGTGGCGCACGCAATGGTCGTCGATTTTCCCGCGCCATTGGGCCCGAGAAGCGCGGTGATCTCGCCAAAGTTCGCCGTGAGGTTCACGCTTTCGCACGCCGTCACGGAGCCGAAGCGCTTGTGGAGATTGACGATTTCGAGGGCCGACGGTTGCGCGGTGTTCGGCGCCGGTCTCGTTGTGGAAGTGTTCTCACCCATGGCTCTTCATCGTAGTGCTCCGCGTGGGCGAGCGTGACGAGGGGCGAGGGCCGACGGTTGCCGCTCACCACCGAGCTATGTGACTTACACCGCGCCTTTGCGGGACTTAGGTAACCCTCCCTATCTTTTCGAAACTTGCGGTTTGTAGAATCGCAGCGTCCACCGTTTTGGCGAGAGGAGGATGCCGTGAATGATCGCACTGAAGCGCACGCCTCGGATTCGACGCGTGAGCGCCTCATCGAAGCCATTAGCATCGATGGCCCGATTGCCGCGGGCGACCTTGCCGAACGTTTCCACCTCACGGGGGCTGCCATCCGTCGGCACCTTTCCCACTTGCATGCCGAAGGCATCATCGAGGAAAAAGAGTCGTCTCACCGACCACGCGGGCGTGGACGCCCCCGCAAGGAGTTCGTGCTCGCCGCCAAGGCTTCCGACACCGACGCGACATCGCGCGAATGCGAAAGCCTCGCCCTTCTCGCGATGAAGGAGCTCGAGCGCGCGGGTGGACACGGAGCTCTCGTGTCGCTCGCGAAGGCGCGAACTGCCGAGTGGGAAGCGGAGTTCGAGAGGCGCTACGAGCGTGAAAGAGCCAAGGCAGAGATGACCCCCGCAAAACGGGTGCGTCTCGTGATCGATCTCCTCAAAGAACTCGGGTATGCCGCGTCACTTCGGCCCGTGACGGTCACCGTAGGCACACCCGGTAAGGCCGGCGCCGCGACGCGCACTCTCACGACCGTTCAGATGTGCCAGGGGCGCTGCCCCGTCCAAGACATCGCGGCTCAGCACCCCGAGCTGTGCGAGGTGGAAACCGCAGCGCTCTCGCGTATGCTCGGCGTTCCCGTGCAACGCCTCGCCACGCGAGCGGCGGGTGCCCACGTGTGCACCACGCACCTCACCCCCGCCATGAGCGAGGCGATCGCCGAGTCCATGGCGGAAGGGGAACTTGCCTCGGACGTCACCACAGATTTGCTCACAGAAGGAAGGAAGCCATGACGACTGCACCAGAGCAGCTCAGTCAGGACGAGATCATTGCGTCGATTGGCAGCTACGAATATGGCTGGCACGACACGGATACGGCCGGTGCCGCCGCTCAGCGAGGGCTGAGCGAGGACGTCGTTCGGAACATCTCGCACCTGAAGAACGAGCCGGAATGGATGCTCAAGCGCCGACTGCGCGCCCTCTCGCTCTTCGAAAAGAAGCCGCTTCCCACGTGGGGTGCGGATTTGAGCGACATCGATTTCGACAACATCAAATACTTCGTGCGCTCGACCGAGGGCCAGGCGAAGAGCTGGGAAGACCTCCCCGAAGACATCAAGGCGACCTATGACCGCCTCGGTATCCCCGAAGCCGAAAAGGAGCGACTCGTCGCGGGCGTCGCCGCCCAGTACGAGTCCGAGGTTGTGTACCACCAGATCCGCGAGGACCTCGAGAAGCAAGGCGTCATCTTCGTGGATACCGACACGGGCCTTCGCGAGTACCCCGAGATCTTCGAGGAGTACTTCGGAACGGTCATCCCCGCGGGTGACAACAAGTTTGCGGCCCTCAACACCGCCGTATGGTCGGGCGGCTCGTTCGTGTACGTCCCTAAGGGCGTCCACGTGGAAATTCCGCTCCAGGCCTACTTCCGTATCAACACGGAGAACATGGGCCAGTTTGAGCGCACGCTCATCATCGCCGACGAAGGCTCGTACGTGCATTACGTCGAGGGCTGCACGGCTCCGATTTACAAGTCGGATTCGCTGCACTCGGCCGTCGTCGAGATCGTCGTGAAGAAGGATGCCCGCGTGCGTTACACGACCATCCAGAACTGGTCGAACAACGTCTACAACCTCGTCACGAAGCGCACGACCGTTGAAGAGGGCGGCACGATGGAATGGGTCGATGGCAACATCGGCTCGAAGGTCACCATGAAGTACCCCGCGGTGTGGCTCCAGGGTGAGCACGCGCGCGGCGAGACCCTCTCGATTGCGTTCGCGGGCGAAGGCCAGCACCAGGACACCGGCTCCAAGATGGTGCACATGGCCCCCCACACCTCGAGCTCGATCGTCTCGAAGTCGGTCTCGCGCGGTGGCGGTCGCTCGTCCTACCGCGGTCTCGTTCAGGTCAATGACGGCGCGCACCACGCGGCTTCCAACGTGCTGTGTGACGCCCTCCTCGTCGACCAGATTTCTCGCACCGATACCTACCCGTACGTCGACGTTCGCGTGGACGACGTGCAGATGGGCCACGAGGCCACCGTCTCCAAGGTGAGCGAAGAGCAGCTGTTCTACCTCATGAGCCGCGGTCTCGAGGAGACCGAGGCCATGGCCATGATCGTGCGCGGCTTCATCGAGCCGATTGCGCGTGAGCTCCCCATGGAGTACGCGCTCGAGCTCAACCGCCTCATTGAACTGCAGATGGAAGGAGCCGTGGGTTAATGACCACGACGGATCATTCGAAAGCACAGCTCGAATCCGAAGGCGTCGCTCTTCCCGGTGAGCGCAGCGGCCTCCTCTCGCGCGCGACCCGTCACGCCGCATTCGGAATCGACAACCACGAGATTCCGACAGGCCGTGAGGAAGAGTGGCGCTTTGCAAGCCTCCGCCAGCTCGCCCCGCTTTTCGAGGCGCGCGAGACTCACGTGGAAGAAAGCGTCGTGAGCTACGAGGTCGAGGCCCCAGAGGGCATCGTCGTCGACTCGCTCGGGAAAAAGGAAGCCCCCCGCCACACGGCGATCCTCCCCGAGGACCGGATCGCCGCGGCAGCCGCCGAGCTCACCGCGAACGCGCTCTACCTCAAGGCTCCCTCGAACGCCGAGATCAGTGAGCCGGCGCGCGTCGAGATCGGGGGACACGATGCCTCGGTTGCGAGCCACGGCGAGATCGTGTTGCACACCGAAGCAAACGCCCGCGCGACCTACGTCGTCAACCACACGGGCTCGGCGCTCTATGCCCAGAATGTCGAGATGATTCTCGACGAGGGCTCCGAGATGACCGTGATCGCCATCCAGGACTGGACCGATGACGCCGTACACGTTTCGACCCACGTCGCCAAGATCGGCAAGGACGCGCGCCTCAAGCACATCGTCGTGACGCTCGGCGGCAAGGCGGTGCGCGTCAACTCGACCGCGACCTTCGCGGGCCCCGGCGGCGAAGTTGAACAGGACGGCCTGTACTTTTCCGACGAAGGCCAGCACCTCGAACACCGCCTTTTTGTGGATCACGCCGCGCCAAACTGCACCTCGAACGTGCTCTATAAGGGCGCACTCCAGGGCCGCGGCGCGCGCAGTGTCTGGGTGGGCGATGTGCTCATCCGCAAGGAGGCCGAAGGCACCGAGACCTACGAAATGAACCGCAACCTTGTGCTCACCGAAGGGGCGCGCGCCGATTCGGTGCCGAACCTCGAGATCGAGACTGGCGAAATTGAAGGCGCAGGACACGCCGCCGCGACGGGTCGATTCGACGATGAGCAGTTGTTCTACCTCATGGCACGCGGCATCTCCGAAATCGAGGCTCGCCGTCTCGTTGTGCGCGGTTTCTTCCAGGAGCTCATCCAGAGGATCGAGGTTCCTGAGGTGCGTGAGTACCTCACGGAGCAGATCGAGGTCGAGCTGCAGCGGAGCATGAACTAAATGTCCATGACACACACGGTTGCACACCTCGAAGACCTTGCCCCTGGAACGGTCATGGGCATAGAGGTCGAAGGGGTCGAGATTGCTCTGGCGCGCGATACAGATGGAACTGTCCACGCGCTTGGCGATCTGTGCACCCACCGCAGTGTCAACCTCTCCGATGGCGACGTCGAAGACGGCGCCCTTGAGTGCTGGAAGCACGGCAGTCAGTTCGACCTTCGCACCGGCGTGCCGCGCCAGCTTCCCGCACATGTTGCAACACCCGTTTATCCCGTCACGATCGACCAGGCGAGCGGCGCGATCAGCGTCTCGCTCGACCCCATCGAACTTTCCTGACTCGAAAGGAACATCATGTCCGTTCTTGAAATCAAGGACCTCCACGCAACCGTGGAAACTCCCGAAGGTACGAAAGAGATCCTGAAGGGCGTGAACCTCACGCTCCGCTCGGGGGAGACCCACGCCATCATGGGGCCGAACGGCTCCGGTAAGTCCACGCTCGCGTACTCACTCGCGGGTCACCCGAAGTACGAGATCACCTCCGGCGAGGTTCTCCTCGACGGGGAAGACGTTCTTGAGATGAGCGTTGACGAACGCGCGAAGGCCGGGCTTTTCCTCGCGATGCAGTACCCGGTCGAGGTTCCCGGCGTGACCGTCTCAAACTTCCTGCGCACCGCGAAGACCGCCGTTGCCGGCGAGGCTCCGAAGCTTCGCGAGTGGGTCAAGGATGTGAACTCCGCAATGGAGAAGCTTCGCATAGACCCGCAGTTCGCGCAGCGTAACGTGAACGAAGGCTTCTCGGGCGGCGAGAAGAAGCGCCACGAGATTCTCCAGATGGAGCTCCTTCGCCCGAAGATCGCGATCCTTGACGAGACCGACTCCGGCCTCGACGTCGACGCGCTTCGCGTCGTCTCGGAAGGCGTGAACCGCGTCAAGGAGGAGAGCGACCTCGGCGTCATGCTCATCACGCACTACACGCGTATCCTCAAGTACATCAAGCCCGATTTCGTGCACGTGTTCGTGAACGGCCGCGTCGCGGAAGAGGGCGGCCCCGAGCTCGCTGAGCGTCTCGAGGCCGAGGGCTACGACCGCTTCCTTACGGCCTGAGCGCCGCACGACTGCGACTACCTGAAAGGACGGCTTAGCAATGTCCGAATCCAAGGATGTGACCGCTGAGGACGTCACCGAAGCTCTCAAGGATGTCATCGATCCCGAACTCGGGATCAATGTTGTGGACCTTGGCCTCGTGTACGGGGTCACGGTCGAGAACGGTAACGCCGTGATCGACATGACGCTCACGAGCGCCGCATGCCCGCTTCAGGACGTGCTCGAGGACCAAACCTTCGCCGCACTCGACCCAATTACGGAGACGCACCGCATTAACTGGGTGTGGATGCCGCCGTGGGGCATGGAGCGCATCACCGAGGACGGCAAGGATCAGCTTCGCGCGATCGGTTTCAATATCTAAAAATGTTGCGGCAGCGCCGCGACTCAAAAGAAGGGTGGCCAGCTCGTGTGGAGCTGGCCACCCTTTCTGGGTGCGGGAGGCGTCGGAACCTACCGCGCTGGGCTTTCGGCGCGGGGTGCTGCGGCGAGGGCCTCATCTTCAGCTCGCTCGCGATCTCCCTTGCCCATCCAGTCTTTGCCGTCGATCATGCGGGCAACGAGCATCGAGGAAGAATTGTCGCCAACGGCGTTGATCGTCGTTGCGGGAGCATCGATGATGGTGCCGATGATCGAAATGACGGGCAGGGCCGTGGTGGGAAAGCCGTAGAGCGTGATGATCATGAGCTCACCAACGAATCCCCCCGAGGGGATACCGCTCATGACCATGCCGCTCAAGAGGGCGATGCCCACGGCGATGAGCATGTTCTCGACCGTGAAGAGATCTCGCTGGAAGAGCGTGAAGAGAAACGAAATTTTAAGGATCGCGGAAAGCACGGAGCCTTCCATGTGGATCGTCGCGCCGATAGGAATGATCGTTTCGCGAATATCGCGAGGAACGCCGGTGCGCTGCGCAGCCTTGAGGTTGGCCGGAAGGCAGGCAACGGAGGAACCGGTGCCGAGCGCGATGGCGGTGGGCTCGAGGATGTTGCTCCAAAAGCGCTTGATGCCCTTGGTCCCACCAGCGATGTAAGCGTATAGCGTGAAGGCCACGCAGAAATACACGATTGTGACGGGGAAGTAGATGACGAATGCGCGCACATACCCGCCCACGAGCTGCGGGCCGAGCTCACCGATGAGAGCGGCGAAATAGGCACCAAGGCCAATCGGCGCGTAGTACATCACGAGCGAGACGAGCTTCAAGAACACGGCACTCGCTGACTTGAGGAACTCGCGGAAAGGGTCACCAGCCTTGCCAATTCCGCTCGTCGCGAAGCCCACGAGCACGGCAAAGATGATGAGCGCGAGCATGTTGGAGGGGGAGAGGAGCTCACCGAATTCGCTCACGGTGAGGGTCTGCACGATCTGGTCGCCGATCGATTCCGGTTTTTCCATCGCGCCGGGATCCGTAAGCGTGATGTTGAGCGGCTCGCTTGAGCGGAACAGCCACAGCACGGTGAGCATGATGATGGCCGCGAGGATGCCGGTGGAGATAAACACGAGCATCATCGAACCCATGATTTTCCCGAGGCGCTTTGCTGATTCCATGGCGGCAACCGATGAGGCAATGGAGAAAAATACGAGCGGCACCACGAGCGTGAACATCATGTTCACGAACACCACCCCGAAGGGTTTCACCACGGCGGCATCGGGGCCGAAGACGAGTCCGGCGATTGCGCCGAGGATCACGCACGTGAGAATAATGAGGGGGAATCGATAATTTCGCAGCATGCGTGCATTATCCCAGCTTTGGCCCGCTACAAGCGGAATTGAGGGCGTGGTGGGCTGGGATGTTCCGCACAGCCCGCCCCCCGACCTTTGACGCGCGAGCCGAACGCTAACTTAGCATGGTGCGTGCATCGCGGCTTTCACGTCCGTGACTCTCGGCGACCTCCGTGTGCAGCAGTTCTCCGCGGTACGTCGAAAAGCCGGAGAGGAGCCCAGCGTGGCCCGCAATGCCGGCGATTCCACGGTTCGCGAGAGCACGGACATACGGGAGGCTCGCCCCTGCGAGGGCAACGCTCGCGGTACGGGCCACGGCGCCCGGCATATTCGCGACACAGTACACGGTGGCGTTTCCCACGCGGAAGGTTGGATCATCGTGGGTCGTGGGCGAAGAAACCTCGGTGCAGCCACCCTGGTCGATGGCAACGTCAATGACGATCGAGCCGGGGCGCATCGCCTCGATCGTTTCTCGTTTGAGGAGTTTCGGGGCCGCACGGCCAGGTAGGAGAACCGAGCCCACCACAACATCGGCATCGCGAGCGAAGGTATCGATCGCTTGCGCGTTGGAGAACCCCGTCGAAATACGTGTGCCGTGGATGCGGTCGAGATCGGCGAGGCGAGAGGAATTGATGTCGAGCACGGTCACGCTCGCGCCCATGCCTGCGGCCACAAGCGCGGCCTGTTCGCCGACGATCCCTCCTCCCACAACGAGGACCTTGGCTCTCGCCGTTCCGGGCGCACCACCCATGAGCACGCCGGTTCCGCCAAAGGGCGACATGAGTTGGTGTGCGGCGACCTGTGCGGCGAGCCGACCCGCGATGATGCTCATGGGGGCGAGCAGAGGCAGGGAGCCGTCGGATCCGCGCACCATTTCGTACGCAAGCGCCGGTGTTTTGGCCTCGAGCAGGGCATCCGTGAGTGGGCGCGAGGCCGCGAGGTGCAGGTACGTGAACAGGAGCTGATCCTCGCGGAGGAAGCCGTACTCGCTCTCGAGCGGTTCCTTCACCTTGAGGAGCAACTCGGCCTCTTCCCACACCTCCTTTGCCGTGGTCGCGATACGGGCGCCTGCTTGCTCGTAGTCCCGGTTCGTAAAGCCGGCGTTTACGCCCGCATCCTTTTCCACGATGACCTCGTGGCCTGAGCGGATCAATTCTTCAACGCCAGCGTGGTGCATGGACACGCGGTATTCGTTGTTCTTAATTTCCCTGACGATGCCGATCTTCATGGCGCTTCATCACCTGTTCCGCAGCGCGCCGTCGCGCCGCCAATTGTCTCCACCCATCGTGACGCACGAGGGCCCCTCGTTCAAGGGATACGAGGAAAGGTCTGAAGCTCCGGAGGGCGCGTGTGGAATCCGCTACCCGGTGAGGCAGAGTCCGACGGTTGCACGGCCTTCAGCGCACGCGCCTGATTAGACTTGTGCGCGGCCCACAACGGCCAAGCCCTACCACCATCTGTTTGCAAAGGACACCATGATCACGGTCCATGACCTCGAGATTCGCGTGGGTGCACGCATGCTGATGAGCGGCGTGAACTTTCAGGTGGCGAAAGGCGACCGTGTAGGTCTCGTGGGGCGCAACGGCGCGGGCAAGACGACGCTCACGCGTACCCTCGCGGGCGAACGTGAGGCTGCGGCTGGATCGATCGATATTCGCGGGCAGATCGGCTTCTTGCCTCAAGACACGACTGAGGGGGATCCAAAGCAAAAGGTGCTTGCGCGCATTCTCGAGGCCCGCAACCTCGCGCGCATTTTCGAAAAACTCGCGCAGAGTGAGCATGACATGGCCGACATGAGCCTCAGCGAACGCAAGCGTGAGAAGGCCATGGATCGTTACGTGCGGTTCAACAACGAGCTCGAGGCCCAGGGTGGTTATGCCGCCGAGGCGGAGGCCAAGCAACTCGCGGCCAACCTTGGGGTCGATAACCGGCTCCTCGAGGCGGAGCTTGGCACCCTCTCAGGCGGGCAGCGTCGCCGCGTTGAACTCGCGCGCATTCTGTTTTCACAAGCAGAGACACTCGTTCTTGATGAGCCCACGAACCATCTCGATGCCGATTCGATCGTGTGGCTTCGCGAGTTTCTCATGCAGTACCCGGGCGGCATGATCATCATTTCGCACGACATTCAGCTCGTCGAGCACGTGGTCAATAAGGTGTTCTACCTTGATGCAAACCGCCAGGTCATCGACGTGTACAACATGGGCTGGAAGAATTATCTGCGTCAGCGTGAGGACGACGAGAAGCGCCGTAAGCGCGAACGTGCGAACGCCGAGAAGAAAGCCGCGACCCTCCAGGCGCAAGGCGAGAAGATGCGCGCGAAAGCGACGAAGGCCGTTGCCGCTCAGCAGATGTTGCGTCGAGCTGAAAAACTCCTCGATTCCCTCGAGGAAGAACGCCAGGTTGAGCGAGTAGCGAAGCTCCGGTTCCCGAAGCCTGCTCCGAGCGGAAAGACGCCACTGAGCGCCGAAGGGCTTTCGAAGAGCTACGGGAGCCTCGAGATTTTCACCGACGTGAACCTCGCGATCGATCGTGGCTCGCGCGTTGTTGTCCTCGGCCTCAACGGTGCGGGGAAAACCACGCTTTTGCGTCTGCTCGCGGGCGTCGAAACACCAGACACGGGTGAGGTAGTCGCCGGGCACGGGCTGAAGCTCGGTTATTTCGCGCAGGAGCACGACACACTCGAGCTTGAGCGCACCGTTCTCGACAATATGCAGCGCGCCGCGGGCGATCTTCCCGAGGTTGAGGTCCGGAAGATCCTCGGCTCCTTCCTCTTTCAGGGAGATGACGTGCATAAGCCCGCCGGGGTGCTTTCCGGTGGTGAAAAGACCCGCCTCGCACTCGCGACCCTGGTGGTCTCGAGCGCGAACGTCTTGCTCCTCGACGAGCCCACGAACAACCTCGACCCCGCGAGCCGCGAAGAAATCCTCGGCGCTCTCAGTGCCTTCGAGGGAGCGATCGTGCTTGTGAGTCACGATCCCGGCGCTGTCGCCGCGCTCAACCCCGAGCGCGTGCTCATGATGCCCGATGCGGTCGAGGACCTCTGGAACGCCGAATACGAAGAACTGATCGCGCTCGCGTGAGAAGGATCAAGGGGAATCCGGCAACCGTCGGAAAATTCTGCGCCCGAAGGGCGCTAAAATTAAGGATTGTGTGCGCCCTCGAAGGGGCGCGTGCGCAACAGCAACCTCGAACGGAGAATCATGGCAAGCACTAACGACCTCAAGAACGGAATGGTTCTGAAGATCGACAACAACCTCTGGAGCGTTGTCGAATTCCAGCACGTCAAGCCCGGTAAGGGGCCGGCGTTCGTGCGCACCAAGCTTAAGAACGTTCTCTCCGGCAAGACCGTGGACAAGACCTTCAACGCGGGCGTCAAGGTTGAGACGGCGACGATCGACCGCCGCGACATGCAGTACTCGTACAAGGATGGCGACCTCTTCGTGTTCATGGACACGACGACCTGGGAGCAGGTCAACGTGACCGCCGAGGTCGTTGGTGAAGCCGCGGATTACATGCTCGAAGGGCAGGATGCGGTCGTCGCGTTCTACGAGGGCACCGTGCTTTTCGTTGAGCTTCCCGCCTCGGTTGTTCTTGAGATCACCCACACCGAGCCGGGCCTCCAGGGCGACCGCAGCTCGGGTGGGACGAAGCCCGCGACCCTTGAAACCGGACTCGAAATTCAGGTGCCGCTCTTCCTGGAGCAGAACACCAAGGTCAAGGTTGATACCCGCACGGGCGACTACCTCGGGCGCGCCTGAGATGCCGTTCGATCCGCTGGATCTGCCGCTCCCGGGGCGCGAGGGCGACGAGGTCGAACTCGTCAAGACCCTCCCGTCTCGGGCGGGGAAGTTTGGGGCCAAGACCAGGGCGCGTGTGCGCGCGATCGACGTGCTCTTTGAAGCCGACGCTCGCCAGGTCGGCGTCGAGGACCTCGCTGAGCAGCGCACGCTTACCTCGACTGCGCAGACGCCGCTGCCGGAAGCCGCAAAGCAATTGGCGCTCCTGTATGCCGCGCACGCCGCCGATGTCGACGACACGATCGCCTCTCATTCGGAAGCCTGGACGCTTGAACGCATGCCGGCTGTTGACCGTGCGATCCTGCGCATGGGGGCCGCTGAGATCCTTCACGGTGTCGGCGTTGATTCGCCCGTGCTGCTCAAGGAATACACGAGCGTTGCCTCCGAACTGTCCACCGAGGATTCGGCCTCGTTCGTCAACGCGCTTCTTCAACGCGTGGCCGACGCGAAGGATCTGCTCGGATAAGGAAGGGAGCCCTCCATGGCCGAGGATCTGCGCACGGAAGTGTTCAAGGCCGGCGATATTCGCCGCGCCCTCACTCGTATCGGCTATGAGATCGTCGAAGGCGAAAAAGGCGCCGATGATTTCGTGCTCATGGGAATCCACAGCCGTGGTGTGCCACTTGCTCGCCGCATTGCCGAGGCTATTGCGCGGGCCGGCAACACCGAACGCAATCCCGAGGACATCGTTGGAGAGCTTGACATTACGCGCTTTCGCGACGATCGCACATCGCACCCCGCGCGTGCCGAGCGCGATACTCGGCTCCCAGCCGGCGGTATCGAAGGGCGTACGGTCGTGCTCGTTGACGATGTTCTCTATTCGGGGCGTACCGTGCGTGCGGCACTCGATGCGTTGAGCGACCTCGGGCGTCCGGCTGCCGTGCGGCTCGCCATTCTCGTTGATCGTGGCCACCGGGAGCTCCCGATTCGCGCAGATTTCGTGGGAAAGAACCTCCCTACGTCGAGACGTGAGCGCGTAAGCGTGCTGCTCGAGGAAGTCGATGGCGTGGACTCCATCGTTCTTGAAAAACCAGTGATTGCCTGATTGGGGCGATGGCGGGCCCGAGAATTATCGGCGATTGGGCTGCTCAAGGTGGCATTTAGGTCATGGAATTGCAATAATTCAGCGTTCTTCAAGACTTTATCAACTTGGTGGGTAACTCTATACGTAGCTCCGAGCCGGGTGGTCTGCCAGTTAAGTGCAGTCCGCTAGGTGGGGGCACTCGAAGGTTTGCTGGGTGTTTCTTATGGAACCCCACGAGAATGGGTGAAAACCCACCGATAGATTGAAGAGGTAAACACGTGGCTCTCCCCACTTTGACCCCCGAAGCGCGCAAAGCCGCTCTCGAGAAGGCCGCACAGCTCCGCCAGGAGCGTGCACAGGTGAAGAACCGCCTCAAGAATTCGACCGGCAACCGCGGCGAGGAAATTGCGAAGCTTCTCGAAGAAGCAAAGACGAGCGAAGCCGTCGCGAGGCTCAAAGTTTCCGCGATGCTCGAATCGCTCCCGGGCATCGGCAAGGTGAAGGCCGCCCAGATCATGGAGGAGATCGGCATTTCCCCTTCTCGTAAGATGCGGGGCCTTGGCCGCCACCAGGCGGAAAAGCTCATCCAGCACTTCGCAGAGTGATGCCCTCCGATCCGGCCGGGGTGAAGCGCGCTCGGGTCGTTGTGGTAGCTGGCCCCACCGCCGTGGGTAAGGGGACCGTGACGCGTAGACTTCTCGAGCGCTACCCCGACGTGTACCTGTCGGTATCGGCAACCACGCGAAGTCCACGCCCCGGTGAAGCTGATGGGGTTCACTACTTCTTTTGGAGCCCTGAGAAGTTCGACGACGCGATCGAGCGGGGCGACATGCTCGAATGGGCGCTCGTGCACGGCCAAAATCGCTATGGCACCCCCAGAAGCGCGGTCGAAGAGGCGTGCGCCCAAGGGCGGCCCGTGATCCTCGAGATTGACCTTGATGGCGCCCGCCAAGTGCGCCGAACGATGCCCGATGCGCGCTTCGTGTTTCTCGCCCCACCGAGCTGGGACGTCCTCGTGGAGCGTCTCGTGGGACGCGGCACGGAAGCTCCGGAGGAGCAGCAGCGCCGACTCGAAACCGCACGTGTCGAAATGGCGGCGGAGAATGAATTCGACGTGACGATCGTGAACGACGACCTCGATGAGGCTGTCGATGCACTCGCCCGTGAGGCCGGGCTCGGCGTCGCGTGAATGACATCACCGCTTGCCGCTGCCGCTAGGGGCCTGTTTCGGGTAAACTGAGTCCTTGCGCGCTCGTCATGGACGAGTGCCGACATCTGACTTCACACTAGGAAGGGACGTTTCGTGCCTGGAACCGTAGCCCAGCCCGAAGGCATCACCAACCCACCGATCGATCGTCTGCTCGAGACCGTCGATTCGAAGTACGCCCTCGTGCTCTACTCGGCGAAGCGTGCGCGTCAGATCAACGCTTACTACTCGCAGGTCGAAGATGGCCTCCTCGAGCACGTCGGTCCGCTCGTGGACACTGAGCCTCAGGAGAAGCCGCTTTCGATCGCACTTCGCGAGATCGACGAAGGTCTGCTTGAGGCGAAGGAGATCGATGAAAACGCTCCGAAGCCTCCCGCGCGCGAACCTCTCACGCTCGGGGATGACGCCCCCGAGGTACCGATCGATTTTAACCTCTAAGCACGAGGTTTTGACGATGCCCGCATCGCCTTCCTCGATGCCGCCGCGTCCTCTTGAGGGCCTTGGCGTCATCGTAGGAGTGTGTGCGGGCATCGCTGCATATAAGGCGGCGCATGTGGTGCGCGCTCTCACCGAGCTCGGCGCCGACGTGCGCGTAGTTCCCACGAAAAATTCGCTCGAGTTTGTGGGGGCGGCCACGTGGGAAGCGCTCAGCCACAATCCCGTGCGCACCTCGGTTTTCGAGGATGTGGATTCGGTGGCGCACGTGAGGCTCGGCCAGGAGGCCGACGCTATTCTCGTCGTCCCTGCGACGGCGGATTTTATGGCGAGTGTGCGCATGGGCAGAGCGGATGACCTCCTCTCGGCGTCGCTTCTCGTCACGCGGGCCCCGGTGATTCTCGCTCCCGCGATGCATACCGAAATGTGGGAACACCCCGCGACTCGCGACAACGTTGATGTGCTCCGTTCTCGTGGTGTGCACGTGATCGAGCCCGCGAGTGGTCGCCTTACGGGTGCCGATACCGGTGTGGGGCGTCTTCCCGAGCCCGAGGCGATCGTGCAGTTCACCCAATCGGTTCTCGCGGCGGGGGAGCGTGAGCGCGATCTTGAAGGTTCGCACATCGTGATTACCGCCGGTGGTACGAGCGAGGCACTCGATCCGGTTCGAGTGCTCACCAATCGTTCGAGCGGCAAGCAAGGTGCTGCGCTCGCGCGTGCCGCGTGTGTGCGTGGGGCTCGTGTGACGCTTGTCCTCGCAGGTTCGAATATCGTGCCGCCCGCGGGGGTTGAGGTCGTGCGAGCCGTGAGCGCGGCGGACCTGGCCTCGGCCGTGCGCGAGCTCGAAGGAAAAGCTGACGCACTCATCATGGCCGCCGCCGTCTCCGACTTCACCCCGGAGACTTCAGGCAGCAAAATCAAGAAGCGTGAGGGCGAATCGGGGCTCACGCTGCACCTGACGGAAACCGAAGACATCCTGCGTGGCCTGACGGAGCGGCGAGTCCCAGGTCGCCGGCCGCGTGCAATCTGCGGCTTCGCAGCCGAGACCGGAGATGAGCACTCGAGCGCCCTCGCGCACGCGAAACGCAAGGCTCAAGCGAAAGGCGCGGACCTCCTTGCCTTTAACGACGTGAGTAAAAACGGTTTCGGATCCGATCACAACGAACTCACGTTTCTCGGCTCCAGCGGTGAGATTCTCGGCGCGGCGTCAGGGTCGAAAGACGAGGTCTCTCACGAGATGCTCGATCACGTTGCTGCGCTCCTCACTCGTGAGCACGGCTAGCCGTGTGGTGCGCCCTCATTCTCTCCACTAGATATCGTCGAAAAGGCAGTACATGACTCTCAGCGACCTGCGGTATTTCACCTCCGAATCCGTTACGGAGGGACACCCGGATAAAATTTGCGATCAAATTTCCGATGCGATTCTCGACGACATGATTGCCCAGGACGTTCAGTCACGCGTCGCGGTTGAGACGCTTGTGACGACGGGCCTCGTGCACGTCGCCGGTGAGGTGCGAACCGAGGGCTACAGCGACGTGAACTCGATTGTTCGTGAGGTCATTCGTTCGATCGGTTATGACTCTTCTGAGAAGGGCTTCGACGCAGATTCTTGCGGGATTGAAGTCTCGATCGGTGCGCAATCTGCCGATATCGCCCTGGGCGTGGATCACTCTGAAGAGTTTAAGGGCGGAAGCGTTGAGCAGGGTTTCCAGCTCGGGGCCGGTGACCAGGGGCTGATGTTCGGCTACGCGTGTACCGATACGAAGGACCTCATGCCGCTTCCCATCTATGCGGCCCACAAGCTCGCCCAGAACCTCTCGAACGCACGCCGCGACGGCGTGCTGCCGTACCTGCGCCCCGACGGAAAATCTCAGGTGACCATAGGTTATGACGATGATTTCGTCGCGCGCAGCGTCAACGCTGTCGTGGTCTCGAGCCAGCACGCGGAGGACGTCGATGTTTCCGGGCAACTCACCGAGGCCATCTCTCGCGTGGTGATCCAGCCTGTCCTCGACGAACTCGCGGAGTTGGGCCTCGCAATCGACGATGTCAAGCGCCACATCAATCCCACCGGTCGCTTCGTTGTGGGCGGGCCCAAAGGCGATGCGGGCCTCACGGGCCGTAAGATCATCGTCGATACCTACGGCGGTATGGCGCGCCACGGCGGCGGCGCTTTCTCGGGTAAGGACCCCTCGAAGGTCGACCGCAGCGCAGCGTACGCTCTTCGATGGGTGGCCAAGAACGTCGTCGCAGCGGGTCTCGCCGATCGCTGCGAGATCCAGGTGGCCTACGCGATCGGTCGAGCAGCCCCCGTGGGACTCTATGTGGAAACCTTCGGAACCGGGAAGGTGCCCGAACACCAGCTTGCACGCGCGATCGAAAAGGTCTTCGATCTTCGCCCTCAGGCGATCGTTGAGGAGCTCAATCTTTTGCGCCCGATCTACCGGAAGACCTCGGTTTTCGGTCACTTTGGCCGGCCTCTTCCCGAGTTCGAGTGGGAGAAGACGAACAGAGCCGAAGAACTTACGCGAGCGCTCTAGCTGGCTGAGCCCACGAAGTTTTCGGGGGCGACGAGGAAAGGAGAGCGCATGTCCAAGCGCGTTATTTACCCCGAAAAGGTGCGCGGCCTCGAGGGGGCAAAGCTCGGCGAAATATGGCCGGATCGCGAGACCTTTCTCGAGCTCGCTCGCTCGCAGCGCATCGTTCCCGTCGTGATTCGGCTCCTCGCCGATCAAGACACACCGATTTCCCTCTACCGGAAGCTCACGGCTCCCTCGGGCCCAGCGGGCAGTTTCTTGCTCGAATCTGCCGGCCAGGGCCAGGACTCGCGTTGGTCGATCATCGGAGTCAAGGCTCGTGCTTCCCTCACCGAAAAGGACGGCGAAGCACGTTGGTACGGGGACGTCCCCGCGAGTGTTCCCACCTCGGGCGATCCCCTTGAGGCGCTCAGGGCCACGGCAACGGCGTTTAAATCCGCGCGCTTCGACCACCTACCGCCGTTCACCGGCGGACTCGTGGGTTTTGTGAGCTACGACGCGGTGCGCAGGATCGAAAAGCTCCCGCATCAGCCCATTGACGAGATTGGCACGCCAGAACTATGCATGCTCCTCGCTGAGGACGTTGCCGTCTTTGACCACACCGATAGCACGGTCCTTCTCGTCGCGAACGCTCTCAACCTCAACGGCCACCAAAGCGGTGCGGAGGAGGCCTACGACGCGGCACTCGTACGGATCAAGGCGATGCGAGAAGCGCTTCGGGCGAGGATCGAGACGACCCCCGTCGTCTACTCGAGCGTGGAGTCGCCGTTGAGTACGGCGCGGACAAGCCAAACAGAATTCGAAAAATCGGTCGAAACTGCGATCGAGAACATTATCGATGGCGAAATTTTTCAAGTCGTCCCCTCGCAGCGTCACACGCAGGTCACGAACGCCGACCCCCTCGAGGTGTATCGCGTTCTTCGCAGGCTCAATCCCTCGCCGTATATGTTCCTCGTGCGAGCGCATGACGGCGATGGGAAGCCGATCGACATTGTGGGGGCGAGCCCGGAGACTCTCGTCACGGTGCGAGACCGTCAGGCAAGCACGCACCCGATCGCGGGCTCACGCCCGCGCGGAGTGGATGCCGAGGATGATGAGCGCCTCAAGAATGAGCTGCTGGCCGATCCCAAAGATCGCTCTGAACACCTCATGCTCGTGGATCTCGGCCGAAACGACCTGCACAAGGTGTGCCAAGCGGGAAGCGTGATTGTGCGCGACTTCATGAATGTCGTGAAGTACTCGCACGTCATGCACATGATTTCGTCGGTGACGGGCACGCTCAAGGACGGCATGACCGCTTTCGATGCGCTCACCGCGACCTTCCCCGCGGGCACACTCACGGGGGCGCCGAAACCGCGGGCGATGCAGATTATTGACGAACTCGAACCCGTCTCACGAGGGATCTACGGCGGCACCGTAGGCTACCTCGACTTCGCGGGTGATCTTGACATGGCCATCGCCATTCGCACGACAGTGATGAAGGACGGCCGCGCACACGTTCAAGCTGGCGGCGGCGTTGTCGCGGATTCATCCCCCACGATGGAGCACCGGGAGTCGCTTTCCAAAGCGGCGGCCGCCGAACGGGCCGTGGCGAGTGCCGAAACTCTCAGGAGTCAGTGATGGCACGGCAAACGTCGGCATCGACCGGTTTCCGCACCCCGCTCCTGCTCGTGCTTGTTGTGGCCGGGGGAGTGGCCGCTATACTCACGCAACCGACGTGGGTCGAGGGAGAAGCCGTGGGGCTCGCGGGCAACATTGCCGAACTCAGCATCGCGGGCGCGAAGGCGTCACCGCTCTCGCTTGCGTGCGCGCTCGTGGCTCTTGCAGCCGCGGGCGCCCTCAGCCTCTCTCGGCGCGGCTTGGCTCTCGCGTGCGCGTTTGTGTCTTTGCTTGCGGGGATCGGCATTGCAGTGAGCGGCGTACTGGTGTTGCTTGACCCGGCTCGTGCTGCCTCAAGTGCCGCACTCGAGGCCACGGGAAGTGTGAATGCGCCCGTCGACGTATCGGCGTCATGGCCCGTAGTGGCAACGATTGTGTGCGGGGTGCTCGTGACGATTGCGGGCGGACTACTCGTGGCGCGCACGCGCGTGGCGGGTGGCGGCGGGGCAACCCGAACCCGCTATACCCGACACGCACCGACTGATGAGGCAGGAAGTGCGAAGCTGAGTGAGCGCACGGACGCAGAGGCCTGGGACATGCTAAGCCTTGGTGAGGATCCGAGCGATGCGCGTTTTGAGAGATGAGTGGGCGCGCAATCCCCCGCGGAAACGTGGCACAATGATTCTCGCGGACTGACGCGAAAATTCGCCAAGAAGCCTCAGAGTCAATTTTTACCGGAGTTAAGAATGCCGAAGACCTATCTCGTTCCCCCCGCCCCGCCGCAGAATGAAGGCAAAACCGTTGCCGCATGGACCTTCTCGGCTCTCGTTCTGCTCGGTGCGATCCTCTTCGCGCTTGGTATGGTCACTGGCCAGAGCGTCCTTCTTCTCGTCGGAATTGGGGCGGTGGTGCTCGCCATCGTGGTCGGGTCCATTCTCCGCACCGCGGGATTCGGTCAAAAGGTCAAGCGCTAACCCGAATTTTTACCGCCCTGCGCGAAGGAGAGTCTTTTCGTGCAGGGCATTTTGCTACCAACGACGGGTTCGAGCACTCGAGGAGGGTCCCACGTGAGCATTCTGGACGAGATCATCACGGGGGTGCGTGAGGATCTTGAGCGGCGTAAGTCCGACGTCTGCCCAGCCGATATTGAGCACCTCGCGCGCGAGGCGGCTCCCGCGATCGATGTGGTCGAACGTCTACGCTCGCATGCGACACTTGGGCTTTTCGCCGAAGTGAAGCGCTCGTCCCCGTCAAAAGGTGCGCTCGCCGACATTCCTCACCCCGCGCTGCTCGCTGAAGCTTATGAAAGTGGTGGGGCGACGGCGATTAGTGTTCTCACGGAGGAGCGCCGCTTTGCCGGATCCCTCGCGGACCTTGACGCAGTGCGCTCACGCGTGGAGATTCCCGTGCTGCGCAAGGACTTCATGGTCGAGGATTACCAGATCTTCGAGGCGCGCGCCCACGGGGCAGACATCGTGTTGCTGATTGTCGCGGCCCTGAGCGACCTCCAGCTTCAGCATCTTTACGCCCTTGCACGCTCCCTCGACATGCGTGTGCTCGTCGAAGCGCATACGCCGGAGGAAGTCGACCGGGCGCTCGCAAGTGAGGCCGAACTTATCGGGGTGAACGCTCGCAACCTTAAGACTCTTGAGGTTGATCTGGACTACGCGTGCTCTCTGCTGGGCGAAATCCCCGAGGAGCGCCTCGCCGTGGGAGAATCGGCGGTCGCAACGCTCGCCGACGTGGAAGCCTATGCCCGCGCGGGCGCAGACGCGGTCCTCGTGGGAGAAGCGCTCGTGCGCCACGCAGAGCCCACCAAAGCCGCGCGCGACTTTCGTAGTGTCAAGCGACAAGGACGCGCACGAAGTTGACACGTGCGGAGGAGAATAGGAGGAGTGACATTGACCGACACTTTTACCCCTGAGGACGGACCGTTTTTCGGTGAGTTCGGCGGGAGGTTTCTCCCCGAGGCCCTCATTCCCGCGCTCGATGAACTCACGAAGGCGTGGCACGCGTCCGACGATGATCCGGCCTTCACTCGTGAGCTCGACAGACTTCATCGCGAGTACACGGGGCGACCGTCGCTCCTCACTGAGGTCCCGCGCTTTTCCGCCCTCGCGGGCGGTGCGCGGATTTTCCTCAAGCGTGAAGATCTCAACCACACGGGCAGTCACAAAATCAACAATGTGCTCGCGCAGGCCCTTCTCGCCAAGCGCATGGGCAAGACCCGCGTGATCGCCGAAACAGGTGCTGGCCAGCACGGCGTCGCTACCGCCACGGCCGCAGCGCTCCTCGGTCTCGCATGCCGCATTTACATGGGCGAAGTCGACACGGAACGCCAGGCCCTCAATGTTGCCCGCATGAGACTTCTCGGCGCGGAAGTGATCCCCGTGACCCACGGTTCACGAACCCTCAAGGATGCGATCAACGAAGCCTTCCGCGATTGGGTCACGAATGTTCACACAACGCACTACCTTCTTGGAACGGTCACGGGGCCGCATCCGTACCCCACGATGGTGCGGCAGTTCCACTCGATGATCGGGCGCGAGGCACGCGAACAGGTCATCGCCCAGGCGGGTTGCCTTCCCGACGCGATCGTCGCGTGCGTGGGCGGAGGCTCGAACGCGATGGGGCTCTTCCACGCGTTCCTCGAAGATTCTTCGGTGCGGATCGTTGGCTGTGAGGCCGGAGGGTCGGGCATCGAGTCGGGCAAGCATTCCGCGACGATCGGGGCAGGCACCCCCGGTGTCTTACACGGGGCACGCTCATACGTGATGCAAGATGAAGATGGCCAAACCATCGAATCCCACTCCGTGAGTGCAGGCCTCGACTACCCGAGCGTTGGCCCAGAGCATGCTTACCTCGCCGACACGGGCCGTGCGGAATACCGCGCAATTACCGATACCGACGCCATGGAAGCCTTCGCCTTGCTCTCCATGACGGAAGGCATCATGCCCGCGCTTGAATCCGCGCACGCCCTTGCCGGAGCTCTCGCCCTCGGCCGTGAACTCGGCAAAGACGCGGTGATCGTCGCGAACCTTTCGGGCCGCGGCGATAAGGATGTCACGACGGCATCAACCTGGTTCGGACTCATCGGGGACGAGAAGCAGGCAGATCTTGAAGAGATCAAAGATCGGATTCGCGCGGTGCTTGCGAGCGAGGAAGAGAACTGACATGAGACATCTTTCAGCAGAGGTTATTGACCGTGCCAAGGGGGAGGGGCGCGCTGCACTCGTCGCATATATTCCCGTGGGCTTCCCAAGCTTTGCGGGGAGTGTGGAGGCAGTACGCGCCCTCGTAGGCGCGGGAGTCGACGCAATCGAGTTCGGGATCCCCTACACGGATCCCGTGATGGATGGCCCAGTGATCCAAGAGGCCGCGGATCTCGCGCTTTCCCAAGGCACGCGCCCCGCCGATGTGATGCGGGCACTCGACGCCCTGAGCGACCTCGATGCGGCGCTCCTCGTCATGAGCTACTACAATCCGATCCTCAAATACGGGCCCGACGCCTTTGCACGCGACCTCGCTGCTGCAGGTGGCGCCGGTGTGATCACCCCGGATCTCACGCCCGACTCGGGCCGAGAGTGGATCGAAGCGTCGCGCACGCACGATGTCGAACGGATCTTCCTCGCCGCGCCGAGCTCTCCCGAAGAACGGTTGCGGCTCGTGACTGAATCAAGCACTGGTTTTGTGTACGCCGCGTCCACCATGGGGGTCACGGGGCCTCGCGCACACGTGGGCGATGCCGCGAAGACTCTCGTCGAGCGCACGCGCGCCGTGGGCGCCGAGCGGGTGTGCGTGGGGCTCGGTGTTTCGAACGGCGCGCAGGCCGCGGAAGTGGCAGCCTATGCCGATGGGGTCATCGTGGGGAGCGCCTTTGTGAGAAGACTCCTCGAAGCACAGACACCGTCGGAAGGGCTCCGCGCCCTTGAAACGCTCGCAACAGAATTGCGCAACGGAATTGAGGAGGCACGCGCATGATTTCCGCGACGATCCCTAGCCCGCCTGTCAGCTCGTTCAGCATCGGCCCTATCACCATTCACTTCTACGCGCTCTTTATCCTCACCGGTATCGCCATCGCGTACGCGTGGTCGCTCAAGCGCTGGAGCGAGCGTGGCGGTGACCGCGACGATTTCTTTGACATCGCTTTCGTGACGATCATCGCGGGAATTATTGGTGCGCGGATGTATCACGTGGGTGTGAATATCCCGGACTATTTTGGCCCTGGGAAAGATCCGCTCAGCGCGCTGCGCATGTGGGAGGGCGGCCTTGGAATCTGGGGCGCGGTCGCGGTCGGCGGCCTCGCGGCGTTCTTTATGACCTGGCGCAAAGGTGTGCAGTTCCTCGCACTTGCCGACTCGATCGCCCCGACTCTCTTCGTTGCGCAGGCGATTGGTCGTCTTGGAAACTGGGCGAACCAGGAGCTTCACGGCGAACCGAGCACTTTGCCCTGGGCCCTCGACATTACGTGCGAAACCAACGGCAGAACGATCCTCGGGTGCGTTCCCGGCACCTATCAACCGACCTTCCTCTACGAAGCGCTCTGGAATCTCGCGGCGTGCGTGATCGTTCTGTTCCTCGCGAAACGGTTCAAAGTTGCGGGCGGCCGCATCTTCGTGATGTACATCATCGCCTATTCTGCCGGTCGCACACTCATGGAAACCATGCGAACAGAACCTTCGACGATGGTGTTTGGGCTCCGCATCCACATGGTGATCTACATCGTGACGGGGCTCATCGCGATCGGCGTGTTCCTGTGGCTCACCAGGCGAGCGAAGACCAAGGGAGAAGCACACGGGGCGTACGAGAGTATTAACGGCGAACCGCTCGCGCAGCGCGAAGCCGGCCACACCGGTCATGAGGAAGCAAAAGCCCCGGAGCAGGGAGAAAATCTTAGAAACCCCACGAAATAAGGGACAAACTGGGAGTGGCGCCGATTACTTAATTGTAGGGTGATAGGTGGATCTCGGCGATGCGACCCGCGCCCTTCGTGCGCTCGCTCCCGAGCACACGGTGCGCGTGGGTCCCGCCTCTCATAGCTACAGATGGGTAGACATGCGTAAAGCAAAAATTGTGTGCACATTGGGACCTGCAACGAACTCGTACGAGCAGATCCGCACGCTTATCGAGTCGGGCATGAACGTTGCCCGTATGAACCTCAGCCACGGCACCTACGCGGACCACGAAGCTGTGTACGCCAACATTCGTAAGGCTTCCGAGGACCTCGGTAAAAACGTTGCTGTTCTCGTGGACCTTCAAGGCCCCAAGATCCGCCTTGGCAAGTTCGAGGATGGCCCCCACGACCTCGCTGTCGGCGATATTTTCACGATCACGACCGACGACATTCTTGGCACGAAAGACCGTGTGAGCACGACCTTCAAGGGACTGCCTGGTGACTGCCGCCCCGGCGATACTCTCCTCATCGACGACGGCAAGGTCGGCGTCCGCGTTGTCGAGGTGACTGACACCGACGTCAAGACCGTCGTCGAGGTGCCCGGTCCCGTCTCGAACAATAAGGGCATCAACCTTCCCGGCGTCGCCGTGTCTGTCCCCGCCATGAGCGAAAAGGACATCGCGGACCTCCGCTGGGGTCTTCACCTTGGCGCAGACCTCATTGCACTGAGCTTCGTGCGCGATGCTCACGACATCGAAGATGTCCACCGGGTCATGGATGAAGAAGGCATTCGCCTTCCCGTGGTCGCTAAGATTGAGAAGCCGCAGGCCGTGCGTGCTTTGCGCGGTATCGTCGGCGCTTTCGACGGCATCATGGTGGCCCGCGGCGACCTCGGTGTGGAGCTTCCTCTCGAGCAGGTCCCGCTCGTGCAGAAGCGCACCATCGAACTCGCTCGACGCAACGCGAAGCCCGTCATCGTGGCGACCCAGGTGCTCGAGTCGATGATTACGAACCCGCGCCCGACCCGCGCCGAGGCTTCGGACTGCGCGAACGCCATCCTCGATGGTGCCGACGCGGTCATGCTCTCGGGCGAAACTTCCGTCGGCGCGTTCCCGTTCGAGGCCGTGCGCACGATGGCGCGCATCGTCACGAACACCGAAGAAAACGGTGCGGACCGCATCTCTGAGCTCGGCACCATCCCGCACACTCGCGGCGGTGCGATCACTCGTGCTGCAGCCGAGATTGGCGACCAGCTCTCGGCGCAGTATCTCGTGACGTTCACCGAGTCGGGCGACACCGCTCGCCGTCTTTCGCGTCTGCGTCCCACCATTCCTCTTCTTGCGCTGACCCCGTACGAGAAGGTCCAGCACCAGCTTTCGCTTAGCTGGGGTATCGAAGCGCACCACGTGGAAATGCAGACCGATACCGATCAGATGGTGAAGGTCGTCGACGAACTTCTGCGTGAGAAGAAGGGCCTGCAGCCCGGCGACCTCGTGATCATCGCGGCTGGTTCGCCTCCGGGTGTTCACGGCTCGACCAACACGCTGCGCGTGCACCGCATCGGTGACCTTGACGGTACCGAGGCCGCACGCGTCGAGGCTGATCGCATCGCGAAGGGCAAGGCGATTCCCGAGGCCTGATCCTCGAACAGTCGCATATGAAAAGGGTGGGGAGCGTGAGCTCCCCACCCTTGTGGTGTACCGGGTACGGGACTCGAACCCGTACGTCCGAAGACAACGCATTTTGAGTGCGCCGCGTCTACCAATTCCGCCAACCCGGCCCTGTGCGCTTATTAAGGCACGCCCTATAGAATAACCAACGAGTTCGCGCTTGCCTAACTGGCGCTGGCTGCGCGTCGTCTCATACACGTGAGTAATATCGTGGGAAGCGACTGCCGATTCCGCTCAGGGGGCGAGTGTGCTGCACTATGGAGGTGGAGCGCGCTCGCTGCACAACGATAAAAACAGGCGAAAGATTGGATGCCATGAACGAAAACGAAGCTGTGGAAAAGATCGCCGAGAACGAACAGGATTCCGGTCTCGTGGCGCGCACGGCTGTTGTGGCTGAGGACGAAAGCCTCATTCGCATGGATATTGTCGAGACCCTCACTGAAGCGGGCTACGAGGTCGTCGCCGCTGTGGGCGATGGTGCGAGCGCTGTGGAGAAAGTGCGCGAGCTTCGCCCCGACATCGTCGTGATGGACGTAAAAATGCCGCAGATGGACGGCGTGTCCGCGGCTGAGGCTATCGGCAAGGAGCACCTTGCTCCCGTCGTGATGCTGACGGCGTTCTCGCAAAAGGAACTCGTGGAGCGTGCGCGAGATGCCGGCGCCATGGCGTTCGTGGTCAAGCCTTTCACCCCTAACGATCTGCTTCCCGCCATTGAGATTGCGCTTTCGCGCTATCAGCAGATCACGTCGCTTAATGAGGAGATTCGCGATCTTGAGGAGCGCTTTGAGACTCGTAAGCGCGTGGATCGCGCGAAGGGGCTTTTGCAGACCAACATGAATCTGAGCGAGCCGGATGCTTTCCGCTGGATCCAGAAGACGTCGATGGACCGCCGTCTGACGATGCGCGAGGTTGCCGATGCGGTGATCGACCAGCTCGGCCCTCATAAGGACTAACGCGCAGAAATCTCTTTTCGCGGCGGGAAGAGACGCGCGGTTCCGAGGACGGTACTCACGAGAGTGCCGTCCTCGCGTCGTATCTCGGCGAGATAGCTCGCGTGGGTGCGGCCCAGGTGATGTGCGTGGGCCGTCACGTGAACGAGGCCTTCGCGCGCGGGCGCGTGGTGGGTTGCGCTGAAGGAGGTTCCGACGGCTGCTGCGCCTTCACCGTGGAGACTTTCCGCATGGAGCTGTGCGGCGAGTGATATGGCGGTTTCGGCGAGCGCGATCGTGGCGCCACCGTGCAGCAGACCGTGGGGCTGCCGATTTGGCGCAATGGGCATGCTGAGGTGTGCTTCCCTCGCGGTCAGTGAGAGCACGTCCATTCCCATGCGCTCGCACAGTGTTCCCTTGAGCTCCTCGCGTAGGCGTGTGAGAGTATCCTGTGTCGCGGTTGTTGCGCGTGCGTTCGTGTCCATTCGCCTAGCGTGACACACTTGACGCATGAGCGAGATCGAAAACGCCCCTGAGAGGCGCATCGTTGTGATCGATGGCCATGCGATGGCCTTCCGCGCGTTCTTTGCCCTGCCACCCGAGTCCTTCGTGAACAGCGCTGGGCAGGCGACGAACTCGGTGTACGGTTTCTGCCGCATGATCTTCAACATCGTGAAGAACGAGAAGCCCACGCACATGGCGGTCGCGTTCGATCTGCCGGGCGGCACCTTCCGTGATCGTATCTATAGCGAATACAAGGGTGGCCGTGAGGCCACGCCCGAGGCGTTCAAGGGGCAGGTCGCCCTTATTCAGCAGGTGCTTGAGGCTATGGGCATCGCGCATTTTAGCGTCGAGGACTACGAGGCCGATGACATCGTCGCCACCATCGCCACGTATGCGAAGGACGCGGGGGTACAGCCTCTGCTTGTCACGAGTGATCGCGATGCGATCCAGCTCGTTGATGAGAGGATCACGCTTTTGCAGCCGGTGAAGGGCGTCACGGAGCTTCGCCGCATGACCCCCGAGGCTGTCGAAGAGAAGTACCTCGTTCCGCCGAAGCTGTACCCGGATCTCGCGGCTCTGGTGGGGGAGAGCGCCGATAATCTTCCCGGCGTTCCCGGCGTGGGGCCGAAAACTGCCGCGAAATGGCTTGGGCTTTACGGCTCACTCGACGGCATTCTTGAGCACCGTGACGAGATCAAAGGCAAAGCGGGGCAGTCGCTTCGCGATCACGTCGAGGATGTGGTGCGCAATCGCCGCATGAACGAGGCCGTTCGTGACCTGGATCTGCCGAAGGATTTCGACGCTTATCTTCTCGGTCGCGGCGATCAGGTCGCCATCAACGCGCGCTTTGATGAACTCGCCTTTGGACCGGGCATCCGTCGGGATATTCCCGCGGGGCTTTTGCCCGCCGATGCCGCGGAGGATGCCGATATCCAGCCGATCGTTGCGAACCCCACCCTTCCCGTGATTCAACCGGAAGCGGGGCAGCTTGGCGCGCTTCTTGCGGAGCATGCCGCTTTGGGAGGCGCCCTTGAGGCCGACGGCACCTGGGCGATGGGCGAAGCGGAGTTTCGCGGCCTGGTGATTGCCACCGGCAGCGCAAGCCTTGACATCAGCGCCTCGCGCATGAATGAGCAGGATCGCCGTGAGCTCGAGCGATGGCTGCAAAACTCGGTCATCCCGAAATGGACGCTCGACTCCAAGGAGCTCACGCATATTCTTGGCGGTGCGGGCTTCGTTATTCGCGGGCTCGACGTTGATCTCTCTCTCGCGGAGTTCCTGTGCAGGCCCGGGCAGCGCCCCGCAGATGTGGCCGGCCTCGCGATGCGCCATCTCCACGAGGAATTCCCGAAACTCGACAAGAAGCCCACCGCCAAGGCGCTACACGAGGATCTTTTGGGACGTGCGAGGGCGGAGTACCGTCTGACCCCCCTCCTCGTGAAGGACATGGATGCGCATGAGACCCGCGCAATTCACGACGACCTCGAACTGCCGCTTGCGCGTGTGCTGACGCAGATGGAGGAATCGGGCATCGCCGTTGACGCTACCGAGCTTGACCGGCTCGATGCGGCGCATGCCGAACGACAGTCTGAGGTTGCCGCTCGCGCTTTCGCGGAAATCGGTGGCGAGGAAATTAGCCTCGGTTCACCGAAGCAGCTTCAATCCGTGCTGTTTGACCGGCTCGGGATGCCTCCGACCCGCAAAACCAAGACGGGCCATTCGACTGACGCCGAATCCCTCACCGACCTTTACGCGAAGACTGGGCACCCTTTCCTTCAGGCGCTTCTCGAGCACCGCGACGTTACGAAATTGCGCCAGATTATCGAAACGCTGCGCAAATCCGTGACGGAGGAAGGGCGTATCCACACGACCCTTTCGCAGAACGTCGCGGCAACGGGGCGCCTTGCCTCGTCTCACCCGAACTTGCAGAACATTCCGGCGCGCACCGAGGCCGGCCGTCAGATCCGCGGAGCCTTCCACGCGAGCGAAGGCTTCGAGTCGCTGCTCACGGCCGACTATTCCCAGATCGAGATGCGCATCATGGCGCACCTGTCTGGCGACGAGGGGCTCATCCAAGCCTTCCGTGACGGCGAGGACCTCCACAGCTTCGTCGCCTCGCAAGTGTTCGGCACCCCGGTCGATCAGGTGACGAGCGAAGAGCGTTCGAAGACGAAGGCGATCAGCTATGGCCTCGCCTATGGGCTTTCCGCTTTCGGTCTTTCCCGCCAGCTGCACATCTCCCAGGCCGAAGCAAAAGCCCTGCGCGAACAGTATTTTGAGCGCTTTGGCGGGGTGCAGCACTATCTCCACGAAAGTGTGGAGAAGGCGCGTTCACTCGGTTACACCGAAACACTCCTCGGGCGTCGGCGCTACCTTCCCGAACTCACGAGCGATAGCCGCCAGCGGCGAGAAAATGCCGAGCGCGTTGCGCTCAACTCGCCGATTCAGGGCAGTGCCGCCGACATCATCAAGCTCGCGATGCTGCGCGTTGACCATGCGCTGAAGAAGACCGGCGCCGCCTCGCGTCTCGTGCTCCAGGTTCACGACGAACTCATCGTCGATGTCGCCCCCGGTGAAATCGACCTCGTGAGTGACATCGTGCGCGAAGGCATGGAAGGTGCCTACGAGCTTTCCGTGCCCATGGACGTTTCGGTGGGCGTTGGTCACTCCTGGCTGGAGGCCGCGCACTAGCCCCCATCTCCCTTGCTGGATTGCATAGGGGTTGTGGGGGTTTGCGCCCGAAGCGTCCGCCGCCGTCCCTCTACCCGGCCTCGATCAAGCAATGACCAGGCCGAATGTTCCGCCGGCATTCACTCGCTCGCGTGCCGCATCGTTGCGATGCAAATCGACGTAGCCCAAGGTCGACACAACTGTTCGCGAAAAATCCTGCTTCTTTTCTGCGGTAGGTATTGCACGCTTGCGAGCAGTCTGGTTCGCTGTACCGAGTGGGTCGGTCCCAGATCGACGGGTGTGACAGGCGGGAGAACACATGAAGCGGAACTCGCGATGGCGCATGCTGTCGACTGTAGGCGCCCTTGCCATTGCCTCAGCTGCGCTCACCGCATGCAACGAAGACGCGACGCCGGTTATCGGCCCGACTCCTGTCGCACATACGGCACCGGCAACCAGCGGGAGCGATGCGGGCGGAGCAGGCGTCGGAACTGGCGAGGCGCCCGGGCGCTCCGATGGGCTTCCTCCCCACAATGCTGCACTGACGAAACCGGATGGCGAAGTGTTCGAGGCACGCCATTTCGCAACTGATGAGGGCGCTAAGGCCACGGCCAGATATGTCATTGCGGCCATCTATTACGGATACGCGATCGGCGACACGGCCCCCTACGAGAGCGTCGTTTCGCTCGGGGCGTGCGAGGCTTGCGGGGAAACGCTCGCCGAAATGGATCGGTGGCGCGAGAGTCAGCATTTCGCGAGTGTCGTGGGTGTTACCGCCGGGGAGATCAGTACTGAAACCACGAAAGACGGTTACGTCTTGGTCCGGTATAAATTCACTATCGAGGATCTCCACCCCGGCTCCTACGGAGACACCGCGGAAAATCAGCCGACGGAGCAGCACACGGTCAACATGAAGCTGGATTTCAGCGACGGGGAGTGGCTTGTGCTGCACTTCGATTGGCTCGACTGAAATTCCTCCTTCCCCCGCCCTCGAATTGCATAGGGGTTGTGGGGGTTTTGAATGGCAGGTGATTCACTCGACGCCCACACTCGCGGTGCCGTACCATCAACCCGTCCGTTTGGATCGAATCACGGCAACGAGCCACGCTAGATCATCGTTGCGAGAATCAAGAAAACGTCGTGGGCGCCCCATAAAACAGCGTTCGATGTTGAATTAGTCACCTCGCGGCGTAGAGGGCGCTTATGAGTGGGGATTTCGTTGACCCTCGCGTATGCAGACCGCTAGGCTAGATCAGGTGTGTGTGCGCTATGCCCACACGTGTTTCTGTACCAACTACTACCTGTCCCGACGGAGCCATTTACTACATGACCACGAACAACGCACCTCAGATCGCCATCAACGATATCGGTAGCGAAGAGGAACTCCTCGCCGCGATCGATTCGACCATCAAGTACTTCAACGATGGCGACATCGTCGAGGGCACCGTCGTCAAGGTTGACCGGGACGAGGTTCTTCTTGACATCGGCTACAAGACCGAAGGTGTCATTCCTTCCCGCGAACTCTCGATCAAGCACGATGTCGACCCCGATGAGGTTGTCGAGGTTGGCGACGAGGTCGAGGCACTCGTTCTCCAGAAGGAGGACAAGGAAGGTCGCCTGATCCTCTCGAAGAAGCGCGCGCAGTACGAGCGTGCGTGGGGCTCGATCGAGGACATCAAGGAAAACGAGGGTGTCGTCACCGGTACCGTCATCGAGGTTGTCAAGGGCGGCCTCATCGTTGACATCGGCCTTCGTGGCTTCCTCCCCGCTTCGCTCGTTGAGATGCGCCGCGTGCGCGACCTCCAGCCGTACATCGGCCAGGAGCTCGAAGCGAAGATCATTGAGCTCGACAAGAACCGCAACAACGTCGTGCTTTCGCGTCGCGCCTACCTCGAAGAGACCCAGGCATCGGTTCGCACCGACTTCCTCCAGACCCTGCAGAAGGGTCAGGTCCGCGAGGGCCACGTGTCCTCGATCGTCAACTTCGGTGCGTTCGTGGACCTCGGCGGCGTCGACGGTCTCGTCCACGTCTCCGAGCTTTCCTGGAAGCACATCGACCACCCGAGCGAGGTTGTCGAGGTTGGCCAGCCCGTCAAGGTTGAGGTTCTCTCGGTCGAGATGGATCGCGAGCGCGTGTCGCTCTCGCTCAAGGCCACCCAGGAAGACCCGTGGCAGCTCTTTGCCCGCACCCATGCCATCGGCCAGGTTGTGCCGGGCAAGGTGACGAAGCTCGTTCCCTTCGGCGCGTTCGTTCGTGTCGAGGACGGCATCGAGGGCCTCGTGCACATCTCCGAGCTCGCCCAGCGCCACGTTGACCTCCCCGAGCAGGTTGTGAGCGTTGACCAGGAGGTCTTCGTCAAGGTCATCGACATCGACCTCGAACGCCGCCGCATTTCGCTCTCGCTCAAGCAGGCCAACGAAGGCGTCGATCCCGAAGGTGACGACTCGACCTTCGATCCTGCTCTCTACGGCATGGCCGCGGAGTACGACGAAAACGGCGAATACAAGTACCCCGAGGGCTTCGATCCCGAGACCAACGAGTGGCTCGAGGGCTACGAGGCGCAGCGCGAGGCCTGGGAGGCCGACTACGCCCGTGCTTACGAGCGCTGGACCCAGCACAAGGCTCAGGTTGCCGAGGCTGCGAAGGCCGACGCCGAAGCTCAGGCAGCCGCTCCGGCGGCTAGCGAGGCCGCACCGACCTCGTTCCAGTCGTCCTCGAGCGACGAGGGCACCCTCGCTTCCGACGAGGCCCTCGCGGCGCTTCGCGAGAAGCTCACGGGCAACAACTGAACAAAGTGATCGCTTAGCGATCTCACGAAAGCGCTCCTCGTTTTGCGGGGGGCGCTTTCGCCTTTAACCTGAATGGCGTCGGCAACGGGCGCTCGCATCACGCCCACCTCATACCAGAAAGGCCACCAGTGCTGAATTGGATGACCGCGGGGGAGTCACACGGCCCCTCGCTCGTGGCAATAATTGACGGTTTCCCGGCTGGAGTTGAGGTCACGCACGAAACGCTGCGCTCCGCCCTTGCGCGGCGCCGCCTCGGCTATGGGCGCGGTGCACGGCAGAAGTTCGAGCAGGATGAGATCCGCATCCTCTCGGGCGTGCGTCACGGCGTGACCCTCGGTTCTCCCATCGCGGTAGAAATTAAGAACACCGAGTGGCCGAAATGGGAGAAGGTCATGAGCGCTGATCCCGTGTCACGCGAGGATCTCCTGATCGATGCCGGCACGGGCGATGAGCGCGAAATTGCACGCAACAAACCTCTGACGCGTCCGCGCCCCGGTCACGCGGATCTTGCCGGCATGGCTAAATACGGTCACGAGGATGCGCGAAACGTGCTAGAGCGTGCGAGCGCGCGAGAGACCGCCGCACGCGTTGCTATCGGTGCCTTGTGCGAGGCGCTTCTCGCGCAAGCCGCTGGCATCACGCTTGTGTCCCATACGCTGCAGGTGGGTGGTGCCCGGGTTCCAGAAGGCGCTGCGCTTCCGACCCCCGCTGACGCCCCCGCGCTTGACGACGATCCTTTGCGTTGCTTCCACGCTGCATCGTCAAAAGCCATGGTCGCTGAGGTGGATGCCGCGAAGGGGGACGCTGACACCCTCGGTGGCATCGTTGAAGTGCTCGCGTACGACGTTCCCGTGGGCCTCGGCTCACACACGCAGTGGAATCGCAAGCTCGACGGTCGCCTCGCCCAGGCTGTCATGAGCATCCAGGCGATGAAGGGCGTAGAAATCGGGGAGGGCTTCGCTAACGCGGGGCGACGTGGAAGCCTCGCCCACGACGAAATCCTTTCCGGTGGGCATGGCCCGGCAGGCACACGCCGCGCCTCGAACCGGGCGGGCGGTACCGAGGGCGGAATTTCGAACGGCGAGATTATCTCTGTGCGCGGCGCCCTCAAGCCCATCTCTACGGTGCCAAGGGCCCTGCGAACGATCGATACGGTAACGGGCGCTGAAGCGACCGCAAACCACCAGCGCTCCGACGTGTGTGCGGTGGCCCCTGCCGCGGTGATTGCGGAAGCGATGGTGGCGATCACGCTCGCTGAGGCACTACTCGAAAAGGTTGGCGGCGATAGTGTCGGCGAGATTGCGCCTCGCGTCGAGGACATTCGCACATGCGCCGAAACTTCCGGCGCGGGTGCGGCATGAGTGCTCCGCACACGGGTGCGCGGCTAACGCGGCTTCGTGCGCCCGAGCTGAACGATCAGGGCCCTAGGCTTGTGCTCGTGGGCCCCATGGGCGCGGGGAAAAGCACGGTGGGGCGGCTCGTTGCGGAAACTCTTGACGTCGCTTTTCGGGATTCTGATGCCGAGATTGAGCGTGAAGCAGGCCGTGCGATTCCCGAAATCTTTGCGACCGATGGAGAGCGACATTTCCGTGCCCTGGAAGAGCGCGTGATCGCGCGTCTTCTCACCTCCCATAGCGGTGTACTGGCCCTTGGTGGCGGGGCAGTGATGTCATCCGCGACCCGCGAGCGCCTGCGCGATGTCACCGTTGTGTACCTTGCGCTTGATTCCGCTCATGCCCCCGAGCGCATCGGTAGCGGTGGTGGCCGGCCCGTTCTCGCGGGGGGTGACCCTCACGCGCGCTGGGTGTCGGTGAGCCGCGCCCGTGAACCGTTCTTCACCGAGGTTGCCACCTGGGTTCTTGATACGAATGGCGCTGCTCCCAAGGACCTCGCGTCGGTGCTTGTGCGTGAACTTTGCAAGCGTTCAACACTCCTTGAGAGCGAAGGGACAGCACATGACGAGTCATGACGGTACGACCGCCACGGTGATCAAAGTGGGGGAGGGAACGCACTCCTATAGCGTGACGGTCGGCCGCGGCCTTGACAGCACGATCCTCACCGCGATCCCTGAACGCGTCCTTCGCGTGCTCATCGTTCACCAAGAACCGGTGGCGGGCAGAGCGCGTGCTCTCGCCAGGGCACTTGAGTCCGACGGTCGCAAGGCTTTCACCGTGGAAATTCCGGACGCGGAGCAGGCCAAGGGAGTCGAAACTCTCTCGGAGCTTTGGCGTATTCTCGGGACGCAGGACTTCACGCGAAGCGATCTCCTCATCGGGGTGGGTGGCGGCGCCGCGACTGATCTAGCGGGGTTCGCGGCGGCGACGTGGCTTCGGGGAATCGACGTCATTCACGTGCCAACGACGGTGGCGGGAATGGTCGATGCCGCGGTGGGAGGCAAGACCGGCATCAACACCGCGGAGGGGAAAAACCTCGTGGGGGCGTTCCACACGCCGCGCGCGGTGATCGCGGATCTTGAGGCACTCGACGGCTTGCCCGGGCACGATGTGTCAGCGGGCCTCGCGGAAGTCGCGAAGGCGGGTTTCATTGCCGATGAACGTATTCTCGAGATCATCGAGGCCGATCCGCGTCGTGTTCTCGACACGCGTGCGTCAGAGTTTACCGAAATCATGACCCGGGCGATCCGTCTCAAGGCCGATGTCGTGAGCGAGGACCTTACCGAGAAGGGCCGCCGCGAGATTCTCAACTATGGGCACACCCTGGCTCACGCGATCGAACGCCACGAACAGTACACGTGGCGTCACGGTGACGCGGTCGCCGTCGGAATGGTGTTTGCGGCCGAGCTCGCCCACCGAGCCGGTTATTTGAGCTCAGACGTGCTCTCTCGCCATCGTTCGGTTCTCACGTCGCTCGACCTGCCCACGTGCTACCGAAAGGGGCAGTTTGCCGAACTCCGGGAGGCGATGGCGCGCGATAAAAAGGCGCGCGGGGCCACGCTACGTTTCGTGATCCTCGAGGACACGGAGAAGCCCGTCCGCCTCGAAGGGCCAAGTGAGGACTTGCTCGAGGAGTGCTACGACGCGATTAGCGCGTGAAATCGCCCGGAAGATGTGGTGGGCGCGGATCTGCGCTCGCGCTTATGGCTCGACCTCGGGAGGATTTTCGAGGATGTCTCGAGCAAGGTCATCGTTTTCGAGGTTGACCACGGGAATCGCGCCCGTCTCGATTGCTACGCGGCGGCGCTCAGCCTTCCGCACGCGCCGAGCAAAAGCACGAAGCTGGCTCGGGCTCATGGTCACAGTCAGGTCGGGAGTTTTCGTGGGGAGGCTCCACTGCTTCCACTGCGCGAAGATCGCAAGAAGTGTGCCGCACCCGGCGGCGATGAGCACTGTCCAGGCGGGAAGATCAAAGTAGTAGACGAGCCACGTGAGTACCGACGTGAGAAGAGCGGCAGTCGCATAGAGGGGACCGCCGCCGAACACAACCGGGATGCGCCCCACGGCCATGTCGCGGATGACGCCACCGCCAATACCAGTCGTGACGCCCAACATCACCGCGGGCAGCGGGGAGAGGCCAACGAGCATCGATTTTGCGGTGCCGATCGCTGCCCAGAGGCCGAGCGCGATACAGTCGAGCACGGTTGTCGTATGACGCCACATGGGACCTTCGGATGACGCAACGTAGGCGATTGCCGATCCCGCGAGACTGACCGTAAGGTACAGGGGGTTCGCGAAGGCCGCGGGAATGCCGTAGTTGAGAATGAGGTCGCGGATGATGCCGCCTCCGAGGCCCGAGATCACTCCGAGAACGGCGTACCCCACAGCATCGAACTGGAGGCGGCGTGCAAGAGAGCCGCCGACGATACCCATCACAAACACGCCGATGAGGTCGATTGCAATGAGCAGCTGATTCGTGAGGAGAAAGTGATCGGGCGTGGTGTTCACTCCTCTAATCTATTGGAGCGGGCGCGAAGTCCAGAAGCAGGCTGTTGCTCAACTCTCCCAAGGCTAGGAGTGAATTCACATGACGCACGTTTCCGTTCCCGACGCTCCCCCCGGAGTGCACCGCATCGGCCTCACGGGGGGCATCGGTTCGGGCAAGTCCACCGTCGGAAAAATCTGGGCCCGAGAAGGGCACCACGTGATCGATTTAGACGCCCTTTCGCGCGCTGTTCTCGACCAACCGGGGGACGGGCTCGAGGAGGCGATTGCCTACTTCGGTGAGGAATACCGTGACTCGGCTACGGGAACGGCTGACCGTGCGGCACTCGCCGCCCTCGTGTTCAACGATTCCCGTGCACGCGCCGAACTCGAAGAGATCGTTCATCGCCACTTGTGGGCCGAGGTAGCAAGGCTCGAAAAGGACTTGGCGGAGACGATGGCCGCAGGGGCATCGCTCCTTGTCGTCCACGATTCGCCTTTGCTGTTCGAACTTGGACACGACGCTCATTATGAGGCGATTGTTGTGGTACTTACCCCCGAAGGGGAGCGCATTGACCGGGTCGTCCGCGAGCGCGGCAAGACCCGCGAGTACGTTGAGGGGGTGATTCGGGCGCAAGTGAGTGATAAGGAACGCCAGGCCCGAGGCGATGTGTTCATCGACAATGCGGGGGCACCCGAGGGCCTCGAGACGCGTGCCGACGCTGCCCTCGCCTCGGCGCGCAGACTCATTCGTGACCGGCTCCACGCTCTCGAGTAAGGAGCGGGCGCTAGGCTTAAGCCATGCGTCCCGTGACCGAACTGACCCGTGCGCTCAAGCCCTTTGAAGTTGTATCCGAGTACAAGCCCGCCGGCGATCAGCCGAAGGCCATTGAGGAACTTGCCGCTCGCATCAATGCCGGTGAACAAGATGTGGTACTCCTCGGCGCGACCGGCACCGGTAAGAGCGCGACTGCGGCGTGGCTGATCGAAAAGCTTCAACGCCCGACCCTCGTGATGGCGCACAACAAAACCCTCGCGGCGCAGCTCGCGAGCGAGTTTCGCGAGCTTCTCCCGAACAACGCGGTCGAGTACTTCGTGAGTTACTACGACTACTACCAGCCCGAGGCGTACGTTCCTCAGTCGGATACCTACATCGAGAAGGACTCCTCGATTAACGCCGAGGTCGAGCGTCTGCGCCACAGCGCGACGAACTCGCTTCTGACCCGACGCGACGTGGTCGTCGTGAGCTCGGTGAGCTGCATTTACGGCCTCGGTACTCCGCAAGAGTACGTGGACCGCATGGTGCTTTTGAAGGTTGGCCAGCAGATTGAGCGCGACGATCTTCTTCGCCAATTTATCGACATGCAGTACGACCGCAATGACGTAGCGTTCGTGCGCGGCACTTTCCGCGTGCGCGGCGATACGGTCGAGATTATCCCCATGTACGAAGAGCTCGCGATTCGCATCGAATTTTTCGGCGATGAGATCGATGCGCTCTACACGCTCCATCCCGTGACCGGTGAGGTGATCCGGGAAGAAGAGCGAATCCATATCTTCCCTGCGTCCCACTACGTTGCGGGTCCCGAACGCCTTCACCGCGCGATCAAGGACATCGAGGCTGAACTTGCCGGGCGTCTTGAAGAGCTTGAGAGTGAGAACAAGCTGCTCGAGGCACAGCGTCTTCGGATGCGCACGACGCACGACATTGAGATGCTCCGCCAAACAGGCACGACGAACGGCGTCGAGAACTACTCGCGTCATTTCGATGGTCGTGGGCCCGGCACGCCGCCGAACACGCTCCTTGACTACTTCCCCGAAGATTTTGTGCTCATCATCGACGAATCGCACGTCACCGTGCCGCAGATTGGTGCGATGTTCGAGGGGGACCGTTCCCGCAAACGCACGTTGGTCGATTTCGGCTTTCGTTTGCCCTCGGCGCTCGACAACAGGCCACTGCGCTTTGATGAGTTCATCGAACGTACGGGACAGACCGTGTACCTCTCGGCGACGCCCGCCCAGTACGAACTTGAACGCTCGAACGGCTACGTCGAGCAGATCATTCGCCCCACGGGGCTCGTGGATCCCGAAGTGATCGTCAAACCCGTGCGAGGGCAAATCGATGATCTTCGTGCGGAGATTGAAAAACGAGTCGACAAGAACGAACGTGTCCTCGTCACGACTCTCACGAAACGCATGGCCGAGGATCTCACCGACTTCCTGCTGGAAAACGGCGTGCGCGTGCAATACCTGCACTCCGATGTCGACACGCTTCGAAGGGTTGAGCTGCTGCGTGAGCTCCGCCAGGGTGAATTCGACGTGCTCGTGGGAATCAACCTGCTGCGTGAGGGCTTGGACCTACCCGAAGTCTCGCTCGTCGCGATCCTCGATGCCGATAAGGAAGGCTTCCTCCGTTCGCGCACGTCTCTTATCCAGACCATTGGCCGTGCTGCGCGAAACGTGTCCGGTCAGGTACACATGTATGCCGATACGATCACCGATTCGATGCGAGAGGCGATCGACGAGACGAACCGTCGCCGCGAGATCCAGATCGCGTACAACCAGGAGAACGGGATCGATCCGCAGCCTTTGCGCAAGAAAATTGCGGATGTCACAGACATGCTCGCGCGTGAGGATATCGACACCGAATCGCTGCTGGCGACTGACTACCGCAAGGGCAAGGAGCGAATGAAGGGCTCGAGCTCGCCCGAGCGTGGAGGCACGACGGGTAATCGTGCCCTTGACCTGGGGGATAACCCTGAAAAAGCGTTGCGCGAGATGATCGAGGAGCTGACCGCGAACATGCATGCGGCGGCCGAGAACCTCCAGTTCGAGGTAGCCGCGCGTATTCGTGACGAAGTGACGGAGCTCAAAAAGGAATTGCGGCAGTTCACGGGTGCTTAGATCGCGATGAACGCATAACCGAGTAGCATTGCCGGATCACTCCGTGCAGCGCCGCTCGGTTATTTTGTTTTCGATCGCTTGCAAGGAGACACCGCCATGCGTATTCACACCGACGCCTTCGCCGAGGGCGAGGCCATTCCCGTTCGCTTTGCCGAGAACGCTGCACACGGGAAAAACATTCACCCCGATCTCTCATGGTCGGAGGCACCGGAGGGCACGCAATCTTTCGCGCTCACCGTATTCGATCCAGACGCTCCGACCGGCTCGGGATTCTGGCACTGGATCGCTTTCGATATTCCCGCGAGCGTCGCGAGCATCGGGGAAGGTGAAGACCTTCCAGGCAGCGCGCGCGAGTGGGTGAACGATTACGGATATGAGGGCTACGGTGGCCCATGCCCGCCCGAGGGTCGCGTGCACCGCTACATCCACACCGTGCACGCGCTTTCATGCGAAAAGCTTGACGTGCCCGCGCAGGCGACTCAGGCCCAGGCACGCTTTGCGATCTTTGCGAATCAGATCGATTCGGTGAGCCTCACGGGCCGTTTCCAGCTCGCCCCCGAGGCTGCCTGAGAACTCTCGCTACCAGCCGCGCTCGCGCCACTCGTCAAGATGGGGGCGCTCGGCACCGATCGTCGTGTCCTCACCGTGGCCCGGGTATACCCAGGCTTCGTCGGGCAGCACTTGGAAGAGTCGCGTGTCAACGTCGTTGATGAGCGACGTGAAGCGCTCCGAATCCCCCTGTGTCGCGCCGACACCCCCGGGAAAGAGGGAGTCTCCGGTGAACACGTGGGTACCGTCGGCCTGCCCCCAATAGATGACGGCGATGGAACCCGGCGTGTGGCCTCGAAGGCTGACGATCTCGAGGTCGTTCACGCCCGCCCTGATCGTGTCGCCGTTCGAGAGCGGCACATCGGTGGGGGTGGGGATCTCCGGAGCGTCTTTCGCCCCGGCAAAGGTTTTTGCCTGAGTCGCCGCGCGGATCTGGGCCAGGGCGCCCACATGGTCGTGGTGGGAGTGGGTCGTGAGGATCGAATCGAGGCGTGAGGTGGGGGAGCCCTCCCGAATGAGGCGCATGAGGCGCGGGGCGTCGGCAGCTGCATCGATGAGCAATTGCGCGCCGGAAACTCTGCACGTGAGCAGGTAGGCATTATTGTCGAGCGGGCCGACGGAGGCCTTGCGAATCACAAGTGAACCGAGGGTGCGCACGTCGCTTTCTCCGCCGACCGTCACGCTTCCCGTGTACTGCTTTCTGAGGGTGCTCATGCTCACCATGCTACGGCGGCGCCCTTCGCTTTTCAGAACCGACTCCTAGAATTGTGAGGGTGAGTGAAGCATTGATTGTGCGCGGTGCGCGCGAACATAACCTCAAGAACATCGACCTCGAGATCCCCCGCAATGCGCTCGTGGTCTTTTCGGGACTTTCGGGATCGGGGAAATCCTCCCTCGCGTTTGACACCATCTTCGCTGAGGGGCAGCGCCGATACGTCGAATCGCTTTCGAGCTATGCGCGGCAGTTCCTCGGGCAGATGGACAAACCGAAAGTGGAGTTCATTGAGGGGCTTTCGCCCGCCGTGTCGATCGACCAGAAATCGACCAACCGCAACCCCCGCTCCACGGTCGGCACAATCACGGAGATTCACGACTACTTGCGCCTCCTTTTTGCGCGCACGGGGATCCAGCACTGCCCGAAGTGCGGCGCGGAAATTTCCTCGCAGAGCGCGGAACAGATGGTTGACGCCCTCCTTGCGTACCCTGAAGGAACGCGCTTCCAGTTGCTCGCACCAGTGGTGAAGGGGCGTAAGGGCGAGCACTCCGACCTTTTGAGCTCACTTCAGTCGCAGGGTTTTTCTCGCGCGCGCATCGACGGCGAGGTCACGCGCCTTTCGAGCGAGATTTCGCTCGCGAAAACGAAGAAGCACACGATTGAGGTCATCGTTGATCGCCTCGCCGTCAAGGACGGCTCACGGACGCGCCTCACCGATTCGGTGGAAACTGCGACCCGACTTTCGGGCGGTGTGGTGGTCGCCGACTTCGTCGATGAAGAGGAAGGCTCACCCGAGCGTATTCGTCGGTTCTCCGAGAAGCGGGCCTGCCCCAATGAACATCCGCTTGAACTCGAAGAAATCGAACCTCGATCCTTTTCGTTTAACGCTCCTTACGGCGCGTGCCCGGAGTGCGCGGGCATTGGGACGAGGCTCGAGATTGACCCCGAACTTGTGGTTCCCGATGAATCGGCGACACTTGCGGAAGGGGCAATTGCGCCGTGGACGCTCGGCAGCGCCGACCACCACCAGCAGGTGATGAGCGCACTCGCCGGCGAGCTTGGATTTTCCATGGATACGCCGTGGAAGGATCTTTCTCGCGAAGCGAGGGACGCTCTGCTCAACGGCCATCACTTCAAAGTTCACGTGCGTTACCGCAATCGCTTCGGGCGTGAACGCCGATACTCGACGGGCTTCGAGGGCGTCATGCACTACCTCAAGCGGAGGCACGAGGACACGGAATCCGATTGGGCTCGCGAGCGTTATGAGCAGTTCATGAGGAATGCTCCCTGCCCCGTGTGCCAGGGCCGCAGGCTGAGGCCTGAGGTTCTCGCCATTACCGTTGGGGGAAAGTCAATTGCGGAATTCTCTGATCTCCCCATTGGCGAAGCAAAGAAGTTTCTCGAGGGGGTCGAATTCTCCGAGCGCGATCTGACGATCGCCGAGGAGATCCTCCGCGAGATTCACGCACGCCTCGGGTTCCTCGTGGACGTGGGCCTCAACTATCTTAACCTCTCGCGCGCTGCGGGAACCCTTTCCGGCGGCGAAGCCCAGCGTATCCGTCTTGCGACCCAAATCGGATCGGGGCTTGTGGGCGTGCTGTACGTTCTCGACGAGCCGTCGATCGGTTTGCACCAGCGTGATAACCAGCGTCTCATCCACACCCTCGTGAGGCTGCGCGATCTTGGCAATACTCTCATCGTGGTGGAACACGACGAGGATACTCTTCGCACAGCCGACTGGATCGTGGACATCGGCCCCAAAGCAGGCGAATACGGTGGCGAAGTGGTGTACTCGGGGGCCTACGAAGGGCTCCTTGAGGAACCGCGATCGATCACCGGTCAGTACCTGAGCGGTGAGCGTGCGATCGAGGTGCCGAAGGAACGACGCAAGGTGGATCGCGGTCGCGTGCTCAAAGTGGTGAACGCGCGAGAAAACAATCTCCAGGGCGTCAACGTCACCGTCCCACTCGGTCTTTTCACCGCGGTCACGGGCGTCTCCGGTTCGGGGAAGTCCACGCTCGTCAACGACATCCTCTACCGTGTGCTCGCCAAAAACCTCAATCGTGCACGCGTCGTTCCTGGCCGTCACACGCGAGTGGAGGGGCTTGAGAACCTCGACAAGGTCGTGCACGTCGACCAATCGCCGATTGGTCGCACGCCCCGATCGAACCCCGCCACGTATACGGGCGTGTGGGATCGCATTCGAACGCTCTTTGCGCAGACGGCAGAGGCGAAGGTTCGCGGTTATAAGGCGGGGCGCTTCTCCTTTAACGTCAAGGGAGGGCGCTGCGAAAACTGCGCCGGCGACGGCACGATCAAGATTGAAATGAACTTCCTTCCGGACGTCTATGTGAAGTGCGAAGTGTGTCACGGGGCCCGCTACAACTCCGAGACCCTCCAGGTGCATTTCAAGGGCAAGAACGTCGCTGAGGTGCTCGACATGCCCATCGCCGAAGCCGTCGAGTTCTTCGAAGCGGTTCCTGCCATCCATCGTCAGCTTGCGACCCTCGTGGAAGTGGGGCTCGGCTACGTGCGACTCGGGCAGTCCGCCACCACGCTCTCGGGTGGTGAGGCGCAGCGCGTGAAGCTCGCGGCGGAACTTCATAAGCGCTCGAAGGGCCGCACGATTTACGTGCTTGACGAGCCGACTACAGGTCTCCATTTCGAGGACATCAAGAAGCTTCTTGCGGTGCTCCAGGGACTTGTGGACAAGGGGAACTCCGTGGTCGTCATCGAGCACAATCTCGACGTCATCAAGAGCGCCGACTACCTCATCGACCTCGGCCCAGAAGGCGGTAGCGGTGGTGGTCGCGTGATCGCCACGGGTACGCCCGAGCAAGTCGCCGAGGTCGAGGAGTCCTTCACCGGGCAGTTCCTCAGGGATCTTTTGTAATGGCTGACCCGGCGACGTACCGTCCGGCGCCGGGGTCTATTCCGACGGATCCCGGCGTTTATCGATTCCTCGATCCCGATTCGAGGGTCATCTACGTGGGGAAGGCCAAGAACCTTCGCCAGCGTCTGAGCAATTACTTTCAGGACCTCACGCATCTTCATCCGCGCACCCAAAAGATGGTGACGACCGCGAGCCAGGTGCAGTGGACGGTCGTGACTAGCGATGTCGAGGCGCTCACGCTCGAGTACACGTGGATCAAAGAATTCGACCCGCGCTTTAACGTCAAGTTCCGCGACGATAAGTCCTACCCGTTCCTCGTCGTGACGATGGGCAACAAGGTTCCACGGGCGATGATCACGCGCAAAGAACGCCACAAATCCGATCGCTCGTTCGGACCGTACGCTCACGTGTGGGCCATCCGCGAAACGCTCGATCTTCTCTTGCGAGTATTTCCCGTGAGAACGTGCACTCAGGGCGTCTATAACCGCGCGGAACGCTCGGGTCGCCCGTGCCTTCTCGGTTTCATCGGGAAGTGCGCGGCGCCGTGCGTGGGCAACGTGAGCCTTGACGAGCATCGCGAACTTGCCGAGAACCTCGTCGCCTTTATGGACGGCAATACGGGCGCTTTCGTGAGGGATCGACGCGCCAAGATGAAAGCCGCGGCGGCCGAGATGGACTACGAGGCCGCAGCCCGGTACCGCGACGATCTCGCCGCCCTGGAAAAGGTCATGGAGAAAAACTCGGTCGTGCTGTCGGACGCGACCGATGCGGATCTTGTTGCTCTCGAACTCGATGAGCTTGAAGCCAGCGTGCAGGTGTTCCACGTGCGTGGGGGGCGTATTCGCGGCCAGCGCGGGTGGGTTGCCGAGCTGCTCGATGATTCGGGTCCCGCGGAGCTTATGGAGCGCGCTCTCACCCAGTTGTATCAAGGCACCGACACGAAGCCTCCTCACGAGATTCTCGTGACACACATGCCTTTGCGTCCGGACGAGATTCGAGAGCTTCTCGGCAGACAAAGCATCGACATTCGCGTACCGGTGCGCGGCGAAAAGAAAGCTCTTCTCGAGACGGTGAGCGCTAATGCGAAGGAAGCGATGAGGCTTGACAAGCTCCGCCGCACGGGGGACCTCACTGCGCGTTCCAAAGCGCTCGAAGAACTTGGTGAAGCGCTCGGTATGGACGACGCCCCGCTGCGCATCGAATGCTTCGATATCTCCCACTCGCAAGGGACGAACGTCGTGGGATCGATGGTCGTGTTCGAGGACGGCCTCCCGCGCAAGAGCGAATACCGACGGTTCTCAATCTCGGGCGACGCTGCAAGGGACGATACCGCAAGCATCGAAGATGTGATTCGGCGCCGGCTTCGCCACCACCTCGAGCACAAAGAAGCTCGCGCGAGCGGCGAGGCTGTTGACCCCTCCGCAACGCGCTTCGCGTACCCGCCTAATCTCATGATCGTGGACGGCGGTCTCCCACAGGTCAATGCTGCGAAGCGCGTCATGGAGGAGATGGGCATCAGCGACATTGCCCTCATTGGCATCGCGAAGCGCCTCGAAGAGGTGTGGGTGCCCGATGACGACTACCCCCTCATTCTCCCGCGAACTTCCGAGGCACTCTTTTTGATCCAACGCCTTCGCGACGAAGCACACCGATTCGCGATCACCTTCCACCGATCAAAGCGAGGACGCTCCATGCACGAGAGCGTGCTTGACGAAATTCCGGGACTCGGACCGAGCCGACGCAGGGCCCTCCTCGACCGGTTCACCACGGTCGACGCCATTCGTAAGGCCCGCGTCGAGGATCTCGAGAGTGTTCCCGGGATTGGCCCTTCACTCGCGGCAACGATCCACTCCGCACTACAATCCGAAGAGCGGGCCCCTGCGGTAAACATGACGACGGGAGAAATTCTTGAGTGATCACACGATAGACCTGAGCAACGCCGAGGCTCAGCAGGCGTCGGACCAAAGCGGTGTGTCTCCGGAAATTGTCATCATTACGGGACTGGCCGGAGCGGGGCGTGAAACCGCCGCACACGCTCTTGAGGACATGGGCTGGTACGTCGTCTACAACATTGCTCCCCAGTTGATTCGCACGCTCTTCGATCTTCAGTCGCAGGCTGTAGGTCGCGCCAATCGCTTTGCGGTCGTGACCGATCCTCGTTCGGGCCCGTTCTTCAACGACCTCCCCGAGGTCATTCAGGACCTGCGCGAGCAAGAAGTCCGCACGCGCCTCGTTTTCTTGAGTGCCGACCAAAATACCCTCGTGCGCCGCTTCGACTCGGTGCGCCGCCCCCACCCTCTTCAGGGAGAGGAGGGAGTGCTCGAAGGAATCCGCCGTGAGCGTGAGCAGCTTGCCCCGCTTCGCCGCATGGCTGACATCGTCATCGACACGTCGCCTCTCAACGTCCATCAGCTCTCGATGCGCATGCGCAAAGAGTTTGGCGAAGGTGACGACCACACCGTTACCGTTAACGTTCTTAGCTTCGGCTTCAAGTACGGAATTCCCATTGAATCGGATTACGTTGCCGACGTGCGCTTCCTCCCGAACCCGTACTGGGTTCCGGAGCTTCGCGACAAGCGCGGCATCGACAAAGAGGTCGCGGATTACGTTCTCGAACAGGCCAACGCGCAAGAGTTCATCGCCCGCTACGTCGACATGCTCATTCCTGTTCTCCGCGGGTATCGTGAGGAAAACAAACAATTTGCGGCTGTCGCGATCGGATGCACCGGTGGAAAACATCGCTCCGTCGCAGTCGCGGAAACCGTTGGGGATGAACTTCGCAAGCTCGGTTACCCCGTGCGCGTGCGCCACCGCGACCTCGGCCGGGAGTAATGACCGTGAGTGCGAATGTTCCGAGGCGTACCTCCTCGCTCATGCCCACGCCTCTTCGCAGCCGCACACGTGGGCCCAAAGTCGTGGCCTTCGGTGGTGGGCACGGTCTTTCGGCAAGCCTCAATGCGCTTCGACACCTCACGCGCGACCTCACCGCTGTCGTCACGGTCGCCGATAACGGAGGCTCTTCGGGCAGGCTCCGAGCTGAAATGCCGATCCTTCCGCCCGGGGATCTCCGCATGGCGCTGTCCGCCCTGTGTGAAGATTCGGAATGGGGAGTGACATGGCGCGATGTCGTACAGCATCGCTTCACCTCCGAGGGCGACATGGATGGCCACTCGCTCGGCAACTTCCTCATCGTTGCCCTTTGGCAGCTCCTGGACGACCCTATCGCCGCGCTCGACTACGTGGGCGAGCTCCTCGGCACCTCTGGGCGCGTGCTGCCCATGGCGCTCGAGCCTCTCGACATTGAAGCTCTCGTGTCGTTCCCGGGGGAGGGGACGCGGATAATCCGTGGACAGGCGGATGTTGCCGCGACCACCGGCCACGTTGAAACCTTGCGCGTGATCCCGCCGGAGCCCGCCATCGCTCGCGAGGTCCTTGATTCCATCGATGAGGCCGATTGGCTCGTGATCGGCCCCGGAAGTTGGTACACCTCGGTTCTTCCGCACGTGAAAATCCCCGAATTGCGCGAGGCGATCGAGCATACGAAAGCACGGAAAATTCTCACGATGAATCTTGCGGCGGGGCGCTCGGAAACCGTCGGACTCACCGGGGTTGACCTCCTGAACATCGTGTGTGATGCGGCGCCAGGCCTCGCGTTCGACGCCCTCATTGCCGACCCTTCCGCCGAACGAGACGGCGGGAAAGCACTGACGAGTGCCGCTCACGAACGTGGAATTGACGTTCTCATGCGCATGGTGTCGACCGGCGATGGAACCCCCACTCACGATCCACTTCGACTCGCGACCGCGTATCGCGACGTGTTTAATGGCGTTTTCACCCACCCACGGAAGGACTGAAATGGCCCTGACTGCCGATGTCAAGGAGGAGCTCTCCCATCTCGACGTGACGCGCGTAAGTGCGCGTAAAGCGGAGGTGGCAACCCTTTTGCGCTTTGCCGGTGGGCTTCATCTCGTGGGTGGTCGCGTGTCAATTGAAGCCGAACTCGACCAGTCGGCGAGCGCGCGCAGGCTCAAAACCTACGTGGCTGATCTTTACGGTCACGCAAGTGAGGTGACCGTACTCGCGGCATCGGGTATCCGACGCTCGACTCGCTACATCGTGCGCGTTCTTTCTGATGGGGCGATGTTTGCGAAACAAACCGGCCTTCTTGACGCGCGTTCACGGCCCGTTCGGGGGCTTCCGCCGCTCGTCGTTGGTGGTAGCGCTGAGGACCAGGCTGCCGCGTGGCGCGGGGCCTTCCTCGCCCACGGAAGCCTCACCGAACCCGGCCGAAGCGCGGCGCTTGAACTCACGTGCCCTGGCTCCGAAGTCGCTCTCGCCATGGTGGGTTCGGCACGTCGGCTGGGGATCCAGGCAAAATCGAAGGAAGTCCGCGGCACCGATCGGGTGGTGATTCGCGACGGCGAGGCCATCGGTCAGATGCTCACGCTCATGGGAGCGGAGAAAACCGCGGCACTGTGGAACGATAAGCGCTCGAAGCGCGAGGTGCGCGCCACCGCAAATCGGCTCGCGAACTTTGACGACGCTAATCTGCGTCGCTCCGCCCGAGCCGCCGTGGCCGCTGGTGCGCGGGTCGAGAGGGCGCTTGAGATTCTGGGAGACGACATTCCCGATCACTTGCGCGCTGCGGGCCAATTGCGGATCGAGCATCGCCAGGCGAGCCTCGAGGAGTTGGGGCAACTTGCCGACCCACCCATGACGAAGGACGCGGTGGCGGGGAGGATTCGACGGCTTCTCGCCCTTGCCGACAAGACCGCCGAAGAGCGCGGTATTCCGGGAACTGAGGCCAACATTAGTCCCGAATTGTTAGATGGGGAATAAAAAATCGCTTTTGAGCCCGGTTTTTCGTCCAGGTTCCTGTGAGCCTCGCATCACAACGTTGATAGGGTTAAGGCAACCCGCACATGCGGGATCCATGCGTACAACGAGGTGCGCGAAGCCCAGTCCCACACGGCGGAAGCGCCGCCGTGCACCAAGGAGGAACTGTGACCGTAAAGGTTGGTATTAACGGATTCGGTCGTATCGGCCGTAACTTCGCGCGCGCTGCTTTTGAGCAGGGTGCGGACATCGAGATCGTTGCCGTCAACGACCTCACCGACACCAAGACCCTTTCGCACCTCGTGAAGTACGACTCGATCCTCGGCCGCTTCAACGGCGACGTTGAGTCCACCGAGGATTCGATCACCATCGACGGCAAGTCGATCAAGGTGTTCTCGGAAAAGGATCCGGCAGCGATCGACTGGGCGTCGGTTGGCGCTGAGGTCGTCGTGGAGTCGACCGGTCTCTTCACCGACGCTGAGAAGGCCAAGGCACACCTCGGTGACACCGTCAAGAAGGTCATCATCTCGGCTCCCGGCAAGAACGTTGACGCCACCTTCGTGGTCGGCGTGAACGAAGGCGACTACGACGCTGACAACCACCACGTGGTCTCGAACGCGTCGTGCACGACCAACTGCCTCGCGCCTCTCGCGAAGGTTCTCAACGATGAATTCGGCATCGTCAAGGGCCTCATGACCACGGTTCACGCCTACACGGGTGACCAGCGCATCCTCGACGCGCCCCACAAGGATCTGCGCCGCGCCCGCGCCGCAGCCCTCAACATCATTCCGACCAAGACCGGCGCTGCTGCTGCCGTTGCTCTCGTGCTCCCCGAGCTCAAGGGCAAGTTCGATGGCTACGCACTCCGCGTTCCCACGCCGACCGGCTCGGTTGTTGACCTCACCTTCGAGGCTGAGCGCGAGGTTTCCGTCGAGAAGATCAACGCTGCCGTGAAGAAGGCGGCTGAAGGCCCGCTCAAGGGCGTTCTTGCTTACACCGAGGACCCGATCGTGTCGAAGGACATCGAGACCGATCCCCACAGCTCGATCTTCGATGCTGGCTGCACCAAGGTCATCGGCAACCAGGTTAAGGTTGTGTCGTGGTACGACAACGAGTGGGGCTACTCGAACCGCCTCGTTGACCTGACCGTCCTTATGGGCGAGAAGCTCTGATTCTCCCCAGCGCTCACTCTTGAGTACCTCGATGAAGGGTCCGCGTCACGGCACGGCTGTGGGCGCGGGCCCTTCGTCCACCCGGGGCATCATGCCCCACACGGGGCGTGCAATCGCCGCCCCGCCCCTTTTCATGAGGATGTGACCCATGCTTAAGACCATCGATTCGCTCGGCAACCTCGCCGGCAAGCGCGTTCTCGTGCGCGCTGATCTCAACGTTCCACTCGACGGCACGACCATCACGGACGATGGCCGTATCCGTGCCTCGTTGCCGACGATCAATGCGCTGCGCGAGAAGGGCGCGCGTGTCATCGTGACCGCTCACCTTGGCCGTCCGAAAGGTGCGCCGGATCCCAAGTTTTCCCTGAAGCCCGCTGTGGATCGCCTGAGCGAGCTCCTTGACGCTCCCGTGGCGTTCGCTACCGACACCGTTGGCGACAGCGCTAAGCAGACCGTCGAGAACCTTGGCGATGGCGATGTTGCCGTGCTCGAAAATGTTCGCTTCAACGCTGGCGAAACGAGCAAGGATCAAGCTGAGCGCGAAGCCTTCGCTAAGGAGCTTGCCTCGCTCGCTGACGCCTTCGTTTCGGACGGCTTTGGTGTCGTCCACCGCAAGCAGGCTTCGGTGTACGACGTCGCTCAGCTTCTGCCCGCTGCCGCCGGTTCCCTCGTGGAGAAGGAAGTGGAATCGCTGCGCAAGGTCACCGATGAACCGGCCCGCCCGTTCGTCGTGATCCTTGGCGGTTCGAAGGTTTCGGACAAGCTCGGTGTGATCGATAACCTCCTCGGCAAGGCTGACCGCCTTCTGATCGGTGGCGGAATGAGCTACACTTTCCAGAAGGCCCTCGGCCACGAGGTTGGTAAGTCGCTTCTTGAAGAGGACCAGGTGGAGACCGTGAAGGGCTACCTCAAGCGCGCCGAGGAATCGGGCGTTGAGATCGTCCTTCCGGTCGACAACGTCGTGTCGGAGAACTTCGGGCCGGATGGCCCCGCGGACGTCGTTCCCTCGAACGAGATCCCTGCCGAAAAGGAAGGCCTCGACATCGGCCCGAAGACCCGCGAACTGTTCGCCTCGAAGCTGGGCGATGCCGGCACGGTCTTCTGGAACGGCCCCATGGGCGTGTTTGAGTTCGAGCTTTATGCCGACGGCACGAAGGCTATCGCCGAGGCGCTCGCCGAGTGCCCGGGCTACACGGTTGTGGGCGGCGGCGATTCCGCTTCCGCGATTCGCAACCTTGGCTTCGACGAAGCACGCTATTCCCACATTTCCACCGGCGGCGGGGCCAGCCTCGAGCTCATCGAGGGTAAGGAACTGCCGGGTATCGCCATTCTTGAGGAGAAGTGATTATGACTCGTACACCGCTCATTGCAGGCAATTGGAAGATGAACCTGACCTACATTGAGGCACAGGCGCTGCTTGAGGATCTCGTGGAGAACCTCAAGGAGGCCGGCCACAAGGCCGATGCCGTGGAGGTCGCGGTTCTTCCCCCGTTCGTGGACATCCGCACCGTGCAGACCGTTCTCGATGGCTCGAATTCCGGCATCGCTTTCGGAGGCCAGGATATTTCCGAGCACGAGTCGGGCGCTTACACGGGCGAGGTCTCGGGCAAGATGCTCAAGGCTCTCGGCGCGACCTACGCCGCTGTTGGCCACTCGGAGCGTCGTCAGTACCACGGTGAGACCGAGCAGGTGACCAACGCTAAGGTCAAGGCCGCCCTCGCGAATGAGCTTTCGCCCATCCTGTGCGTTGGCGAACCGCTCGAAGAGCGCAAGGCTGGCAAGCATGTCGAGTACACCCTTGCTCAGGTCGAGGGCGGTCTCGAAGGCCTCTCGGCAGAGGAGGTCAAGAAGGTCGTCATCGCGTACGAACCAGTGTGGGCAATCGGCACCGGCGAGGTCGCGACGAGTGAAGACGCGCAGGAAGTGTGTCACGAGATTCGCGACCTTCTCCAGACGAAGTTCGGCGACGAGGTGGCAGAAACCGTGCGAGTGCTTTACGGCGGTTCGGTGAAGTCCTCGTCGATCGTGGACCTCATGCAGCAGGCCGATGTGGACGGTGCCCTCGTGGGCGGCGCTTCGCTTAAGGCCGACGAGTTCGCGAGGATCGCCACCTACAACGTGGCTGCTTGATTTCCCTCACGAACGAAGTAGTGTGCTACGCGGCTCGGCCATAGGCTGGGCCGCGTAGCGTATTGTTAACGTCGTTGCCCGTTTTTCAATCGAAGGATTCGCCCGGTCATGGAAATTCTGAAGATCGCACTCTTCATTCTTCTTGCGATCACGAGCCTCCTGCTCATGATGTTCATCCTCATGCACAAGGGGCGCGGCGGCGGCCTTTCCGACATGTTCGGTGGCGGCATCTCGACCGGCGCGGGTTCCTCGGGCGTTGCCGAGCGCAACCTTAACATCATCACGACCATCGTTGGCGTGGTGTGGCTCGGTTGTGCGATCGGCATCGCCGTGCTCGAACGCTTAGGGTAATCGCCCCTCGGGCGCGCTACCGCTCAAGGAGAGCAGCGAGGGCACGGGCGCTTGGCTGCCCGGGGGCGGATTCGGGTCCGACGGTGGCAAAGCAGGCGTCGGAACCAAAAACTCCGCCGGCAAGCCGGCTCACCCTGCCAAGGCGCCCCATGGCAATCGCCATGAGCGCATGCTCAAGTCTGTTTCTTGCCTCGAGGCCAGCACCGAGGAGCGCGAGGACATCCTCGGGGGTATGAGGCATGACGGCGAGCTTGGCGACGGCACGATCGGCAGGCGCGAGAGTCGCCATGTATTCGAGCATGGCGAGCATTTCTTCACGCGTAGGAGTGGCATCGAAGAAATGACGCGAGAGAACGACGGGGAGGCCCGACTTTTCAGCCGCGTCGAGAACGGCGCTGATGGCGGCGGGGTGACGCGCCACTTCCACGTCGATGGCATGCGCGAGGCCGGAGCTCGTAATCGAGCAGAGCAGCTCGGCGTACACGTCGTCGGAAACACCCCACTCACCGCCCTCGCCTGCGGTCCGTATCGTGGCGAGGAGAGGCAGTGAGGAAGCGACCTCACTAACGCCCTGAAGTGCGGCGTAGGCACGTTCTTTGGCAGTAGCTGGGGAAGCTTGGGAAGCGGCTAGGACGTGGTCGAGGCGCACCTCGAGAATGTCCACGGGAGCATCGATCCCCGCGTGAGCCTCGGCCTTAAGCTCATCGAGCGTTGCCCCCAAGACGGGCGCGATGATCGCCGTCTCGTGCTCCGCGCCAAGCGGAACATTACCGATCATCACGCCCGTTGTCATGGGATCTCCATCTATGTTTCCCCGCATTCGACGAGTGCGGGGCCGATGATTGCTCAGAGGAAGTGCGCGGCTTCCTTATCAAGGAACCACGTTGTTGATTCGGTACCGCGCACCGCGGAGGCAGGGCACTGTGCCGCATCGATCTTCGTATGCGCGGTCTTCACGGCCTGGGCCTTATCGAAGCCCGCCACGAGGAATGACACGTGGCGCGAGCTGTTGAGAACCGGCCAGGAAAGCGAAATGCGTTCCGAAGGAGGCTTCGGGGACTGACGCACGGGAACCGCGTAGGCCGAGGTTGCGCGTGCATCGGGGTGCTCCGGGAAAAGCGAAGCCACGTGGCCGTCGGGTCCGACACCGAGAAGGAGCACATCGAAATACGCTTCGCCCTGGGTAGTAAAAGCGGAGTCACCACCTTGAATGGTCAGCTGTTGGCCGTACCACGCGGCAGCCTCGTCGAGGTTCATGCCCGCATCGGAGCCGGGAATCGTGTGGACGTTGTACACGGGGATTCCCGCGCCGGTCGTCAGGGCCGATATCACGGGGCGATCGTTTCGATCCGAGGACTTCGCCGCGACGAACCGTTCATCCCCCCACCACACGTGGAGCTTTGACGTATCCACGTCGGCGAACTCGAGAGAAATGGCGATGCGCTCGGCTGTTGCCGTTCCCGCACGACCGCCGGTGAGTACGAGATGCGCGATTCCGCGTTCCTCAATCGCGGTGGCGATGCGCGCAACAGCGTCCTTTGCCACGGCCTTCACCACGGCATCCATATCGGCCGTGAAAACGTCGGTCGGTTCGGGCTTGCCAACGGCGAAACTGCCCGGATCGCCCGTGAGGGGGAACGCTTTTTTGAGAACGTCGCCGTAGACGTCATCGGGATCGAGGCGCCGCAATTCCTCGCTCAGGAGGTCGTACATCGTGCGCTTCGGCATCGTCACGAACTGGTCGTCATTATTACCGGGAAGACTCATCGTGATGCCTTCCTCGCTTGAGCGCATGAGGCGAATATCGCCGTCCGCGCGATGAAGCGTCACCGCACTCAAGCCATGATCGGCCTCAACCGCCTTGAACTCCACGGGCACATCGTCTCCGAGCGAGTTTTGCAGCCATGCTTGCATGAGCAGCGAAGACGGATTGTTCTCGATCCCCTCGACCGTGATTGCGGTGGGCGTAGGTGCGGGAGGATAGTCGTACGCGGTAGCAACGAGACCGCGCCAGTTGGTGATGCGCGACCACGAGAGATCGGAATCTCCGGACTTGTAGCCGCGAGCCAAGCGCAAAAGCGAAGATTTCGGGTTCTCACACTGGTAAACGTCGGTAATGCGACGCTGGGCGATCGCCCCGAGCGGGTCCTGGGACGGTGAAGCTGGAGGCGTGTACGGCCACCACGTGACAATCGGCGCATCCGGGAGGAGGAGCGGTGTGATGAGCGTGTCGAGCCCCGCGTTCACGCGCCCGTGCGCCCGGAGAATAATGACCTCTCCCGCACCCGCGTCGGTGCCAACGCGAATCTCCGCATCAAGGGCATCGCGCGTCGAGCCATGTTCGGTCACGATCACGATGATGCGGGCAGGGTGCTCCTGGCTCGCACGAACGGCTGCTTTGATCGGGTCATCGAGCGAACCTGTGTGGGTCACGATCACGAGGGTCGCGACGCGATTGAGGGAGATGAGCCCCTCCTCCTCGCGCAAATCGCGAAGCCTCGCGCTGATTTGCGAAGCGGTGGTGTTCTCAAGGGTGGAAATCATGGACGCCTCCAAGTGCGGCCGTCGCGGGCCATCATGTCGTGTGCGGTCTGCGGCCCCCACGTGCCGGAGCGGTACGGGGCTGGCGGCATGTGTTCATCCCAGAATTCAAGGATGGGGTCGAGAATCTGCCACGAAAGTTCGACCTCTTTTTGCCGCGGGAAGAGCGGGGGAGCGCCACGCAGAACATCGAGAATCAGACGCTCGTACGCCTCAGGTGACTCTTCCGTGAATGTCGAGCCGTACGCGAAGTCCATATTGACGTCGCGCACTTCCATTTGCGTGCCCGGCACCTTCGAGCCGAAACGCATCGTCACGCCCTCGTCTGGCTGGACGCGAATCACGACCGCGTTCTGGCCGAGATCGACCGTGTCGGTATCGCGGAACGGCAAGAACGGAACCTGCTTGTAGACGATCGCGATCTCTGTGACGCGGCGGCCAAGGCGCTTGCCTGCGCGGAGATAGAACGGCACGCCAGCCCATCGGCGCGTGTTGACCATGAGCTTAATCGCGGCAAAGGTCTCGGTCGTCGAATCCGGGGAAATGCCGTCTTCCTCGAGGTACCCGTTGACCTGCTCGCCGCCCTGCCAGCCACCCACGTATTGGCCACGCGCGGTACCTTCAGCGAGATCTTCTGGCAGCTCAATAGCGGCGAGAACCTTCTCCTTCTCATTGCGAAGCTCGGCTGCATCGAACGTAATGGGCTCTTCCATCGCCGTGAGAGCGAGGAGCTGAAGCAAGTGGTTCTGGATGACGTCGCGAGCCGTGCCGATGCCGTCGTAGTACCCCGCGCGGGTGCCGATGCCGATGTCTTCGGCCATCGTAATTTGTACGTGATCGACATAGCGCGAGTTCCACACCGGTTCGAACATTTGGTTCGCGAACCGGAACGCCAGGAGGTTTTGCACCGTCTCCTTGCCGAGGTAGTGGTCGATGCGGAAGATTTCCTCGGGCTTAAAGACTTTTTCAACGATGTCGTTGAGTTCGCGTGCGCTATCGAGATCATGCCCGAAGGGTTTTTCAATCACGACGCGGCGCCACGAGTTTTCCGAGGGCGTGTTAAGCCCGGACTGTGCGAGCTGCTCGGCCACCTGGGGGAAGGCACTCGGCGGAATGGAGAGATAGAAGGCATGGTTTCCGCCCGTTCCCCGCGATTCGTCGAGCTCACTCACCACACGTGTGAGTTCTTCGAACGCTTCGGTGTCATCGAAGGCACCCGTGACGAAACGCAGCCCGCCCCGGAGCTGTTCAAAGGCATGCTCGTTAAACGGGGTACGCGCGTACTTTTCGACGCTTTCACGCATGTACGTCGCGAAGTCGTCGTGGCTCCACTCGCGTCTGCCGAAGCCCACGAGACCGAAGGCCGGGGGGAGGAGACCGCGGTTGTGGAGGTCATAGATGGCGGGGAGCAGTTTTTTGCGGGCAAGATCCCCCGTCACACCGAACATCACGACCGAGCACGGTCCAGCGATGAGGGGGAGGCGACGGTCGCGCGTGTCGCGCAAGGGGTTGCCGGGTGCAGCTTCGTTCTGCCTCACTGTGGTCCTTTGTGTAGGGATATGTGTGTGTCGCACCCGTGCCCGCGCACCCAAGAAAGGGCACGCGGGCACGAGGCTTCAAGGTTTACTTGGTGGACGCAGCGGCGTCCCGGACTGCCGAGAGGAGTTCCTCCCACGCGGTCTCGAACTTTTCGACGCCCTCGCGCTCGAGAACCGCGAAGACATCGTCGAGATCGACGCCAACGGAGCTGATCTTCTCGAGCGTGGTGCGCGCGGCTGCAAAGTCGCTCTCAGTCAGCGAACCTTCGACCCGAGCGTGGTCGGCGACCGCCTCGAGGGTCTTTCCCGGGACCGTATTCACGACCGGGTTAGCGACGAGTCGGTCGACGTACATCGTGTCCGGGTAGGCCTCGTTCTTGACGCCCGTGGACGCCCACAGTGCCCGCTGCGGATTCGCGCCCTTCGCCTTGAGCGCCGAAAAACGCTCGGAATTCACGTACTCGAGGTATTCGGCAAATGCCGCTTGCGCGTTGGCAAGGCCAGCCTTGCCACGAAGCTCGAGGGCATCGCCGCCGATGGCTTCGAGCCGCTTATCGACTTCGCTGTCCACACGGGACACGAAGAAAGAGGCAACCGAGTGGATGCGCGAGAGGTCTACGCCGTTCTCGGCGGCCTTTTCAAGGCCCGCGAGGTAGGCGTCGATCACCTGGCGGTAGCGCTTGAGCGAGAAGATCAGCGTGACGTTGACGCTGATGCCCTCGGCGATCGTGCGCGTAATGGCCGGGAGGCCTTCGTCAGTCGCGGGGATCTTGATCATGACGTTCTCGCGGTCCACGAGGGAGTGAAGCGCCTTAGCCTGGTCGACGGTCTTCTCTTCCTCGTGAGCGAGTCGGGGGTCGACCTCGATGGACACGCGCCCGTCGAAGCCATTCGATTTCTCATAGGTCGGCTTGAACACGTCGCACGCACTGCGCACATCCGCGGTCGTGAGCTCGGTGATGATGTCGTCGACATCGAGGCCGCGCGAGGCGGCGTCAGCGATGGCGGCGTCGTAGTCCGACTTTCCGGCGATAGCCGCTTGAAAGATCGCGGGATTCGTGGTGACGCCCACGATGTTGCGCTCGCTCATGAGCTTTTCGAGGTTTCCGCTCTCAATGAGGGAGCGGGAGAGATCGTCGAGCCACAGCGAGACGCCGAGGTCGCTCAGCTTCTGGGTCAATTCGGTCATGGCAAAACCTTTCTCTATGAGGTTGCTTGCGCGATATTCCGATGGACTGTTCTTACTTGCGAGCTGCGGCGAGGGACTCCTTCGCCTTCGCCGCAACGTTTTCGGCGGTAAAGCCGTACTTCTCGAACAGGAGCGCACCCGAGGCGGACTCGCCGTAGTGCTCGAGCGAAACCGCGCGGCCAGCCTCGCCAAGGAAGCGGTACCAGGGCATCGCGATACCCGCCTCGACGCTTACGCGCGCCTTGACCGAGCTCGGGAGAACCGATTCGCGGTACTCCTCGCTTTGCTCGTCGAACCACTCCACGCACGGCATCGACACGAGTCGCGTGGGGATGCCCTCTTCCTCGAGGAGTTTCTGTGCGCCGGCAGCATGTTGTACCTCGGAGCCGGTGGCAATGAGAATCACCTCGGGCTCGCCATTCGAGGCGTCCTTCATGACGTAGGCGCCCTTGTCGAGGTTTTCCGCGCCCGCGTACTCGTCGCGATCGAACGTGGGAACACCCTGGCGCGTGAGGATGAGGCCCGCAGGGCCTTCGTCACGCTTAAGGATCGACTTCCATGCCTGAGCGGTTTCGTTTGCATCAGCGGGGCGCACGACCGAGAGGTTCGGGATCGCGCGGTACGCCGCGAGGTGCTCGACGGGCTGGTGGGTCGGGCCGTCTTCACCAAGGCCGATCGAGTCGTGGGTCCAGACGTAGATCGCCGGGGTCTTGCACAGCGAGGCAAGACGCACAGAGCCACGCATGTAGTCGGCGAACTGGAAGAAGGTGCCGCCGTAGGGGCGTGTAAGGCCGTAAAGCGAGATGCCGCTCAGGATTGCCCCCATCGCGTGCTCACGAATGCCGAAGTGGAGCGTGCGACCGTAGGGGTTTCCCGCAAAGTCCTTGGTCTGGTTGGCCTCCGGGATGAACGACGGTTCACCCTTCATGGTCGTGTTGTTGGAGCCAGCGAGATCAGCGGAGCCGCCCCACAGCTCGGGCATGACGGGAGCAAGCGCACCGAGAACCTTGCCCGAGGCTGCACGGGTCGCGAGACCCTTCTCGTCAGCTTCGAAGACGGGAAGCGCGGCATCGAGATCTTCTGGAAGCTCACGGGCGCTCAAGCGGTCGTAGAGCGCGGCCGCATCGGGATGCGCGGTTCGCCACTCATCGAGCTTTTCCTCCCACTCGCGGTGCTTCTCGGCACCGCGTTCAATGAGCTTACGCGCATGGGCGAGCGCGTCCTCGTCAATTTCGAAGGTCTTCTCGGTATCGAAGCCGAGGATGTCCTTGAGGCCCGAAATCGGCTGATCGCCAAGGGCCGAACCGTGAGCGGCGTGGTCACCCGACTTGCCGGGCGTGGGCCAAGCGATCACGGTGCGAAGCTGAATGAAGGTCGGTTTATCGGTGACCTTCTGGCCCGCGAGGATCGCGTCCTTGAGGTCCTTGAGGTTCTCGACGTAGTCCGTGCCGCCGTTCGTCCAGTCAACGGTGCGCACGTCCCAGCCGAGCGCCTGATAGCGCGCGGCCGTGTCCTCGGTGAACGCGATGTTCGTGTCGCCCTCGATCGAGATTTCGTTGTCGTCCCAGATCACGATGAGGTTGCCGAGCTGCTGGGTGCCCGCGATCGAGCTAGCTTCATTGCTCACACCCTCTTGCAGGTCGCCGTCGGACGCCAGCACATAGGTGAACGTGTCAAACGGGCTCTGGCCGGCCGGGGCTGTGGGGTCGAGGAGGCCGCGCACGCGACGCTGTGCCATCGCGAAGCCAACGGAGGAGGCGATTCCCTGGCCGAGCGGGCCGGTCGTCATCTCCACCCCGGCGGTGTGGAAATTCTCGGGATGGCCCGGGGTTTTCGAACCTTCGGTGCGGAGGGCCTGAAGATCCTCGAGCTCGAGGCCAAAGCCTCCGAGGAAAAGCTGAAGGTACTGGGTGAGGCTCGTGTGCCCGCACGAAAGGATGAATCGATCGCGGCCGAACCAATCCGGATCCTTCGGGTCGTGGTTCATGATGTCCTGGTAGAGGAGGTACGCGGCGGGGGAGAGGCTCACCGCGGTTCCCGGGTGCCCGTTGCCAACCTTCTGTACCGCGTCCGCGGCGAGGATCCGTGCGTTATCGATCGCTCGCTTGTCGAGATCGCTCCAGCCTTCGGGGGCTACGAAATTGCTACTCACGAAAGTTCTTTCCCTTCCATCGGTTGATCCGTCTCGAGCGCCGATGGCGAATCGCCTTGCCGGCGCGAGGGGGCCAAAATCGTGTCGATAGTATCGTGCAAGTTTGGGCGAAAGGTGACTGCTGTCTCAGGAAATGCAGAAAGTCGGGGTGCGTTGGCGGGATGGGCACGGGAGCCCTCGGGAGCTGTGGGTCCGACGCTTGCCCCAGAACCGTCGGATTCGTATTTCTAGTGGCGTGACTTACCCGGGAGTTCCTGGCCCCAGATACTCCCGCCGACTATTGTGGAGGGACGTTAGGCCCCTTGCCCCACCCACCGAACCTTCTCCCACCCAATCGAGGAACGCGAGTGAATCAAAGCCCTGGCACGTCAACCCTTTCCCACGAGGCGAAGGCACAGCGTGGAAAGCCGCAGGAACCTTCGCTTCGCCGCACCTTGCTTGCCTACGTTGCGCTGACCAAGCCCCGCATCATCGAGCTTCTGCTTATCACCACCATCCCCACGATGTTTCTTGCGGCGGGAGGTTTCCCCTCATGGCTCCTCATTGTGAACACCATGGTGGGCGGTTACCTCGCGGCAGGCGGCGCGAATGTGCTCAACATGTATCTCGATCGCGACATCGATGCGAAGATGAAGCGCACGAAAAATCGGCCGCTTGTGACCGGTGAGGTTTCGCCGCGCGCGGCGCTCACGTTCGGGCTCGTCCTGTGTGCTGTTTCGGTGGCATACCTGTGGGCCTTTGTGAACGCGCCGTCGGCCCTTCTCGCTCTCGGCGCGATCCTTCTGTACGTCGTTTTTTACACGATGATCCTCAAGCGCCGCACGAGTCAAAACATTGTGTGGGGTGGAATCGCCGGCTGCATGCCCGTTCTTATCGGGTGGTCCGCCGTCACGGGAAGCGTGTCGTGGACGGCGTTCTTCCTGTTCCTCGTGATCTTCTTCTGGACCCCGCCGCACTACTGGCCCCTCGCGGAACGCTTCACCCATGATTATGCGCGAGCCGAGGTACCGATGCTCCCCGTCGTGAGCTCACGCAAGAACGTGGCGAATCAGATGGTGTTCCATACGCTCATGATGCTCGCGAGTTCTTTCGCGATCATTCCGCTTGCTCCCACGGGCATCGTGTACACCGTGAGTTCGATCGTGTTCGGCGGGTGGTTCCTGTACCTCGTGGTGCGGTACGCAGTTCGTGTGCGCCGCGGTGCAGAAGGAAAACAGCTCAACCCCATGGGCGTTTTCCACGCGTCGATTACCTACCTCACGCTCGTGTTCGTCGCTCTCGCGATCGATCCCTTCGTGGCGCTCTAGCGAGAACGCATGCCCGAGCGCGCCGGAAGCGGTTCGCGACTCGCAGAATCCTTCCTCACTCACATCCGCATCGAACGCGGCTTGAGCCCCAACACGGTCGCGGCTTATCGCCGCGATCTTCATCGCTACCTCGCCTACCTTCACTCTCGTGGCATCAATGTGCGCGATGTTGATACGCCCACGATTGCGGGATACGTGGGCTCCTTGCGCGAGGGAACCGCCGAAAGGGCTCCCCTTGCGGCCTCATCCGCCGCGCGATCGCTCGCGTCCATCCGTGCTTTTCATCGTTTTCTCGACGAGGAGGGTGAAGCGCGTACCGGTGACCCGTCGGCCCTGGTGCGAGAAGCCTCCCGTCCGTTGCGTTTGCCGGACGCCCTCAGTATTGCTGAGGTCTCCGCGCTTATTGAGGCGGCGTCGGGTCCCTTCACCGGCCCCTTCGCGACAGAACGCGCCCTGCGTAATCGCGCTCTCGTGGAGCTTCTTTACGGCACCGGCTGCCGCATTAGCGAGGCTCTCGCCCTTGACGTGGATGACACGGGACTCGCCGATGCTCTCGTGCGCGTGCGTGGCAAGGGCGAGAAGGAGAGGCTCATTCCGTTGGGCCGCTTCGCTCTCGAGGCGCTCGAAGCGTATATGACGCGTGCGAGGCCAGCTCTTCTCGCGAAGGGGAAAGGCAGCGCCGCGATTTTTCTCGGCAACCGCGGCACGCGCCTCACACGCCAAGCGGCCTTTGCCATAGTCAAAACCGCGGCTGCTGACGCAGGGATTTCGTCGCACGTGAGCCCCCACACCCTCCGCCACAGTTACGCGACGCATTTGCTGGAAGGTGGGGCTGACGTTCGCACGGTTCAGGAACTTCTCGGCCATGCGTCGATCACCACGACCCAGCGTTACACGCACCTTGGAGCCCAAGCACTCCGCGAGATCCACGCGACTTCTCATCCGCGCGCGCTGTGAACGGGCGAGGGTGGCGGCCGTGTTCAGGGCTGACGGTTAGGATATTGCCCAAGGGTGGTGTGCGCTCTGCGCGCACGGAAACCCCACGAACATCAACGACGTAGGGACAGGTACACGTGACAAAGAGCGAGCTTGATCTCAAGCTGAACTTCGGCCCCACCGGGCGCCCGCTGCCGGAATTTCCCGAGCCAAAGGTGCTCGACTCCCACGGTCCCGCGCGCATCATCTCGATGGTGAATCAGAAGGGCGGTGTGGGCAAGACGACCTCGGTGATCAATCTCGGCGCCGCACTCGCCGAGCTGGGCCGCAAGGTTCTCCTCGTGGATCTCGATCCCCAAGGCGCTCTCAGTGCAGGCACGGGGATCAACAGCTACGAACTTGATCTTACGGTGTATAACCTCCTTCTCGAGCGCGACCATGACATCCGCGAGGCCATCCAGACGACGACCACGGAGAACATGGAAATTCTCCCGGCGAACATCGACCTCTCGGCTGCCGAGGTGCAGCTCGTGAACGAAGTTGCCCGCGAAATGGCGCTCGCGCGCGTGCTGCGCCCTGTCGTGGGCGAGTACGATGTCATTCTCATTGACTGTCAGCCGTCGCTAGGCCTGCTCACCGTCAATGCTCTCGCCGCAAGCGACGGCGTGATCATTCCCCTCGGCGCAGAGTACTTCGCGCTTCGCGGCGTTGCGCTTCTCGTCGAGACCATCGAGAAGGTGCAGGACCGCATCAATCCGCGCCTCGAAATGGACGGCATTCTCATCACCATGTTTGACCCGCGCACGCTGCATGCGCGGGAGGTCGTGAGTCGCGTGGTGGAGGCATTCCCTGACAAGGTCTTCCACACAGCGATCAACCGCACCGTGAAATTCCCGGATGCCTCGGTGGCGGCCGAGCCGATCACAACGTTCGCCTCGAACAACAAGGGCGCCGACGCCTACCGCCAGCTTGCGCGCGAGCTCATTGCGCGCGGGGCCGCAGCTTGACGCCCGCGCGAGGACGGGGGCGCCAGCGGAGGCGTGGGCCGCAACGGCGTAAAAGCGATTTCACCGCCCCGAAAAATGTTCGGCTCCGAGAGTCCGACGGTACGCCGCGCCCTGCCAGCGGCGATCATTCGCAGTCGCCGTCGGAAGGCACCGCCAGCGACGGGGAGCGCCTTCAAAAGGTGCTCGCGCAGGCGGGGTTCGGTTCGCGTCGCGCATGCGAAGCTCTCATAGCGCAGGGCCGTGTGGCGGTCGGTGGGCACACCGTTCAGGAACAGGGAGTGCGCGTGGACCCACGCTCGGCGGTGATTCACGTCGATGGCCGCCGTGTGCAGCTCGACGAGAAAAAGCTCACCGTCGCACTCAATAAACCCCGCAAGGTGATGAGTGCAATGGAAGATCCGCAGGGGCGCCGAACGCTCGAGGAGTTTGCGCAGCGCTACCCCGTGCGACTCTATCACGTGGGACGCCTGGATTACGAAACCGAAGGGCTTTTGCTGCTCAGCAACGACGGTGAACTCACCCATCGCCTCACGCACCCGAGTTTTGAGGTCTCAAAAACGTATGTGTGTCGTTTCGACTGCCCGGGATCCTTCCCGCGATCGATTCTCGCGAAACTGCGTTCAGGGCTCGATCTTGATGACGGCCTCGCGAAGGCCGATCGCGCGAGTCTCGTCGCGCATGACGGGAAAGAAGCGATCGTTGAAGTCGCACTTCACGAGGGGCGTAATCGCATCGTACGCCGAATGTTTTCCGCCCTGGGATATGAACTGACGAGCCTCGTGCGCACCCGCATTGGCCCGGTCGTGCTTGCCGATCTTGCCCCGGGCGCCACGCGCGAGCTGACGGCGAAAGAGCTCGGAACCCTCATGGCGGAGGTCGGTCTGTGAGTACCGAGGCGGAGCGCGAAACTATCGCGCTCGAAGGTCCGATCCTCGTGATTGGCGCGGGACTCATTGGCGGCTCGATCGGTATGGCGCTCGCGCATGCGGGTCTTGACGTTCTCGTGCGCGACTCGTCGCCGGGCACCACGCTTCTCGCGTGCGAGCTGGGCGCTGGACGCCAGGAGGAGCGCGGCGATTCGCCCCAGCTCGTTGTCGTCGCGACGCCTCCGGATGTTTCCGCCCGGATCGTTCTCGAAGCGCTCGAGGAGTTTCCCGAGGCATGCGTGCTCGACGTGGCAAGCGTGAAGCAGCACATCGCCGAGGAGATCCTTGCGGGAGCGAGGGCTCGAAGGCTTGATTCCTCGCGTTACGTGGGTACGCATCCCATGGCCGGCCGTGAGGTCGCCGGGGTGGTCGCGGCCCGTGGAGACCTGTTCCGGGGGAGGGCCTTCGTTGTCGTTCCGACGCCGGCTACCTCGCCACGAAGCTACGCTCTCGCAAAGCTGCTCGGAATCGAACTGGGTGCGGCCGTGATCGAGATCGACCCCGATGCGCACGACGAGGCCGTTGCGTATGTCTCCCACGTGCCGCAAATCGTTGCGAGTCTTCTCGCAGGCCGGCTTACGAGCGCGAGCGAGGCCGCCCTGGGGCTCTCGGGCCAGGGACTTCGCGATACGACCCGCATTGCCGCGAGCGATCCGCGACTGTGGGTGGAAATTCTTTCGGCAAACGCCGGGCGCATTGCCCCTATTCTCCGCGCCCTCGGCGAGGATCTTGCGGAGCTCACGCAAGCCCTCGAGGTACTGAACGAGCCCGACCCGCAGCCCGGGTCGCGGGCACGTATTGCCCGGGCCATCGCCTCGGGAAACGACGGCGTGGCGCGCATCCCCGGTAAGCATGGCGGGGGAGCGGAGAATTTCTGCAAACTCACGGTTCTCGTTCCCGATGAGCCCGGTGAGCTGGCGAGACTTCTGGGTGATATGGGGGAGGAGCAGATTAACCTCGAGGATTTGCGCCTTGAGCATTCGCTTGGGCAGCGCGTGGGCCTTGCCCACGTGAGTGTGATGAGGGCCGACGAACAGCGGCTCACCGCGATGCTAGAAAAGAGAGGTTGGGCACGCGCGGGCACCGAGTGAAGGCGAGCACGCCGCGCGCGAGCAACCCACCATTAGGGTGAGAAAATGACCAGCGACAGGGGAGGTAAAGGCATGAACGGCGTCACCATCGCGATCGATGGCCCCGCAGGCTCGGGGAAGTCCACGGTGTCGAAAGAGGTGGCACGCGCTCTTGAAGGCGGCTATCTCGATACGGGTGCGATGTATCGCGCGGCGGCGTGGTCGTGCCTCAACGAAGGGGTTGACCTCGATGACCGCGAGGCCGTCACGCAGCACGTGGCGGAGTTCGACCTCGTGATGTCGACCGACCCCGACGAGCCCTACATTTTCGTTGAAGGCACGGAAATTTCTGAGCAGATCCGCAGCGAGGAAATCTCAACCTGCGTGAGCCGCGTCGCGACCAACACCGATGTGCGCGCGATTCTTCAGGAACGCCAGCGCGCAGTTTTCTTCCAGACGGCGAACGAGAAGGGGTTCTGCGTCGCTGAGGGCCGGGACATCACGACCGTCGTGGCGCCCGACGCCGACGTTCGCGTGCTCCTCACCGCAAGCGCCGAGGCGCGCCTGAAACGCCGCGCCGGCCAGTTGGGACTCGAGGACTCGGAAAGCGTGCGCGAACGCATGCGCGACCAAGTTCTTCGTCGCGATGCCGACGACTCGACAGTTTCCGAATTCACCGAAGCGGCCGAAGGCGTCGCCCTCATCGATACGACCAACCTCGGTATTGACGATGTGATCAACGCGGTTCTCGAGCTCGTTCCCGGCATCGAGCTCGTGGACGACGACCTTGAACTTGAGGAGCCGCACGACGCTCACGACCTCGAGTCGCTCGGTGATGAGGCCCGCACGGCATCGCTGCGAGCGGGCCTTGAGGAGTACGGCCTGGACGAGGACGATCAACACCTCCTTACCGAGGAGTACGAGCCATCCGCCACTGCCGAAGATGAGCGCATGCTTCCCGTGCTCGCCGTCATTGGTCGACCCAACGTTGGAAAATCCACCCTCGTGAACCGCATTCTCGGTCACCGCGAAGCGGTCGTCGAAGACACCCCGGGCGTGACCCGTGACCGCGTGTTTTACGAGGCTAATTGGGCGGGACGCGCCTTCATGCTCGTCGATACGGGCGGCTGGGAAGACAAGGTCGAGGGAATCGCCTACCGTGTGGCCGAACAGGCTGAACTCGCGATTGGGCTCGCTGACGCCGTCATGTTCGTCGTCGACGCGAACGTGGGCATCACCCACACCGACGAGCAGCTCGTCAAGGTGCTTCGCCGCTCTCAAAAGCCCGTGCTTCTCGTCGCGAATAAGGTCGATGATCAGCGAGGTGAACTCGAAGCTGCCGCGCTATGGAACCTTGGCCTCGGTGAGCCGCATCCGGTCTCCGCGCTGCACGGTCGCGGCTCGGGTGATGTGCTAGACCGAATCCTCGAAATTCTCCCCGAGGAAGGGCAAACGCGCGCGAAACCGAGTGGGCCTCGCCGCGTCGCACTTATCGGCCGCCCTAACGTAGGCAAAAGCTCCCTGCTCAATAAGCTCGCGCGGGAAAATCGCGTTGTCGTGGATTCGACAGCGGGCACAACCCGTGACCCCGTTGACGAAGTCATCGAACTCGACGGCCGTGAATGGACGTTCGTGGATACCGCTGGCATTCGCCGCCGCATCCGCCAGAGCGAAGGCGCCGACTTCTTCGCCTCGATCCGTACCCAGGCCGCGCTTGACCGCGCCGAAGTCGCCGTCGTTCTCCTTGAAGCCACCGAACCGATCTCGACCCAAGACCTCAAGATCATCGACATGGTGCTCGAGTCCGGCCGCGCCCTTGTGCTCGCATTCAACAAGTGGGACCTCCTCGATGAGGAACGCCGCGCACAGCTCGAATGGGAAATCGAGAAGGATCTCTCCCACGTGCGATGGGCGCCGCGTGTGAACATCTCCGCGCTCACGGGGCGCCACACCGACAAGCTTGTTCCAGCGCTCGACCTCGCCCTTGAGTCGTGGGATACGCGCATCCCCACAGCGCGTCTCAACGCCTTCCTTGGAACGCTCGTGGCGGCGCACCCGCACCCCCTGCGCGGCGGGAAGCAGCCTCGCATTCTCTTCGCCACACAGGCGCGCACGCGGCCACCGCGCTTCGTCATTTTCGCCTCGGGATTCCTCGAACACGGCTACCGTCGCTTCATCGAGCGTCGCCTTCGCGAGGACTTCTCCTTTGACGGCTCGCCCGTGGAGATCAGCGTGCGCGTGCGCGAAAAGAGAAAGAACCGCTAGAGGGGAGAGAACGTGCCCGCGCCCGACTTTGTGATTGCTCTGCGCGAAAAGATCGGCCACGACCACCTGTGGCTCTCAGGCGTCACGGTCTTCGTCTTCAATGAGGAGCGCACGCACTGTCTATTCGTGCAACGGGCCGACAATCAGCAGTGGACTCCCGTCACGGGCATCATCGATCCCGGGGAGGCACCCGCACGGGCGGGGGTGCGCGAAGTTCTCGAAGAAACGGGATGCACGTGCGAAATTGAGTTCCTCTCAAATGTGGGCACCGTCGGACCCGTCACCCACCCTAATGGCGACCGCGCGAGCTATCTCGATCTCGCGTTCGTGGCAACCCACGTGGGCGGCGATCCCCATCCCGCCGACGGCGAAAACCTGCAGGCCGCATGGTTCGCGATTGGCGAGCCTCCCGCGCTCAACAAGCGCTTTGCACAGGGTTTCCGCCACGCGCTCGCCCAGATGAAAAGCGGCGAGCACGTGACGAAATTCGAGCGTTAACGACCCTCTCAGCGCTCGCGTGCAGGGCGTTCAAACACGACCGCCATCGGCGTTTGCTGCGACCCCTGGCCAAGCGGATTATCAGCAAACTGCGCTTCGTAGTGCGCGCGCTCCTGGGTGGCAGAAAGACCAAGGACGTTACGCCCAATGTCGTTGGCATCCATGACAACCACGCCGTCGAAGGTCTCGGCAAAACGCGCGGGAACAACGTCGCGGATCACACCCACGAGATGCTCCGCGACCTGATCCGGATCCTTAGGCGGGAGCTTCGCCGACACATTCGACGGATACACCGAGTATTCGGTGGGGCCGTCGATCGCCCGCACATCGGCACCTGCGAGTTCGTAGAACACGCCTCGCTTGCCTCGCAGTTTGCCAAGTGCGCCGAGGGCGGCCGCATAGGTGATGCGCGCAAGCCCTGCCTCATTGATCGCGAGCTGCATCGTTACCGGGTCACCGAGACCGATGCCCGCGGGTGTACGGGTCACAAACTTTGACAGTTGCTTCGCGGCGAAGGAAGGTTTGATCTCCCACACAAACCACGAGCGGCCCTGCATGATCGCGATGATCTTTTCCGAGACCGTGAAATTCCATCGGCGTCCTTCGGTCGCATGACGATCATCGTCGGTGCCGCGTTCGTCGAGCTCCTGAAAGAAGCCCTTCACGTAGCCGGCAATCTCCTCGTCCATACGGGATTCCTTCGAGAACTTCTCCGTTTGGATGGGATAGCGGCGGGCGACGACGTCGCCATCGAGCGCAAGGTCGAGCTGCTTACCCGCGTTCGCCGTGAGCGGCGTGTGGGGATCCGGCGGGAGCGACTGGCCGTTATCGTCGGCAAGGAGCGCGGAGTCCTCCCACTCGTGTTGCTCTCGAAGATCATCCGCGTCAAAGAAGAGGCGCGCCCACAGCTCGGCGCACGCGAAGCGCCAGAGCTGACCGGCGCTCAGGCTCGGACGACCATTGATGTGCGCGTCGTAGGCCTTGAGAATCTCCGCTTGGTTGAACCAGCCGCGCGTGCCAAAGGATTGCGACGAAAACAGCGCAAAGTACGTGCCCTTGATGCGCTTGAACCACGCGGTTTCACGCTCACCGTCGATGAGAGTGGGCCCTTCACCATGCGATACATCAGCGGCTGCTTCGATCAGGGATGGGCGTGCTCCCGCACCGAAAGCAGTGTCATCGAGAGACGCGTAGAAACGAAGCAAAGCACGATCGGTGAACGGTGAGCACACCGCAACGCCCGAGCCGAAAGCCTTTGCGGCCTTCGCTCGTTGCTCTGCTTCGACGCTCCCCGCATAGTCGAGCGGGGCGAGCGGGCCCGCATATTCGGGAAGCGGCTCGGGTGCGCCCCTTTGACCCGCATGATCACGGTGCAGTGCAGAGCCGAGAAGGGATGCTGGAACGGCTTTTTCGCGCCGCCGGGCGGCAGCGAAGGCGCGAGAGAGAACCGACCGGTGGGCTTTTGCGGGAGCGCGAAGTGCGCGAGCACCGTAGGAATCGATCGCGAGAGAACGGCCCGCCTGCCGACATGCGTGTAGGTGAAGCCACATAAAGTACGAGGTGAGCGACGTGGGCGGTTCTTCGAACACGCGAAGCATACGCGGAAGATCGTTCTTCAAACCCTGAGGGGTCGCCCTCACTTCACCCTCGTGCCCCGAATCGAGCTCAGGACCGCCCGTAGAAGCGCTGAGAGAAAGCGAGTCAAGGGGTGCATGAGAGGCCCGTGCGGCGCCGTCCAGGGCAGCCGCGGCGACGGGATCCACGGTAGTGAGAAGAAGCGCACCGCTTTCGCCTACACGGCGAGCAACTGCATCGCCGAGGCGCGTGCGAAATTCCTCAACGCACGTGTGGTCGGCGCGTCGTGGGTTCGAGGGAACCGAGAAAAACTGGTCCTTTTCCTTCGTCAACACGGTGCGTTCCACTTCGCCCCGTGAAATACGCACAACCTCGCCCGGAAGCACACGGGAAATCCCCGCGAAAAATGTCTCGACACCGCGGCGGTCTTCGCCAAGAAGGTACTGGCGCACCACATCGAGGTGGGGCTCGCACGGAAGCTCGGCCTTGTCGATGATGGTGGCAATCGACGTCCCGAAAGCTACGCCCGTCGAGGTCTTGGCGTAGTACATAGGCCGCGATCCAAGGATATCCCTCGCGAGCACGAGCGAAGAGTCCGAGTCGCGAAAGGCCACCGCGAATTCGCCGTCAAGCGTGGCAAGCCCTGAAAGACCTTCAGACTCGATAATGCGCATGCAGGCGTCGGAACCCGAGGCGCCCGAAAGGGTTTCTTGCGAGCCGACCGGGAGAACATAGCCCTCGAGCGCACAACACTCGCTACCGGCACCCTCGGGCCACGCCTTAGTGTCTCCGTCAAAGGACACATGACCGAAAAATGTGGACATCGCATCAACCTCCATAGGCCTCATTCAGCCCTCGACTATAGGGCAGTCACATAAGGGTGAATATAAAGAAATGGGCGAGACACCCATGAGATGCCTCGCCCATTTATCCGCGTCGGGCTGACAGGATTTGAACCTGCGACCCCACGACCCCCAGTCGTGTGCGCTACCAAACTGCGCCACAGCCCGCGGTTTTCGACCCTGTCAACTATAGCGGAGGTGTATGCCGAAGCGCGAATTCAGGAGGGTGAGGCGCGCCACGCCCAAAATTGGTCAAGAGGAACTAAAGGGTTCGCAGCGATCGGCCAAAAAACGCGGGCTTGCCCAAAACAACGTGTCAAAATAGTTGCGGAAGCAATGAGCTCTCATGCCGTTTTGTGCAATGGGTGAGCGTGGAAAGAAGGTCTGTGTCATGAATGAACACATGTTTGACTCGAACCCCGAGCAGACCACGAAACTCTCTCCGATCGACGGCAGGGTCGAGTTCACGGAGGATGCCGAACACGGTCTATCCCCGCAGGATCGCCAAGCCGTCGAAGCTCTTCCGGCAGGTACGGCACTTTTGATCGTGCGGAAAGGCCCCAATATGGGGGCCCGTTTCCTCCTCGACTCTGAGAGTACGGTGGCAGGCCGTAACCCGAAATCGGAGATTTTCCTCGACGATGTCACGGTGTCCCGCAAGCACGCCACGTTCGTGCGCGGCGAAGGCGGCTTCCTCGTCCTCGACATGGGCTCTCTTAACGGCACCTACGTCAACCGCGAACTTACCGACGAGGCGCGCTTGAATAACGGCGACGAGATCCAGATCGGTAAGTACCGCTTCACCTTCTTCACCCTCTCGTGAGGGGCGGCACGCAAAAAATTCTCGCCACATTTCGGCGCGTTTAATCCCGGATGCGTATCCGGGTGGGTATTCTGTCGTCGAGACTTTCTCCCTTCCCCGACACGAAAGTCCATCTGGAGGCAACCGTGAGCAAGCGCGAAAGCACCTTTGGTGCACAGAGCACAGTCCCGGCGACCGAAGCCCAGGGCGTCCTTTTCGACGATCTCGTTGATACGCCCGGCGAACTCGGCTACCGCGGACCGGCGGCATGCAAAGCGGCAGGCATCACGTATCGTCAACTCGACTACTGGGCGCGCACCGGCCTCGTTGAGCCGAGCGTGCGTTCCGCAACCGGATCGGGCTCGCAGCGCCTTTACGGCTTCCGTGACATCCTCGTTCTCAAAGTGGTCAAGCGTCTCCTCGACACCGGAGTTTCGCTCCAGCAGATCCGCGTCGCCGTGGATGCCATGCGCGCACGCGGAGTGGAAGACCTCGCGCAAATCACCCTCATGAGCGATGGTGCCTCGGTGTATGAATGCACGAGCGCCGAGGATGTCTACGACCTCGTCTCCGGTGGCCAGGGCGTCTTTGGTATCGCGGTTGGTCGCGTGGCCCGCGAGGTCGAGACCGATCTCGCCATTCTTCCGAGCGTTGACCCGCAGCACGATGCAGCGGAGGCTCTTCGAGACGAACTCGCCGCACGCCGTGCGCGAAAGGCAAGCTGAGGCCTTTCCCCTCGGCGCTAAGTCGTACCTCAAGTTTCCTCGTTAACTCACGCCCCTTTTCGCACGTCACGTCGGGATCATCGACATGCGGGAGGGGCGTCAGTTTTTCATGACAGAGGGGAGTCGGCCGCGAGGTTGGGCGACTCCCATGCCACAGCCTGGGCTTAGGAATCCTGGCGTGAATCCATAATCGTCGCGAGTAAACGATCGAAGTCGTGAGTGAGCTGTTTTGCGCTCGCACCTTCGTACTCGTGAAGAGGGATCGCGCCGCCCTGAGCCTGCTGAAGGCCTACTCGTTCTTCAAGAACCGGCGTGAGCACGCGGTCGCCAAACAGTTCACGCAATTCATTGAGGCGGAACTGGTGCTCGACGCTGCGAGGGCGATACCTGTTCACAAGGATGCCAAGTGGACGCAGGCGTGGCGCGATACCGGTTTCGTGGAGCTCATCAGCGAGTTTGAGAGCGCGATCGGCGGCCGACACCGCGAAAAAGCCAGGTTCGGAAACCACGATCGAGCGATCAGAGGCCGCGAGAGCCATTTGCGTGAGACCGTTGAGAGAAGGCGGGCAATCGATCAAGACGATGTCGTAGTGGAAGGATCGTTTGTCGAGGGCTTCGCGCAGGCGCCGAACGCCACGGCGGGCGAGTGCGGGGGAGTCTAAACGCGAGGACCGGTGGCTTCCAGGGATGATGTCGAGGTGGCTCGAAGCGGAGGCTGTACTTTCCTCGCGCTGAGCCCACGGGGTTTGAACGATAGCTCGATCGACGGTCTCGGTGCGCGCAGACGCAATCACTTCAGCGATATCTGGTTCGCCGCCAGGGTGTCCAAGAAGACCGAGGGTCGTATCTCCCTGAGGGTCGAGATCCAGAACGAGGGCATTGACGCTCTGGTTGAGGGCGGCGGATGCGAGGCCGAGAGTGACGGAGGTTTTTCCTACGCCACCTTTGAGTGAATATACGCTGACGACAAACACGAAATTTAGCCTACCGAATCAGGGCCGCGGTCATCGCTTCGTCCGTCCGTGTTTTCCGGCTCATCAGAAATTTCCTTGAGGAAGTCCTCGACTTCGTCGGTGAGCTTTTCGGCGCCAGGCAGGGGAGTGTCGGTGCCGGGGGAGAGGTGCTGCACCATCCCGTCCATGCGCGAATAGTTTTCTTCAAACCCTTTGATGAGAGAGGAGAGCTGCTCATTTTCCGCTGCGCTGTGGTCGAGTGCCTCGCGCACCTCGGCGATTTTCTCTTCGAGTTCCTTTGTGGGCGTGAACGCCGGACCGCCCTCGATGTCAAGTGCCGTGAACAGTGCAGGGAGCGCGGGGTAGTACTCGATTTCATGTGCATAGGACGGCACATGGGCGGCGAGCCCAATGATGGGGTGACCTGCTTCAGCCATGCGAACGATCAGCAGAGCGGGGAAGGACGCCCGCATTTCGATGGTGCCCGGGAACGGGCTCGCGAGAACGAGGTCCTTGGGGTCGCCGGCGTAGCGGCTCACGGCCACGGGTCTTGTGTGCGGTGTTGCGCCGGGGAAACTCGTGGCAACAAGGGTGCGCGTCACGCCGAGCTGCTCAACGATAATGCGCACGGCGTGCGCAACACGTTCCCATTGAAAGTTCGGTTCGGGACCACTGAGCAGGAGGAAGGGCTTCTCACCCTCGGGCGTGACCTCACGAAGTGTCAGCGCAGGGGAGGAGTACCCGGTGAGATGATCCTGGTCAAGGGAGATGGGAGGGCGTACAGCGGTGTAATCGATGACCTGATCGGAATCGAACGTGCCCACGAGGCGGTTCGGATGATTCTCCGTGATGAACTCGTCGAGTTTCTCCTGGACACGCCCGGAGTCCACAAACGAGCCGAGAGTCACGACGAGCGTGGTCGCGTGGAGCGAACGCGAGTCGACATCGCGCTCATAGGTGAAGAGCGTGGTGGGATCGAGCACGAAAACCTCCTAATGTGCACGGCTGATGCTTCCTTGAACGCCAAGTCGTCGGAGAGTTATTCCTCGGCCGATTAGACTTGTGACGTGGCCGTTCACAAAATCGTTCTCTTCTATGTTTTCACTCCGCTCGCCGATCCGGAGGCAGTGAAACTCTGGCAGTTTGCCCTCGCCGAGTCGCTTGGCCTCAAAGGGCGAGTGATCATCTCGAAAGATGGCATCAACGCGACCGTCGGAGGTGAGATTGGCGCTGTCAAGCAGTACGTCAAGCGTACGAAGGCCTACGCGCCATTTCACGGAGCTGACATTAAATGGTCTGAGGGAACTGGTGCTGACTTCCCGAAGCTCTCCGTGAAGGTCCGAGAGGAACTCGTGACCTTCACCGTTCCCGAGGAAATTAAGGTGGGTGCCGAGGGCGTGATTGGCGGGGGAGAGCACCTAAGTCCAGAGGCTTTGCATGCGCTCGTGGATTCTCGCGGAGAAGAGGTTGTCTTTTTCGACGGGCGCAACCGCATGGAGGCGGAAATTGGGCGCTTCCGCGGGGCGATCGTGCCCGAAACGGAAACAACGAGAGACTTTGTGGGCGAGCTTGAATCGGGGATGTACGACGACCTCAAGAACCGCCCGATCGTGACGTACTGCACGGGCGGTATCCGCTGCGAAGTTCTCACGGTTCTCATGAAAAATCGCGGCTTTACGGATGTGTACCAGCTCGACGGCGGAATCGTTCGCTACGGCGAAAGATACGGCAATGACGGGCTGTGGGACGGTTCGCTCTACGTGTTCGACGGCCGTATGCACATGGAGTTCGGTGACGGCGCGGAATCTCTCGGGGCGTGCGTCTCGTGCGGCGAGAAAACGCCGGTGTACGTCAACTGTGAAAACCCCTCGTGCCGCACGCAATTTTTGCGGTGCGAAGCGTGCACGGACAAGGGGCTCGCCCCTCATTGCGGCGCGTGCGGGGCCTAGGGGCGCGATTTTCCTATCCGGTCGTGGTGCTGGCGTGCGGGGAGCGGGTCCGACGGTAGATCGGCAACCGTCGGACTGAAGTGGTTGGCGCCCCCAGCACTCACTTTACATAACGTACATTATCGGCGTAATACGTGTGGCGAGGCGGAACTGCGCCGATGCCTATAACCCCCACAACCTCTATGCAATTCGCGTGAGGGCTTCTTGGTAGCTCGGCTCAGCCTTCTTGAGTCGTGCGATCACGTAAGCCGTCACGGGAATGGCCGCGTACTGCACGATGACCTTGTAGAGGAAGCCAAAGGCCGTGTAGTTCAGCCACTGGCCGACTGTCGTAATCCCAAGCACCGGCGCGGCAATCGTGCAAAAAATGATCGTGTCGACGAGCTCGCCCATGCCGCTCGAGGTGAACAGGCGCGCGATCACGCCGGGTTCGCCGGTGCGGCGCTTCATGCGGCTCACAATGAATGAATTAAGCGTTTGACCTGCGAGAAAACCGCACAGCGAGGCGAGAACGATCTGCCATACCGGTCCGATGGCGAGCTCAAGCGCGTTTTGCTTAGCGATACCGTAATCGTCGTTGAATCCGGGAAGCCAAATAATGATCGCGTAGCAGAGCACCGCGAAAATGTTGAGCGCGAACGACGTGAGGATTGCGCGACGCGCCGCGCGCGGCCCGTAGAGCTCCGTGATGATGTCGCCAAGGATGTACGCGAGTGGGAACAGGAAGAAGGCGGCATCGGTGATCACGAACCCCACGGTGACGCCCTTCGCGGCGCCGATTCCTGAAATGACGACGACGACCGCCATGAGTGCGCTCAAAAGGTCGTAATGCGAATTTCCTCGCGTCGCGTACGCGGCCTTGCTGCTCGACTTGGTGTTTGGCGAGTCGGTGGTGTTTTCTCCCATGCGCCTACCTTAGAGCTGCTTCGCCCTCCTCATTGCTTCCAAGGCATTGCGGGAGCGTGTGTGCCACATCCTTCAACGAAGGCGTCAAGGATCGCTTCGAGAATGCGGGAGGTGTCTTCCTCGAGTCTCTCCCCCGTGGCGAGTTCAGCGACCATGCGGTTGAGATAGACCCCGAGAAGTGTTTCCGCAAGTGTTTCTGCCGGAACGGTGAGGGTGATCGGGTATCTCGCCGAAAGCTCTTCGAAGATCTGCGCGATCCCCGTGATAAGGTGGTCACGCTCGCGCCCGAGGTGTGTACGAGCGTCGATGTTTTGAAGGGAGAGTGACACGGCCTCGGTGTGCATGAGGTACCAGGCAAGGCCGAGCGGACGAAGTGACTCGAGGGACTCGAGAAGATCTGGTTCGCCGGCGCTTTCAGGGGCGCTGCTCCCCTGGTCTTCTGCATTCGGGAAGGGCTGCGTGGCCGCTAGCGCCCGCGTCGTGACCTCGGTGAAGGCCTCCCAAAAGACCTCGTCTTTCGAGGAAAAGTTTGAATAGAAAGCGCCGCGCGTGAAGCCCGCGGCCCGAGTGAGGTCATCGACAGTGGCCCCCTCAACGCCCTTTTGCGTGAAAACGTCGATGGAGGCGTCGACGAGCCTTCGGCGGGTGTTCTCCTTGGATCGCGCCGGCTGCGCGCTCTCCGAGGCTGTGACGTCCACGATATTGCTCCTGTTGGCCTTACGGGTCCTACTCGAGACATTTTAGTATCGACCTCGATACGAAAGTGTATTCAGTGTCTCGAGAGTAGCGAGGAGCATTCGTGTCATCGACCCTGTACCGCCTCGGCCTCAGCGCCGCACGCTCGCCCTGGAAAGTTCTCGGCACGTGGCTCGCGATCATCCTCCTCGCCGCCGCCGGCGCGCTCACCCTCGGGAAAGGCCTTGACGACGCCTTCAGCATCCCCGGAACCGAATCTCAAGAAGGCCTCGACTCCCTCGCGACGCGCTTCCCGCAGCTCGGTGGCACGGGTGGCCAGATGATTTTCGTCAGTGAAGACGGCTCCCCCATCACCGCCCACGAGGACCAGATCATCAACGCGATGGACCGCGCCCGCGAGGTCGAGGGCGTCGAAACCGCAACAAATCCGTTCGACAAGGACATGCCGGGCGAAAAAAGCGAGGACGGCACGGCCATCATCGCGAACATCCAGCTCGACCCCGAGCTCGACGTCGTCCCCAAAGAAACCTTGAACGGGCTCACGGACATCGTTGACGACACAACTCACACGAGCAATGGCCTCCACGCCTACATCGGTGGTCAGGTCACGATGACCCCCGAAATGGGGATGAGCATCATGGAGGTCCTCGGCGTGATCGCCGCCCTCATCGTGCTCAGCATCGTCTTCCGCGCAGTGCGCTCCGCCTTCATTCCCATCGTCACTGCGATCACGGGCATCATCGTCTCGATGATCGTCATGTTCATGGGCACGAGCATCTTCACGATCTCCTCGGCAACCCCAACTCTCGCCCTCATGCTGGGCCTCGCCGTGGGCATCGACTACTCGCTCTTCATCGTCTCGCGGCACCTCGACCAGCTTCGAAGCGGTCTCGACCCGTATGAATCCATCGCGCGCGCAACCGCCACGAGCGGTAGCGCCGTCATCTTCGCGGGCCTCACGGTCATGATCGCCCTCGTGGGGCTGTTCATCACCGGCATCCCCTTCATCACCGTCATGGGTGTTGTGTCCGCAGTGGCGGTCGCGTGCAACGTGCTCGCCGCGCTCACGCTCCTGCCCGCAATCCTTGGACTCTTCGGCGAGAAAATCCGCCCCAAACGCCAGCGTCAACTCACCGCCCAGCAAGCGTCGGACCCCTCCACCCGCGCTGCCCGCACTCCCCTGCTTGAACGCTGGGTGCGCGCCGCCATTCGCTTCCCCCTCGTGACGATCATCGTGGTCACGGTGGGGCTCGGCGCGGTGGCCATTCCGTTCAAAGACCTCGAACTTGCGCTTCCCGACCAGGGCACGGAAGATCCGGGCTCCTACGGTCGCGAAGCCTACGACATCGTGGCCGAGAAATTCGGCGCGGGCCACAACGCGACGATCATGCTGACCGCCGACATTATCAACACGAAGGATCCGCTCGGCGTCATGGATGAACTCGAGCGGGACGTTCTCGCGATCGACGGCGTGGACAGCGTGCAGATTGCGACCCCCAACATGGGCGCCGACATGGGCGTCGTTGTGCTTCGACCTACCGAAGGCCCCACCTCAGAGCTCACCAAGAACGTCGTGGACACCCTCCGCACCGATGCGCCTCAGTGGGAAAAGGACCTCGGCATCTCCGATATCAAGGTTACGGGTGCCACCGCCGTGGCGATCGACATCGCCGATCGCCTCGACAAGGCCCTCCTCCCCTTCACAATTTTCGTCGTGGGGCTCTCCCTCGTGCTTCTCGCGATGGTGTTCCGAAGTATCTGGGTTCCCCTGAAGGCAGCCGTCGGCTTCCTTCTCTCCGCGGGGGCTGCTTTCGGCGTGACCTCCATGGTGTTCACCTACGGGTGGGGCGCGGACCTCCTCCAAGCGAAAGCCACGGGGCCAGTGATTGCATTTTTGCCGATCATGACACTCGGCGTACTCTTCGGCCTCGCCATGGATTACGAGGTCTTCCTCGTGACGCGCATGCGCGAGGAGTACATGCATACCCGCGATGCCCGCCAGGCCATCATTAAAGGGTTCACGGCATCGGCGCCCGTGGTGATCGCGGCCGCGGCGATCATGATCTTCATCTTCGCGGGCTTCGTTCCCGGATCGATGTACATGATTCAGCCGATCGCTCTTTCCCTCGCCGTCGGCGTTTTCGTGGATGCTTTCGTTGTGCGCATGACGCTCGTGCCCGCCGTTCTCGCCCTCCTCGGCGATCGCGCGTGGCGACTCCCTGCTGTGCTCGACCGCCTCCTCCCCCACCTCGACGTTGAAGGCGAAGGGCTAGGAATTGCCCTGGAGCACCGCGAATGGACGGCGGCGAACGGCGCCAGCGCGCTGCGGCTTCGCGACGTCGAAATCCCGCGCGTGAGCGGCCGCGGAACGCTCGGTCCACTCTCCGGGGCTCTGACCCCCGGGTCCATCACGCTTCTCGCAAGTGAAGACGCGGACGCGCGCGCAAGCGTCCTCGCACTCTTCTCCGCGCGCCTCGAGCCCTCAACCGGCACACTCTTCGTACACGATCGTCAGGTTCCCGGCGAAACGGGAGCGGCGCAAGCACACGTTGAGCTTTACCCCGAAGGCCGCGGTGGCACATGCGGCCAGGCGCTCGTGCGAGAACGCGACACGCGGATTGTTGTCATCGAATCCCTTTCCGACCTTCTCGAAGCAGGCGACGCGGCGCTTGACCGACTCGAACTGCTTGCCTCACACGGAACAACAATCGTCATCGGCGTGGACGCCCTGACTGAGGGCTTTGCCGAACGTCTGCGGGACCCCGCACGCGTCGAGGTCCTCCCCCTCGCACACCTCGTCACCGACCACACCGATCCCCTGCCACTACACACGGATGCGGAGGCATACGCATGAAAACCCTCGCTCGCTTCCCGAAAGCCCTTCTCGTCGTTGTGCTCTTGCCGCTCCTCGTGGCGGGGGTCGGCATATGGGCGCTCAAAGACCGCGCGTCGGGCTTCGAAAATGTGCCCGCAGCCGTGGTCAACCTCGATGAGGGAACGGAAATGGAGGTGGACGGGCACACGCAAACCGTCCCCTTCGGAAGGCTTCTCGCGGGGGCGCTCACGCAGCCGGGCACCATGGAGGGAGATGGTTCCGACGGCAGCTCGGTAAACCTCGACTCCACGGGCTTTGATTGGCAACTCACGACGCAGAAAGACGCCGAAGCCGGACTCGAGGACGGCACCTATTCCGCGGTCGTCGTGATCCCCAAGGACTTCAGCAACAACCTGGGAACCATGGGTAGGACCGATGCTCGCCAGGCCACCGTGATCGTCAACACGAATGACTCCTCGGGCATGCTCGACTCGATGGTGGGCCAGGCCATTACCCAGGTCGTTGCGAGCGAGTTCAACGGAACGATGGCAAAGCAGTACCTCGAGGGAATGTACGTGGGCTTCAACAGCCTCAAAGACGGCTTCACCAAGTCCGCCGATGGCGCAGGTGAACTGTCCGACGGTGCCCACGAACTCGCCGACGGCGCGAAAGGCCTCGACGACGGCGCTGGCAAGCTCGCCACAGGAATTGACGAACTGAATGGCGGCGTGGTCTCGCTCGATGACGGTGCGGGGAAACTCGCCGATGGCGTGCGCGGTCTTGATCAGGGAACGAAGAAACTCTCCGACGGTGCACACAAACTCGCGGACGGCACGGGCGCGCTTGCCTCCGGAACGGACGGGCTCGCCGGTGGCGCGCACGACCTCTCGACAGGCCTCGGTGCGCTTTCCGATGGCGCACATAAGGTTTCCGGAGGTGTTGCCGAACTCTCCGAGGGAATCAACGGTACCGACGCGAAGCCCGGACTTAGGCAAGGTTCCGAGAAACTCGCGTCGGCGGTCAACGGTGACGGCAGCCCGGAAAATCCCGGCCTCGCCGAGGGCGCGCAACAGCTGGCAGACGGCCTCGAGCAGTACGCTTCTGGTCTTCCCCGAGCCCAGGCGGGGCTCACCCAGGGGCTTCAGCACGGCATCGATCAAGCATTCGACACGGGCCGAGACGGCAAGCCGGGATTCGCGGAATCGATGAGCACACTCGCCGCGAGCTGCACGGAACTCGAACAGGCCTTTAGCGCTGATCCTCGCCTTAGCGGGGACCCGCGTGTCTTGGGTCTCGACGACATGTGCGGCGGGCTCACCCAGATGAGCGAGGAAGGCGTGAACGGCGTGCGATCGGCACTTTCCGAGCAGGTTGTTCCCCAGGCCGTCGACACCGTCTTCGAGGGGGACGGGTCGCGTGAGAACCCGGGCCTTACGCCGAGCGCGCGAAAGCTTGCCGACGGCGCATCGGCCTCCGCCGACGCCGCTCCGCAGCTCGTGGACGGCATCAATCAGCTGAACGGTGGGATCGCGAAGCTTGGAGATGGTGCGGCGCAGCTGGCCCCGGGAGCAGCGCAAGTCGCTGATGGCATCGATGCCTCTCGCGACGGGGCAACGCAGCTTGCCGATGGCGCCGGAAAGCTTTCGAGCGGCGCAGCCCAGGTCGACGAGGGTGCCAAGGGACTCGCGGGAGGGACGAGCGAGCTCGCCTCGGGCACGGGGCAGCTTGCCGAGGGTGCCGATGGGCTTGCGAACGGCACATCCAAGCTTGCCTCGGGCACCGCGCCTCTCGCGGAGGGCGCCCATGGCCTCGCCGACGGCACTACTCAGCTTTCGGACGGCACTCGCGGCCTCGCGGACGGCAGTGGCGAACTCGCGAACGGCCTTCGGGACGGCGCCGAGGAAGTCCCGAGCTATTCCGAAACTGAACGCAAGCACCTCTCCGAGGTGAGCACGAAAGCCGTGACGCTTTCGACGACGCGTGAAAACGAAGCCGATGGCGGCGCCGTCGCGACGTTCCCCTTCGTCGCGGCACTCGGCCTGTGGCTTGGCGCCTTCGGGATTTTCCTCGTGTGGCCGGCGCTTCGCGAGAGGTTCCTCGATTCGGCCCTTCCCATGTGGCGGGTGGCCTTGCGATCGCTTCTGTGGCCGCTCGTCCTCGCCGCTTGCCAGGCGCTCTTGGTGATCGGCTTGCTCGTGGCTTTCGGCGTGCCCGTGGCGTCGCTTGCCTCGGTGGCCGCCATTACGGTAGCCGCGGCCCTGTGCTTCGCGATCGTGCATCAAATGCTTCTGACCGTGTGTGGTGTGCGAGTGGGGCGAGTGGTGTCAATCATCGTCCTCGTGCTCCAAGTCGTTTCCCTCGTGGGGATCCTCCCGCTCGAGAGTGCCCCCTCGCTCTTGCAGTCCCTCACTGCATTCATGCCGCTCACCGTTGCATCCCAGGGTCTCGTGAGTGCTGCCCTCGGCGGTGCGATCGTCTCGACTGGAACGACTCTCGCGGAACTCGCCCTCTTCGCCGCCGTGAGTTTTGCCCTCACGCTCGTGTTCTCGCGCGGGGCACGCCGAGTGAAGCCTTCCTCGGCCCCACGACAGGCGCCGAGCGTAGGGGTTGCACGGGCCGCGGGCTAGCAAAAGTTCCTCGAGGTCGTGGTCGCCTCGAGCGACTGCGGCTCGACGGCATCGGCGAGGAAACTGACAACGCCGTCCACGTTGCGCTCGACGAGGCCGCGCACGCGAACCGCGGGCGCGGTACGAAGAAGTGCCCTGTTGGCACTCCAGAAACCGTGCGAGCATACGACGTTGAGGATGCCCGTTTCATCCTCGAGACCAAGGAACGTGATGCCCGTGGCGGTCGCGGGTCGCTGGCGATGGGTGATGATGCCGGCCGTCCACACACGCGTGCCATGCGCGACTTTCTTGGCGTCCTCGATGCGAAGCACACCCCCCTCGCGCGCACTTTCGCGGGCAAGCGTGAACGGGTGGCGCGCGGGGGAAACTCCCGTGGCCCACGTATCGGCGGCCACGAGCTCGGCGTCGCTCATCCCAGGCAGCGTCGGGGCCTTCTGCGCGAATGCGAGTCCGGGGATCATCCCGGGCTTCACGGCTCCCGCCGTGCCCGCGCTCCAGAGGGCGGCGCGCCTCGAAGACGCGAGTGCGTCGAGCGCCCCCGCCGTGGCGAGTGCCTCGAGTTGACGTGTGTTGAGGCCCGTGCGGTGCGCGAGATCCGCGATTGAGCGGAAGGGTGCGCGTGCGCGCCCCTCACAAATCTGCTTTGCGAGCGTGCGGGAGATCCCTCGCACCGATTCGAGCCCGAGCCGGATCACGGGGCCACTCGTCGCCTCACTCCCCCGTACCTGTGGTGGGTGGGCACCGTCGTGCGCCTTCGCGCGCGCAGCGAAGGTATAAGCCGCATGCTCGGCATCGAGCTCCAGGTTCGCCCACGCGTCGCTGCGGGTGATGTCCACGCCCCTCACCTCGACGCCGTGTCGGCGAGCGTCGGCAACGAGGGACTGCGGCGAATAAAAGCCCATCGGTTGGCTCCGAAGGAGCGCGGCCGTGAATGCCGCGGGAAAGTGACATTTGAGAAACGCGCTCGCGTACACGAGATAGGCGAAAGAGTACGCGTGTGACTCGGGAAAGCCGTAGCTCGCGAACGCGAGGATCTTGCGGTACACGAGTTCGCACTGTTCAGGCGTGAGGCCGTTTGCGGCCATGCCCTCAAACATCGATTCGCGCATCGCGGCCATTTTCCGTGTCGAGCGTTTCGATCCCATCGCGCGGCGCAACTGATCAGCTTGCGACGGCGTGAAGCTCGCGAGGTCGACCATCATCTGCATGAGCTGTTCTTGGAAGAGCGGCACCCCGAGAGTGCGGCCGAGGGATTTCTCGAGAAGCGGGTGGAGGTAGGTGACATCTTCTGCTCCGGAGCGCCTGCGCAGATACGGGTGCACGCTCCCACCCTGAATCGGGCCTGGGCGGATGAGCGCGACCTCGACAACGAGATCGTAAAATTCGCGCGGCTTGAGGCGTGGAAGAGTCGCGATCTGCGCACGAGATTCGACCTGGAACACGCCCACCGCGTCTCCGCTGCACAGCATGTCGTAGAGCGCGAGGTCCTCTTGCGGGATGCTCGCGAGGGTGAACGCTTCACCGTGAACGCGCGCGACGATCTCGAAGGCGTGATCGAGAGCCGTGAGCATACCGAGGCCGAGGAGATCGAACTTCACGAGCCCCGCATCGGCGCAGTCGTCTTTGTCCCACTGCACGACGGTTCGGCCCTCCATGCGTGCGTGTTCGACCGGGACGACATCGATCACGGGACGATCGCACAGCACCATTCCACCCGAGTGAATGCCGAGGTGGCGCGGGGCATCGCGAAGCTGGGTCGCGAGGTCTTTCACATCGCGTGGAATGTTCGCATCGCTCAGCGAAGAGAAGGAACGTTCGATTGTTTTCGCGTACGCATCCTGCTGCCCCACGCTATAGCCGAGCGCGCGCGCCGCGTCGCGTACCGCGAGCCTCGCCTTGTAGGAGATGACGTTCGCGACCTGCGCGGCGTTCTCGCGCCCGTACCGCTCGAAAACATACTGAAGGACTTCCTCTCGCCTATCGGCGGCAATGTCGACGTCGATGTCCGGAGGGCCGTCCCGCTCGGGTGCAAGGAAACGTTCGAAGAGAAGTCCGTGAAAAACGGGATCGACCGACGTGATGCCGAGGCAGTAGCACACGGCGGAGTTGGCGGCGGATCCCCTCCCCTGACACAGGATGCCGTGGGTGCGGCAAAATTCGACGATGTCGTAGACGATGAGGAAGTAGCCGGGAAAGCCCAGATCAGTGATGACACGAAGCTCGTGGTCGATCTGCTCCCACGCCCCCTCAACGCGAGGATTTTCTCGCGGGCCGTAGCGATCCTCGCCGAGGCGCTCGGTGAGGGATCGAAGCCAGCTTTCCTCACCGTGCCCCTCGGGGGTGGGGGCTGGTGGAAGGTTGGGGGCGGCGAGTGAAAGGTCGAAGGCAAGCGTTGACGCAAGGCTCGCGGCGGTGGTGATCGCGCGCGGATAGCGCGGGACGAGCTGGGTGAGCTCCGCCCCGCTCCTGAGATGGGCAAGCCGCGAGGGGAGGTAGGGGTCGGCGTCGGCGAGGCTTCGCCGTGCGCGAAGCGCGGCGTGGGTATCCGCAAGGTGCTTATTCTCCGGGCGTGCGTAGTGCGCGTTGGTGGTGAGAGCAACGGGCAGTTCGGCTTCACTTAGGCCGTACTCTTCGCGCACGATGCGCGCGCCTTGGACGAGGGCATCGTGGAGTTCTGATTCGAGAGCCTCACCCGTGAGCGGAAGCTCGACGATCACGCGCGGCGGCCGAGGCATGTGAGAAGGCACGGCATCCCCCGCGTGGAGCATTCCGGTTGCCTGGAGCGCAGCCTCGATTCCTCGCGCGGCAGCACATGCCGAAGCCTCCATATCCCCTTGCGGAAGAACCGCTAGAGCCTCTTGCACAAAAGGTGATTTTCGGCAGCCCGTGAGCGCGACGACATCCCCGCTCGCGAGGGCCTCCCGCACAGCTTCGAAACGATAAAGCGGCTCGCCCTTGCCGGGACCGGCGAGATGTGCGCGCGCCATAAGGGAAGAAAGCCGCCTATACCCCGCGATTCCGCGAGCGAGAAGCACGAGGTGTTCACCCTCGGGGTCGGCGCTTCCCGTGCGAGGGGTGCTCGCCGCGGCGGGACGAGCCGGTGCGGCGTGTACAAAATCCCCCGTGAACGCAGCCATGAACCCCGCGGGAAGCGTGAGCTCCGCGCCGTAAACGGTAGGAAGGGCGACTTCGGACGCCGCCTTCATGAAGCGAATCGCCCCGTAAAACCCATCGTGATCGATGAGGGCCAGACCGCGAAGCCCAAGCCGAGCCGCTTCCTCAACCATGTCCTCGGGACTCGAAGCTCCGTCGAGAAAACTGAAGTGTGAGTGTGCGTGGAGCTCGGCGAAGGGGATCTCGTGCCTACTTCCCGCCTGGCGAGGGTGTGTTTGCTCTTCGCCCTCGCCGCTATGCTCAGGCTTCTCGCCTGCCCCGGTACGGATGACGCGCACCGTGGGCCGTACGGGTGTGGGCCGATCACTGAGAACCGCCTCGAGATCGCGCCACGAGGGCGGCCCTAGAAACCATTTACTCATGCCCGCCTCTTTTCTCGCGATCCCGCTTCCCCGCGCTGTACCTAGTCATAGATCGCCTCTACTTCCCACGTGCGCTCCCGCGAGAGCAGCGCGAGCGCTTCACCGCTTTCGAGCACGACCTGAAGCCGCGCTCCTCTTCGGCGCCCCTCTCCTTCGCTCCACCACCGCTGATCGATGAGCACGGGGGCGCCATAGTGAGCGATGGGCAGAAGCCTGTCGTATCCGAAATGCCGCAGCGCCGCGGGGAGAGGAACATGGCTTTCCTCTTCGCCCAGATCAACGCCACGCTCCGCGCCCGCTTGCGACTCCCCGGGGGGCGTCCCCTCGCACGTGAAGGCGCCGTCATTCACCGCGTCCTCTACGTGGCTGCTGCTCGTTGGGGGTATGAGAACGAGGTGTGCGGGCCTCTCCGTGAGAAGACCGCGTGTACTTACGTACACCGCTCGCCCCTCGCACACGAGTCGCGCCGCGATCTGCCGGGTGAAAACCGTGGCGGGCATTGGCCGTGGAAGAGCTCCAACCCAGGGCCCTTCGCGGCGCTCGCGCACGGGCGCTGCGCGAAAGGGGCGCACCGCAATCGCCTCGTGCAAGAGGCGCCCCTCTTTTGTAGTGGGGACAAGTACGGAGCGTTCCCCCGCGATCGATTGCACGCGCGTGAGAGCGCGTGCGGCGCGCTTTTCGGCTGTGCTCGCACGCCCCCACAGCCCCGGCGCATACTCCCCCGCGCTCTCGGTGTGCACAGGGATGAGCTGAATGTGCACGATGGATCCCGCACAAGGAGCTCCATGACGGGGCCCGCCGGGGCGGGAAGCCTCGCGTTCGGCCGCAAGTATCCAACCATCGCACTGCCAACGCACGCGGTCCACGACATCGCGAACGCTTAGGGCGCCCTCGTGGCGCCACGTGCGTTCAATCTCGCTTCCGTTTTCGCCGCGTGCGACGATGCGCAAGCCCATGCATGCAAGGCCGCGCTGACGCAGCTCTTCTTCGAGCTCTTCGGCGAGGGGACGCGCGATGAACGCTGCTTGATCGATGCGTTCGAGTGGCGGCTCGAGGTGCCGTTCCACGAGGATCGGTTGAGCTGGCCGCTCACGCTTCCCCTCGCCGATCTCGGCTCCACACGCGAGAGTATGCAGAAGAACACCGAGGGCTCCAAACCGTGCACTCACCGAGGCACGAGGAAGATCGGCGAACGCACCGAGAGAGCTGATACCGAGGCGGCGAAGCACGTCGATGAGCTCACTCACGCGCGCGACCCCCTCGCCTCCCCCCGGTACCCGAAACCGTTGACCAGCGCCCACGGGGGCATGTGCAAGTGAGTCGATGGGGAAAGGCGCGAGGAAGCGCGCCGACTCTCCCGGAAGCACAATGCGCCCCGAGCGGGAGGCGAGAATCGCCCCGAGTGGACCATCGGCAATCCCCACGGAGCACTCCCAACCCGTGTCATCGGCGACGGCATCGATCAGGGCGCGCACGAGCGGCTCCTCTCCCCCCGCGTGTCGTGCAGGCCCTCGCGTGTGAAGCAAGAGCGTTCCTGGTGAGAGAGGTTCGATCCCGGATGCGACCGTGTCGACGGCTGAGCATACGCTTTCAAACACGCGCCACTCGGCATCGAGGTCACGCTCCACAATCGCAATACGCGGGCATAGCGCCTCGGCGGCACGCTTCTTCATGCCAAGCGCCACCCCGCTTTGCCTGGCCGCGGTGCTTGCGGCCACGATTCGATGGTGCTCCATGACAGCGATCTCGCTCGGTGCTTCTTTGTTTGCGCGCTCATACCCTTCAACCGCGGTAAGCACGGGCCAATTTTCGATGAATACGCACGTCGTACGCGTGCCCGGAGGTTTCACTGCGCCCCCGATCGCACGAGCGTGAGCCTTGCGCGCGCCCCGGTTTGTGCTTCACTCACGTGTGGGGTGGAAGGCCCTGTGCACGGTGCGCTCGAGAGTGCCCCAGCGGGCGTCGGAACCCGAACGCCCACACTTGAGCCAGCCCCCGCAACACCCCGGCCGCACGCCGATACGCGAGCGCTTCGAAACCTGAGCCTCCCCGAGCCCCGCGCAAGCCCCATCCAGCACGGAGCGGAGGAGCGCACGGTGAGATCGCAGCGTGCTTTGCCCACGCGAATGAGGAGTGTTCCCTGCGTACGGGCGCGGTTTTCTGCCGCTCGCCACTCGGCAGGTGTGAGGTCAAGATCGGCGCCGAGAACGATCACGTCGATTCCGTCGATGAGCGCGGAGAGTACGGGCGACAATTGCACCCCGGGGGCAGGTACGAGGGCCGTGCGCTGCGGGTCCACGCCGATATCCACACACGCGGCGAGTCCCACGTGTGGCATGCCCACGAGGACACACCAGGACTCCTCCCCCATGGCCGCTGCCGCAAACGCGAGTGCGAGAGAGGTTCCGCACGGTCCCGTGACTTCAATACTGCTGCCCGCGCGCACCTTGCCTTGAGGCATGAGTGATGCAAGGGCCTCGGGGATCGCGAACTGGCGCCCTTCGCACGAGGACCACTCCTCATGCCGTGGGCTGCGCTCACGCCTGGTTTTCGCCTCCGCTTTTCCGAGGATGGAGTGCGCGAGCGCGAGGCGTTGCGGATCCGCCGCAACGCGCGGTGTCACCGAAGCCTGTGCGGACATCGCCCTTCCTTCCCACACCACGAACTAGAACACGTGTTCGAATAGTAGGAGCGAAAGGGGGAGAAATCAAGGGAGATTTACAAGCGTTGCACCCCATAATCGAACACTTGTTTTCATTATGGGGAGGGGTGGGACATTTAAACTCGCACGCGCCTCACGCACGCATGCATACCTCGCGTTGCCAGAACACCACCGCACTTGCCGCAGCCACGTTAAGGGAGTCGACGCCCCCACTCATGGGGATAATCACGCTCTCGTCCACGGCACGAAGCGTGCTGGCGGTAAGGCCGTGCCCCTCGGTGCCGAGCACAAACGCGACTTTTCGCGAAGCCGAAAGATCGACGTCATGAAGCGAGCGGGAGTTTTCCGTAAGCGCGAGAGCAAGCGTGTCGAAGCCGTGTGCACGAAGGATCTCCACTCCCCCGTACGGCCACGATTCCAGGCGCGCCCACGGCACTTGGAACACGGTGCCCATCGACACGCGAATCGCGCGCCGGTAAAGGGGGTCTGCCGCCGAGGGCGTGACGAGAACCGCGTCCACCCCGAGTGCGGCCGCGCTGCGGAACATGGCTCCGACGTTTGTGTGGTCCACAATGTTCTCGAGAACGGCCACGGTGCGTGCCCCCTCGAGGACGGACTCAACGGAGCGTTCCACGGGACGCTGCATCGAGGCGAGAGCGCCACGGTGCACGTGAAAACCCGTCGATGCTTCGAGCTCACCCTCGGTGCCCACGAATACCGGCACATCCGGGAAGCGGGAAAAGAGAGGTGAGAACTTTTCGAGCCACTTCTCGCTCATCATGAACGAGCGCGGCTGTGCGCCTGCGTCGAGGGCGCGCTCGATCACGTTATAGCTCTCCGCCATGAAAAGGCCGCGTTCAACCTCGAGGCTCGAGCGGAGCTTCACGTCGGTCATCGACACGTAATCGGCGAGCAGCGGGTGATCCGCGTGCGTGCCCATCGGTACGAGAGTCATCGCGAAAGAGGAACCGCCGTTGCAAAGTACCGGCCGGCGCGCTCCTCAAGTGCGAGCGGAAGGCCAAATGTGCGCGTGAGATTCTGCGAAGTGAGGGTCTTCGCGATCGGTCCCGACGCCACGACGCGCCCCTCGCGCAGCAGAAGCGCGTGGGTGAATCCCGCGGGAATCTCCTCGAGGTGGTGGGTGACCATGACCGTCACGGGAGTGGCGGGGTCTTTCGCGAGGGTGCTGAGCGAGCGCACGAGCTCTTCGCGACCGCCCACATCGAGGCCGGAGGCGGGTTCATCAAGGAGGAGAAGCTCCGGATCGGTCATGAGCGCGCGGGCCGAGAGCACGCGTTTCTTCTCCCCCGTCGACAGCGAACCGAAAGGGCGCTCGGCAAGCGGGGCGACGCCAAACGCGCCAAGAAGCAGCCGGGCACGTTGGTCGTCCTCCTCGTCATAGCGCTCCCGCCAGCGCCCCACGACCGCGTAACCAGCGGTCATGACGACGTTGAGGCACGTCTCCTCGGAGGGGATGGTCTCGGCCAGCTCCTGGCTCGAAAGACCGATGAGGGGGCGCAGTTCGAATACGTCAACGCGCCCGAGCTTTTCCTCGAGGATCTGGACGTTCCCGCTCGTGGGGTGCAGGCGCGAGGAAAGGAGGCGGATGAGTGTGGACTTGCCCGCGCCATTCGGGCCAAGCACCACCCAACGTTCCCCCTCGCGCGCGCAAAAGTCGACATGATCAAGGAGAGTCTTCGCGCCTCGGCGCACCACAACATCGCTCAATGAGCACACAGCAACCATGTCTCCAGCCTACGGCAGGAGGCGCTCACTACACTAAAACGGACCGTTATCCCTAGGAGTGAGCTGTGCCCGTACAACGCCTCTCAATGCCCGGCGACCGCAAAAAAGCACCACTCGATACGCTCGCGGCAAGGATCGATGAGGCACTCGAGAAGTCCGATATCGACACCGACTACCCCGAGGCGGCCCTCGCAGAAGCCGAGCACGCGGCGCGTACGTGGCGCGAACACACGGCGGGGCACGCGGATCTCACCTCGATCGAGTTCGTCACCCTCGACCCGGAGAGTTCGACTGATCTCGACCAGGCGCTTCATATCGAACGCGAGGGCGAGGGCTATCGCGTGCGATACGCGATTGCTGATGTTCCCCTTTTCGTCGAGCCCGAAAGCGCGCTCGACGGCGAGACACGCAAACGGGGCCTCACGCTCTATCTCCCCGATCGACGGATTCCTCTTCACCCCGTAGTACTTTCCGAGGATGAAGCCTCGCTGCTTCCACACAAGGACACCCCCGCCTTCGTATGGGATTTCACTCTCGATGAACGCGCACGCGTCACGAACGTCAATCTCACGCGCGCGCTCGTGCGCAACCGCCAGAAGCTCGCCTACACCGAGGTGCAGCATGCACTCGAGAAAGGGGAGGCTGGAGAGGTCATGCAGCTCCTCGTTGAAGTGGGCGAAAAACGGGCCGCGCTCGAAATCGAACGCGGTGGTGCCTCGCTCAGTTCCCCCGAGCAAGAAGTCGTGACCGATGAGGATACGGTGCACCTTCAGTGGCGCCTTCCCGAACCCATCGAGGAACACAATGCGCAAATCTCCCTCATGACGGGCATGGCAGCGGCGAAGATCATGATCGAGGGCAAGCTTGGGATCTTGCGCACGATGCCGCCCGCGACTCCAGAGGCGATCGATCGCTTCCGCGCGCAAGCCGCGGCCCTCAAGGAGCCGTGGCCTCAGGATCAGCCCTATGGGGAGTTTCTGCGTACCCTCGATTGGCGCAAGGGCCGCCATCTCGCCCTTCTCGACCAGGCAACCTCACTTTTCCGTGGCGCGGGATACGAAGCCTTCGACGGCATCCTGCCCGAGGTTCTTGAACAATCGGCAATCGCGGCCCCGTACGCGCACACGACCGCGCCCCTACGCCGACTCGTCGATCGTTTCGTGCTTCACGTGTGTCACAGCCTCATCACCGGCGCTCCGCTTGATGAGCGTATCCGAGCGGCGCTGCCTGAACTCCCCTCTCTGATGCAGGGGGCTCAGCAACGCAATTCGATGCTGGAAAAGAAGGCGCGGGAGATCGCCGAGATCGGCGTGCTTTCCACCCTTGTGGGAACCGAATTTGAGGGCACGGTGCTCGACTTCCGCCCTGAAACCGATGGTGGCTCGAATCCCTCCAATGCTCGGCCCGACCGCATTGAGGTGCAGTTCAGTAACCCGCCGGTCGCACGATGGATTGACGGCGCCCGGTTGCCGATTGGCACCCGCGTCACGGCGCGGCTCGAAAGCGTCGATGAGGAAAAGAACTGGGCTGAATTCACGGTGGTCAGCTCGGGGCGCCCGGGCCACGCGAGTGAGGGGCAGGGTCCGACGTCTGCATGAGAATTATCGCTGCGACATCGCACGCGCCTTCCTCTCTGGGGAATCTCATTGCGGCCCCTTACCTCGGGGCACTCTCGCTTTTTGCGGGAGCTGCCTTGCGCCGAGACATTTCTCTTGAGGAGGCCGCCGATCTGCTTGATGCGGACGAAGGAACCTTTGGCGGCGCACACTTCGATACTCTCGCCTGGTTACTTGAAGTGCGCGCGTTCTCCTCTCCCGCGCTCACACTTGTCATGCCCGAGCCTGGGAGGATTGAGGGGCTCGTGGGCGGTCCCCAAGCCGTCATGGCTGCGCTCGCGGGTGGCCAAGCACTCACGGTGGGCGACGGTGTTCATGCCTCCCATCAACTCACCATTGCTTCGCCGCGCTACGAAGGTGCCACGACGCTCGATCTTGTGCGCACGAATGTGCCTGGCACTTCGACCCACGTAGCGGGCTCGGAAGCCGCGCATGCCCGAGAGCGGCTCTATCGCGCCCTGTCGGGAAGCCATGAAAGGCTTCGTGAATACGACATGATTCCTGAAGAACCCGTTCGTCCCGACGCTCTTCCGAAAGGATGGGTGCTCATCGAACCTCCGCGTGGAATGCCCGCGACTCACGCTCACGCGGCGAGGCTTGCGGGGCGGGTGGTGTCGCTTGCGGAAGCGGGGATCACGCAAGCGACGACCTCCGGTGAGCCGAGTGCACAGCGGGCCCTCGAGGAATTGCGGTTTCTTGCACGCGAGGGGCGTGCGGTGTTGGCGCAGACGCTCAGCTATGCGTCGCCGTGGAGCACGGCGTTGTAAACCTCGAGCGTGCGGTCAGCAATAGACTCCCATGAAAAGTGATCGCGGGCGCGCTGCTGCGCGGCCTTACCCCAGGCTCGAGCACGCTCGGGGTTGGCGATCGTGTCGTTGAGGGCATCGGAGAGGTCGCCCACGAACTTCTCGGGATTGACCGGGGCGCCGGTGCCGTCACTCACCTGTTCGATCGGCACGAGGATCCCGGTCTCACCGTCAACGATCACTTCGGGAATGCCCCCGGTCGCCGTCCCCACTACGGGGATGCCGCAGGCCATCGCCTCGAGGTTGACGATACCGAGGGGTTCGTAGACCGAGGGGCACACAAAGGTCGTGGCGTGCGAAAGTAGCTGGGTGAGTTCGTGGCGCGGGAGCATCTCGGAAATGAGGAACACTCCCTCGCGAGCGGTTTTGAGGTCTGTGACGAGGTTCTCCACCTCGGCAGCGATCTCAGGAGTGTCAGGAGCCCCAGCGCAAAGGATGACTTGAACTCCCTGTTCAAGCGTGCGCAAGGCACGCAGGAGGTACGGCAGGCCTTTTTGACGGGTGATGCGACCAACAAAGATGACGGTCGGTGCTGTGGGGTCGATCCCGTAGCGCTCATGCACATCGGTTGCCGGATTGGGCTTCCATTCGGTCACGTCGATCCCGTTGTGGACGACATGGACGCGTGAGGGGTCAACGTTGGGGTACGAGCGCAGAATATCCTCGCGCATGCCACCGGAGACGGCGATGATGCCATCGGCATTTTCGTAAGCGGTCTTCTCCGCGAAAGAGCTGAGCCTATAGCCGCCGCCGAGCTGTTCGGCCTTCCACGGGCGCAGCGGTTCGAGAGAGTGCGCCGAGAGCACGTGCGGAATTGAGTGCAACTGTTGGGCGGCAAACCCGGCAAAGTTCGCGTACCACGTGTGTGAGTGCACGAGGTCTGCGCCCGCGCAATCCTCCGCCATCGCAAGGTCAATGCCGAAGGTTTGCAGAGCGGAATTGGCGTTGGCGAGCGTAGCAGGCACGGAGTAGGCCTGAACACCGGGGGCCTCGCGTTTCTCCCCGAAGCACCGTACGCGTACGTCAACGCGATTGCGGAGCACTTTGCTGAGTTCATCGACGTGAACGCCGGCACCTCCGTAAATCGCTGGCGGGTACTCCTTCGTCAAGATATCAACGCGCATGCCGGTCTGCCTCACTGTGGGAAATCCTCTCGGGTGATAGGGACGCACTGATCGACTCGCTCGTTGAGCGCAGCCCCACTGTCATGATAGTCACACCCATCGCGCCGCGCGTGGTCCGGATCTTCCAGCGAAATAAAAGCTCAGCGGCCTCCAGGTGAGCACAGGGTGAACGATGACGTGATGCAGCTAACTGTGCATTAGGATGGAAGCATGGTCGCAACGAAGGTCCTCGCAATTGTTCTCGCCGGCGGTGAAGGCAAGCGCCTCATGCCGCTCACACTCGATCGCGCAAAGCCCGCCGTTCCGTTCGGCGGCTCCTACAGACTCATCGACTTCGCGCTTTCGAACATCGTGAACTCTGGGTATCTCCAGGTCGTGGTTCTCACGCAGTACAAGTCGCATTCACTGGATACGCACATTGCGAAGACGTGGCGCATGAGCTCGCTTCTCGGCAATTACGTTGCTCCCGTGCCGGCCCAGCAGCGCATGGGCAAGCACTGGTACCTCGGTAGTGCCGATGCGATCTACCAGAACCTCAATATCATTGGCGATTCAAAGCCCGACTACATCGTCGTGGTTGGCGCCGACCACGTGTACCGCATGGACTTCTCCCAAATGGTGGAGGCGCACATCGAGTCGGGACGTTCGTGCACGGTTGCCGCGATTCGCCAACCCATCGAACAATCGGATCAGTTCGGCGTGATCGAGGTAGATCCCGAGGATCCCACGCGCATTTCCCAGTTTGTGGAGAAACCGAAGGAGACTCAGGGGCTTCCGGACGACCCAGAGTCGGTGCTCGCCTCGATGGGCAACTACGTGTTTACGGCCGATGCTCTCGTTGAGGCCGTGACGAAAGACGCCGAAGATGCCGACTCCAAGCACGATATGGGCGGCGACATCGTCCCCCACTTCGTGAACCTCGATGACGCGGGCGTCTACGACTTCATTCGCAACGATGTGCCTGGCTCGACCGATCGCGACCGCGACTACTGGCGCGATGTCGGTACTCTCGATGCGTTCTACGAAGCGCACATGGATCTCATTTCGATCCACCCGATTTTCAACCTCTACAACACCGCGTGGCCGGTCTTCACCGAGTCGCGCTCGGCACTTGCTCCCGCGAAGTTCGTGCACGCCGGTCCCGGCCGCGTGGGCGCCGCGGTAGATTCGATCGTTTCGGCGGGCGTCGTCGTTTCGGGCGCGCAAATCTCGAACTCGGTCATCGGCCCCGGTGCGCAGTTGCACTCATGGTCCTCGATCTCCGATTCGGTCATTATGGATAACGTGACCGTGGGGCGCCACTCGCAAATTCATCGCGCGATCATCGATAAGGATATTGATATCCCGCCGCGTACGCAGATTGGCCTCAACCGCGAGGAAGATCTCGCTCGCGGCTGGACAGTGACTGATTCGGGCATCACCGTGATCGGCAAAGGCACCATCATCGAGCCACAGCACTAACACCTGAAAAAGAGGCGCCCTCGAAGGGGCGCCTCTTTTTCGTTGTCCTTTCGAGGCTAACCTCGCACGAGGGTGAGCAGGTCGAGTTCTTCCTCGGCGATGTCCTGCCAAGTCTCGGCGCTCGACGTGAGAACGCTCATCGAGCCGGTGGGCACACCGATACGCACCTGTGCAAGCGCCGCGGAATCAGAGCGGTCATCGTTGCCAAGATAGGCGGCCAATTGGCTCATGGTGGGTTCGTGCCCTACAACGAGCAGGACCTTCGAACTTTCGTCGACTCCACGGACAATCCGGAGGACGTCACGAACTCCTCCGTGGTAGAGATCATCGAGGACGCTCACTTCGCACTCGATGTCGCCGAGCGAATGATGAACGTCGCTCCACGTTTCTTGCGTGCGCGCCGCGGTCGATACGAGGACACGACTCGGCTTCACACCTTGAGCGCGGAGGTAATCACCGATGAGCCGGGCCTGGGAGTGCCCTTTGTCGGTAAGAGAGCGCTCCATATCGCTTGCGGCATCCGATTCTGCTTTTCCGTGCCGCATCAGGAGGAGGATGCGACTAGGAGGTTCATCACTCACGCAATTTCACCCATTCTGCGCCCCGAAGGCGCGTTCGACGTCAGTTTTGTACTCGTGGTGAGGTGGTTTCAGTGTCCCATGCCGAGGCCGCCATCAACAGGAATGACCGCACCCGAGATGTAGGACGCATCGTCGCTCGCGAGGAACGCCGCGACCTTGGCAACTTCGGCGGGTGCGGCGAAGCGCCCCGCGGGGATTTGCGAAAGATACTGCTTCTTACGTGCGTCGTCGAGCTGGCTCGTCATCTCCGTTTCGATGTAGCCGGGAGCGATCACGTTTGTCGTAATGCCACGGGAGCCGAGTTCGCGCGTGAGTGAACGGGCCATTCCGATGAGTCCGGCTTTGGAGGAGGCGTAGTTGACCTGCCCCGGGGAACCAAGGAGGCTCACGACAGAGGAGAGAAGAATGATGCGGCCCTGCTTTTTGCGCATCATGCCCTTAATCGCACGCTTCACCGTGCGGAACGTCCCGTTGAGATTGGTGTTGATAACGCTTTCGAAAGAATCATCGCTCATGCGGAGCATGAGCTGATCGTCGGTAATGCCCGCGTTGGCGATGAGAACCTCAACGCTCCCCTGTTCCTTTTCGACCTCGGCAAAGGCCTCGTCAAGCGAGGCCGGATCGGTGACATCTGCCTTGACGGTGAGGGCCCCCTCGGGGCCGCCCTCGCCCGACCTCGATGTCACGGCAACCTTGTCGCCGAGGGAAATAAAGTGTTCGGCGAGCGCGTAGCCAATGCCACGATTGCCGCCGGTAATCAACACGCTTCGTGAGGTCACGGTAGCCCTTTCACGCTGTGGAAGAATGAGTCTTGCGCCCACCCTATCGCTAAAGATCGTGCGGCCGCGCATAGCCTACGATGGAACGGCATGGCTATGGACCTGATTCGCGCTTGGGAGGAGAGCACCGATGGCTAAGCGCTTCAATCCGCCTCCGTCATGGCCTGAGCCCCCCGACGGAACGGGTGATCTCCCCGCGTCGTGGAGCCCCGATCCCCGATGGCCCGAAATACCCGCTGGCTGGCGCCTCGACTTTGACCAGGCAACCGTCGGACCTTCCCCCGCTGTTCCGGCTCCCGTCACTCGAAGTGAAACTCTCCGTGCGAGCGGTGTTGTTGCCGAGCGCGCAGGCCACTACCCAGCTCGAGTAGAGCTACCCGGGCACGTCGACATGCGCGACACCGGTACCGCACTCGTGAATGGCTTTCCTCCCGAGAAACCGCGTGCTTTCGGTCCGCACGATCCGCACGCTGGTAGGAGAAGGCTCATCGTGAATCTGTGCCTGTGCCTCGTGGGCCTTGTGCTTGCGGCCGCTAGCGTGTACGGGTTTGCGCAGCTCTACTCTTATGCGATGAATGAACTCCCCAAGGGGGAAAGCGCGGCGGCTTCACTCGTGCACCGTTTGCCAACGACGGGTTTTCATGCCCTCTGAGCGCCTCGAAAGCTCTTTTCCATCCGCGAGTGACCACACGTCGTTTTCGACCCCTCCCGCGGCCATTCCCGTTGCCCGATCGGTTGATGTTTCGCGCCGTTCGCGCACCTACATCGTGGCAATGGCGATCCGCATGGTGTGTCTCGTGCTCCTCATCGTTGTGCCTGGCGCGTGGAAGCTCGCCGCGCTCATCGGCGCGGTCATTCTCCCTCTTTTTGCCGTGCTCGTCGCCAACGATCAAGCAGTTCCTACGGGCGCTACGGGAGTTCAGAGTCACGACTCGCAGCCTGCGCCTTTCGTTCTCACCGCGGAGGCCTCACAGCCGTTTATCACGGTTGATGACGATGGCGCGGTGCGCGAGACCTGGGGCGGTGAGCACCTGTGAGGGGTGCGAATCTGCGCGTCGTCGCCACGTGGCGCTGGGCGCTCGCCCTTCTTTTTGTTCTCCTCGCTACTTTGACGTGCGTGCGCCTCGGGATCTGGCAGTGGCATCGGTTCGAGGAAAAGAACGCCCGTGCGGACGTGATCGAACAGCACTACGATGCCGAACCAATTCCCCTTGCCGACGCTCCAGCCTCGGCACGGACGAAGCTTGCCGCGAGCGACGATTACACGGTTGTGAAAGCTCGCGGTCACTATTGTGCGGAGCCTGAATGCGTGCTCTATGTTCGAAACCGCGTGCAAGGCTCAAGTGTGGGTTTTTGGCAGCTCGTGCCTTTTAAGGCGGTATCGGGGCAGACCCTCCTCGTGGTGCGAGGGTGGGTCGTCGCGGGGCAAACGGATTCGGTTCCCGCGACCCGCCCCGATGTTCCAAGTGGCGAGGTGGAGCTTGTCGCCCGGCTGAGGCCCACAGAGCCGCGCCTTACAGACAGGCCTCAGGTCGAAGGGCAGCTTCATTCCGTGAACGCCCCCGATGTCGTTTCACAAGCGCCCGGGCTCACCCAGGTGCTCGAAGGCACATACGGCGAGGCCGTGCGCGAAAACGGTACCGCGCCGGAAGGTCTTGCCGGCCTTAGCAAACCCGAGACGTCGATTGGACCCCACCTCTCGTACGCGTTCCAATGGTGGATCTTTTCGGTGTTCTTCCTCCTCGGCTTTGTGGTCGCGGTGCGTCGTACACTGCGCGATGAGGCCGAAGAAAGAGAAGCGGAGCCCGACGCTTCCTCAGCGCCCGGGGCACCCGGGGGTCAGGCATCGCCCTCCGCACACGGACGGTCTTATCGCTACGGTTCTACTCGCGGGGGCCACCACAGGTCTCGTGGGACCGACGAGGACGAGGAAGATTCGCTTCTCGAAGAAAGGCAAGAGTGATGAGTGAGATGGAGCGTCGATATTTTTCGGGCCCACTCCCCCGTGCCATTGCGCACCGCGGCTTTGCCCCTCACGGCGGGGAAAATACTCTCGAAGCATTTGAAGCGGCGCTCACGCAGGGAGCCGACGTACTCGAGACCGACGTACGCGCGAGTAGCGACGGCGTGGCGCTCACCATTCACGACGCGAGTCTTTCTCGTATCGCCCGGGGAGACCACCGAGCCGTAGCTGAAACGTCCTGGACAGAGCTTAGTTCCGTGCGCGTTCAAGGCGCGGGAACGGTGACTCGGCTTGAAGAAGCCCTGGACGCCTTTTCGGATGTGCCCTTCAACATCGATGTGAAAAGCGCTCGCGCAATTGCGCCAACGGTAGCGGCCATTGCGAGAACGGGAGCCGGGCGTCGCGTGTGCCTCACGAGCTTCAACCCTGCGGTCGCGCGTGAGGTTGTCGCACTGGCGCGCCGGGAGTGCGGGCGTCCAGTGATGGCGAGTGCGTCCCGCTCTACCGTGGCTGCCTTTCTCGCGTCGTCGAGCCTCGGTGTCGAGCGCCTGAACGCAAGAATGCTCGCGCCTTACGCAGCGCTCCAAGTCCCCATTCGTTTCAGGGGGATCAAGGTCATCACTCCACGTTTTGTTGCTGCCGCTCACCGCGCTGGATGCGAGGTGCACGCGTGGACGATCGATGAGGAACCGACCATGCACGCACTGCTGGACATGGGGGTGGATGGTATCGTAAGTAACCGTGTTGATCGGCTCGTGAAGGTTCGCGAGGCCCGTGCCGCACGCCGCACGGGACCTGGAGGGGAATATCGCCCCCGGCCGAAGCGTTGAAAGCTTGTGAATGCCCGGCGCAGAGCCGGCGGAGGCGTCCATATTGGACTACGTAGGGAAGAAGGTCGCTTGATGAACTCTCGCTCACTGCGAGGCACCCGACTCGGTTCGCTCTCGATGGAAACGGATGACGGCGTACTCGCCGCGCCGCGCCAAGAAGCGAAGTACGACTGCCCCAATAAGCACATCATCATTCTCCCCTTCTCGGTTGAGGCTGATGTGCCCCTCGTGTGGGAGTGCCGCTGCGGCGAGACCGCTGTCCTTCGCGACCACGAAAAGCCCGAGGGGAAGCCCGGCAAACCTCAGCGCACGCACTGGGACATGCTTCTCGAACGTCGCTCGGAGGAAGAACTCCAGGAGCTTCTCGATAAGCGCCTCGAGTTGCTACGAGCCGGCAAGCTCCACTCGAACCGCCACTTCCTGTAGCAGCCAAGCCCGGCCATCCAGGCCGGGATCAAAGCCTTTTAGAGAACGTCGCCCTCGTAAGGGGGCGGCGTTTTTCCGTCTCGGTGATCGTGGCCGTCGCGTCGCGTGCGATCGCTCGCGTCGATCTGGGGGGAATCTCCGCTCACGTGGGAGGAGCCGCCCTGGTATGCACTCCTTGGCGGCTCCGACGCCTGCGAGGTTGTATCGATCACGATTTCACTCTCGATAGCCGCCCCACGATGAGAGGTGAAGAGGAATCGTCGTGGAGAGGAACCAGCACCGAGCCCCATCGAGGTGAGGGTCTTTTCCTGCACGGGGGTGAGGAGAAGTACGAGGCCCGCGATGTCAGTGAGGACGCCGGGAAAGAAGAAAAGCACGGCGGAAATGAGGGTAAAAGCGGGGCGCGAAAGATGCTTCTTGCGCTCCCCTCGCCCCGTTGCGGCACGCCATAGCGAGATGATGCGCGTGAGTGATTGCTGACCCGCGGAAAGCACGAGTGCGAACCCCACGACCCAGCCGAGCGCGATAAGAAGCAGTGGAATCCACCAGCGCGTGGCTGAACCGATCCAGATGAGGAGCGCAATTTCGAGGATCCCAAGGAGGATGGCACCGACCGGCAGCGCCCAAGCGGGAACCGAGCGGGTTTTCTGAGAAGTGTTCATCGGGCACCTGCTTTCACGAACCTACGAGCCTGCGAGAGACGGTGCTCAAGGCCCCACTGCGTCACGCGGAGCATAGCTTCGCGAATGATCGCGGAACTCATCTTTGATTCTCCGTATTCTCGCTCGTCAAAGTCGATGGGAATTTCGCGGATGACAAAACCCTCAGCGCGAACCCTGCGAGTCATATCGACCTGGAAGCAATAGCCTTGGCTTGCAATAGATTCACCCGCAAGGACGGTCTCGAGAACGTCAGCACGAAACGCGCGGAAGCCTGCCGTTGCGTCATTCACCCCGAGACCGAGGGCAAGATTCACGTAGGTATTGGCGCCCCGTGACAGCAACTCGCGGTTCAGGGGCCAATTGTGCACGGCCCCGCCGGTGACCCAGCGCGATCCGATCGCGAGATCGGCACCGCGTTCGAGCGCGGTGAGGAGGGTGCCGAGCTGCTCGGGCCGATGGGAAGAATCGGCGTCCATCTCGCACAAGACGTCGTAGCCGTTCTCGAGTCCCCACGCGAAACCAGCGAGATACGCCGGGCCGAGTCCACCTTTGTCGGTGCGATGGAGAACATGCACGTGGTCATCGTTGGTCGACATCTGCTCGGCCCACTCTCCCGTGCCGTCGGGTGAGGCATCGTCGACAACGAGGACGTGAGCCTGTGGTTCGGCCTCCCGCAGCCGTGTCAGAGTCGGCGGGAGCGCGTCGATTTCGTTATAGGTAGGAATGATCACGAGCGTGGTCACGGGCGTGAGCGCCTTTCTTTGATCGTGCGCGGCGGAGCGAGGAGACTTGCAAGAAGAACAACGCCGGCAAGGGCCGCGATGATTCCTCTGATCACGACTCCGTGCTCCATCGCGGGAGTGAGACCCGTACGCACGGGGACGTCGGCAACCATCGTCCCCTCGGTCCAGTGGTCGAGGCTTGCGAGTTTCCGCCCTTCAGGGGTGTAGATAGCGGAATCTCCGACGGTAGAAATATGAACGACGCTCCGGCCAGAAATAACGGCGAATACCTTGGCCTGTGCGAGTTGCTGGACGGACTCGTGTGAGTCGAGGAAGAGGGCGTTGTTGGACTGTACGACGAGCAGCTCAGCGCCCGCGTTGACGGTATCGGCGACGCTCTGCTCATAGGCGATTTCAAAGCAAATGAGTACGCCTACTTCGGTGCCTGAAAGGTCGAGCACTCCGACCCGGGTGCCCGGGGTCATATCCCGCTCCACCAGCGAAACTTTGTCGGTAATCTTCGAGAAAAAATCACGCTGCGGAATGTATTCCCCGAAGGGAACCGGGTGTCGTTTCGTGTATTCCTGGCCAGTGGGTCCCTCGGCGTCAAGAAGAATCGAGGTGTTCATGCGGGCCTTTTCCCCATCAGGGCTCTGTGTGCCGACGAGAAGGGGAGCACCAGCGTCACGTGCGAGCTGTTGAAGAGTGGCCATGCGCTCATGGTTGTTTTGCACATCCCAGCCGGTTGAATCCTCTGGCCACACGATAAGCCGTGCATGACCTCCGCCCGCAAGAAAGTCGCGCGTTTGCTCGACGTGGTTGTCGAACATCGTGTCGGGAATGTAGTAAGAACCGGCTTCGGGACGTTCGATGTTTCCTTGAATCCCGGCGACCCGAAGCGAATGATGGCCTGCATCCACAGAGTTGGCCGGCCTGGGCGTCACGAGCGCGCACAGCACGATGATGATGGCCACGGAGGCTGGCCACACGGCGTGCACCCCGTTGCGGCCGCGTGCGCGGCGGAACGTCAGTGCGCCCACGGTGCTGAGAGCATAGGCGCCAAGCACACCTGAGATGGCCCCGAGCCCCGTCACCCCGAGCCACGGTCCGAAATTCAAGAGCGGGGAATCGGCGTAGGCAAAGGCACTCATTGCCCAGGAGAGCCCGCCCCACGGCACGCTTGCGCGGGCGAACTCCGTGATCGCCCACAGGCAGGCAATACCCACACTGCTTGAGAAACGGATACCCCGGCGCACGAGAATAAACCGTGCGAGCACGCTGAACACTGCGATATACAAGGCCTCGAAGATGGCGAGCGCGAGATGCGGACCAAGCCCAGCGTAGATACTCGCCCATGAGAAAAGAGGGATGAAAGCGCTGATTCCGAAGGCAAGACCACTCAAGAACGCCACGCTCGCGCGTCGCGTAAACGACGCAAAAAAGAGAGCGCCGAGAGCAAGCGGCAAAAGGCCCCACAGGCCATAGGGATCAAACGCGAAGTGGAACAGGAAACCACCGATCACCGCGCTCAGAAGGGCAAAAACTGGGGGCGTAAACTTTTCGCCCTCGAAATGGGGTACGAGGATTTCGCGGGTCTCAGTTTCGGTTGTGCTGTTCTTAGCCTTCACGCGCGGCTCCTCGCACGACGTAGCAGACGAACAACGGCGCCAAGGAGCGAGCGAAGATGAACGCCGCACGCCTCTTCTTAACCGTCATTCCTCGCCTTCACCGGTAGACCGACACAGACTGTTTCTCAAAACAGCGCTTTTACATATCTTGAGCCACGATCCCGCGCAAAAGCTGAAGGCGTGCCTTACGTGCGGTTGCTGCAACCCCCGTGTGTGCCGCCCCCGGGACGTGAGCGAGATGGTCAAGAAGGTCGATGACCTGCCGAACGTGGCGAACAAAGTCTCCGGGCGCCACGGGAATATTGCCAACCGACTGTGCGAATCCTTCCCCGTGCGCCCAGCGGTACACGGCCGAGCAAAGACCAGGGTGCGGAGCGGGAGTCTGCTCGAGCCCGGCCCGCCTTTCCTGAACGTTGATGTCATCGACGAGGAAGGAGAGGGCATAGAGGGCGCGAGTGACGGCGCGATCATCGTGGTCCTCGCTCCCGCCATCATCGCGTCGAGGCTCGTAGCTGAGGGCGCTCGCAACCGCTGCGAGCGCGTCCGGCGAGAGGCCCTCGAGGACTCCTTGGTCAAGAGCCTCGCACACGATGAGGTCGCGCTCCGAATAGACGCGTTTCAGTAGCTCGCCCTTCGAAGTCACGCTGACGTGCCCTGTGGCGTCGGCCTCTCCCACATACCCGAGCGCTTCAAGAACTGCCCTCACGCGGTCGAATTGCCGCACGAGATGAGAAGTGCGCTGGGTGACTGTTCGCTCGGCACGGGCCGCCTCGCGTGCCGCCTTCCGATAGCGGGATATCCATCGCATGTGCTGCTCGCGCTCCTCGCAGTGATGGCACGGATGTGCGCGCAGTGCTTCGCGAAGTTCTACCAGAAGAGGATCGTGGTTGAGGTTAGCCGTTTTCCCCGTTGAACGGGCCCTCACAGCCTTTCGGGGCGACTCTTCACCGCGAAGCTTTTCGCGCAGTGCCGAGGCTGTGTCCTTACGTACGCGAGCGCTTCGTATGCGGTCAAGGGAGGGGACCCTCATTGTTTCGAGAACCATGGGACTCGCGGAAAAATCCTCGGTGTAGAGATCCCTGAGCTGCCCCTCGCGGGTCACGACCCATACTCGTGGCCCCTTCACGGTTTTCTCGTGGTCGATCACCACGGCAAATCCCGAGCGGCGCCCGCCGGGGATCGCAATAATCTCGCCGCGTCGAAGCTTGCCAACGATCGAGCGGGTGCGCTCGCGCTGTTTGTCGGCACGGTTGCGGCTCAATTCCTTTTCCCTCGCGGAGATTTTTTCGAGGATGTCCGCGTATTCGGCGATATCGCCCTTCGAACAATGCATCGCCTCGCGATACTGCTCGGCCACGTCGTGCTTTTCGCGCGCCTTGCGGGCTTGCGCGACAACGCTTCGGTCTGTGTGAAACTGCGCGAAACTGCTTTCAAGCGTTTCGTAGGCCTCTTCGAGGCTGTAGCGGCCAAGCAGGTTGACGGCCATGTTGTAGGTGGGCCTGAATGCCGAGCGGAGTTTGTACGTGCGCGTTGAGGCAAGCCCGGCGACGTCCTGGGCCGCTATCGAGGATCCGACCACGACCACCGCATGCCCCTCGACGTCAATACCTCGGCGCCCTGCGCGCCCCGTGAGCTGCGTGTACTCGCCCGGGGTGATCTGCGCATGTTCTGTGCCGTTGAATTTTGTGAGCTTATCGAGCACGACCGTGCGTGCGGGCATATTGATCCCGAGCGCGAGCGTTTCCGTTGCGAATACGACCTTGACGAGGCCCCGCGCGAAGAGATCCTCAATCACGGCTTTGACCGCGGGAAGCTGCCCGGCGTGGTGGGCGGCGAGTCCGTTCATGGCGGCGCGTTCGATTCTGCCGATCCCTAGTGCGTCGTAGTCATCCGCGCGCACATCGCCGAGCGCAGCCCGAAAGGCTTCCTTAATCTGAGAGCGCTCCGCGTCGTCGGTCAGACGCACGTTCGCGCGCATGAGTTGCGATACGGCTTGATCGCAGCCGCTTCTGGAGAAAATGAAGAAGATGGCGGGAAGCATGCCCTTCTTCTCGAGGAGGAAAACGACATCCGCGCGGCTCATGGCGCGAGGACGCATCTGCTGGTCATGTCGACTTGAACGTCGGTGCCCGCGCTGGTCCTGGCGCCGATCACGATACCCCCGCCGGCCCGACCTTCCGTGCTTGCGGCTCCGCCCGCGGCGGTTGGATCCGTGGCGGCGGTCGGTGGGGACCTTCTCCCACGAGTCCTTGCCGATCTCGGCAAGCAGGGGATTGACCTCGCGGTAGCGTCTATGCGTAAAGGGACCGTGCGAAGGCGTCGCCTGGCCATCTTCGTCGAGAAACACGTCGATGAGTTCGTGATCGCTGAGAACGTGCTGCCACAGCGGAATTGGCCGGCGCTCCGAGACGATCACCTCCGTGCTTCCGCGAACTTCCTCGAGCCACGCGCCAAATTCTTCGACATTGGACACTGTCGCGCTAAGCGCCACGAGCTGCACGCTGCGGGGCAGGTGGATGATGATCTCTTCCCACACGGGTCCGCGCATGCGGTCGGCGAGGTAGTGGACCTCGTCCATGACGACGTAGCCGAGCGAGTGAAGCGTGGGGGAATCGGCATACATCATGTTGCGGAGGATCTCGGTCGTCATCACCACAACCTGTGCCTCGGAGTTGATGTTGACGTCACCCGTCACGAGCCCCACGGCTTCGTGCCCAAGCCACTCGACGAGTTCCTGATATTTCTGGTTGCTGAGCGCTTTGATGGGGGTTGTGTAAAACACCTTGACCCCGTGGGCAATCGCGCGGTGCACCGCGTACTCCCCCGCGATGGTCTTCCCAGCCCCGGTAGGTGCGGCGACGAGTACAGAGCTTCCGCGATCGAGCGCGTCCATGGCGCTCAGCTGGAAGGGATCGAGGTCAAACGAGAAACGCCCGGTGAAGCCTTCGCGGATGTTGGCGATCGTGTGCTCACTCATACTGTTCCTTCCTCTGTCTCGTCGTCGTGAAGGGGTGGGGACAGGATGCTCACCGCCCCGGGCAAGACCCGTGCGTGAAGCGGGAGGAACGAACGCGACTCCCCATCGCTACATACCTCCAGCGGCTCGCGCGAGCCGATCCTCAGGCTCGTGCACCGCGTGAGCGTATATTGCTCGAGACTCGCATGAGTACCGGAGAAAACGCGAGGGAAAAACCGCACAAGTCCAGCGCGCGGGATACCCGCGACGCTCACCAGTTCGAGTATGCCGTCATCAAGGCGCGAGGATGGGCAATACTTCATTCCCCCGCCGAAGTAGCCCGAGTTGCAGAGCGTCAGAAGTGAGGCTTCGAACTCGGTGCGGGCACCACAGTCGATTTCAACCCAGTACTCGCGTGGCCTGTACGCGAGAAGTTCGCGCGCAACCGCTGCCGTATACCCGTAGCGGGAGCGGTTCGCGCGTGCGTTCACAATGGCATCGAAACCCATGTTCAGGTTGCCGAGGGCGATCACGCTCTCGGTTTCCCCCTCGCCTTCAAAGTGGGTCTCAATCGCGTCGATGCGTTGCTCAGGGCGTGCAAGCGCGGACACGATGGTGCGCACGGCGGCGTCGGGATCACCAAGAGGAAGCCCGAGGGCACGGGCCAGGTCGTTTCCCGAGCCGGCCGGGACGATGCCGAGTCGTGTGCGAGTCCCGCACACGAGGGAGGCGCCGAGTGCGACCGTGCCGTCTCCTCCCACGACTACGAGCGCATCGAGCGTGTCGAGAACCGCACGTGCACGGCGCTGGGCTGTGCGCGCATCGGGGGCGGAGAGATCGACCACCGACAATCCAGCCACGCTGAGAAGCGCGCAAACATCATGACCGATGGTGCCGGCTCGACGCTTTGCCGCATACGGGTTCGCGATCACGCCAACTCGCAGGCGGTTCATGAGTCGTTCGAGCCGCCCGAATCCTTGTGGGAGTCGGCGTACGCGTCGTCGAGAGACTTCGGAAGCGCGATCTCCGACGGAATGTACTCGCCGGATTCCGTGAAGGCCGTTTGCTTCTTGAGCCGCTTTTCGCGCCGAGTCTCAAGGATGTAGGCCACGAGGACGGCACCGAAGAACAGGACAAGGAAGGGCGAGGTCACGAGCAAAAGCGTGATCGGCTCCGGGGTAGGCACCATAGCCGCGGTGAAAATGAAGCTCAGGAGGATCGCCCAGCGCCATCCCTTGAGGATTGTGCGCCACGGGAGAATTCCCACGATGTTCAGCGCAACGAGGAACACCGGGTAGATGAAGGCAATCCCAAACACCATGCAGGTTTTGACGACGAGCTCGATGTAGTCGCGGAACTCCACGAGCTGAAGAACTTCCTTGTTCGGCCCGAAGGTCATGAGGATCGGTATCGCGCGCGTGATCGCGAAGTATCCGAAGATCGCGCCGGCGAGAAAAAGCGGCCCCGAGGAGAACAGGAAAGACAGTGCCCAGCGCTTCTCATTCTTTTTGAGACCGAGTGAAATGAACGCCCACGCTTGGTAGACGATCACGGGGATGCTCAGTGCGACACCGATGTAGGCGGCGAGCCTCAAGTGAGTTTCGAACGTACCGGCAACACCGCCGATGTTGATCGCAACGTTATACCCGAGGCCTTTGAGTTCGCGGAACGGTACGGCGAGTGCCTCATAGAGCGGGTAGTAAAGGAACCAACCGGCAATCGAGAAGAGGACCACGAATACCGCGACGATGAAGATGCGGTCACGAAGTTCGGCGAGGTGTTCGCCAAGACTCATGCGCCCTTCCGGATCGCGGGGGCGTTTCTTCTTTTTTGCCACGTGTGTCGCCTACCCTCAGTTTCTGCCCGGTCCTCGCCAGTGGAGGGCCGGGCACGCTAGATGCGTTTCGTCTCAGTCGCGGCGGTAGAGGTCGTCAGAGCGGCCGTCGCCGAGGAAGTCCTCGCGATCGCGAGCCTCGCGCACCGGTTCTTCACGGCGGAAGTCGTCGCGATCATCGCGGCGGTAGTCACGGTCGCGATCGTCACGACGGTAGTCACGATCACGGTCGTCGCGGCGGTAGTCACGATCACGATCCTCACGGCGGTAGTCACGATCACGGTCGTCGCGCGCGTCGTACGAACGCTCGCCGCGCTCACGCTTGACGTCGATCGAGGCCTCGGTGTGGTCGCTATTTTCATCGTCTTTGCGCATTTCGGAAACCTCGCTCTTAAAAATGCGCATGGACTCGCCAAGATTGCGTGCGAGGCCCGGAAGCTTGTTTGCGCCAAAAAGGAGCACGACAAGAACAAGGAGTATCAGGACCGTCCAAGGGCTCCGAAAGAAATTCATGTGTAATCACCATCCAAAGCGTGTGATGTATGTGCCGAGAAGATCGACACGTGAAAATATTTTCGCATAGACACCACCGGTCAGTCCGGATCGTCTCGGCCGCACCAGCCTACTCCCCTAGACGCGCGACCTTGGTCTCAGCCACGCCACGCACGGCCTCTCGAATGTGATCCGGGTCAAGAATTTCTACCTCGCCCCCGGTTTCGAAGACCGCCGCGAGCAGAGCATGGGGTGAGGACGGCTGGATACGCGCGATGATCCGTCCGGAATCGGGTTCAGCGCGAAGATCCTTCGCCCCAAACGCCTCGAGGACCCATCGGGCCTTGTGGCCGATGGCGAGCGTCACGCTAGGCCAATCCTCTAGCGGGAAGGAGAGCGGGGTCGTGCGGTCACCGATCTCAGGGGCGTAAGGATCGCCGGGGGCCCACGATTCGACGATGCGATCGGATCGAAATTCCCTCTCGGCTTCGGAAAGCTCGCAGTAGGCGCGAATGTAGAGCATCCCGTATCGAGAACTCACCTCGAGCGGTTTAGTATCGCGCACGCTCACACCCTCTCTGGTGGGAGGCGAATACATGATCCGCACAGAGCCACCGCGCGCGCGGGCGCGAAGAACGCGACGGAGGGCTTCAGTTTCATGGGTCGGTGTTGGATCCGACGGCACCTCGGCAACCGCCGTCCCTTCGGGCAGCAGGGCGGTCAGCTTGGAGGTCAATCCCCTGAGATCCTCGCTCGGGAAGCTCGTGCCCGATTCGGAAAGCGCTTCGAGTCCCATGAGAAGCGCACTCGTTTCACTCGCGCTGAGCTGCATGGGATGGGCCAGCGACTCGGCGCCGGAGATGGACACGTACCCGTCGTCGCGAATCACGTCGACCAAGTCGTCGTACCCTCGCGAATAGTCCCCCGCGTTATAGATGACGTCGAGATCGGCCTCAAGTTCCTCGTTCGTGAGGCCAAACTCCTTCGCCATCGTCGCCGTGTCGACCTCGCCGTGGGCGTGCAGGTAAGCAATTTCGGCGCTGAGGCGCGTCAGTTCGCCTTCGCCGCTTCCCACGTCGCGGGCGCGTTTAAGCTTGATTTTTTCAAAGGATCTAGCCTCCTCCCAGGTGAGTGAAGGCGATCCAGCGTGCAGGGCGGCAATGCGTTCTCTTGTGCGCTCCCACGTGAGGGCAAGCGCACTCTCTCCTTCGAGGCTCACCCACAGGGGTTCGGCCCACGCTGATTCGAGCAGTCCCCTCGCGCGCGATGCGGGCAGGTCGATCACGGATTCGGCGGCACTCAGGCCTAGGGCCGTGTGCAGTGCAAGGGCCTTGAAGGGGGCAATGCGCACGCGTATGGGAGGGCTTTGAGGCTCATCATCCTCGCGACTTCCCGATTCGGAGAGCAACTCTCGTATAGGGGGATGAGCGTGGCGTGGATGCTTTGCCTCGGGACCTTCGAGGGGAATCGATTCGATGCGGCTCACACGAAACAGGCGTGGGGCCTCGCGTTCGAGGTCGAATCCATAGAGGTACTCGCGGCCGTCAACAACATCGAGCGCCCACGGCTCGACTTTGCGCCTTTGTGCGTTCTGCGAAGTAGACGAGCGATAGGAAAAAACAACTGACTGCCGCGATTCGAGCGCCTCGAGCAGCGGCGTCGTTGCCGGAGAAGAACCGAGCGCGCCGCGCGCCATTTCCGCCGCGGTCGAAATCCCGTAAGACGCGAGCTTCGCACGTATACGCGCACCGAGGCTCCCGGTGGATTCAGCGTTCCACATCGCTGCGGCCGAAGCGAGCATGAGCCGTTCTGTTTCAGTGAAGGAGGCGGTCGTCGCTCTCCCCTCGCGCACGGATGCGGTGTATCGAAGGGTCGAAGGATTCACGAGGTCAGGGTGAGAGGACACGTCAAGACCAAGACGACTGAGTCGCGCAAGATCACGCGCGAACTGGCGGCGAACGCTTGTGGGATTCATGCGGTCGTAGCCAGGCACGAACTCGGTGATTTCCTCACGCGTGAGACCCCTCGTGCTCGACGTGAGGGTCAGGGCGAGGCTCAAAAGACGCTCGACATTATGGGTGGGTGGCACGCGTTAAGACTAGCGCGGCGGCTCGATAAGCTTGGGGCATGATCGCGCAGGAAACAGGAACGGTGCTCGAAAAACGAGATGCGTGGCCGGGTGTCAGCCGGATGTGGGTTGCACTTGATTCCGACGGTAGCCGCGTGAGCGCGCTCTCGTATCTGGAAATAGTTGGTACTCCCAAGCCGGGTGATCGACTCCTTCTCAATACGAACGCGCTTCGCAAAGGTCTCGGGACAGGCGGGGATGCCTTTGTTGTCGCCAATCTTGATGCCGAGGGCGAGACCGCGCTGCCGGAAGGGCACATGATGAAGGCGCGCTATACCCCTCAGCAAATGATGGTGAACGCACTTGACGATCCGGCTTCGCAGTCTCACGACGCCATTGACGCTCTTGAGGACCTCGAGGGGATGAGCGTGGTGGTCGCCGGTTTGCATTCATCCGTCGGACCCATCGCTGCAGGTTTTCGCGCCCACTCCCCCGCGGCTCGCCTCGTGTATGTGCACACGGACTGGGCTGCGCTTCCCGTAGCGTATTCTCGTGCGAATGCGCGCCTGCGCGAGGAAGGCCTCCTCGCGGCCACGATCAGCGCGGGGCAATCCTTTGGCGGCGACGCCGAAGCCGTGTCCATCCCTTCCGCGCTCGCCGCCGCGCGCGCTCACTTTGAGGCCGATGCTGTGATCGTCGCCCAGGGCCCCGGCAACCTCGGTACGGGCACCCGCTGGGGATTCGGCTCGATCGCGATCGCCGATGCCCTCCACGCCGCCTGTGCCATGGGCGCCCGCGCGATTCACGCACCGCGAGTTTCCGAAGCCGATCCCCGCGAACGCCACGTGGGTCTTTCCCATCATTCTCGAATCGTGCTCGAACGCATGCTCTTTCCGAGTGTCGAAGTGCCGTGCGTGCAGGCGCCGAACAGGCGCGAGATCGACGAGAGCATCGCCGGATCATACGCGAGCATAAATAGAGCTCGCCTTGCGCGCGGGGCGCAGCAGCATCACGTTGTCGAAACCTCACCTGACGGCCTCGAACAGGCACTGCGCGACCTCCCCATCCGCGTCTCGACCATGGGCCGTGGCCTTGACGAGGATTACGCGAGCTTCCTCTATAGCGCCCTCGCGGGTGCCCTCGCGGCGTCGGAGGCTACGAGGTAAGCGAGTGCTCCTCGATAAGTGAATTGAGTTCGCGTGCCATGGCGACTCCGCGGGCCCCATCGGCCCGTTGAGCAGCCATGACTGCGTAGGTGTCGCCGTCGGCCAAATCCACGTGCGCCCACGGATCGCCTTCCGGGAAGCTCACCCCGATGAGTTCCGGCCACTCAAAGCTCCGCGACGAAAAGGCATTTCGTATGTGCACGTGGGTGGCATTCGCCATGACCTCCACGCTCGCGTGGCGGTGGCAGAACCACCCCACGAGCAGGGCAAGCACAACAAAACCGAAGGAGTCAAGAATTCGGTGAATGACGAGCGGGAGCGTGAGGGCCATAGCAACGCACGCGACGGCGAAGATTCCCGCGACGATGTACCCCCACGTGCGCACCGCGCGGGGGCGAAATGTCACCGGAAGGGCGCCAGGACCTCCATCGCTGCGCGGTAATGAGGCATTCATGGAGGGGGTTAAGCGTGGCGATGAGCGCGCGCAAGAGCGCGCAGTGCGTCGATTTCGGCCGCAGCGTCGGGAGCGTTGTACACGGCACTTCCCGCAACGAAAACATTCGCGCCCGCTTCCGCGGCACTCTCAATCGTGGTGCGCGAAATGCCCCCGTCGACCTGGATCGAAACCTCGAGGTTCCGCTCGCTGATCGCCTTCCTTGCGCGACGCACCTTAGGAAGCATTGATTCTATGAACGACTGGCCGCCAAAACCCGGTTCAACGGTCATCACGAGGAGCATGTCGAACTCACCAAGGATGTCCATGAGCGGTTCGACGGGCGTAGCGGGGCGTAGTGCCACCCCGGCCTTCACCCCCTTGGCACGAAGTTCCCGCGCAAGACGCACGGGCGCACTCGAAGCCTCCACATGGAAAGTGACCGACTGGGCTCCGGCTTCCGCATAAGCAACGGCGTCTCGATCGGGCGAATCGATCATGAGGTGCGCGTCGAGAGGGATTGGCGACCGCTTCGCGATCTGTTCGACCATGCTCACACCAAACGTCATGTTCGGCACAAAGTGCTGATCCATGATGTCGATGTGCGCGGCCTCGGCGTTGTTGATCCGGTCCAGTTCGGAACCGATCTGCATGAAATCGCAATTGAGAATCGATGGGTGAATGGTCGTCGTAGACGTCGAATACACGGTGGAACTCTCCTATCGAACGTGCGAGGTGGTTGTGGCGTCGGTCTTTCGCAAAAGCGCGAGGAACATGGCGTCGGTGCCGTGCACGTGCGGCCACAACTGCACGTAGGGACCATCGCCAAGATCAATGTCGCCCGCATCGCTACGGAGTCCTGCGCGAACCGCCTCTCGTGCATCGATCACCTCGAGATCTTTATGGCGACGTTGAGCTTCCTTCACCACGAGAAGAGTCTCATTCGCGTGGGGCGAGCACGTCACGTAGGCGATGATCCCGCCGACTTGGGCGGACTGCACGGCGCTGTCGAGGAGCTCACGCTGCAGACGCGCGAGGCCGCCGAGGTCTCCCGGCTTCTTCCGCCAGCGTGACTCGGGTCGGCGACGAAGCGCGCCGAGGCCCGAGCACGGAACGTCGGCAAGTACGCGCGAGAACTGCTCCGGGAATCTCTGCCCAACCTCGCGTCCGTCGGCCGTGAGCGTTTCCACCTCGGCACCTGCCTCAACGAGCGTGGCGACCGAGCGTTCAACGAGGCGCGTGCGGTGTTCCTGAAGCTCAACCGCCATGATCTCGGCGTCATGGGTAATGCTTGCTCCAGCGAGCAGTGCCGTTTTCCCGCCGGGGCCGGAGCACAGGTCAAGCCAATGGTGATCGGGCTCGGAAACGAGGGTATCCGCGCCCAGCGCAAGGGCGAGTGCGACGAGCTGTGAACCTTCGTCTTGAACCGCGGCACGCCCCTCTTCAACCGCGGGGATTTGGCCCGGATCTCCCCCCGGCCACGCCATGGAGAACAATGACCACCTACCGGGCGTCGCGCCCGACCTCGTGAGTTCGTTCTCATCCGTCAGGCCCGGACGCATCACAAGGCTGACGGACGGAGCCTCGTTTTGGGCCGCCAGGAGCGCGTCAATTTCGCGTGGATCTCGACCGTGTGCCTTGAGGGCCTCGCGTAGCGCCCGCACAATCCACTCTGGGTGCGAATACGTGATCGAGAGGAAGCGATCAGCGTTGTCGTCGCGTGAGGGCACGACGATGTCGAGCCACTGCTCACGAGTGCGTTCGCCGACGCGCCGAAGCACCGCATTCACGAGGCTGGCCGAGCCGGCGCCCGTCACTTCTCGGGCGAGGCCCACGGTTTCGGACGCCGCGGCGTGCGCCGCGACTTCCATATCGAGCATTTGGTAGGCGCCGAGGCGTAGGACGTCGAGGACGGCCGGTTCGATTTTCGTGAGAGGTCGATCAACACACTGCGCGAGAACCGCATCGAGCCAGCCTTGTGCGCGCAGGGACCCATAGAACAGCTCGGTGGCGAAAGCCGCGTCCCGACCCTCGATGCGGTGACGACGAAGTACAGCGGGGAACACGATATTCGCATAAGCGTCCTCGCTGCTCACGCGCCTTATAGCCTCGTAGGCAGCAAGGCGTGAAGGCGTTGTGTGGCGTCGGCGTTCGCTAGGGCGATGACGCGAATAGCCTTTACGCGGGCCTCCCTTACCGCGCGAGCCGCTGCGTTCGTGGCCGGCATCATTCCTGTGCCGCTGCGTGTGTCCCCCGCGGGATTTCCTCGGCTTTTCACTCATGCCGCGCCCTCCTCGTCTAGGCGTTCGCCAGTTTCAAGTCGGGCGCCGCGCGCCCAGTCGGCCGCGCCCATGTGTTTCTTTCCGGCTGGACCCACGATCGTGAGTTCAATTGGTCGCGTCGCCGTTCCAAGAAAGACTTTCTTTTTCGTCACGCCGAACTCCCCCGGGGCGAGAATCATGCCTTCCGGAGCCTCGGCAGCACCGACCCCCAAAATTTTAAGGCGGGCGCCTCGGACGCTCGCAAAAGCTCCCGGATTCGGGGCAAATGCTCTGATATGAGCGGCAACGTCACTCGCGGGTCGAGCGGGATCAATCGCGGCTTCATCGGGGTGGAGCTTACGTGCGTAGCTTGCCCCCTCCGAAGGCTGCTCCACGAGCGTGAGCGAATCGGCTTCGATCGCCTCCATAACCTCGACGAGCAGCTGCGCGCCGTGAGCACCCATGCTTTCGAGCATCTCGCCAGCCGTCGCGAGCGGCGGGATTTCTTGCACTTCCTGTCGTGCGAGAGGTCCGGTGTCAAGCCCCTCGTCGAGTTTAAATACGCTCACGCCGCTCTGGCTCAAGCCCTGCTCGATCGCGCGCTGGACGGGAGCCGCGCCACGGAAAGCGGGCAGCAGCGAGAAATGAAGGTTGAAGAACCCGTGAGTGAGAGACGAAAGTATGCGTGCGTCAAGGATTTGGCCGTAGGCCACCACCGCCGCGACCTCAGCACCGGTCTCGCGAATCCAGGCGAGGGTCTCATCACTTTTCGCGTCCGCGGGCTTAAGCGTGGGAATGCCTCGCTCCTTTGCGAGCGAGGCGACGGGTGAGGGGACGAGTTTATTGCCGCGTCTCGCACGCGCATCGGGCTGAGTGAGCACCCCCACGACCTCGTGTGAGGAATCGGCGAGTGCAGCAAGGCACGTCGCGGCGACGTCGGGCGTTCCGGCAAAAAGTATTCGCATGATGCTTCGAGTCTACCGGCCTCGTCTAGAACACGTGCGGCGGGTCAACCTGAAGGCGAAGCGATCCTGGCAGCTTCTTCGCACTCCGCACGAGCATCGTTGCTCGAGCGGCCTCAACAAGCTCCGAGGCGCGGTTCACGGGGCATCGAAGAATGACTCTGGCTTCGGCGTCGATGCCGAAGGAAGCGGCCTCCGTAGGGCCGAAAATTTCGGTGCTTTTTGGCGCTTCGAATCGCTCAAGAAAATCGCTGCAGGCTGCTCTCTCACCGCGGACCTCAATAACCTTGGAGGAAGGAGGCAACCCCAGTTCGGTTCGTTCCTCGAGCACACGATCAATGAAAGCGTTCGAGCGAACGAGCACGAGAGAGCGCAGTGCCGGATGTTGATCCGGCCCCACCACGAGAACCTGCCCGCCACAATCGAAGGTACGCGTAGCCCCGATCACGTGGGAATAGCGCCGAACTGTTTCTGTATCGGCGTTGTACTCGGCTCGGCCGAGGGACGCGGAGGCGTCGACGATGACCGCGGCGGCATACTTTCCTGTCACTTGAGGTTCGGCGCCCGGGGTCGCAATGACGAGGTCGCCGTCGTGGACGTCAGCGTCGTCCACGATGCCCGAGGCCCCACCCGACACGTGAAGTGTGGCGTGGGGAAACGATCGCTTGAGGTCGGCCGCAGTGCGTTCCTGTCCAAGAACAAGAGGGCGCAGGTCCGCTCCCCCGCATTCGTGACAACGGTACTGCCCGTACCGGCGCGCGCAGACACTACAGCTGAGCTCGCCTCGCCCCGGAGCGGCGAGGGTCGCGTGACACTGAACGCACGTGGCTTTCGTCCCGCAAAAACGGCACGCAAGAGCCGGGGCATACCCCGCTCGAGGCACGTGCACGAGAACAGGACCCTCAGCAAGCCCGCGACGAATAACCGCGTGGGCATGCGAAGGCAAGCGAGAAAATCCACTCGCGCCCTCTCGCTCGCGCAAATAGGCGTCCATAAGTTCGATGCGGGGGTGGGTGCTTGCGTGGGGTGCGGGCACGGGTTCGAGGGCCGCAAGCGTTCCGGCAAGGGTCAAGTAGCGTGCGAAGTCCGACGGGGCCCGCGAAACATAGAGGAGGGAGCACCGCTTATGGAAGCTTCGAGTGAGAGCAACGGTGCGCGCGTGGGGATATGGCGCGCGTGGTTCTTCATAGAGATCGTCGTCCGGGTCCCACACGACAATCATGCGGAGATTCCTGACGGGTGCAAAAACGGCACTGCGCGTGCCAATCACCACGCGTGCCCGCCCGTCGAGCGCCGAGAGGAACGCCGTGTAACGGGCGTGCGGTCCTTGGGCGCTACCGAATTGGACGTGGTCAATGGCGCTTTTCGTGAGAGCGCGAGCGAGCCGATCGACATCACGCTGATCGCTCGCGAGAATGATCGCGCCAGCATCAGAATCGAGGCTTCTTAGCGCTTCGATCACGAGGGAAATCCAGGAATCAACGGGGTCGAGGACAAGGGCGGCGCGTGGCGTGGCCTCCCCTCCGCGTGAATGCTCGAGAAAGGCGCCGAGCCCCGCAAACTTCGCGCGATAGGAGCGTTCATCTGGAAGGGGATCGGGGCCTCTGGTGTGTGCAGTCCCGGGAGCGTGGGCACTCGTGTCCCTGTCACGCTCGAGGCGTGCGCGGTGGGCTTTTTCCGCGGCAGCGCTGCGAGCGGGAACCGCAAGACGCAACACATCGCTGAGAGAGCCCGCGTACCGTTTCGCAACCTCTTCGCACACGCGAAACATGCCCTCGGAGATGAGGCGATCCTCGCTCACGATCTTGAGGAGAGGGGCGAGTGGCCGCGTTGTTTCCGGAAGTTCGTAGCGGTCCCGCACGAGCGCTTCGTGCTCGCGGCCGGAAAAACGCACCCTGACGCGCATGCCGGGAGCAACGGCACCGAGCGTGTCAGGAACGGCATATTCGAAAGCCCGATCGAGATGCGCGAGCGTCCCCAGCACGTGCACGGACACAACGGGACGCTCGGGGGCGAGAGTGAAGCCCGAAGTCGTGTCGAACGGCCGCCCCTCGCCGCGCTCAGGCTCACGGACACGCGGCGAAGGTTCAAAGAGCGCTGGTGGCTCAGATGTCAGCGTCCCCTCACCCCAACAAGGTCACACACGAAGATGAGGGTTTCGCCGCCCTTGATCACGCCCGGAATTCCACGGGGGCCGTAGGCGAGCGACGACGGGATTTCGAGACGTCGGCGACCTCCAACGCGCATCCCCTGTACACCGCGATCCCAACCCGGGATGACTTGCCCGACACCGAGCTTAAAGCTCAACGGCTCGCCGCGATCCCATGAGGCATCGAATTGCTTGCCATCGCTCAGGCCCACACCAACGTAGTGCACATCAACAACATCACCGGCTTGGGCTTCGGGGCCATCGCCAACCGTCTCATCGATGATGACGAGCTCCTCGGGTGCCGAGCACCCCTCGACACTCACAACGGGCTTTTCCATGATGATCTCCTCGGTAGTGCGGATGACGTTTTAGGCTTCGGGTGAAGCGACATAAAGGACGTCGGCGACGAAGAACAAGGTCTTGCCGGCGAGTGGATGTTGGTTGCCTTCACCCGCGTCACCGTAAGCAGAGGCGGGCGGGAGAATGAGAGCGACCTGGCTTCCCTGCTTCGCGCCGACGAGGCCTTCATCCCAGCCCTTGATGACCTGACCTTCGCCGAGCCTGAAGGAGAACGGTGCACCGCGGCCCCATGACGAGTCAAACTCCTCGCCAGTCTCCCAATCCCAGCCTCGGTAGTGCATCACGAGAGTATCCCCCTTCTTTGCGGCCGGGCCGGCCCCCTCGATCGCAGGTGCGATGAGCATCGAGGCAGGGGCAGCGCCCTCGGGTTTGCCGCCAAGCTCAGGGGCGCCATCTTCCGCAAGCGTATAGGCGGGGACTTCCGGGGGGAGATCCTTGCGCGCCCCATCGGCACGCTTGAGTGCCACCCCCACGACATCTCCCACCTGAAGCACCTTCTGCTTTTGGGTGCCTGCAACACCAGCCATGAGGAAGCGGGCATGCTCTTTGAGGCCCGTGAAGAATTCAGTCGCAGTATCCCCCACCGACTTAGTATCCACCTTGAACGGCGAGTACGATCCTTCTTCCCACTGCGAGGCGAGCAGGTCTCCGCTCTCGGGGTCAAAGTAGGCAGAACGCGTCACGATGAAATCGCCCTCAACGATCGCGGCACCGTCACCTTCGCTGACAACGGCGGAGTGAAACTCAGAAAACTCGAGGGGAGCATCAAACTCGAGGGCAGGATCTTCACCAAATCCGCTCGTGACTTTGACACCGTCGAGCACGTGTGCCTCATCGCGCTTGTCGCCGCCGCCATCGGAGGCGGCTTTCCCGCCAGAATCCGAGGCCTGCGCGGCCCCGTTGACCTCTCGCGACGAGGAACCAGAGCAGGCCCCGAGAGTGATGAGAGCGGAGGTAGATGCGGCTGCGGCGAGCAGCGAGCGGCGGTTAATCACTGGAGTCCTTTCAACTCGGCAGGTGCCGATGAATTCTCATCAAGCGTAACGAGGAGAGCCTCGATTTGTGGGTTTTCGGTCTCAAACGGATCGAGCAGTGTGATCGGGAGCGCTCCGGGAGCATTCGGGCGAACCGTCGTCCAATCCACGGCGATATCCACACCCCTGTCCCGTGCGGCCTTGAGAACTTTGGAGCGCAAGTGCGCGCGCGTTGTAGAAGGACCGGTATGACACGCTTTCTCCACGCGTTCCTCGCTGACCACGCTCGGGGCAAGCCCGCGCCTCTTGAGCGCGTAGAAAACGCCGTGTTCTGGGTCAATGTCGTGATAGGCGAGTTCGAGACGCTGAATCTCAGGCGCATCGAGGGCAAGACCTCGCCTGCGAGCAACCGTCGTGAAGAGATCGTGCTTAATTGCCCAATCAAGCTCACGATTGACGAGGGAGAAATCGCCGGTCTCGAGGGCGCGAAGTCCACGATCCCAGGTGTCCATCATGCGTTCGTCGAGGTCGTCGTAGGTGCGCGCGAGCGCTGAAAAGTACGCACGTTGAATAGAAAGCGCCGTACTCACACCGCCGTTCTTCAGCTGCAACGGCTCGCTTGCCGTGAGGTCACGTGCAATGCGACGAATATCGCTGATCGGATCCGCAAGCTCGAAGTCGGGGAAGGCATGGCCGTCCTCGATAAAGCGCAAAACTGCGAAGGTCATCGCAAACCGGAGCCACGTGGAGACCTCGCTCATGGTCGAATCCCCCGAGATCACGTGCAGGCGCCTAAAGCGCGAAGGGTCGCCATGAGGTTCATCGCGCGTATTAATAATCGGGCGTGCCCGAGTCGTTGCAGAAGAAACGGTTTCCCACATGTGATCCGCCCTGAGCGAGAATCCGAATACCGGCCCGCCTTCGCCTTCGAGAACACCGCCCGCACCGGTCACGATTTGGCGTGTGATGAGAAACGGCAAAAGGAGTGAGGGAAGGCGCGTAAACTCGCCACGCCTCTCGACCAGATAGTTTTCGTGGCTCCCGAAAGAGTTTCCCTGCGAATCCGCATTGTTCTTAAAAAGATGGATGCGGGCATCAGAACCGTCGGAACTAAGCCGAGCGTTCGCTTCTTGCACGAGCGCGTGGAGTTCCCGCTCCCCTGCTCGCTCTTGCGCAACGATCTCCCACGGATCATCGCATTCGGCCGTCGCATACTCGGGGTGGGACCCCACGTCGAGATAGAGCCTGCCCGCATTCGTGAGGAAAACGTTCGACGATCGGCCCCACGCCACAACGGGGCGGAACAGCTCACGTGCCGCCGCTTCGGGCTCGAGAGCCTGCCGGCCGTCTTTCGAGACAGCAAGGAGGCCAAACTCCGTTTCCAGGCCGCCTACACGCCGTTTCACAACTTTATCCTTTCTTTACCGCCCATGTCTCGAGGGGTATGCCTTTCAAAGGCGCGCAGTGCAACGCCACGCCGGAGGACACCAATCTCGGCATGAGTGCCGGCATGCGCGTGGGTGTGCGAAAGTTCGTCGATGCAAAAATCGATGACCTCATCGGCGCCTCGTTTGTCGAGATCCGCGCCGAGCGCACGAGACGCGAGCCCCTCTGGAACTCCGCCGATAGCCGCAAAAGTACCGTGATCGCTCAGGGAACCGTCGAAGCTCAGCGAAAAAATCCGGTCATCGCCCACGTGCTCCCCCACCTCGGGGAGAAGAAGGGCGATCTCAAGTGGTTTCGGTGCAGACACAAACGCCTCCCCGATCGCATGCGCGAGAGCATTAGCGAGCGAGGAAGCCGAGACATCGCGGCGCGAGTATTGGTAAGCCCTCGTATCCGCCCAGCGCACCGCTGCAAGTCTGAGCGCCTCGTACTCATGGAACTTCCCCGCTCCAGCGAAAGCGATCCGGTCGTGCACCTCCCCAATCTTCATGAGCGAGGTCGAGGAATTGAGCGCGATGATCACGATCCCCTCGGCGCTGCTTGCGGCAATCACGGGAAGTCCGCGCGACACGCCCCGCCGAGAGAAATCTGCCCGGTCTTTTGTGAGCTGCTCGGGATCGATATAAAACGGCATGGTCATGCGAGAGCCTCCGCACTGTGCCTTACCCGATCGGCACTCACGAATCGCGCACCGGAGATGTCTATGTCGACGAGAACCGGAAGAGCTTCGCCACGAAGACCGGACGTTGCTGAATCCCGGCGAGAGGCCGCGGCGAGTGCCTCGAGCACGAGTGTGTGTGCGTCCTCCTGTGTCGTTTCTGCTCGGGAGCGCTGTGAGTCGAGTACAGCGCGCGCAATATCGCTTCCCGATCCGATCGCGGCGCACAAGCGTTCTTCGTAGGCGCCACCCGTCGCGTCGAAGGTATGGAGTCGGGCGGTGCCGGTGCGTGTATCAAAACCCGCGAGCAGTGGAACTGCGGCAAGTCCCTGCATGGCGAGCTGGAGATGAGCACGCACGAGCAGGCTTAACCTGCGAACCTTGCCTTCGTGGCTGAGGGTTCGCCCCTCGATCTTCTCTACGTGCTCGAGTTCGAGTGCAAAGAGCCGGGCGAACTCAATGCCGAGACCTGCTGCTCCCGCAATGCCCACTGCCGAAAAGCGATCGGCAAGGAACAGCTTCGTCATATCGTCCTTGACGATACGGTGCCCCGCGCTCGCACGTCGATCGGCGGCAAGCGTAACGGCGGCGCCCTGCGAATGCGTAAGGGCGACGATTGTTGTCGCTTCGGGCGTGCTCACCGCCATGTCGCCCCTAGCCGTAAGTTCCGGTGCGAGCAGTCCCTCGGCTTTCAGGTGCGCCGAAAGTGAGGTAAGGGGGTCATTGAGCTCAGTCACTGACCGCCCTTTTGCACGAACGACTTCACGAAGCTCTCGGCGTTTGATTCGAGTACGAGGTCAATTTCGTCGAGCAGATCGTCGCTCGAAGCAATCGATGCCTGAATCTGACCAGAGCCCTGCGCGGCGAGCGGTTCATCCTGGTGATCATCGCCCCCGCCGGAGCCGTGAATATGCGACTGGGTCATGCGGTTTCGTCCTTTCTAAACATCGTTTTCCACGCTACACGCCTTGCGAAACGCGGAACAGCTTCATCGAGAGTGCTCGGCAACCTGACGGAACCTCTCGAGGATCGCCTCGAGGTCGCCGCTCGGATCAATCTCGTACTCCTCGCACCACTCTTGTGACGCGAGCGCCGGGTCGGCAAGCCTCACGCGCATGGCAGCACCTTTGGTGCGGACCGTCACGACATCCCAGCCGGCCGAGTCAAGATCCTCGCGGTGGTGCGTCACAAGTGCGCCGCGCAGGTAGGCCCTGGTTGATTCGGGTGGGTGCGTGACCGCGTGTGCGATCTCCTCGTCACTCACGAGGCGCCTGGCACGCCCGGACCGCGCGAGTTTCTCATATATCGATTTTTCCGCTCGCAGATCGGTGAACTGAAGATCGAGGGCGGTAAGGCGCGGATCCGACCACGTGAGTGAGTGCCGCTCTTTAAACGCGTTCACCAGTGCATACTTGCCCACCCATTCGATCCTGTCGGCGGCATCCAGCGGGTCACGCTCCAGAGTGTCGAGGAGTTCGGACCACAGCGCCACGGCTTCGCGCGTTTCGGCATCCGGCTGTTCACCTTCGAGAGCTTTGTTGACGGCATTCACATATGCACGTTGAATGTCCAAGGCCGACGCTTGACCGCCGTCCGTGGTTTCATAGGCTTTCGAAAGGCTCAGGTCATGCGAGATTTCGTGCACGGCCGAGACTGGATCCACGAGAGTGATGTTGGGCAGCAAGACCTCACCCGTCGCGTGCTCGCGCTCAGCGAGATTCAGCACGAGCGAAGTCATCGCGAGCTTGAGGAACGTCGAGGTTTCAAAAACGTTGGCGTCGCCGATAATGACGTGGAGGCGGCGAAACCGCGAGGCGTCGGCATGCGACTCATCGCGCGAATTAACGATCGGCCGGTTGAGGGTTGTCTCAAGGCCCACCTCGTTCTCGAAGAAATCCGCACGAGAGCTGATCTGAAAGCCGGAGACTTCGCCCCGGGTACCGATTCCCACGCGGCCCGCGCCCACGAGAATCTGCCGAGTTGCGAAGAACGGGATAAGGATTTCGCAAAGACGATCAAACGGAACTGAGCGCTCTACGAGGTAATTCTCATGGGTTCCGTAGCTTTGGCCTTTGCCATCGGTGTTGTTTTTGAAAAGCGCGAGCGGCGAAATGCCGTCGGCCCCCTCCACGCGTGCCATCGCGCGGCGGGCGATCTCTTCACCGGCCTTATCCCATAGGAGTCCTTCGCGGGCCGTCATGACTTCGGGTGAGGAGTACTCGGGGTGGGCGTGGTCGACATAGAGTCGAGCGCCGTTTTGCAGAACCGCGTTGCCGATCGCGCGTCGCTCCGCAAAGTGAAGAGTCGCGGCGTCGTCGAGTTCGAGGGGGATGTCGTCACCGACGGCAATTTCGAACTCCGCATCAACGCTCGGCACATGAGCGTCGTGCGTTTCGTTCGTGAGCTGCGTGGGATGGGCAGCAGCCCGCTGCAGCTCAAAACCACGTGCATCGCGCAGGGGTGTTTCATCGCCGTAATCCCAGCGCACGCGACGCTTATTCGAATCTTCGAGCAGTGCGTACGCGGCCACGGCGTAGTGCGAGAGACGGATCGATGCGTTCGCACCGGAGCGCTCGCGGTCGCTCGCCGAGGTATGGACAATTCCGAACTCGGTCTCGATTCCCATCGCTCGACGCGTGGTGAGCGGTGAAAGCTTCGAGGTCACTGCGCACCACCACCGGTGGCGCCGGCTCGGCGCGGAGTCATGCGCGTAATCCTTTGGCCTCGACGACCGGCAACGCGCGCCCAGTCGTCGGGGTTTGCGGTCGACGGGAGATCCTCGTTCTCCTTGAACTCGGTGTGGATCGCCTCGAGGAGGTGGGCGCGGGTAATGCCGCGTTCACCATCAGAGAGCTCGGCCTTGATCGCAAGTTTCTTGGCGCGATCCACAATGTTGCGCAGCATTGCACCCGACATGAACTCCGCAAAGTACAGCACCTCGGTCGTGCCGTCGGCATACTCGAGATCGACGTACGCCATCTCCTCCTCACGCGCATAGACGCGTTCGATCGCGAAGTTCACGAGAGCATCGAGGTCCTCGGCGAGCGGGACATCATCCGTAAGGTAAAGCCGCAGGATTTCCGCGCCGGCCTTCGGCCCTGGACGCTCGATGCGGATCTTCACGTCAAGCCTTCCGGGCCGCACAATGGCCGGATCGATCATGTCCTCGCGATTCGACGCCCCGATCACGATGACGTTCTCAAGACTCTCCACGCCGTCGATTTCTGCGAGAAGCTGCGGTACGACGGTCGACTCGACATCCGAACTCACACCGGAACCCCTCGTACGGAAAAGCGAGTCCATTTCGTCAAAGAACACCACGACGGGGTTGCCCGAACTAGCCTTTTCCCGGGCCCGCTCGAACACGAGGCGAATTGAGCGCTCGGTCTCCCCCACGTATTTGTTCAGAATCTCAGGGCCTTTGACGTTGAGGAACCACGACCGGCTCACGACTTCGCTCGGGTCCTGACCGCGCTGCCGGGCAGCCTTGAGCGCAAGTTCATGGGCCACAGCTTTCGCGATCATGGTCTTGCCACAGCCGGGAGGACCGTAAAGGAGAACCCCCTTCGGCGGCCGCAGGCCGTACTCGCGAAAAAGGTCCTGGTGGAGAAACGGCATTTCGATGGCATCTCGAATCGCCTCGATCTGATCACCGAGACCGCCGATATCACTGTAGGAAACGTCGGGAATATGCTCGAGAATGAGGTCCGCGACTTCCTTGCGCTCGAGCACCTCTAGCACGAGCGCAGCCTTGGGATCGACCATGAGGTGATCCCCGCGATTGATACGGCTTTCGCGAAGCGCGGGCACGACGTTCATCACCCGCTGCTCATCCGCGTGCACCTGGACGAGCACGCGCGCATCCTCGAGCTGCTCGACAGCGGTCGCAACGAAGCCCGTCGTCTCGTGGGCAAGAGCTTCCACGGCGATGAGGTTCTCATTGAGCCGCACCTCCTGGCCTTTCATGAGGGCATCCACGTCTACCTCGGGTGCCACGAGCACGCGGAGTTTGCGACCGTTGTGAAGGATATCGATCTGGTTCTCCCCCACACGCTCGACAACGGCGCCAAACGACGACGGCGGGTCTGCAAGAGACTCGAGATCACTGCGCAACTGCACGATTTGTTCACGCGCCTTCGCCAGTGATGTGACGAGTTGATCGTTACTGCGAGCGAGCTTTGAGAGCTCCTCGTTCAGCTCCTGATAAGTCTTCACCTGGTCCTCCCTTGTCTAATGTCGCGGAGGGCACGTTTCGTTTTGCGCGGCGCAACGTTGCGCTCGTGGAAATCCTCACCGGTCCATGTATTGTTCGTGCCACCAAAGCCCTCATTCGCGGGATCGTTGAGCTCGGCCTCGTCGCGCGATCCGGGCGCGGGGCGTTGCTTGCGAAGGAGCGCCTTCGATCCGCGAGCGGTACGCCGCGACGTCAGCAAAAACCCCGTATGGGCATTCATACGATGCTCCGGACGCACCGCAAGTCCGTCGAGATGCCACGGGCGCATCATCGTCTCCCACGCGTACGGCTCCGTGAACTCACCGTGATCTCGAAGAGCCTCCACCGTTCTCGACAGCTGCGTCACCGTCGCGACATACGCAAGGAAGACTCCCCCGTCTTCAAGCACCTCGCCCGCGCTTTGCACACACTCCCAAGGGGCGAGCATATCGAGAACAACCCGATCAACGCGCCCGCCGGCATCGGCGAGTGCGTGCGCTCCGTCCTGGAAATCGCCGACGCTCAGATCCCACCACGAGGGAAGCTCCCCGAAGAAATTCTCGACGTTGGCTTTCGCGACCTCAGCAAAGTCCTCGCGGCGTTCGATGGAACGCAAGGAGCCGTCGGAACCAAGCGCGCGCAAGAGCGCGATCGTGAGACCGCCCGAACCCACGCCCGCTTCGAGCACGCGGGCCCCCGGAAAAATATCCCCGTACATGAGGATCTGCGCCGAATCTTTGGGGTAGATAATCGCGGCACCACGCGGCATCGCCATCATGTAGTCGTTGTAGAGAGGCCGAAGGGCTTGAAAGGCAACCCCCGCGCTGTTCTCGACGACCGTGCCGTCGGGCTTCCCGATGAGATCATCGTGGCGAACGTACCCGCGGTGCGAGTGGTGCACCCCGCCCTCTTTAAGGGTGATCGTGTTTAGGCGATTCTTGTGATCGGCTAGCTGGACCTTATCTCCCACGACAAAGGGCCCGGTGCGGTCAAGGCGCGCGGTCACGGATTTTTCGTTGGAATCGGGCAAAGTCATACTCGTGAGTCTACGTGGATTTACCGTCCGTCACCCGCGAGCGTTCAACGCTCGAGCAACGTCCTCAGCAAAAATCACGCTCTCGACCAGACCGGCGTCGTTACGCACGAGGTAAGCGGGCGCTTCGTCGGCTTGCATGGCCGCGAGCAGATCGCTGCCTTCGGGGCGCCCTTCAAGAACACTCGCTTTCACGAGCGGCGTGAGAACCGCGTGGACCGGGTAGTCATCGGGGGCTTGCTCGACCTCGGCACCCGGTGCAAGCACTACGTTGTCACTATCGACGTACAGGCCGCCCCGCTCAACGTACGCGCGTTCGCGTCCAACGGTCGCCGCATTCGACAGTCTCCTGACCTCCCGTGAAACGTGTGAAGTGTGAAGCATATCCGCCTCCTCAAGAAGCCGCGCGTGGGCAATTGCCTGCGACGCCCCTTGAAAAAGCGAAAGCGCGATCAGAACGCTCCACACGATCCAAATGGGCGAGGGATACGTGCCGTTCAGGAGAGCAAGCAAGAGCGGAACAGCAACGACAGCGACGGCAATCACACGACCGGTCCACCCCGTGATGATGGTCGCGCGTGCGGAATTGACCCCTGATGCGCGAAGAAGCGCCTCGAAAGCGCGGCCGCCATCCATGGGAAGCCCCGGCATGACATTGAAGATCGCGAGGGCCCAATTCAGGGTGGCCAAAAACTGGCATGCGATCGCGACCATTAGTAGCGCCGCGGAGCCGCTATTCATGAAAGCCGGGGTCAGGCTCCGAGAGAAAGCACTGAGAACAAGGGCGAGGATCGCGTTTGTTCCGGGGCCCGCGAGCGAAATAAGCATGGAACGCACGGGCTTGAGGCGCGGCCCTTCATAGGTGGTGTGCCCGCCATAGACCGTGAGCGCGATCTCGCACACTCGCGCACCGAAGGCGTGCGCAACCAGCGCATGGGCGACCTCGTGAAGAGCAACCGAAAGCAGGAACACCACGGCCACAATCGCGGCTGCCCCGATCGCATATCCCTGCGGCAGAACCTGAGCGAATCGCGGTTCCACCATGACCGCGAGCAATAGGGTAAAGAGAAGGCTTCCGATCCCCATCGAGATCTTCGGCATCGACCGTTCTGACGTCTCTTGCACACGCACCTCTTTTCGAGCCTGCAGTATCGAGTTCTATACTTGCACGACGCGCCGTAACAGTGCTTGATGAAGGAGGAAAGGTGGCCGAAATGCCCGCGAACGACGAGGTAATCCGTACCATTGCCATCGCCGCGTTCGGCGGATGGAACGATGCGGGGACCGCCAGTAGCGAGGCTCTCTCCCACCTCATGAACACGATCGGTGTCGACGAGAACGCCCCCACCCACACCATCGACGCCAACGGCTACGTGGACTTCCAGATCAACCGGCCCCTCATCGCGCGAGACAGCGAAGGCCAGCGTCGAGTCACGTGGCCACACACGCAAATCATTCCGTTGCTTCCGCATCAGGGCACCCGCATTCTCCTCATCACCGGTCCAGAGCCCTCGTTCAACTGGACGGGGTACTGCGAAGAGATCCTCGACCGCATTGACATCGAAGGCTGCACGCTCCTCGTCACCCTGGGGGCTCTCCTCGCCGATACGCCCCACACAAGGCCGCTTCCCACAACGGTCACGTGGAGCTCTCACACGCCACAAGTTGCTGATGCCAACGACTACGAAGGTCCGATAGGGATCCCCACGATCCTCAACGACATTGCGGTCGAAGCAGGCGTCGGCACCCTAGCCGTATGGGTACAGGTACCGAACTACGTTGGCCAAAACCCCGTGCCCAAAGCTGCGTGGTACCTCCTCACAACTTTGGGGCGCGAACTAGACATGCAGATCCCTCTCGGGGAGCTGGATGAGGACGTTCGAGCGTGGGAGCGCGGCATGGACGCCATGGCCAACGAGGAAGAAGACATCAAGCACTACATTGAACAGCTCGAAAGCTTGCGTGATGCTACTGAGCTTCCCGAGGCGTCAGGCGAACGAATCGCTTCGGAATTCGAGCAGTTCCTCCGCAGCCGCGAAGATGGCAAGGAGTGCTAGGTTCAGCTTCGTCTTGCCGGATGCGCAGTGCGGGATTCTATGCGCCGCCGATCGGAGAGACGACTCCGAAGAGAAGCAGCAGTAGGAGCACCGTGCCTGCGATCAAGCGATACCACACGAACACCGCGTACGAGTGGGTTTCGATAAGGCGCATGAACCACACGATCACGGCGTACCCAAGCACGAAAGCAACGAGGGTTGCCACAATGATCGCCGTGAGGCTGGGCTCCCCCGCTACGGCCGCTGCAGCACGCCCTTCGGGGGTCAAGAGCGCGGGAACTTCCTTGTAAGCCTTGTAGAGGCCCGACGCAAAGACGGCGGGAATCGCCAGAAGAAACGCGTATCGCGCTGCCGCTTTGCGGCTATAGCCGAGGATGAGACCCATCGTGATGGTCCCGCCCGAACGACTCACGCCCGGGATGAGTGCCAGGGCTTGCGCGAGGCCGTAGAAAATCGCGTCTTTGAGGGTGAGTTCGTCAAGACTCTTTTCCTGAGCACCACGCGCGTCCGCATACGCAAGAAACACGGCAAAAAGAATAAGCATCGCCGCCGTGATGTAGAGGTTCCTCAGCGCGTGATCGATCTGGTTTTCAAACAGCAGCCCGAGGATGCCGATAGGGATCGAGCCGAGGATCACGAACCAGCCCATGCGTGCATCCGGGTCCGAATGAGGAACCTTGCCCACGAGGGATTTCGCCCACTGGGCGATGATGTGAACGATATCTTTGAAAAAGTAGAGGAGTACGGCTAGTTCCGTACCGAGCTGCATGATCGCCGTGAAGGCCGCGCCCGGATCCTTCCCAGGATTCAGCAGTTCACCCACGACGCGCACGTGTGCGCTTGAAGATACGGGAAGAAACTCGGTGAGTGCCTGGACTATGCCCAAAATAACCGCATCGAGAAAACTCAACTCAACGACTCCTTAAGAACATGCACGCCCGGCGATTCAATGCGCGGCGCGCGACATTGGCGCCACGAAGCGACACTACGCGGTGCCTCCCCACTTGGAAGGCACCGCGCGGTGTGTGATCGGTTACGGGATGCGCCTCATGGGCTCAGTCCTCGTCATCCTCATCGTCGTAGTCGTCCTCATCCAGGTCGAGGTCGTCAAAGTCGTCGAAGTCATCATCGTCGTCGTAGTCATCGTCCTCGTCGTCGAAAATGATGAACGGGGTCGCGACGCTGTACGAGTCGAAGAGTGCGTCGTCGTAAATTTCGAAGGCCATCGAGAGGCGTTCGGTCGCCACGTCGAGTTGATCTTCATCCTCGCCATTGGTGGCGGCGATGACATCGTAGTGGCGCTCAAGGGCGGCAATCAGTGCGGTCAGTGCGGCGCGAGGATCTTTCGTGTTCATGGAACGAAAATACCCCGAAAAAGAAGTGAGCGGTAGCCGATTGCCCGGATTTCGTCACCAATTTTCCGAGGCTCGCACAAGGTGGCAGACTCGCCCTGAGAAAGGAGCTCTCATGACGAACATTCCGGATCGTTCGCGCACCTCCGTACTTCCTCCGAAGTGGAAGGTCTCGACGCCCTCGAACCTTAGCGATGCTCCCGTGACCCGGGGGCGCTCCGTGCGTGATTACGAGTTTCAGGTGCTGACAATTCCGAAGGGCACGTCGATCGGTCTGGCGCGTCAGGCGCTCACCGATGAGGCGGAGTATGGGCGCTGGGAACTTGCCCGCACACAAAAATTCATCGGCGGCGGTAAGAAGGTGTGGTTGCGCCGACGAATCATGCGTGTGAGTACACCTTAAAAGTTCTCCACACCATGCCGTTTAAGGCCCGGGTTCACCACCGATGTGATGGACTGTGAGACGTGATCAGCAGTTTCGAATCAACCGTCGCGGTCATGCATTTTATTTTCGTGACGTGCGCGCACCTCACGTTCGCCGTACCACTTTCCTATTACGACATTCGCGAGCATCGTCTTCCGAACAAGCTCACCCTCGCCCTTAACGGGGCTGTCCTGAGCACGGCGGCGATCGGTGCCCTTATCGTTCCCGAACTCGACACCCGCGTGCTCGGCGCCTGCATCATCGCTCTCGTCGTGGGTGCCCTCACTTTTAGCGTCGCTCTCTTTTTCCCCGCGAGCCTCGGCATGGGCGACGCGAAGGTGACGCCCGCGACCGTGCTCCTCGCGGCCCTAGGCGGCGCACCAGTTCTGCTCGGAGCCCTTGCCTGGGTGTGTGGCGCGGGCGCCATTTCTGCGCTGTGGGTCCTCATGCGAACGAAGAGTACAAAAACGCGCTTTGCCTTTGGCCCCATTATCCTGAGTGCGCCCTACGGTGGCCTCGCTCTTACTCTCCTTGGGATCTTCTAAAGCAGCAAAGTCCACGGGGCCCCTCCACTCTGTGTTGTGTCGCGGGTCTGCTGACCGTGCAAAAGGATGCGCTGGCACACATCCGCACCGTCGCAGCTTTGTGACAAAGAAGAAGGGGCACCCCCGCGGGGGTGCCCCTTCATAGTCAGAGTGAGGAAAGAACTCTGCGCGGGAAATCAGGCGCGCTTGCGGAGGTAGCTAAGGCCACCGCCAACGGCAGCGACGCCAGCGCCGAGAGCTGCAAGGATGCCTACCGAAGCACCGGTACGAGGGAGGCTCGAACCGCTGTGTGCGGCAGCAGCGTCAGTTTCGCTGGCATCGTCGCCCTCTTCACCCTCGGCAACAGGAGCGTTGTCACTGTTTTCGGGATCGGCTGCAGCGGTGCCCTCTTCCCCGTTGGCCACCGCGTCATCCGAAACGTCATCTGCATCGCCCTCAGCACCCTGCTCGGCGTTGAGACGGTTGTACTCAGCCTCGGCAGCGTCGAGGTAGTCGTTCTCAGCGGCAGCGGCCTCATCGCGGGTCGGGGTGTCCCAATCCTGCTCAGCGTTGAGACGGTTGTACTCAGCCTCGGCAGCGTCGAGGTAGTCGTTCTCAGCGGCAGCGGCCTCATCGCGGGTCGGGGTGTCCCAATCCTGCTCGGCGTTGAGGCGGTTGTACTCGGCTTCAGCAGCGTCGAGGTAGTCATTCTCGCCCTGGGCAGCCTCATCGCGGGTCGGGGTGTCCCAATCCTGCTCGGCGTTGAGGCGGTTGTACTCCGCTTCAGCAGCGTCGAGGTGGTCGTTCTCGGCGGCAGCAGCTTCGTCACTGGAAGGCGTGTCCCACTCCGGCATGACGCACTTCTGGAGGTCAGCGGGGACCTCGATGATGCCCATCTTGGCGTACTCGAGTTCAGACTTCTGCTCTGCGGTGAGATCGTTGCAGTCAACGGTTGCAGCGTTGGCGGCTGCGCCGAAGCCAAAGGTCAGGGTTGCGGCAGCAGCGACCGCGCTCATGCGGTAAAGAGCTTTCATGATGTTCTCCTAGCTAGGGAAAGGACCGATCTCGATTGGGACCGGATAACCAGGCTCGTGTGCGCCCCACGGTTCGCAAGGCACTCATGAGGAGGCCTACAAGTCGTCGCGGGCGTAAGGCAGTAGCCGGGCAAAACGAAGTTACCATAACAACGTCATCACTCGCGTGGGACGGACGTCCTCTAAACGCAACACTGTCACGCAATCCGGGGGTATGTGGCGAACGTCATGAGGGAAGTCACGTTGATGCCGGCGCATAAGAATTCTTGCGAGTGGTGCGGGCGGGGCGGGCGAAGCATCCCGCATATCGCGATGCGTGGCTTCGCCCGCGGTCCCAACCAGTCTTCATTCATGCCGCGGCTGAGACGGCGCAGCGAGGCCCCCGCCTCCTCTGCGCTGCTGCATACGCGTTAGTGCATGCCCGCTCCGCGTGGTTGGGACTCGTCTCTCCGCCCCACGAGACGCCCATCACAAACTAAGCAGAGCAAAAGGACAAGGGGCAGACTTTTATCTGAACTGCGGATAACTCTGAGTAAACGTTGACGAACTAGCCGCCGCCCTCCCCGCCGTCGGCCTGTTTATCAGGGTGCATTAACAACGAATCCCGTGCAGGTTCTCCTGCACGGGGTCTTGTGGTGTCCGAGGGGGGACTTGAACCCCCACGCCCTTAAGCGGGCACTAGCACCTCAAGCTAGCGCGTCTACCTATTCCGCCACCCGGACTGGGTTTTTGTCGCTCTTCGTTTGCGACTCAATGAGATTACCACCGTGGTTGCTCCGGGGGAAATTGAGAGGCCATTTTTTGCTTATTCGTGAACGGAATCACGCACGGTCCTTCTACGGGGCCTGGATGCGCAACGTGAGAGACTCGAATCCATGCCCCACATCATGTTTTTTGAGCCGCTCATCCCCGGCAACACCGGCAATGCCATACGCCTGTCTGCTGTGACAGGTGCGCCCCTGCACCTCATCGAGCCTCTCGGCTTCAACTTCGATGACTCTCACCTCAAGCGCGCCGGCCTTGACTATCACGACCTCGCCGTCATGACTGTGCACGAAAGTTTCGATCATGCGCTCGAAGCGCTTCCCGACTCTCGCATTTTCGCCTTCACGGGTCACAGCGATGCCCACTTTCAAAACGTGCATTACGAAGACACCGACGTCCTCCTCTTCGGTCGCGAGGACACGGGCCTACCCCAATGGGTTCTCGACCACCCACGCATCACGAAATCGGTCCGGATTCCCATGCTCGAGGGACGACGCTCGCTCAACCTCGCGAACTCCGCGTCCATTGCGGTGTACGAAGCGTGGCGACAGCTTGGGTACACGGGAGCGCTCTAGAGCTCCTGCCCAAAGACGGCCTCGTACATGACCTCGGCAGGTGCATGCTCAACACCGCACATGAGCTCGACCTGTCTCGCAGCTTGATGCGCGAGCATGTGGGCGCCGGTCGCGAACGCGGGCTTTTCGTGCACTGCTCGTTCACGGCAAAACGCGTCTCGAATGCGCGTCAGCGGGGTGGGATCGGGAAAATACAGGGCGTCAAAAAAGGCTGACGGTACCCGCGCCACATCGTGCATCTTGTGGAAAACGCGTTCGGCGAAGGCTTCGGCACCGTCAAGTGCGAGCGCGCTCGCCACGATGTCGGAGTGGAAGCTCAGTTCGGGTCGCTCCCACTCCCCTATGTGAACTTGTGCTCCGTACCGCGCGAGGAGTCCTTCGAGTGCGGCGAGCTTTTCGCGTGAGCGGGCGAGGAGTGTGAAGCGCGTGCAACCGGCCTCGCACAGGGCCGTCGCAAGCGAAAGCGCCGTCGCCCCTGATCCGAGCAGCGTCGCACTCTCGAGAGGGCCGATGCCGGCCGCTGCGAGTGCTCCGGTGATACCTGCGATGTCGGTATTGAAGGCAGCGTAGCGGCGCAAGTGGCCGGAGCCGAGAGGGATCAAGGTGTTCGCAATGCCGAGCTCCGCGTGCGGGCCATGCGCCACGGCGAGGTCGTGAGCGTGAGCCTTGTGCGGCATGGTGACACTCACGCCATCGAGCGCCGGGAGCGTTTCTTGCACGAACTTCGCGAATTCGCCGCGAGGCACGTGGATTCGTTCGTAGCTCGCGCCTTCAATTCCAAGCGCGCGATACGCCGCCGCGTGCAGTTCGGGCGAGAGCGAATGCGCAATGGGATCGCCGATCACGGCAAATCGCCGCCCGCTCTCGCCTACTTGTTTTTCGCCCATTCTTGCCACTCCCGCACGTTCTTATCATGCTCGGCCTTGGTACTCGCAAACTTCGTTTCGCCGGTGTCGGTATTGACCGTCACCCAGTACAGCCACGGCCCCTCTGGAGGGTTCTCCACGGCATCGAGTGTGGCATCGCCAGGATTGGCGATCGGCCCCACGGGAAGCCCGGGATGCTTATAAGTGTTGTAGGGCGAATCGGTCGCACGCTGCTCGGGGGTCGTCGAAATCGTTTCGCTCTTCGTAAAGTAGGCCACGGTCGAATCCAGCTGGAGGTTCATGGGCCTTCCACCCGCTTCCCCCACGCCCGCGAGGCGATTCTCAAGCGTTCGCACGACCTTGCCGTAGTCGTCAGGGTTGCGAGCTTCCTTCTCCGCAATCGAGGCGATCGTGAGGGTCTCGTGCCACTTCTCTTTCGGGATGCTCTTCTTCTCAAGTTGGGTTGTCATGCGCGAAACCATCTCATCGAGAATGTCTTCGGCGGAATCTCCCTCGTGGAAGTCATATGTACCGGGCCACAAGTATCCCTCGATCGACTTCGCCGGATTACGTGGAACACCGCGCGCCTCGTAGTCAGCGCCCGCCTTTTCAAAGTCCTCGACGGGCAACCCCGTGGCTTCGCTCAAACGCTCGTACATCTTGTGGGCGGTAAGTCCTTCGGGGAACGTCACACGAATGCCCACGCGACTAGCGGGGTCAAGAAGTAAGCGCAGGGCAGAGGCTCCGCTCATCTCTTTTCGAAGCTTGTACGTGCCGGGAGTGATGCTCGAAGCATCCTGGCTCGCCGAGAACGCCTTCACAAACGGGCCTTTAGTCTTGATCACTCCGGCGTCGACGAGCGTGCTCGCGATGTCTGAACCGGTATCACCACTGTTGACGATGATCTCGACGTCGCCCTTACCTTGGCCATCAAAATCCTTCGACGCGCTCGCCACATTCACGTTGTGTGAAACCCACGAGTAGGCAAAGCATCCACCGCCGATGAGCGCTGCGAGCACCACGACCACCACAAAGGCGGGCAGGAAACGTTTGAGTTTGCTCGGCTTTGCGTTCCGACGCTTGCCATGCCCCGATCGAGACTGACTTTCGCCTGACGAACCCAGCAGGTCCTCAAGTGAAGAATCTGGCACAAATACTCCTTAGTGGGAATCGCCTGGGATCCACGGCTCTCCGGCCGCTGCGCCGCGCGCGCGTTCAAAGTCAAGGGCGGTCTGCAAAATCATGACCGCGGCGACCTGATCGATCACCGGCCTATGCGTGCGGTGCTTGCGGCCGGAATCGCTCAGGGCACGGTGCGCACTCACGGTGCTCATGCGCTCGTCTACAAGGTACACGTCGTACTCGGGTTCTTCCGCAAGGGGCTCGAGTTCGGCGAGTTCCGCAATGAAAGCATTGGCTTTCTCGACGGCCGAACCGTTTTTCCCGCTCAAGAGGCGAGGCTTCCCCACGTACAGGCGTTCTGCACCGAGTTCAACGATCAGTTCCTGTAGCCGAGCCGCGGAGTCCTCCCGCGGAAGGGTCACCACGGGGGTCGCGAGTAGGCCGTCGGCATCGCTTCGAGCGACGCCGACGCGGGCATCACCCACGTCGACGCCAATTCGCACAAAGCGACGACTCATGAGGCGCGGTCACGAAGCGCGGTCGTGATCGACTCGAGCGCGGCAGACACGAGCGCGGGGTCGCCGCCACCGCCCTGCGCGAGATCATCTTTGCCGCCTCCGCGGCCGTTCATCACAGCGGCAGCGTCACGCAAGAGCGTGCCTGCCTTGAGGCCAGCTTCGCGCGCCGCGGCATTGGTGGCCACGACGAGAGCCGCGCGACCGTCGGACTCCCCTGCAAGCGCCACCACACTCGCCTCGGCCTCGCCAAGCCTTGCGCGCAAATCGGTGGCGAGAGTACGCAGGTCTCCAGCGGCGACGCCCTCGCCTGCATCGTGAACAAGGACGCGAACACCCGACACGACTGCCGCAGATTGGACGAGCGAGCTCGCTTGAGCTTGGAGCTGCTGGCCGCGCATCTGCTGGAGGTTCTTTTCCATCTCTTTCACGCGCTTTGTGAGCGCCTGAACGCGCTCGGGAATATCCTCCGCACCCACCTTGAGAATTTCCGCGAGTTGCGACACGAGCGCGTGCTCTTTCGAGTGGAACTTGTACGCACTTTCGCCCACGAGTGCATCCACGCGGCGCACGCCTGAACCGATAGATGATTCCGACACGAGCTGAACCGAGCCGAGGCTGCCCGTAATCGGGACGTGAGTGCCGCCGCACAGTTCGCGAGACCAGTCGCCGCCAATCGACACGACACGGACGATATCGCCATACTTCTCACCGAAGAGTGCCTGAGCGCCAAGAGCCTTCGCCTCATCGATGGGCATTTGCGCGTCGGTGACGTCAAGGTTCTGCTGAAGCATCTGATTGACCTTGCCTTCGACCTGTGCGAGGGAGCTCTGAGGTACGGCCTGGCCGTAGCGGAAGTCGAAACGCATGCGACCGGGCGAGTTTTCCGAACCGGCCTGGGTTGCGCCGTCGCCGAGCTCCTCGCGAAGAGCCTGGTGCACCATGTGGGTCGCCGTGTGGGCGCGCGCGATGGCACCGCGGCGCTCGGTGTCGATGCGCGCAATCGCCGCCTCGCCGGCGCGGGCGCTCCCCTCGATGAGGCGGCCGCGGTGAACAGAAAGGCCCTTCACGGGCGCCTGGACATCGTCAACTTCGATGATGCCGCCTCCGGCGAGGCTAATGGTGCCCTGATCGGCAAGCTGTCCGCCCATCTCGGCGTAGAACGGAGTATCGGCAAGAACGATCTCGATATCTGCGGGCGCGCTCACCTGTTCGGTGAGAGCGCCATTCACGAGGATCGAACCCACTGTCGTCGAGACCGTGTCGTCCGTGTAGCCCACGAAACGGGTAAGACCATGCGCATTCACGATGTCGTGGAAAAGCGCCGTATCCGTGTGGCCGGCTTTCTTTGCCTGAGCATCGGCGCGGGCACGCTCACGCTGCTCCTGCATGGCGGCGCGGAAACCGGCTTCATCAACGCGCAGACCAGCCTCTTCCGCCATTTCCAGAGTGAGGTCAATGGGAAAACCATAGGTGTCGTGGAGAGTAAAGGCATCTTCGCCCGCGAGGAGATCGGAGCCGCTCTTCTTGAGATTGGAGCTGAGGCCCTCGAAAATCTGCGTGCCGTGAGACAGGGTGCGGCGGAAAGCCTCCTCTTCCGTGTAGAGCACCTCTTCGATCGCCGCGAACTTCTCCTCAAGAACGGGATAGGAGGCGACCATGGCGTTCTTCGATACCGGCAGCAGCTCGGGCATCGCTTGCTTGTCAAAACCGAGAAGGCGCATCGAGCGCACAGCGCGGCGAATGAGTCGGCGCATGACGTATCCGCGCCCCTCGTTTCCCGGACGCACGCCATCGGAAGCGAGCATCATCGCACTGCGAACGTGATCAGCGACGACGCGCATGCGCACGTCGCTTTCCTCATCGCCAGTGCCGTAGCGGCGGCCAGTGAGTTCCTGGGCATGCGCGATCACAGGGAAGACCTGGTCGGTCTCGTACATATTGCTCTTGCCTTGCAAAAGATAAGCGAGGCGCTCGACGCCAAGGCCCGTATCAATCGCCTTGCGGTCAAGTTCCCCGAGAAGCGGGTAGTCCTTTCCGTTGCCCTCGCCGCGCATGAACTGGTCGAAAACGAGGTTCCAAATCTCAAGATAGCGGTCGCCGCCCGGGTCGATGTTGCCACCTTCAGCTTCGGGACCGAACTTGGGGCCGCGATCGTAGTGCCATTCGGCACAGGGACCCGCGGGCCCCGGTTGGCCGGTGGACCAAAAGTTTTCTTCCTTTGGAAGTCGCACGATGTGCTTCGGATCGATACCGATCACTCGCGTCAGGTGGTCGAACGCTTCGGCGTCGTTTTCCCAAAGCGTGACCCACATGCGGTCACCGTCAAGGCCGTAGCCACCTTCGTCGACGCTGGTCGTGAGAAGCTCCCACGCAAAATCGATCGCGCCTTCCTTGAAGTAATCGCCGAAGCTAAAATTGCCCGCCATTTGGAAGAACGTGCCGTGACGGGTGGTTTTGCCGACGTTATCGATGTCGTTCGTGCGGATGCACTTTTGCACGCTGGCCGCGCGTGGCCAGGGCGCCTCGTCGGTCCCAACGATGTAGGGAATGAACGGCACCATGCCGGCGACGGTAAAAAGGATCGATGGATCCGACGAGACGAGTGAGTCACTCGGAACGATCTCGTGGTGCTTGTTCTTGAAGAAGTCGAGCCAGCGGCGCGAGACCTCGGCTGTCTGCATGGATTCTTCCTTCCCTCAGCCCTCGCGGGCACGGACTGGCTGGGCGTTTTAACTACAGGAGGCCCCGACCAAGTGTACGTTCTCGTACTGGTCGGGGCCGCCTGAGACGAAGGCCGTGAGGCCTCCTTCATAAAGATATCAGCGAGCGTAGTACTCGACGACGAGCGCCACGTCGCAGGTCACGGGGACCTCGGAGCGCTTCGGGCGAGCAACGAGCTGAGCCTTAAGTTCCTCGAGCTGCACCGAGAGGTACGAAGGAACCGACGCCTGAACGTCGGAGTTCGCACCCTCAGCGGCATCCGCGAAAGCTTCGAGAGTCTGCGACTTCGGCTTGACCTGGATGGTCTGGCCGGGCTGCACGCGGTACGAGGGGATGTTGACAATCTCGCCGTCCACGAGAACGTGGCGGTGCGAGACGAACTGGCGAGCCTGGAGGATCGTACGAGCGAAGCCCGCGCGAAGAACGAGCGCGTCGAGGCGAGTCTCGAGGAGCTCGACCATCGACTCACCGGTCAGACCCGGGAGCTTCTTCGCCTCTACGTAGGCGCGGTGAAGCTGCTTCTCACGAAGCTGGTACTGAGCGCGCAGGCGCTGCTTTTCGGTCAGACGAACCGCGTAGTCCGAGTTCGAACGGCGGCCACGACCGTGCTGGCCCGGCGGGTAGGGGCGCTTCTCGAAGTACTTGACGGCCTTCGGGGTAAGCGCAAGACCGAGTGCACGCGAAAGGCGTGCAGTACGACGTGCTTTGGTGACACTGGTCACGTAAGTTACCTCAATTTCGATGCGATGAATCCATTTGGCAGCCGCGGATTCAGCGCAACACTTTACCGGGCCTAAGCCCCCACCTCAAGCGTGGAGAAGGCTTGAGTGCGCCGTGCCGCTGTGGGATCGCTCACCGCATCTCAGTCGTCGGACCTCCCGGACCCTCCCGTGCCCCGTGTGAGCGAGCGCAGAATCGCAAGCGAACTCTTCACTCGCCCTTCAAATCCCCGATCGGTAGGTTCGTAGTAGTTCACGCCCACGAGGTCATCGGGGGCGTACTGCTGCCGCGCCACACCGCGAGGCTCATCGTGCGCATACACGTATCCCACGCCGTGCCCGAGCTTCTCCGCTCCCTTGTAGTGCCCGTCGCGCAAATGCGCGGGAACCGAACGCCCTTTGCCGTGCCTCACGTCGTCAATCGCGCGATTGATGCCCGCATAGCTCGCGTTCGACTTCGGTGCCGTCGCGATATGCACGACCGCTTGCGCGAGAGGAATGCGCCCCTCGGGCATACCGATCATCTGAACGGCTTGCATCGCGGCAACGGCGACCTGGAGGGCTGTCGGATCGGCCATGCCGACCTCTTCGCTCGCGGCAATCACGACGCGACGCGCGATGAAGCGAGGATCCTCACCCGACTCGATCATGCGCGCGAGGTAATGCAACGCCGCGTCGGGATCGCTTCCCCTCATCGATTTAATGAAGGCGCTAACGACGTCGTAGTGCTGATCGCCTTCGCGGTCATAGGTCAGCATCGAACGGTTGATCGCGTGAGCGAGGATGTCGCCAGTGATGCGCTTTTCGGGCGTTTTGAGGGCCGATGCCGCAGCCGCCTCGAGGGCTGTGAGCGACTTTCGCGCATCGCCGCCGCTCAGCCGCACGAGCGCCTCACGCGCATCCTCGTCAAGTTCGACCGCACCACCGAGCCCGCGCTCCTCGGTCAGTGCACGGGTAATGAGGACATCGATCTCCTCGGGCCCGAGTGAATCGAGGGTGAGAACGATCGAACGGGAAATGAGCGGCGTAATGATCGAAAAGTAGGGATTTTCGGTCGTCGCAGCCACGAGTGTCACCCAGCGGTTCTCAACCGACGGCAGAAGGGCATCCTGCTGCGATTTGTTGAAACGATGCACCTCGTCAACAAACAGAATGGTTTCGCGGCCCGTCGTGCGCAAGCGTGACCGCGCAGCATCGACGACCGCGCGAATATCCTTGACGCCGGCGAGAACAGCGGAAACCTCAACAAACTCACGATCCCCCTCGCGCGCAACCGCGTAGGCGATGGTGGTTTTCCCAGTCCCGGGAGGGCCCCACAAAATGATGGAGCTCGGGGCGGTGCGTGAGTCGTCTTCCCCCACGAGCCGGAACAGCGGCGACCCCTCGGCGAGGGCGTTCTTTTGCCCGACGATTTCCTCCAACGTCCGCGGGCGCATGCGCGCGGCGAGTGGAGCGCGGTGATCGACATTGCGATCGGCGAGAGTCTTCGGAGCCTCGACTCCAGGTTTGAGGGAAAAGAGATCGTCGTCCACGTCTCTAGCGTAACGAGGCGCGACGGGATTCGCGGCGGCGGGCCACGAGAACGGAGATGCCCGCCACGAGCGGCAGGGCGAGCGGGACGTAACCGTATCCCTCGCCGAAGTGCGACCACACGGTGGCTTTCGGGAACCACTCGGGCTTCGCAAAGCTCAAGATGCCCACTGCGAGGACGCCCGCGAGCTCAACACCGACGAGGCTCAAGATCGCTCCCCAATGCGGGGTTTTCTTCATGAGGAGCACGGCGATCGCCACATAGGTGAGCGCCGCAAAGATGCTGAGCGAAAAGGCGAGCGGAGCCTCGGAAAAATCACGAATCGATTGAACGAGTGCACGGGCTGTGGCTGATACGGCAAACACGCCATAAACCACGAAGAGGGCCGTGCGAAACCCACGAGAGACCTCTCCCGTCTCCGGAGCACCACTCGCCTTTGACCTCGTCACTGCGCGAACCCCGCGGGCCAGATTTGTGGAAGACGATAGGCGAGAAATACACATGTGAGCGCTATCGCGGCGATCGCGAATGATCCCCACTTGGTGCGTTCGAGGAACGAAATGTAGAGACCAGCGATCGGCAAAGCCGCAGCAGTCGCGACGTAACCCCAAAAAATCACCGCATCGGTGGGACCGATCGGAGCGAGCAGCCACGCACCAGCACCAATGAGCCATACACACGACAGAAGCAGTGAAGCGCCCATAAGCACGAGATCAGCGGCAAGGTCCTTGAGCACGTAGAGCGCGCCGAGCGCAGTTACGAGCGCCGCCACGACGTACAACACGACCAGCATGCGCCGCTCCCACCTCAAACTTGACTGACTCCCCTACGATAAACGCATGGCACATATAAAAATGAGCATCAGCAACGTTGATTCGATCACGACCGATGTACTCGTGGTCCCCCTCCTCAAGGGCGCAAAGGGCGCGCCCGCCACTCCCGTGGGGCTGCCCTCGCTTGAGGAATCCTTCACGGCCGTCAAGGCCGAGGGCGCCAAGGGTGCGCTCACGACAATCCCGGCTCCCGCCGGCTATAACGCCCACGCGATCGTGGGCGTTGGCCTCGGAGCCGAAGCACTGGAAGACGTGACGTGCGAGGCTGTGCGCTACGCCTTTGGTGCCGCCTCGCGCACGCTCACTGGCCACAAGAGCATCGCGCTCGCATTCCCGGCCGCCTCCGAAGCACACATCGCCGCCGCTCTCGAAGGCGCAGCTCTCGGCGCCTACGCATTCGTTTCCCACAAGAGCGACCTCAAGGACGATCAAAAGCCCGTCGAGGAGATCGTTCTTGCCGTGGCCGATAAAAAGGAACTCAAAGCTCTCGAAGCAGCCGCGAACCGCGCCGAGAAAATCGCCGAGGGCGTGCACATCGTTCGCGATCTCGTGAACACCCCACCGAACCTGCTTTACCCCGATTCCTTCGCGAAGCGCGCCAAGGATCTCACGAAGAAGCTTCCCGTGAGCGTCGAGGTTCTCGATGAGAAGGCCCTTGCGGACGGTGGCTACGGCGGCATCGTGGGTGTGGGCCAGGGCTCGACCCGCCCGCCCCGTCTCGTCAAACTTTCTTACGCACCGAAGCGTGCCAAGCGCCACGTTGCCTTTGTCGGCAAGGGCATCACGTTCGATTCGGGCGGCATTTCGCTGAAGCCCGGCGCCGGAATGGACGAGATGACGATGGACATGGGTGGCGCCGCAACCGTGCTCGCCACGACCATCACCGCTGCAGCCCTTGAGCTCGACGTCAACGTCACGACCTTCCTTGCGCTCGCGGAAAACCTCCCCGGAGGCGGAGCGCAGCGCCCCGGCGATGTCGTCACGATGCGCAACGGTAAGACCGTCGAGGTGCTGAACACCGACGCCGAGGGCCGCATGGTCATGGCCGATGCTCTCGTGGATGCCGCGGCGCTTGAGCCCGACCTCCTGATCGACGTCGCGACCCTCACGGGGGCGGCGATCGTCGCCCTAGGCAACCGCACTGCGGGAGTCATGGGGACCGACGAAGCCCGCGACGAGGTGTGGGAAGCATCTAAGGCCGCGGGCGAGCCCATGTGGCCGCTTCCCTTCCCGGAAGAGCTTCGAGAGGGATTGAACGGCCGCGTTGCTGACCTCAGCAACATCGGCGAACGCCCCGGCGGCGCGCTGAGCGCGGGCATCTTCCTCAAGGAGTTTGTTGGCGAGACGAAGTGGGCACACGTCGACATCGCTGGCCCCGCTTTCACGCAGAAGCCTTTCGGCTACAACAACATTGGCGGCACCGGCATGAGTATGCGCACGCTCGTCGAAGTAATTGAGCGCGAAGCCGCCAAGTAAAAAGGTTGCGCACTTCACGCGCAGCAACCGTCGGAAAGCCCCCGCTTTTGCCCCGCACCCGCGGGCGGAGTTGGGGGTTTTCCCACACTCTGGCCCCACTTACGGTCGACCCACGGCGACATCCAGGGGCGTGTCTTACGATAATGGGCGTGCATGCCGCACCGGCTGGCTTAGCGTTCGAGGCCGGGACCTTCGGCGACATGCCCCCAATCCTCAACAGTTAGGGAGCTGAACGTGGCGGATACCTCCACAGACCAGAAGTTCGACATCGTGATTCTGGGAGGTGGCAGCGGCGGCTACGCGGCCGCGCTGCGCGCCACCCAGCTTGGAAAGAGCGTTGCCCTCGTCGAGAAAGACAAGCTCGGCGGCACGTGCCTCCACCGTGGCTGCGTGCCCACCAAGGCGCTTCTTCACGTAGGCGAGATTGCCGACACCCCCGCCGAAGCGAAGGCCGTGGGTATTGAGATGACCGCCTCCGCGATCAACACCGAGAAGATGCTCGACTTCAAGAACAAAGTCATCGGGCGCCTCTACAAAGGCCTCCAGGGCCTCGTGGGTTCCTCCGGTGCGACCCTCGTCAACGGTTTCGGCCGCCTTACGGGTAAGAACACGGTCGAGGTTGAGGCGGAAGACGGCTCGAAACAGACCCTCACGGGTGAGAACATCATCCTCGCCTCGGGTTCCTTCTCCAAGACCCTCCCGGGCCTCGAACTCGGTGGCCGCATTATCGACTCCGAGGTCGCTCTTCAGCTTCCCGAGGTTCCGAAGAACCCCATCATCCTCGGCGGCGGCGTGATCGGTGTCGAGTTCGCTTCCGTGTGGAAGTCGCTCGGCGCTGAATCGGTCACGATCATCGAAGGCCTCCCCCACCTCGTTGCTAACGAGGACGAGGCAATTTCTAAAAATCTCGAGCGTGCGTTCAAGAAGCGTAAGATCGCCTACTCGCTCGGCGTGTTCTTCGAGAAGGCTGAGCAGACCGAGACTGGCGTCAAGGTCACGCTCGCCAACGGCAAGACCTACGAAGGTGACTACCTCCTCGTCGCTGTCGGCCGCGGCCCGCAGACAAAGGGGCTCGGCTACGAAGAGCAGGGCATCGAGATGGATCGTGGATTCGTGCTCGCCAACAAGGACACCCTCGAAACGAACGTTCCCGGTATCTACGCCGTGGGTGACATCGTTCCGGGCCTCCAACTCGCTCACCGCGGCTTCCAGCAGGGCATCTTCGTGGCCGAACAGATCGCGGGTCTCAACCCCCAGCCGATCGACGAGTCGGGCATCCCGCGCGTCACCTACTGCGAGCCGAACATCGGCTCGGTGGGTCTCACCGAAAAGCAGGCAAAAGAGAAGTTCGGCGACGACAACGTCGCGACCTACGACTACAACCTCGGCGGCAACGGAAAGTCCCAGATCCTCGGCACTCAGGGCTTCATCAAGCTCGTGCGTGAGAAGGACGGCCCGATCGTCGGTATCCACATGATCGGTGCACGCCTGTCGGAGCAGATCGGCGAGGCACAGCTCATCGTCAACTGGGAGGCGGAGCCCGAGGATGTTGCTTCGCTCATCCACGCCCACCCCACCCAGAACGAGGCGATGGGCGAGGCTGCGCTCGCTCTCGCTGGCAAGCCGCTCCACGCACACGCCTGATCACGAGGAGAGATACCTATGTCTGAAATCGTCAAGATGCCCGCTCTCGGTGAGTCCGTCACCGAGGGTACCGTTGTTCGCTGGCTCAAGGAAGTTGGCGAGGAAATCGCCGTTGACGAACCGCTTCTCGAGGTCTCGACCGATAAGGTCGACACCGAGGTCCCCTCCCCCGTTGCCGGTGTCCTCGAGAAAATTCTCGTGAATGAGGATGAGGACGCCGAGATCGGCGCTGACCTTGCCGTAGTCGGCGATGGTTCCGGCGTTGAATCGAGCTCCGCGGAGCCAAGCGAGGGTGAGAACCTCGCCTCGGATCCTACGGTTGCCCCCTCGACAACGCAGGAGGCCCCCATTGGTGAAAGCGAAGCGCCCGGTGACTCATCGAGCAACTCCGGTAGCGCCGATGGCGAAGAAGTGAAGATGCCCGCACTCGGTGAGTCCGTTGATTCGGGAACGGTGGTGCGTTGGCTCAAGGAGGTTGGCGAACAGGTCGAGGCCGATGAGCCTCTCCTCGAGGTGTCGACCGACAAGGTTGACACCGAGGTTCCCTCCCCCGTTGCGGGTACCCTCCAAAAGATTCTTGTGCAGGAGGATGAGGAGGCCGAGGTTGGCGCGGCCATTGCCGTGATCGGCTCGGGTGCTCCTTCCGACGCCTCCCCGGCCCCCGCCGCTCCCGCTGCGGAAAGCGCTTCGCCGGCCCCCAAGGCTGAACAGAGCACTGCTCCCGCCGCCACGGCTTCGGAAACGGTGTCCTCGAGCGGCAATGCGCAGGCGTACGTGACGCCGATCGTGCGCAAGCTCGCGTCGGATAACGGCATTGATCTTAGCTCGGTCAAGGGCTCGGGCATCGGCGGCCGTATCCGTAAGCAGGATGTGCAGGAAGCTATCGAGGCGAAAAAGAAGGCGGAGGTTCCCGCTCCCGCTGTCGCTTCGGCACCGTCCGCCGCGGCTCCCGCAAAGAAGGAAGCCCCGAAGGTCGAGGTGTCGCCTCTGCGCGGTACCGAGGAGAAGATGACCCGCTTGCGCAAGATCGTTGCGTCGCGCATGGTCGAGTCGCTCCAGACACAGGCGCAGCTCACCACCGCCGTTGAGGTCGATATGACCCGCATTGCGGCTCTTCGTGGCCGGGCGAAGAACGACTTCCTCGCGCGTGAAGGTGCGAAGCTCACGTTCCTCCCGTTCATCATGCAGGCGGCTGTGGAAGCGCTCAAGGCGCATCCGAAGCTGAACGCCGAGATTGCGGGCGACATGATCAAGTACCACGGTGTCGAGAACATCGGTATGGCAGCGGACACCGAGCGTGGCCTCGTCGTTCCGGTCATCAAGAACGCGGGCGATCTCAACCTTGCGGGTCTTGCCCGCCAGATTGGTGAGCTCGGCGCGAAGGCCAAGGGCAACAAGCTCACGCCGGACGATCTTCAGGGCGCGACGTTCACCATCACGAACACGGGTTCGGGTGGCGCGCTGTTCGATACCCCGATCGTTCCGAACCCGCAGGTGGGCATCCTCGGCTGCGGCACGATCGTCAAGCGCCCGGCTGTCGTGAAGGACGCCGACGGCAATGAGACGATCGGGATCCGCTCGATGATGTACCTGTTCCTCAGCTACGATCACCGCCTCGTTGATGGCGGCGATGCTGCCCGCTTCCTCTCCACGATGAAGAAACGCCTCGAGGACGGCGCCTTCGAGGGGGACCTCGGACTCTGATCGAGTTCCTCTGACAAGAACTCGGGCCGTGCTTTCGCGAGAAAGCCCGGCCCGGGTTTTTCTTAAGCGCTCTCCCCTCCCTCACCGACGGGCGTCGTGGAGGCGATCCGCCACGACCCCGCGATGCGCTCAAGGCGGATGTCAACTTCATAGGGCCTACTTTGGTCAAGTTCTAGAGAGTGCACGCCTTCGCCCATGCGCGCGGGGGTGTCTTTGAGCCGAGCGCGCACGCGCGCATCATTCTCGCTCTGTTCGAGAGTGTGTGCTTCGAGAACGCGCACTTCACCGCCCTCAACCTGCACTCCTTCGAGAGCCGCACGGAGCTTCCGGTCGGCCAGTTCCGCTTCACTTCCAGGAACCGCTGAGTCATTAAGCTCAGTTTTTCCGGTGAGGTAGCGGTGCCTGGCGTGGGCAAGGGCTGTGATGATTTCGACCGGGTCGTTGCGTTCAGCGGGGACCGCAGCCGCCTCGGAGGGTGCCAGTTGAGGGGTGGAAGCCCGCATGGCTCCGCCCACGAGCACCGTGCACGCGAGTGCTGCCACCGCGACGAACGTCAAAGAGCGCTTGCTACGCGTTCGGGGGCGGTTTCGCCCGGGCTTTCCTTTGCCCTGCCGAAGAGCAGCGCCAGCCGGCACGCCCCGCCCGGATAGAGTAGGGCATACGGCTGCCGGGGCCTCACTCCCCGCCTCCCATGTCCACTCCTCCAACTCTTCAGCTTTGCGCTGCGCGTAGCGGTAGGTTCCCGCACCACTTGTGAGGCGCGCAAGCCATTGCTCATCACCGCGCTTTTTCACTGGACTCAGCTGCGCCACGTGCGAAAAGTCCGTGACGACAACACGGCCGCGCGGCGAAAGTTCTAGCCCGCGAAACCCGGGGAGGCCAAGCGTGAGGTTTCGTGAATGCAGTGCTTTCAGGAGAACTGCGAGGTCCGACGCCATCTCCGCCACCGTGCCGCCACTTCGTGTGTTCGCACTCCGCGCGGCCCTTTTGCCGCGTGGCGGCGCAAGTGCACTGGGCCCCTCCGCAAACGCGTAGGCCGCGAAGCCGCGCCATTTAAGCGAAGGAACCGCCGAAATATTGCCCGCTTCGAGGGCTCGAAGCAGCGCGATCTCGCGCCGCACCTGGTTCACCGCGCGAAGTGTGCGAGCACGGACGAGCGTCAAGCGTCGGCCCCTGTGATCCCGGGCCTGCCACACTTGCCGGCCATTTTCCGAGCGAACCAGTCGAACGGGCTGAAGCCCTGTGCCAAAAACTAATGTCAGGCGCGAGGTGTCAAGTCTCATGAGATCATTTCAACCCTTTGACGATGCCAATCCCAGGGCTGATCCGAAATTGTGGATAACCCGCTCGTCAAACGTGTGCTCTCGCCCGCGGAAACTTTTCCCTACCCACGTCGACCACTAGCATGGTGAGGTGCTCGACATCATTCACCTCGCTTTTTCCGAAGATTCCGGGATTGAATCCGCTCACGAAGACTTCAATCTTCCGCCCGGTCCCGTTGACTACAACGCCGCGTGGGATGTGCAAAAACAGATCCACGCGGAGGTAATTGCGGGCGAACGCCCAAATACGCTTCTTCTTCTCGAGCATCAGCCGGTCTATACCGCTGGTCGGCGCACCCTCGAGGTCGAGCGTCCACGTGACGGCGCCCCCGTGATTGATGTCGATCGGGGTGGCAAGATCACCTGGCACGGTCCTGGTCAGCTCGTGGGCTACCCGATCGTCAAGCTTCCTGCCCCCATCGATGTCGTGGGCTTCGTACGAGGCATCGAACGGGCCATCATGGGCGTGTGCTCCAAGGCTGGCGTCCCTACGGCTCCTGTTGAAGGGCGAAGCGGCGTGTGGGTCCTCGATGAGCTCGGGATGGACCGAAAAGTGTGCGCAATTGGGCTGCGCGTCGCCAAGCGCTGCACGATGCATGGTTTCGCACTGAACTGCGAGAATGACCTTTCGTGGGCCATGAACGTGATCCCGTGCGGAATCGACGACGCAGGTGTGACCTCACTTTCCGTTGAAAGCGACCGTACTGTGCGCCCGAAGGATGTGCTCGCTGATGTCGAAGACGCCATGAAGGAACTCGAAGCCGAACGCGGCCTCGAATAAACAATCACCACCCGTCGAGATCACATGAGCGTTGTGCGGGAGTTGGCAGCAACGCCTACTAGAATCTTGAGACCCCTACTCGCAAGGAGAGTGTGACGTGGCAGTTGAACCCCAAGGACGACGCCTTCTCAGGGTCGAGGCCCGCAATGCGGAAACCCCGATCGAACGCAAACCTAGCTGGATCAAAACCACGGCAAACATGGGCCCCGAGTACACCGATATGAAGAAGCGCGTGCATTCACGCGGCTTGCACACGGTGTGCGAAGAAGCGGGATGCCCCAACATCTTTGAGTGTTGGGAGGATCGCGAGGCGACCTTCTTGATCGGCGGCGACACGTGCACGCGCCGCTGCGATTTTTGCGACATCGCAAGCGGCAAACCACAAGCGATCGACCCTGCCGAGCCTTTCAAGGTCGCCACTTCCATCAAGGAAATGGGCCTCAAGTACGCGACCGTGACAGGGGTGGCCCGCGATGATCTCGAAGACGGTGCCGCGGGGCTCTTTGCCGAGACCTGCCGCCAGATCCACGCCATCAGCCCGGGTACGGGCGTGGAACTCCTCATCGACGACATCAAGGGTGATTCGAGCGCGATGCAGCAGGTCTACGACTCGAAGCCCGAAGTCTTCGGTCACAACCTCGAAACCGTGCCTCGCATCTTCAAAAGGATTCGCCCAGCCTTCCGTTACGAGCGCAGCCTCGGCGTCATCGCCGATGCGAAGGCGAACGGGATGATCACGAAGTCGAACCTCATCCTTGGTATGGGGGAGGAAACGAGCGAGATTCTTTCAGCTATGCAGGATCTTCGCGACAACGGTTGCGAGATTCTCACCCTCACCCAGTATTTGCGCCCCTCGAAACTTCATCACCCGATCGATCGCTGGGTGAAGCCGCAAGAGTTCCTCGAACTCTCCGAGGCAGGTTATGAAATGGGCTTCGCGGGGATCATGGCCGGGCCCATGGTGCGTTCGTCGTATCGCGCCGGCCGGCTGTGGGCTCAGGCGATGGAGAAACTTGGCCGCGAGATTCCCGAGGAACTCTCGCACCTCAATTCCTCGGCGCCCGCCCTCCAGGAAGCCACGAGCGTGGTGGAGCGTCAGGCCGCACGTGAAAAGCGTGACAGGGAGCGTGCTGAGCGGAAGGTTTCGGCAACGGCTTAGGCTCATTTCCCGGTTATGCTTGAGGATGGTTTTCGAACCCCCCGCACCGCGCTAAGGACAAGGATTAATGGCACGCAAGAACACGACCGACGCCCCCGCTAAGACGAAGAAGCCCGGCCGCATCCGGCAGACGATCGACGTCTTCAAAGAAACTCAGGCGTACGATCGCTCGACGGCACCGCTCATGATTCTCTCGATCGTGGGCCTCACCGTCCTGCTCGCTCTCATTTTCGGGGCCTTCGGCCACCCGATCTACGGAGCCTTCATCGGTTTCGGTTTCGGCCTTCTCCTTGCGATGATCATCCTTGGCCGCAGGGCACAGAAGGCCACGTACTCGAAGATCGAGGATCAGCCCGGTGCCGCGATTGCCGTGATGCAGCAGATTTCGCGAGGGTGGAATGTTGAGCAGGATCCTGCGGCCTTCGATGCTCGCAGTCGTTCGATGCTCTTTCGTGCGAGCGGCCGCAAGGGCATTGCACTCGTGTCGGAGGGCTCCGGCGGTGGTTCGCGAAAGCTCATGAGCAAAGAAGTCAAGCGCATGAACCGCATGTTCCCGAACGTTCCGGTGCATGCGGTGTATGTGGGCCACGGCGAGGGAGAGGTTCCGCTTCCGAAGCTCAACCGGCACCTGACCGCCATGAAGAATGAACTCACGAAGGCGGAAGCCGGCGAAATTGGCCGTCGGCTCCGTGCCTTGCCCAATCCCGTTCGTCAGGCCATTCCCAAAGGCGTCGATCCCATGCGCGCTCGCCCCAATCGCAAGGCTATGCGCGGTCGCTGAGCCGACCGGCACCTGCGTATTCGCCCCCTTCGGCACAGGCCGCTGGGGGCGATGCTTATTGAGAGCGCACGACAACGACCCCCGCGACGAGGTCGTGGAGAGTCTGCCTGTTCTCGTTCACCACGAACGCGCTGATCACGCTCAGCATGATGGCACTACGTACGAGGGCGCGCAGGAGCATGGGCGAGCGCCCAGTCACGGGCAGAACGCGGATCCCGGTCAGGAATTGACCGAGACTTGCGCCAAAAAGTGTCTGCATCACGATGACCTGTGCGAGGAACAGCGCGAGAGTGGCAAGCGGGTCATAGTGAAAGGCGAGAAAGGACACGGCTGCCGCGGCCGCCCAGTCGAGACACATCGAAAAGAAGCGCCTAGGCAGCGGTGCAATGGAGTGTCTGCCGCGGTCGGGAAGACCAAAAACGTCGCCGGGATGCGCCGCTGCTCGGGCGTCGTTTTCGACTGACTCGTCACTATTTATGGGGCGATTCATTCCAAAACCGTACGTTCGCGGCCGTGCGTGAGGCAAACCCTGACGTGGGTGGACGTAAACTAGGAGAGGCAACTGCTCAAAGTTAACGTGCGCTCAGCACGGACGGAGGATACGTGTTCAGCAATCCCAGCGAAGCCGTGAAGTTCATCGAGGAAGAGGATGTCAAGTTCATTGATATTCGCTTCTGCGATCTCCCCGGCGTCATGCAGCACTTCAATGTTCCCGCGAAAACCTTTGACGAAGAAGCAATCGCCGAGGGACAGCTGTTCGACGGTTCCTCGATTCGCGGGTTCCAGGCCATTCACGAATCCGATATGAAACTTATCCCGGATCTCAGCACGGCCTACGTGGACCCTTTCCGCGATCAGAAGACCCTCGTGATCAATTACGCGATCGTCGATCCCTTCACCGATGCTCCTTACAGCCGCGACCCGCGAACCGTCGCTGCGAAAGCCGAGGAATACCTCCGTTCAACCGGTATTGCCGACACCGCCTTCTTTGCCGCCGAAGCCGAGTTCTACATTTTCGACTCCATCCGCTATCAGACGGAAGCAAACGGCGCTTTTTACGAGATCGACTCGAACGAGGCAGCGTGGAACACGGGCCGCGAAGAAGAGTTTGGGAATCAGGGCTACAAAACCGCCATGAAAGGCGGTTACTTCCCCGTGGCTCCCGTGGACCAAATGGCCGATTTGCGTGATGAGATGGTGCGCGTGCTCGACGAGGTGGGGCTCGAGGTGGAGCGCGCCCACCACGAGGTCGGCACGGGAGGCCAGCAAGAGATCAATTACCGCTTTTCCACGCTTTTGCAGGCTGCCGATGACGTCATGAAGTTCAAGTACGTCATCAAGAACGTTGCGTGGGAAAATGGACGCTCAGCAACGTTCATGCCTAAACCGATCTTTGGAGACAACGGCTCGGGCATGCACTGCCACCAGTCACTCTGGAAGAACGGTGAGCCACTTTTCTACGACGAGAGTGGCTACGGCGGGCTTTCGGATCTCGCCCGTTGGTACATTGGCGGCTTGATCGAACACTCCCCCGCTCTCACGGCCTTCACCAACCCCACGGTGAATTCGTTTAAGCGCCTCGTGCCGGGCTTCGAAGCCCCGGTCAACATGGTGTATTCGGCAAGGAACCGTTCAGCGGCGATTCGCATCCCGGTCACTGGCAACTCTGCGAAGGCCAAGCGCCTCGAATTCCGTGCCCCGGATCCGTCGGCAAATCCGTACCTCGCGTTTGCTGCCCAACTGATGGCGGGCATCGACGGCATCAGGAACCGCATCGAACCTCCCGAGCCGATCGACAAAGACCTCTACGAGCTTCCGCCGGAAGAGCATGCGGACATCAAGACTCTCCCGGCCTCACTCGAGGAAGCGCTCGATGAGCTTGAGCGTGATCACGACTTCCTGACCGAGGGCGATGTGTTCCCGGAGGATCTCATTACCACGTGGATCGCCTACAAGCGCGAGTTTGAGGTTGAGCCCTTCAGGCTTCGCCCCCACCCCTACGAGTTCGAGCTCTACTACGATCTCTAGACCGCAAGTGGATAAGTGGGGCTTCGCGCTAGAGCTTCGCGTTTAGGAGCGTAAGCAGCAGTTCCTTCGGGCTCTGTGCTTCGCTGAGCGTGCAGTCGTCGGGCGCGAAGTCCCACGCTTTTCGCAGGGCCTTAAACGTTTCCCACTCAGCGTCGGATGTGCGCAGCGGCACCGCGCTGTACCCGCCCGTTTCCGGCAGGTGAATGATGAACGCGCCCGTGAGTTCGGGCATCTCGCGCAAGGTTCCGTCGTTGTCGAGGAGATTTTCTGCCCTCATGACGGCAACGCCCTGGAGAGCGTAGTCGCCACGAACCTTCTTCGACGTCTTGATGTCACCCGTGAGCAGCGTGTTCCCGATTTTCACAATGGCATCGGTAGTGCCGGCGTAGCCGACGGTGCGGTTCACCACTGTTTGTTCGATCTCGACGAATTCCGGTTGGAAATCCTCGAGAAACCCCGCAAAGCCGTCGAGCCGAACATTCGCTCGCCCCACGAGCTCCCCGAGGTTCGTTTCCAAGCTCAGGAGGTCTCCCCCGCTGCGCATCTCTGTCGCGAGTTCACGCATGTCGGACTCGGTGGGCCGCTCTCCCGATCGTTCCCATGCTTCGCATAGCGCATGAACGTAGGTGCCGAAATCCGCGGTTGTTTTCGTGTAGTCGGGTGCTGCTTCGGCAATGCGCTTTTGGGTGGTCCAGCTGTTGCGGTTCACGCGCCGGATTTCGTCAAAGGCGCGTGAGGGGTTGCGATCGAGGTACGAGAACATCTCAAGCGCACGTTTCGAAGCCATACGCGCGTACCAGCCATTGAGGTGGTCTTTCGCGCGCATCCCGGCGACAGTGGTGATGGAGGGGTGGACGAGTTTCCCTCCGGGTTCCATCCGGTACATGCGGCCGCGAGGGGTCTGAGCGCTCAGTTCGGGTGAGGTCATAGCCCTTTCAGGCTACTCGTCAAAGATCAGGCGTTCGGCGACCTGGCGCGAGTGGCGCGTCACTTTGAGGTATCTCTCCTCGATCGCACGAGCATTCTCCACGGGCTCGCGTACGAGGGTGGCGATAGCGTTCAGGTCAACGAGGTCGGTAGGAAGAACATCGCTCTCACGACCGCGCCACAAAAAGAGCGCTCGCCGCAACTCCCATGCCAGCATCCAGGCGCGGCGAAGCGCGAGTGCATCGGAAGGAGTGAGGTGCCCGGCGCTCTCGAGGGCTGCGAGGGCGTCGAGGGTTCCGACGGTACGCAGGCCCTCGTCGTTTCCCGCGTGTTCAAGCAATAGTCGCTGTACGCACCATTCGACGTCGGTCGTTCCACCCCGCCCCAGTTTGAGGTGATGGCTCGGCCTCACGCCACGCGGGAGTCGCTCTCCTTCGATGCGGGCTTTCATGCGAGCGAAGTCTCGGCGCTCGTGCGCGTCCATCCCGCCGGGGCGATAGCGCTCGCGGTCCATGATCGCGGTGAGCGTTTCACAGAGGTCTTTGGGGCCGGAAACGCAACGAGCGCGCAAAAGCGCCTGGCGTTCCCATCTCTCGGCATGATGCGCGTAATAGTCTTCGAAACTCGCGCGCGTGCGCACGAGTGGGCCTGAGCGACCTTCCGGTCGCAGATCGGCATTGACGCGCATGTTGATGCCCGAGGCCGGGGCATTGAGGATCTTTTGTACGCGGGCGGCGATCCGGGTCGCGACCTCGAGGTTGCCTTCGCACACGAACTGCACATCGGCATCGGAAGAATAGCCCATCTCCCCCGCGCCGAAGGAGCCCATGGCTATCACGCACAGCGCAACGTCCGCCTCGGCAATCACGCGGGTCACGGTAAAGGCGAGGATCGCCTCCGCGAGGTCAGTCAGAGCCCGGGCGAGTTCCCGCAGATCAAGGACGCCCGAGAGGTGGGCGAGGCAGATTCTGACGATCTCTCTCGCGCGCACACCGCGAAGGGCGTCAATCACGTGTTCGTCGCTCGTTGCCAGGCCCGCGATCGAGTCGAGTTCTTGCGTGATCTGTGCCCGCGTAAGGGGGTGCAACTGGGCATCGTTCGATAGCCAGCGCACGGTATTCGGGTGCTGTTCGAGCTGTTCGCCCACGTAGCGGGAACTCGAGAGGATATGCGTGAGCCGTTCGGCAGCAACCCCCGAATCGCGCAACATGCCGAGAAACCAGTGGGTTTCGCGCAGAGTCTCGGAAAGCCTGCGGAACGACAGCAGGCCCAGATCTGGATCAACGCCCCCCGCGAACCATTCGAGGAAGGCCGGAAGCAGCTGTTTCTGGATCGCGGCCCCACGGCTGAGTCCCCTCGTAAGCGCGTCGATGTGTTGCAGAGCACGCTTGGGATCGCGGTAGCCGATCGCTTCGAGCCGATCGCGCTGAGCTTCGGCACTAAGGGCGATTTGCCCGTCGCTTAGCCCTGCGGAGGTGGCGAGGAGAGGGCGATAGTAGATCTCCTCATGAAGCTGGCGCACGCGCCGGCGCACGGTATCGATCGCGGCAGGAAGTTTTGCCGGCTGCGCCCCGATTGTGCGCGCAAGGCGCCGAATGTCGCGCTCCCCGGTGGGAAGCATGTGGGTTCGCCGCAGGCGCCACATTTGGAGCCGGTGTTCGCACACCCGTAAGAATCGATAGGCTTCGGCGAGCTCGGCCGAATGCTCGCGGCCCACGTATCCGCCTCGCGTGAGAGCTTCGAGGGCGTCAAGTGTTCCGGCCTCACGAATATCTTCATCAGCGCGGCCGTGCACCATTTGGAGCAATTGAATCGTAAATTCGATATCGCGAAGACCGCCCCGGCCCAGCTTGAGATCGCGCTCGGCATCGGCGTGCGCGAGCACCCGGGCGCGCATCGCGCGAGTGTCGTCAACAAACCCCTCGCGTGTGGAGGCTTGCCATACAAGCGGCGTGGCGATCTCTTCAAATCGCTCACCGAGTAAGCGATCCCCCGCGCAGGCGCGAGCCTTGAGAAGCGCTTGAAACTCCCACGTCCGGGCCCATTTTCGGTAATAGCGAGCGTAGGAATCGATCGTCCGCACGAGTTCCCCATCGCGCCCCTCGGGCCGCAAGTTCGCGTCAATCGCCCAGAGGCTGCCGTCGGCCGTGCGCTCCTCGCACACTCGAGCGAGTTCCCGTGCGAGCGCGCTTCCCACCCTCGTCACCTCACCCTCGCTCACGCCCTCGTGTGCCGGCTCCGCAACGTACATGACGTCGACGTCGGAAACATAGTTGAGCTCGCGCGCCCCGGTTTTCCCCATCGCGATGATCGCGAGTCGCACACTTTCATGCCTCTCGGTAGCGGCCCGGGCCAGTGCGAGCGCGCCCTCGAGCGCGGCGTCGGCGAGGTCACTAAGGAGTCTTGAGATCTCGGCTTGGCGGTCCGCGGGGGCTTCCGCCTCCACATCTCGGGCCGCTATTTGAGCGAGCAGAAAATAGTAGGCGCGGCGAAAGGCCCTACGCGGCTCGGGGCCGGGAGCAGCAACCGGCACCGCGGCCGAGGGGTCAGAGCCGACGGCGGCCAGCATCACCTCGCGAAAACTCTCGCGCGTGGGCCCGTCAAGCGTCGGACACTGAAGAATCTCCTCCAGCTCGTTCACCTGCCGCGCGAGAGCATCCCCGAGCGCGATCGAGCTGCCGAGCACAAGCACCAGGGTGCGCCCGAGTCTTTCGTCGCCAACGACGCGCGCGAATTGCTGGGTCTGGCCCGCCGCCTGAGCCGCATCGGCAAGGCGAGTGAGCCCAAGGAGAGCCTCGTCAGGGTCTGCCGCTGCCCCCATCGCGCGCACGAGCTGTGGCGTAACACACGAGAGTGAAGCGCTCGCGAGGAGCGCGGCACTCCTGTCCGTTCGAACAAAACCAAGGCGCGCGAGATCAAAGTGCGTGAACTCGCCCCCGGCCTCCCCGGATTGGAGGGCCTCAATCGCGCCGGTCTCAAGCCTCATGTGGTTGTCAAATATCGAATGTCGTGCGGAGCTCAGACTCGGTCACCTGACGGCGATAGCCCTCCCACTCGCGGCGTTTATCGCGCAGAATGTATTCGAACACCTGCTCACCGAGGATCTCGGCCATGAGCTCGGAAGTCTCGAAACTTTCGATGGCTCGCAAGAGGTCGGAGGGAAGCGGTTTGATGCCCATCGCCTGCCGTTCACGTGCGGTGAGTTCCCATACCGTGTCTTCCGCACCTTCGGGGAGGGGGTATTCCTCCTCGATGCCCTTGAGGCCAGCGCCGAGGAGCGCAGCGAACGCGAGATAGGGATTCGCTGCCGAGTCGAGACCCCGAAACTCCACCCGAGAACTGGTTCCCTTCGTTGGCTTGTGGAACGGTACGCGCACGAGGGCACTTCGGTTGTTGTGACCCCACACGATGTAGCTCGGAGCCTCTTGTTCGCCCCACAAGCGCTTGTAGGAGTTCACGAATTGGTTCGTGAGGATCGAATATTCGCGTGCGTGCACAAGGAGCCCCGCGATGAAGTGACGCGCGGTGCGCGATAGCCCGTACTCGGCTCCTGGCTCGTGGAAAATATTCGTACCGTTATGGAAAAGCGAGAGATGCGTGTGCATGCCGTTACCGGGGTGTTCGATCATGGGCTTCGGCATGAAGCTCGCGAACTTCCCTTCGGCAAGGGCGATGCCTTTGACGACGGCGCGAAGAGTGAGCAGATTATCCGCGGTCGTGAGCGCATCAGCGTACCGGAGGTCGATCTCGTTTTGCCCGGGACCGCCTTCGTGGTGGGAATACTCGACATGGATGTTCATGCGTTCGAGTTCCTGCATCGCCTCGCGGCGAAAGCGGCTGCCATCGATCCGTTGCACATAGTCGAAATAGCCGCCTTGATCGACGGGCGCAAGGGGAACTCCCTTTTCATAGCGCCGGTTGAAAAGGTAGAACTCCACCTCGGGATGAGTCAGGAACTCAAGCCCCTTGGCCTCAGCGCGAGAGAGGGCGTCGCGAAGGACCCGGCGCGGATCCGATGCTGCGGGGGCGGAGTCGGGCGTAAACACATCACAGATCATCACGCCGGTTTCACCACCTGGCGGTGCACCCATGACGCGGAAAGTCGAGGGATCGGGGCGAAGCAGCATGTCTGACTCGTACGAGCGCGTGAGCCCTTCAATCGCGCTGCCATCGATGCCAATGCCTTCATCGAACGCCTTTTCGAGGTCATGCGGCGAGATCACGACTGACTTGAGGCGTCCCACCACATCGCTGAACCATAGGCGGATGTAGTCAATCCCCTGCTCTTCGACCTGCCGAAGCACTGAATCCTGGTGGCGTTCCATACATCAATTGTGCCCCATCTCCGCCTCGCCTCTGAAGTCCTACGCTTGGCCGGATACGCTGATGACGAACGCGCTGCACTTGGCGCGCACGAAAGGACATCACGTGAGCGAGAGCGTCACCCCGCGCAAGATCCGAACCCACACCCTTCGCGACTTCAAGAAGGAGGGGCGGGCCATCACGATGCTAACGAGCTACGACACGTTCAGCGCCCGCATCTTTGACGAGGCCGGAATCGACGTGCTTCTCGTGGGTGATTCTGCGGGCAACACCGTGCTCGGCTACGACTCCACCGTCTACACGAAGCACGAGGACATCGTGCGCTTCACGGGTGCTGTCGCCCGCTCATGTGAGCGCCCCCTCGTGCTTGCCGACCTCGCGTTCGGCACGTATCAGGTAAGCGTTGAGGAAGCCGTCCGCCACGGAGTGGAACTCATGCAGGCAGGCGCGCAGGCTGTCAAGCTTGAGGGCGGACGCGAGGTTCTCCCCCAGGTTGAGGCGCTCGTTCGCGCGGGCATCCCGGTGTGCGGTCACCTGGGCTTCACACCGCAATCGGTCAATCAGCTTGGCGGGTTCAAGGTGCAGGGGCGCGGAGAGAAGGCCGACGCTCTCCTCGCCGATGCCGTTGCCCTCCAGGAGGCCGGTGCTTTCGCCGTTGTGCTCGAACTCGTGCCCGCCCCTCTCGCCGCGCGCGTGACCGACACGCTTGACGTGCCCACGATCGGCATCGGTGCTGGTGCGGGATGCGATGGTCAGGTGCTCGTGTGGCAGGACATGGCGGGGCTGAGCGATTTTAAGCCGCGTTTCGTCAAAGCGTTCGCCGACCTCCGCTCGAACCTCATGCGGGCGGCTTGTGAGTACGGCGACGCTGTTCGTGCAGGGGAGTTTCCCTCCCCTGAGCATACGTTTGAAAAGTAGTGCGAAAGGCGCGCACGGGAACGAACTAGAGCTCCTCTTCTTCGGAGCCGTCCTCGTCTTCGTAGTACTCGTTCCACTCTTCGGTGGCTTCGTCCCATTCCTCGTTGCGCTCCTCGGCGCGCTCGAGCGCGTGCTGGGCTTCTTCACGCGTCCCGTAGGGGCCCATGAGTTCGATCGCCGGGCTCTGGCTTCCCTCTTCGATCCTTTTCGTTTTGGTGTTGTAATAGAACTCGCTCACGGCGCGGCCTTTCGTTAATCGATATCCAGAAGAACCTGCAAGACTGGTAGTCATGACTGTAGACCACTGGCTTCGCCCCGAAAACCGTGCCGCGCTCGAGCCCGGTACTATAAGCCCGCTCCGCCCGGTTCCCGCCTCGATTGAACGGCCCGAATATGCGTTCAAGGATGAAGCACAATCCGATAACTGTGGGCCCTACGTGCAAACGCCCGAGGTCATCGCGCGCGTGCGCCGCGCCTCAAAGATCGCCGCGATCGCCCTTCGCGAGGCAGGCAAGGCTGCGAAGCCCGGCGTGACGACCGACGAGATCGATGCTCTCGTGCACGAGATCATCCTCGATCACGGCGCGTACCCGTCGACCCTGGGGTACCTGAGCTTCCCCAAGTCGTGCTGCACGAGCCTCAACGAAGTGGTATGCCATGGCATCCCCGATTCGACTGTCATGGAAGAGGGCGACATCCTCAACGTTGATGTCACCGCTTACCTCGACGGTGTCCACGGTGATACCAACGCGACGTTCCCCGTAGGGGAGATCGCGCCTGAAGCTGCCGAGCTCATTGAGCGAACAGAAGAGGCGATGTTCCGCGGAATCCGCGCCGCGAAGGTGGGACGTGAGGTCAATGTTGTGGGCCGCGTGATCGAGAAGTACGTGGGGCGCTTCGGTTACGACTCGGTGCGCGACTTCACCGGCCACGGGGTCGCGGAGGGATTCCACAACGGCCTCATCATTCCCCACTACGATTCCGCGCCTCACTATGACGACGTGGTCGAGCCCAACATGATCTTCACGGTCGAACCCATGGTGACGCTCGGCTCACGCGCGTGGGATCAGTGGGACGACGGCTGGACGATCACGACCCGCGATAAGGGGTACACTGCACAGTTCGAGCACACGTTCCTTATTACCGACGACGGCTATGAGATCCTCACCGATCCCGATGCCGAAATTTCCGCGTAGACTAAACGACGTTGTCACCACGCAAGGAGAAGCATTTCACCATGGCTAAGGAAGCATTCGGAATCGATATCGGCGGAAGCGGCATCAAGGGCGCTCCCGTCAACTTGAAGAAGGGGGAACTCGCCGCAAAACGCGTGCGTATCCCCACGCCACAGCCGGCAACTCCGAAAGCGGTCGCGAAGACTGTCAAGGAGCTTATCGATTCGTTTGATGTTCCCGCCGACATGCCCGTGGGCGTCACGTTCCCGGCAATCATCCAGCATGGTGTCGCGAAATCGGCCGCCAACGTGGACAATTCTTGGATCGGTGTGAACGTTGATCAGCTTCTTTCAGAGGCCACCGGACATTCGGTGTTCGTGGTGAACGACGCCGATGCTGCCGGTATCGCCGAGATGGAGTTCGGCGTCGGTCAAGACAAGTCGGGCCTCGTCATTATGACGACGCTCGGCACGGGAATCGGGTCGGCCATGTTTATCGATGGCAAGCTTATTCCGAACTCAGAGCTCGGCCATTTGAACTACGAGGGCAAAAGCATCGAGAAGTTCGCCGCGAGTTCCGTATTTGACAAGCTTGGCATTAGCTACGAGGAATGGGCGAAGGAACGCCTACAAGTGTTCTACTCGCACGTCGAGTTCCTCTTCTCCCCCGACCTCTTTATCGTGGGCGGCGGCGTGTCGAAGGATTCGAAGAAATACCTCCACTTTCTCGACCTCCACACCGAGATCGTGCCCGCAAAGCTTCGCAATGAGGCAGGCATCATTGGCGCCGCAGCTCTTGCCCACGCCGAACGCAAGCTCGAGATAAAGAAGGACAAGGGCGAAAAGAAGGCCAAGAAAGACAAGAAAAACACCTCCGCTGCGGATCTCGCGGCCGAGTCGGTCGAAGAGGCCTGAGGCGGAGGGGCATGGGAGGCGCCTAGGGCGCGGACCAGCCAGCCTATAAGCCGGGTTCTGTTTCGACAGTCATCTATCTAGGATCACCGTTACCAGTGACCTCGAGCGGCCTACCCGGAGGCTCGGCCTGGCAGCCTTAGCGCCTCCTACATGACCTTGCTCCCGGTGGGGTTTACCGTGCCGGCCCCATCACTGGGGCCGCGGTGGTCTCTTACACCACCCTTTCACCCTTACCTGCCGTAGCAGGCGGTTTGCTTTCTGTGGCACTGGCCCGCGGATCGCTCCGGGTGGGTGTTACCCACCACCGTGCCAGGGGGAGCCCGGACTTTCCTCGAGGCTATGCCTCGCAACTGTCCAGCTGACTGGTCCAGCCCTCAACTTTACTCCACTGCCAAGCGATAGGAGCGCGCGCGAGATGTTAATCCTCTTACCCCCCTCCGAAACGAAAACGCGCCCGCACGCTCCGGATGCGCCAACCCTCGAGCTCTCCTCCATGGCTTTCCCCGAGCTAACCGAGTCTCGACGAGAGATGATCGCGGCAGCCGGGCGCACGGCGCGGGGTGATGTGGCCATGGAGAAGCTCAAGATTCCGGCCTCCCAGCCGGAGCTTCGCGAGCGCATGGCGCACCTTGAGAACGAGCCGGTCGCAACACCGCTCGAGGTGTACTCGGGTGTGCTTTTCGATGCCCTCGGGCAGCCTTCTGTTTCCGACGGTTGCCGGCTCCTCGCCGCCTCCGCGCTTTTCGGAATCGTGGACTGCCATGCCGATGCCATTCCGGCCTACAGGCTTTCGGCAGGAAGCGAAGTTGAAGGGTTGGGGAAAGTCGCTGCGTGGTGGAAGCCTCGCCTCAAGCACATTGCTGAAGCGATCGAGGAAAGCGGCGAGATCGTGATCGATTGCCGCTCAGGGGCTTATCGCTCGATGATGCCGCTCAAGGGGGCGCAGGTACTCGAGGTCTCCCCCGTGGCAGTGCGCGAGGGAAAACGCCGCGTCATTAGCCACGACGCGAAGCGCTATCGCGGGCTCGTGGCGCGTGCTCTTTGCGAGGCGACCTCTCCTGCTGAAACGGCCGATGACGTGCTCGAGATCCTCATGAATGGCCTCGGGGACTCCCTCGGGTTTGAACTCAGCTCAGGCAAAGCCCGCTCGACGCTCACCGTCGTGGACGATTGGGAGCGCCACTAAGCGCTAAGCGCCGTAGTGACCCGTAATCGTCTCGAGCTCGGAATCGAGCGTGATCTCGCCGCCGTAGGGAATGACGTATTGGGGTCGCGTGTGGCCAAAGGGAAGGCCAAAGCAGACGGGCGTATCCGGGGCGTAGCGTGTGAGGTCGGCTAAAACGTAATCACGCTGCGCCGCGCGGCGAGCCGCGCGTACGCTCGCGGGTGCGGGATTGTCGCGATCATCAACGACCGGGCGGGCAACGAGTACGCCCGCGGCAGCCTCGAGGTAGCCCCTCTCTCCCATGCCCCGAATCCAGCGCCCCACTAGGTCGGGGCTCGGAAGCACCTCGGAGGTTTCGAAAATGAGAATGGCGCCGTCGAGCTCGCTGGGATCGGGCAGGTGATTTGCCCATGCGAGCTGATCGAGTACTTCGAGACATCCACCCCAGGTACCGCCCCGAACACGAACCTTAGGGCCGTAAAATTCCAGCGGGGCTGCCGCTTCCCGAGGAGAGGCTTCCGTAAGAGCGCGCTCCTCGCTCCAATCGAAGCCGTAGTCCTGGCTATCGGCCGGAAGAGCGTAGGTCAGGTCCCCTTCACCCGAGAGCGCCGCGCGAAGTGAGCTGAGGTGTTCGGCATCGACCGTCGGACCACTACCGAGGTGCACCATGGTTGAGCCTCCGTAGAAGCTCGCGATCCCGCGCGCGAAAAGCCATGCGCTCAGATTCGTGTTGTCGCTATAGCCGAAAAAAGGTTTCGGATCGGCGAGCGGGAGCTTCGGTTCCAGGTAGCGAAGAATCCTTATCTGGTCGTCGCCCCCGATTGTCGAGAAAAGCGCACGGATTTCGGGATCGGCGAAGGCGGCATTGACGTCGCGGGCGCGTTCCTCGGGGCTTGCTCCGAGCGCTCTGGTCGTGGGGTATTCGACAACCTCCACACCGAACAGCTCTTCGAGCCGGCGCATAGCCTGTTCATGGATCGCCGGGAAATACGCGGGCGCGGCCCACGCGGGCGAGAGAACAGCAACCTTGTCACCCTCGCGCACGGGAACGGGACGCACGAGGGACTTCATCGCGCGGCGCCCGTGAACGGATCGCTCGAGAGCGAGGACACTTCAACCTCGAGCTCCGGGAACTCTTCGCGCAAGAGGCTAGCGAGGTGTGGAAGATACAGCGATTCGCTCGCGTAATGCGGAAGGTCGATGAGCGCGGGCACGCGAGAATGATCAGCGCGGGATTCGAGATGTTCGAGAGCCGGGTGGTGGCGCAGATCAGACGTGATGTACAGGTCCACGCCTGCGGCCGTCGCGGTCTCGAGGAACGAGTCACCTGCGCCGGGGCACACGGCGACACGGCGCACCTTTCGCCCAGCATCCCCCGTGTGAAGAACGCCCTGCGCCGTCGCGGGAACAGCCCTGCTGATGAGCTCGGCGATTTCGCCTACCGTCGACGCTTCGGGAAGCTCACCTACGGCGCCGAGCCCGAAGAATGACTCGCTCTCCTCGGGCTTTCCGGGTTCAAGAGGCTTCGCTTCCTTGAGGCGAAGAAGATCGATCCATGCCCCAACGGTGCCGTGACGCGAGCGGTCGCTGTTCGTGTGCCCGCACCACAGGCCGCCCTGGGAGCGCAGGAGCTCGGTGGCGACGGCACCCTTACCGCACGTCGCGGGCAAGAAGCTCGCGCCCCTCAAAAGGAGTGGATGGTGGGTGATGAGAAGCGTCCCGTTCTTCTGAGCAGCCTCACGAGCCTCGGCAACCGTCGGATCCACGGCGAGGCGCAGCCGAGCGACCTCCCAGGCCGGATCCCCGAGTACGAGACCCACGCGGTCCCACTCCTCCGCCCAGGCCAGCGGGTAGAGATTTTCGAGAAAAGAGGTCACACGGTTGATCGCTGTCACGGGTTGCTCCTTGGTGCAGTGAGGAATAAGGGATCAGGCGTTAGCTGCGCGCGCTGTCTGGGCTTCGGCAAGCGCCGCCTGATACGCCTTCCACGGCATGAGCACGCACTTTACGCGCCCCGGGAACTTCGCGGCGCCCACGAGCGCGATGCCATCGCCAATGATCTCCTCATCACCCTCGTTCTTGCCACGCGAATGCATGACCTCGTCGAAGTGAGCGTAGGTTTTCTGCGCGTCCTCAAGGCTCTCGCCAATGAGCAGGTCGCTCATGATCGAGGCGGACGCGCGGCTCATTGCACAGCCAGTCGCGTCGTAGGAAAGATCCTTGATGGTCGGGTTATCGGCATCGCCTTCGAGCTCGATTCGCAGCGTGATCTCGTCGCCGCACGAGGGGTTCACATGGTGTACTTCAGATTGGAACGGTTCGCGCAGCCCGAAGTTCTGGGGCCGCTTGTCGTGCTCAAAAATGAGCTCGGAATACATAGCGTTGAGGTTCATCGATCAAATCCTTTGAAAAACGAGATGGCTTCCTCGAGCGCGGAGGCGAGGCGATCAACTTCGTCGAGTGTGTTGTACACGCTAAAGCTCGCGCGAGTCGTTCCATGAACACCATATCGACGATGAAGCGGCCACGCGCAATGATGCCCCACGCGTACTTCGACACCGAGTGAGTCGAGAACCTGCCCGATATCGTGCGGGTGGCGTCCCTCGACGCTAAAGGCAACAGCGCCCACGCGGCCGGTACTCGGCCCCTTGCCGATAATCCGTACGCCGTCGATCTGCGAGAGGTTGTCCAGGGCCCGCGCGGTCAGCGCAGCTTCGTGGGCGGCAACGTTCGCCATGCCCAGGTTCCGGAGGTATCCGACGGCCGCCTCGAGGCCCACCGCTTGCGAAATCATTGGGGTGCCGGCCTCGAAACGTGCTGGTGGCTCCGCAAAAGTGGTGCGATCCATGTGGACGATTTCGATCATCGAACCGCCAAGTATAAATGGAGGCAGCTCTGCGAGAAGCTCGTACCGCCCCCACAGCGCGCCGATACCTGTGGGTCCCAGCATCTTGTGCCCCGAGAAAGCGAGGAAGTCGACGTCGAGCTCGGTCACGTCAATCGGCATGTGCGGAGTGGATTGGCAGGCATCAAGAACCGTGAGCGCGCCGACCTCGCGGGCCCGCTTCACGAACTCACGCACGGGATTGATCGTGCCCAGAACGTTCGACTGATGCGTGAAGGCGAAAACCTTCGTGCGGTCATTGAGAAGGGACTCAAAGTCGGTGAGGTCGAGCTCGAAATCGTCCGTGAGCGGAAGGTAGCGCAGCGTCGCTCCTGTGCGCCGAGCAAGTTCCTGCCACGGCACGAGGTTCGAATGGTGCTCCATTTCCGTCACGAGGATCTCGTCGCCCTCACGCACGCGCAAATGCTCCGGGGTCGAAGCATCGCCATTGCCGAGTGCGTACGCCACAAGGTTGAGGGCCTCGGTCGCATTCTTCGTGAAAGCAAGCTCGCGAGGATCCGTCGCGCCAATAAAGGCTGCGATCGATTCACGCGCCCCCTCGTAACGATCCGTTGCCGCCTCCGCGAGCTGGTGGGCGCCGCGCTTAACCGCCGCGTTGCTCGCCGTGAGAAACGCTACTTCGGCATCGATCACGCTCTGGGGGCGCTGACTCGTCGCCCCCGAGTCCAGATACACCAGCGGTCTTTCATCCGCGAGGTTCTGATGGAGAATCGGGAAGTCGCGGCGGATAGCCTCGACGTCGAGCCCGGGATGCTGCGCGGACACTTCAGGTGTCATGGATGAATGCTCCTTGTCGACCGTTCGAGCGTGCGACCTCCAGTATAGGAATTTTGCAAAACCGAAAGCGCAAATCTGTGGGGAATATGTCAGAGCCTCACACGAGCCGTTCGGGCCACGGGCCCCGCCCTTCGTCCGGAGCGAAGATACAAGCGCTGCGCCCGCATTGTCGACACGCCGTGCGCTCACCGCGACTGAGCAACCAGAACACAACGTCACAACACCCTCACTCTTCGCGAAGATTGAGGGTGGCGATGGTGGACCTAGCAGAAAGCTTGTAGAAACTCGCCCCACCGGTGGGCTACATGAGATCACTGCACCGAACGATCCGCAGTCGCGCGGGGCGGCTTACCCAACGTGAGCCAGAACCGGTAAGTCCGCACCGCAGCATCGGTAGCGAGGCAGTCGACTCTCTGGAACGGCGGTATCACGATAGCGAGGCGCTTCGCGCGATCGCGAACGATGTCGGGATCAGCCCGTCCGACTATCGGCGCACTGCGAAGGGACGCACTCTCACGGAGACCAGTCCGTGGCCATTAGCGACGCAGGGCGGCCCCGAATCAAAAGGCCCCCTCACGACAGGAGTGCCGTGAGGCCGTCGGAGAGAATCTCGCGTGGGCTGACGTGGTGCGTCGCGTGGAGCCGCGCATAAGTAGGAGCTTGGTCAGGGTCAATGGCGACGCGCTTCTCGTCAGACGCCATGGGTGCGGTCAGCGAGGCGCCAATCACCAGGTTGGACAATCGGTAGGCAGTTCCCAGCGGATCCGGGGTGCCCGCTTGTTCGAGCAGGACGCACATCCGCTCGGAAAGGGCCAGGTACGCCGGGCCCCTGGGAGCGCGCATACCGATGACCTGACCGGCCCACCGGTGGGTCGTGAGGTGCGCGAAGAAGGCGTGCATCAGGGCAGACAGGTCGGCGTTGCGGATCGACTCGGACATCACGGGATCGTCTGCAAGCGCTGTGTCGAGGGCGAGGTCGAACAGATCGTCGACGGATTCGACGCGGGAGTACAGGCTGGCTGGAGCGACCCCCACCTGTTGTGCCACAGATCGCAGGGTGAGGGCCCTCAACCCGCCTTCGTCCAGCAGCCTCACCGATGCCCTCGCAACCTCCCCGATGTCCACTGCGCGGAGGCGTCGCACAGGTTTGCGATGTTCCCAGTAGCTCACCCCACCAGCCTAACCAAACACGCTTCCGTTAGCTATCCATTCTATGTTAGGTTTCGCGCATGCTGGATGCCACCACCCTCCCGATCACCTTTGAGAACACTCGCCTACGTCCCCTCTCTGAGCTGGACGCAGACGCGTATGCAGCCGGCACCAAGGATGAAGCTGTGCGGCGCTTCGGCCACCTGCCCGAGTCCGACTACACCCCCGAGTCCGTGCGACGGATGATCCGTGACGAGGTTGCTGAGGGTCTGTCGTCCGGCACGCTGGCAGTTCTCGCACTTGCCGACGCCGAGACGGACCGGTTTGTGGGCTCCTTGGTGCTCTTCGACGTCAGCTCCGAGGCTGCCGAGGTCGGGTTCTGGATTCATCCGGATGCGCGGGGAGCAAGGCACGCTCGTCGGGGCCTGGAGTTGGCATCGCGCTTCGCACGCAACAGTGGACTGCGAACCTTGACAGCACGCACGCTCCTGGAGAACAAGGCCTCCCAGCGGTGCTTGACGAACGCAGGGTTCCATGAGGTCGAGCGAGCCGTCGGGACCACGCCCGCAGGACAGCGCGAGGAACTTTTCCATTACCGGCGCGATCTCAAGCCCACCGCCCAGTGGCCGTTGGCGACGGAGCGGCTTCGGCTCCGTCCGCATAACGCCGACGATACCGAATGGCTTCACGAGCTGTACTCGCGACCCGACGTTGCCCGCTACCTGCTGGACGAGCCATGGACCGCGGAAGTCACCCACGACAAGCTCACCGAACGTCTTGCGAAGACTGACATCGATGGCGAGACTGGCGCGCTTGCGCTGGTCATCGAGCATGACGGCGTCCCAATCGGAGACGTCGCGTTGTGGCTCACCGATCACGAGCACCGTCAAGGCGAGATCGGGTGGGTTCTCGACCCAGCGCACGGTGGGCAAGGTTTCGCCAGCGAAGCCGTCCGAGCAGTACTCGCCCTCGGGTTTGACCACTACAAGCTCCACCGCATCACCGCGCAGATGGATGCCCGCAACAGCGCCTCGGCAGCACTGGCTCCTCGTGTCGGGCTCCGGCTCGAAGCACATCACGTCCAGGACTGGTTCAGCAAGGGCGAATGGACCGACACCCTCATCTTCGCGCGACTTGCCTCCGAGCACATGCGCCAATGATCAGGAGTCTGACTTTCATGCTCCCTGTATACGGCCCCCAAATCTACCGCGCTCTGACGACGTATCGGAATATTGCAAGGCTGAGATGACTCAAGATCCCCTGCGCCGGCCTCGCAGCGCACACGGTGGTTCGTGCTCACCGCCGTCTCTCTCGGTTTGCTGCTTGCAACGGTCGACACTTCGATTCTCTACGTGGTCGTGCCTCTTCTGACGGACGAGTTGTCGGCGAGCGTAAGTGAGTCACTGTGGATTATCAACATGTACCCCCTCGTCATGACTGGCCTACTGCTGGGCACCGGGACGCTCGGGGATAGGTTCGTACACAAGCTGGTGTTCCAGATTGGCATCAGCGCGTTCGGGATAGCTTCCCTACTCGAAGCCTTTTCTCCAAACGTGTGGGTGCTGATCGTCGCGCGGGCACTACTCGCGGTGGGTGCAGCACTGATGCTGCCCGCGACACTCGCGATCATCCGGTTCACGTTCGAGGACGAGGATGAGCGCAACGTCGCCATCGCTGTTTGGTCGAGTGTCTCGATCGGTGGCATTGCCTTCGTGACCGGACGATGACCCGTCGTTTGTGTTCTCATTCGAGGATGATGAACTCCTCTGAGCTAACCCGTCACTGGAAGCGTTGGCATTTCCCGAGGTGAACTGGGCAACTCCTACCATCGCAAGAAACGCAACGACAGCAACAATTGCGACAACAATATACGCGGTGCGCCTACGCCCCCCGTTTGGCTGTGCGCGATGAACCGTTGACCATAAGTCACACCTTAACGCTCCAGAACACAAAAATCTCGGGACATCGAGCGAACGTTGACTCGAGGCACTTTGACCGATCATCCAAGAGTCGACTTCACCGCGGTTGAATCGGTTGATGCTGATGGTCCATACCTTCTAGGGGCGGTCGTCGTAGCAGGGTCACGTCAACATGACCGAACCCCAAGAGGTGTGTTACGGTGCCCGGGGAGAGCGCGTCTGAGGAGACCTCGGCCCCCCGAGACCGCAGGCAGATGCCAACTTATCGCCGGCGATTCGCCGCCTCAATTGAAGAGGGGAAAAATGACCATCCTTCGCGGACCATTCGAGGTCACCACTGACAGTGAGCCCCCTTTCTATGAACAGGACGGGGTCACAATCAACCGCAATGTGGTGCGTAAGACCTTCACAGGTGCGGTCACCGGCACCTCCGAAGCGCATATGATCGCAGCGCGCACCCCGGATCCCGGTTCGGCTGGTTATGTCGCGATCGAACACTTCACCGGCACCGTTAATGGCAAGGAAGGCACCTTCGTCTTGCAACACCATGGAATCGTCGCTCATGGGGAACCGGAGTTGTCCGTGGTTATCGTTCCTGGGACGGGTACTGGTGAGCTGACCGGGATCAGTGGCACCTTGACCATCGACGACGTTGACGGTGACCACTCCTATACGTTTGACTACAAACTCGCATGACTCGCTGGCTTGTCATGCCGCGTGGCATCAACGTAGGTAACAACAACCGGGTACCAATGGCTGAACTGCGTTCCGCGCTCACTGACGCCGGGTTCGAGGCTGTCGTCACGATTGGTCAAAGTGGGAACATTATTGCCACTCGGTCAGGGAGTGAGGATCAAGTTATCATTGAGGTGCAGTCGGTAATGGCTGATGCCTTTGGAGTTACGGTCCCCATGGTGGTGCGGCAAGCCGACGAAGTACGCGAGGTCTTGGCGAGCAATCCTTTAGCAGACGTCGCTACCGACTATTCCAAGTACTTGGCTATCTTCCTGTCTGCAACGCCCGCTATGGCGGAAGTTGCGGCCCTAGAGTCAGAAGATGTCAGTCCTGAAGTAGTACGGCTCATCGGGCGCACCGCGTTCGTGTGGACCCCTGGTGGCGTCAAGGCGATGAAGGTCTCACATACTGCCTTGGAGAAGCGCTTCGGGGGGACGGCGACCGCTCGAAATTGGAACACGCTCATGAAGATCGCTACCAAGCTCTAACCGCAACCCAAGGGGAATCAGCGGATTGCCCCGGGCACGATGGCACCGCCGGACAAGTTTCTTGCTTCCCACTGTCTAGCGCGAGACCGACGGGCTTCTCAGGCGAGCGTGTTGTGCATCATCTTCTGCGACTATCTACGACATGTACCGCAGTGTCATGCACCCGCTCCGCGATCCTCGCCGAACGCGCCGAAGCCGAGATCGAACGCACCTACCAGCGCAACTCCCTGAGCCCAACCCAGGCTGAGCACGTCCGGAAGGTCCTCAAGGACGTGTTCGACCAGCTCGAAGGATCCAGCGAGGACGAACGCAAGCTCCTGACCGCCCAGCGCGACAAGCTCGAAGCCGAACGCCTCAAGCTCGTCCAGGCCCACTACGCCGACGCGATCCCCCTCGACCTCCTCAAGAGCGAGCAAGACCGCATCCGCGCCAGCCTCGACCAGATCAGCACACGGCTCGACAACCTCACCGACACCTACGCCGAGGCCCGAACAGGCTTGGACCGGCTCACCAAACTCCTCGACAACCTCTACAACAAGTGCGACCCAGCCGAACGACGCATCCTCAACCGCGCCCTGTTCACCCGCATCACCATCAACGACGAAGAAACCGCCACCTACACACCCGAGCAGACCACCGCCACCGTCCTCGCCCACACCAGCTTCGACGCCCCGGCGCACGTCACCGCAGAAACAAACTTGCCCCGCCATCAGGCGGGGCAAGTTTCGATTTTCTCATCTTACGTGGGTCTTGAGGGACTCGAACCCCCGACATCCACGGTGTAAACGTGGCGCTCTAACCAACTGAGCTAAAGACCCGCGCAGGACATCATCCCACGACGTGCAGGATTCGGCAAAACGGGGAGCGAGCGAGCGTCGATCCGTCTGCCAGCAGCCCCTTACGAACGCGAAGCGAGACGCGTACCGGACCAATCCGGCGCAAGCGACACCGCATTCATCCCGCGGAGCCCCGCAGTATTCGCTGCTTCCTGGATGTCGGCGGGATCCACGTGACCCGGACGGCCGGGCTTCGGCGTGAGGAGCCACACTGGACCACCCGCAACGAGACTCGAGAGACAATCGACGAGACCGTCGGTCAGGTCGCCGTCGCCATCGCGCCACCACATGATGACGCCATCCACGATTTCGCGGGAGTACTCATCTTCGAGATCGGCGTCGATGAGATCCTCGATGGCATCGCGAAGGTCGAGGTCTACATCGTCGTCGTACCCGAACTCCTGCACAAGCTGGCCTTCGTGGAACTCAAAAACTTCGGCAAGGTTGTCGCTCGAAGCTGCAACCGGTGACAAGGGGCGACTCCTTCGGGGATCGGAAAGTGAGATGGGGATCTCGGGACGCTCCAACTGTACCGAAGGTCCATGGCGGTGTCACTCACAAAAAACGATACGAGAAATAACCGAACCCGGTGAGAGCCACGGCACCTTTCGCGCCCGCGCGCTCACGTCTCTTTCGGGCGCACGCTATACGCTAGACGAGCACAAAGGCGGGCCCAAAGGCACAGCCCCTTTTTCACCCACACCATGAGGGAGAACAAAAGCGTGAACTCGAACGACATCACCGGGCGTCAAGGAATCGGTCTTCCCAGCCACGCGAACGACGTGGATCCCGAAGAGACGAGGGAGTGGCTGGAATCGCTCGACGCAGTCGTCGCGAACGGCGGCGCTGAGCGCGCCTCGCACATCGTCGGCAACCTCCTCACGCACGCACGCGAGCGGGATCTGGACGTGCCGAGCGTGGAGAACACCGACTACGTCAACACGATTGCGGCGAAGGACGAGCCCGAATACCCGGGCGACCTCGAGATCGAGAAGTCGATTCGTCGCGCCGTGCGCTGGAACGCGGCGATGCAGGTGCATCGCGCCCAGCGCCCCGAGATCGGTGTGGGTGGCCACCTTTCGAGTTACGCCTCGATCTCCACCGTGTATGAAGTGGGCTTCAACCACTTCTTCCGCGGCCGCGAGCACCGCGGTGGCGGCGACCAGGTTTTCTTCCAGGGCCACGCCTCCCCCGGCATCTACTCGCGTGCCTTCCTCATGGGCCGCTTGAGCGAGCAGGATCTCGACGGCTTCCGCCAGGAAAAGTCGAACCCGCGGGGCATCCCCAGCTACCCGCACCCGCGCGCAATGCCGGAATTCTGGCAGTTCCCGACCGTGTCGATGGGTATTGGCCCCGTCAACGCCATTGAGCAGGCCTCGATCAATCGCTACCTCCACAGCCGCGGCCTCAAGGACACGAGCGAACAACACGTATGGGCCTTCCTTGGCGATGGCGAGATGGACGAGGTCGAGTCACGCGGTGCTCTCCACATCGCCGCGAATGAGCAACTCGACAACCTCACGTTCGTGGTCAACTGCAACCTTCAGCGCCTCGACGGCCCCGTGCGCGGCAACGGCAAGATCATTCAGGAGCTCGAAGCTCAGTTCCGCGGCGCGGGCTGGAATGTCGTGAAGGTCGTGTGGGGCGAGGGCTGGGACAAGCTCTTCGCCGCCGATACCGACGGCGCCCTCGTGGACCTCATGAACACGACCCCGGATGGCGACTTCCAGACCTTCCGCGCCGAATCTGGCGGCTTCATCCGCGACAACTTCTTCGGCCGAGACCCGCGTACGAAGGCGCTCGTCGAAGACATGAGTGATGCCGATATCTGGTGGGGTCTCAAGCGCGGCGGCCACGATCCGAAGAAGATCTACGCGGCTTTCAAGCACGCGACCACCGTGAAAAACGGCAAGCCGACCGTCATTCTCGTGCACACCATCAAGGGCTACGTGCTCGGTAAGAAGTTCGCGGGCCGCAATGCCACGCACCAGATGAAGAAGTTCACGATCGACGATCTCAAGCAGCTTCGCGACACGCTGCATATCCCGTTCACCGATCAGCAACTCGAAGCGGATCTCTACGATCAGCCGTACTACATGCCGGCGGAGGACTCCCCCGAAATGCAGTACATGCGCGAGCGTCGCGCTGAACTCGGCGGCGTTGTTCCCGACAACCGCCACAAGAAGGCAACGTTCACCGTTCCCGGCGAAAAGACCTGGGCCGTCGCGAAGCGCGGCTCGGGCAAGCAGGAAGTCGCCACGACCATGGCGCTCGTGCGCCTGCTCAAGGACCTCATGCGCGACAAGGAGACCGGCAAGTACTGGGTGCCGATCATCCCCGACGAAGCGCGCACGTTCGGCCTTGACGCGATGTTCCCGACCGCGAAGATCTACAACCCGAAGGGTCAGAACTACCTTTCGGTGGACCGCGATCTTCTCCTTGCCTACAAGGAGTCGGCGCAGGGACAGATCAAGCACATGGGCATCAACGAAATCAGTTCGACCGCTGCCTTCACTGCCGCGGGTACTTCGTATTCGACGCATGAAGTGCCGCTCGTGCCGTTCTACATTTTCTACTCGATGTTCGGCTTCCAGCGCACCGGCGATTTCTTCTACGCCGCGGGCGACCAGATGGCCAAGGGCTTCGTGATCGGCGCGACCGCCGGTAAAACCACCCTCGCGGGTGAGGGTCTCCAGCACATGGATGGCCACTCGCCTCTTCTCGCCTACACGAACCCCGCGGCGATCATCTACGATCCCGCTTACGGTTACGAGATCGGCCATATCGTGCGCGATGGTCTCCAGCGCATGTACGGCGATAACGAGGAGCGCCTCCAGGAAGTCTTCTACTACCTGACCGTGTACAACGAGCCGATTCACCAGCCCGTTGAGCCTGAAAACGTTGATGTCGAGGGCATCATCAAGGGCATGTACAAGGTCGACGAGGTCCAGGAGGGTGATGGCCCGGTCGCGCAGCTCATGGCGTCGGGTGTCGCGGTTCCGTGGACTCGCGAAGCTCGCGATCTCCTTTACAAGGACTGGGGCGTGCGTTCGGCCGTATGGTCGGTGACATCCTGGAGCGAGATGCGTAACGACGCTCTTGCCGCCGATAAGCACAACTTCCTCCACCCCGAAGAAGAACCCAAAACCCCGTGGATGGTGGAGAAGCTCAAGGATGCCGAGGGCCCGTTCGTGGCGACGACGGACTTCGACTACCTCGTTCCCGACATGATTCGCCCGTGGATCCCGAACGACTACGCCGTACTCGGTGCCGAAGGGTGGGGCTTCTCGGATACTCGCGCAGCGGGTCGCCGCTACCTGCACATCGACCGCGAGTCGCTCGTGGTACGCGCCCTCAAGTCGCTCGCTGATCAGGGCAAGATCGATCGTTCGGTCGTCAAGCAGGCCATCGACAAGTACGATCTGCTCAACGTGAACGCCGGCTCTTCCGGTATGGCGGGCGGGGACGCCTGAGCATCATGACCGCTGAACTGCCATGGCTGCACATCGACGCCTCAGCGCCGAATGCCGCCGCGCAGCTCCACGATGCGATCGCGAACGCCGCTGCGGAGGGCACTCTCGCCCCGGGTGAGAAACTGCCCTCCGTGCGGGCGCTCGCTGAGGCCTGCAACGTCGCACCAAACACGGCCGCGAAGGCCGTCAAGTCGCTTGCAGCGGCGGGTATTGTGGAGACGGATGGGCGGCACGGCACGCACGTGAAGGCCTGGGGCGAGGTGGAACGCTCACTTCAGGCGGCTCTCGCGCACGCCGCGCACCTGGCAGTTTCGTCGGGGGTAGGGTCCGACGCCTCCCTCGCAATGTTTGAGGCCGCGCTCCGCACGGAAGCGGCCTCGTCCCGATAGACATGTGAAAGGACAGTGGCGTGCTCGTCATTGCATCGCCCGGACAGGGCGCCCAGAAGCCGGGGTTCCTCGCCCCGTGGCTCGAGATCGATAGTGTCGCCGAATACGCGGGCTCTCTCGGTGAGGCCGCTGGCGTGGACATCGTGAAGCACGGGACCGAGTCGGATGCCGAAACGATTCGCGATACTGCCGTCGCGCAGCCTCTTCTCGTCGCGTCGAGCCTCATCGTCCACAGTGTTCTCTTTGGCGCCCTCGATGTCCCTCGGCCCGATTTTTATGCCGGGCACTCCGTGGGCGAGGTTGCCGCCGCGGGTCTCAGCGGCGCACTGACGGAGACCGATGCGATGGAGTTTGTGCGCGACCGGTCGAAAGCCATGGCCAAAGCTGCTGCCGCGGAACGAACCGGTATGGCTGCGGTCGTGGGCGGTGTGCGCGAGGAGGTGCTCGAGAAAATCGAGGCCGCAGGTCTCGTGCCCGCCAACATTAACGGGGCTGCCCAGGTCGTTGCCGCGGGTTCTCTCGCACAGCTCGAAACGCTGAGGGAGAATCCGCCAGCTAAGGCGCGAGTGATCCCGCTTCAGGTTGCCGGTGCTTTCCACTCGCCATACATGGCGAGCGCTCGCGAGGCTCTCGCCGCGCGCGTAAGCGACTATTCGGTGCGCCAACCCCAGATTCCCGTGATCTCCAACGCCGACAGTGCTGTGGTGCGAGAAGGCCAGACGTTCCTCAACTCGATCGTCACCCAGGTTGCCCACACCGTGGATTGGCTCGCATGTATGCGCACCTTTGAGGCTGAGGGCGTCACCGGCATCCTCGAACTTGCCCCCGCGGGTACCCTCACGGGTCTCGTGAAGCGCGATGCAAAAGCTCTTGCACGTTTCGATCTCAACACTCCCGATCAGCTCGATGCCGCACGCGACTTTGTGCGCGAGCACGCTGGCCAGGCCCCGAAGGAGGCGTAATCTCGGTGGTCACTCTCCGCCCCTCGAAGCCCGTTGCTGGCTCACAAATTCTCGCCTATGGCGCCGCACGCGGCGAACTCGTTGTCACAAATGACGACATTGCCGGCCCCATTGATTCCTCGGATGAATGGATCCGTCGCCGCACCGGCATCGTGACTCGCAAACGCGCCAGCGACGACGTCCACGTGATCGACCTCGCCGAGGAAGCCTCGCGTGACGCCATTGAAAAATCTGGAATCAACGCCGCAGAGATCGACACGGTGATCGTGTCAACGATCTCGTTCGAATACCAGACGCCCTCGGCGGCAACACTGCTCGCCGCGCGCCTCGGCATTGAGGATGCCGTTGCCTACGACATCTCGGCGGCGTGCGCGGGATTCTGCTACGCGGTGGGCCAAGCCGACGCCCTTGTGCGCTCGAGCGCCGCAAAGAACGTTCTCATCGTGGGGGCCGAGAAGCTGTCGGACCTCATCTCCCCCACCGACCGTTCGATTTCTTTCCTTCTCGGCGACGGTGCGGGAGCCGCGATCATTAGCGCGAGCGACGAGCCTAAGATTGGCCCCACGATTTGGGGCAGTGACGGCGAGCACTGGGACACGATCCGCATGACCCATTCGCTTCTCGACTACCGCGATAAGCCGGAGCTGGGCTTCCCCACGCTCGAGCAGGACGGCCGCACCGTGTTCCGCTGGGCCGTGTGGCACACGGCTGAGATTGTTCGAAAGGCGCTCGACGAAGCAGGCCTCACCGTTGACGACATCGACGTGTTTGTGCCGCACCAGGCCAATATGCGCATCATTGATGAGCTCGCGAAGCAGCTCAAGCTTCCCGAGAGTGTGGTGATTGGCCGCGATATTGCTGACACCGGTAACACCTCTGCGGCTTCCGTACCGCTCGCGGTTCATCGCCTCCTCGACGAGGGCCACGCGAAGTCCGGAGATGTGTGCGTGCAGATCGGCTTCGGTGCCGGCCTCGCGTACGCGTGCCAGATCGTCGTGTTGCCGTAACCACCGCCTTGCGGCGACTGGTTCCAGTTTTGCCCCGAGCGAAGCCTCGAGGAGCAGGATCCCAGGGCACGAAACGACCGGCAGTAGCGAGACACGCGTCAAACTTGCCACCATTGGAACCACAACCTTCAGGTTTCGCGCTGTAGGCTAATGCCGCTGATTTAGTTCATAAAAGCACAAAGGAGAGCCTCCATGGCACACACCGAAAACGAAATCCTCGCCGGCCTCGCCGAGATCGTGAACGAGGAGACCGGTGTTGAGACCGCTGACGTTCAGCTCGACAAGTCGTTCACCGACGACCTCGACATCGACTCGATCTCGATGATGACCATCGTCGTGAACGCCGAAGAAAAGTTCGACGTGCGCATCCCCGACGAAGAGGTCAAGAACCTCGTGACCGTTGGTGACGCCGTGAAGTTCATCGAGAACGCTCAGGCCTGATTCTTATCTGGTGCGCGCTCGCCCGTTTGCGGCGGGCGCGCACCTTAATCATTTCCCCCTTTTTCACCACGCCCGCAAGGAGAACCCATGAGCGAGAATCCTCGCGTAGTTGTCACCGGCCTCGGCACATTCAACCCGCTTGGAGTCGACATCGAGAGCTCCTGGAAGGCTGCCCTTGCGGGAGTATCCACCGCGCACACGCTTGAGAATGATTGGGCGGAGCGCTACGGGCTCGCGGTGAACTTCGCCTGCACGGTCGCGGGCGATCCTCTCGAGCACCTTTCGAAGCCCGAGGCAAAAAAGCTTGATCCGAACGGGCAGTACGCGATGATCGCTGCGCGCGAGGCGTGGGAGGATGCGGGCAGCCCCGAGGTCGATCCTCTGCGACTTGGCGTCGTGGTTGGTACCGGCATCGGTGGCGTGTGGACGATCCTCGATCAGTGGGACACCGTGAAGGAACGCGGCGCGCGCCGCGTCAACCCGTTCACCGTCCCCATGCTCATGGCGAACTCCGCGGCCGCGCACATCGAGATTGAGTTCGGGGCGAAAGCCGGTGCACACACGCCCGTCTCGGCGTGCGCCTCGGGCGCTGAAGCACTCGCGCACGGCCTCGACTTCATTCGCAGCGGACGCGCCGATATCGCGATCGTTGGCGGCACCGAGGGCTGCGTGCACCCGCTCCCCCTCGCGGGCTTCGCAAATATCCGCGCGCTCTCCACTCGCAACGATTCACCTGAGACAGCCTCGCGTCCCTACGACCGCGATCGTGACGGCTTCGTCCTCGGTGAAGGCGCAGGCATCATGGTGATCGAGACCGAAGAGCACGCGAAGGCACGCGGTGCGCAGATCTACGCCTACCTCGCCGGCCGCGGCATGGCGTCCGACGCCCACCACATTTCCGCGCCGAGCACCGAGGGCCAAGCGCGGGCAATCCGCGAGTCGCTCGAGGATGCGGGCCTCACCGCACGCGATATCGTCCACGTCAATGCCCACGGCACGTCGACCCCGCTCGGCGACCTCAACGAGCTCGAGTCTCTTTCGATCGCGCTTGATGGTGAAACTGACCAGATCGTCGTGACCTCCACCAAGTCAATGACCGGTCACCTCCTCGGCGGCGCAGGCGCTGTCGAGTCGATCTTCTCCATCCTCGCACTGCACAATCGCGTTGCGCCGCCCACGATCAACATTGAGAACCTCGATGAGGGCGTCACGATGGACATTGCGAACGGCACGGCACGCGAGCTTCCGAGCGGCGACATCGCCGCGCTCAACAATGCCTTCGGCTTCGGCGGCCACGACATGTCAGTCGTATTCGCGAGCGCATAAACCGCGCGCACATATAGGCGTACGAAAACGGGGTCCGACGGTTGTCGGGCCCCGTTGTTCCGCATATGAGGAGTATTCGTAGGCCCGGCGGGGCTTGAACCCGCGGCCGACGGAATATGCCCGTGTGTGAGTCAACCAAAATCGCATACATCGCATTTGCGCAGGTATACCAACGAGCGCGGGGATCATCGAGGCCATGTTGAGAGCAGAGTCGATCGTGTTTTGAATGTCCTCGAAAAACCCGCTCGGCGGCTTCGTTTGGAACTTCCCGATCGCGTTATTGGATGTCCACCGGATCACCGGCACGAACCTGTTTTGACTGCTCACGTTGCCATAGCACTTTGAGGTCGTCGAAGTGGACGAATCAAACGTCCCATCTGCCAAGACGACCGACCCATCTGACCCTCGAGGCACCGGCGTGCTTTCACCAACGGCACCCATGCCCTCGCCCGTGAGCGCTTCGTTGCCGATCTGGAGCACACCTTCACCGTGGGCAAGCGCCCGCGCCGGAGTAATGACAAGTGTGAGGGCTGCAAAGATCACCGCCGCGATAACAGCGAAGCGGCTAAGGCGTTTGGCGTGCGTGAGGGTCTTAGCGTCCATGACCGGCTTTCCTTGAGTGGGCATATAACCCGAACCATGCACACGCCACCCACCCGAGACCGAGACCGAGCCCGAGCCCGAAATACGAGGGCGCATAACCCCGTGCAGCAAAATGCTTTAAGCGAGCAGATTTCTTTAGTTTTGAGGAGTACCGATGGATCCCGTACGAAACCCCTATTCCCCCGGTGGGAGCTTTCAGTAAACTCCCCGACCAGTTGTACCGGGTTCGTGGCTACACCCCGGTCACACCGGGTTCCGATTCCGGTTACACGACAGAAGTCAATTATTTGACGTGAGCAGAAGCGCTCCTTAGAACGGGAAGTCAGGAAATTCCGCTTCCGCCTCTTCCTGCCTCTCGGCAAGCTCCACGCTCCACCGTGAACGCTCGACAAGCTCGTCAAAGGTGAGCACCTCCGGTGACTTGCGGTTCGAGCGGAAACTTTCAAAGCTAAGGAATTTCGAGCCAATTCGGTTGCCTTGGGCGCGGCTCAAATCGCACATGGGCCGATCTTCAGAAACGAGCGTGGTTCAACCAAGTATGCACCGTCGCCAGTGTTGTCTCCCTCGTTGTCCCTCTCGGCAATCCATCCGGCAAGGTTCTCCTTGGCGGCGCGAACCGTCGTCGAACCCCGAGGTGTCCCCGCTGCAAACGGGAATCGAGTCGAGGCTGCGGATGAGGTAGATAAGTTTGTTCGAGCCTTCCCGGTTCAAGATGATGTGGCCATCGAGTTTTATCCCCTTCGTATCATTGCTTGGGGCCTGAAAACCGATCTCCCGAACTACGCCAGGCTCGTGCGCAACTTGAATCTCGAATTGGCGACGCTGTTTTTGCAACTTTGCCGGAATCTCTGCCATCTCTGCTCCTTCCACTGTCTCTTGAGCAGCACACACAGCTGCACCGCTACCCGGAACTTGACTAATTCAGTGCTCGCTGTATAGTTCAGTGCATGCTGACTATTACTTCGCGTCTCGACGTAATGAACCGCCTGGGTCGTGCACTGGCCGACCCCACTCGATCCCGGATCATCTTGACCCTGCTCGACCATCCCGCTTACCCGGCGGAACTATCCCGAGATCTGGACCTGACACGCCCGAACGTGTCCAACCACCTGGCATGCCTGCGCGATTGCGGGATCGTCGTCTCCGAGCCCGAGGGTCGTCGGACACGATACGAGATCGCCGATTCGCACCTGGCGCAGGCGCTGACGGCACTGGTCGATGCCACCCTGGCAGTGGACGAAGACGCCCCGTGCATCGACCCCGCCTGCTCGCTTCCCGAATGCAACGTAGCTGGGGAGGGCGCATGAACCTCACCACGGTCTTGCAGGCGATAGGCCTGTTCGCAGCTACCAACATCGACGACATCATCGTGCTCTCCCTCTTCTTCGCGCGAGGGGCACGCCAGAGCGGCACCACCGCCCGTATTTTGGCCGGCCAGTACCTCGGATTTGCCGGCATCCTCGTCGCCGCGATCCTTGTGACCATCGGCGCCGGAGCATTTCTGCCCCCGGCAGTCATTCCATATTTTGGTCTCATCCCGCTGGGCATCGGCCTCTGGGCCGCATGGCAGGCCTGGCGCGGAGACGATGCCGACGATGACGACGAGGCCAAGGTTGCCGGCAAGAAGGTCGGCGTGTGGACAGTCGCAGGCGTCACTTTTGCCAATGGCGGCGACAACATCGGTGTCTACACCCCTGTATTCCTTAGCGTGCAACCTCTCGCAGTGGTCACCTACATCGTTATCTTCCTCGCGCTCGTTGCGGTCCTGGTGGCCCTGGCAAAGTTCGTCGCCACCCGCCCCCCGATCGCGGAAGTGCTCGAACGCTGGGAGGACATCCTCTTTCCCATCGTTCTCATCGGCCTCGGCATCGTGATCCTCGTCAGCGGCGGAGCCTTCGGGCTCTGACGTAGCGGCAGTGTTCCAAAAGGCCCCGCCCGTGCCAACCTCATCAACAAGGGTCTCGTGTACGCTCCCGATTGAAGCGTCCTGGGTTTGGTTCCGCTTCTTTTACGGCCCTGTGTTGATGGGCTGGGTGAGATAGTACTCGGTTTCTACTTCCTGTGGGGTGGTGTACTCCAATGCTTCGTGAAGACGCTTGGTGTTCCACCAATGCACCCACCGCAAGGTGGCCAATTCGACTTCTCCGACCGACGTCCACGGACCTTGAGCATGAATCAGTTCCGCCTTGTAGAGGCCGTTGACTGTTTCGGCTAGAGCATTGTCATAAGAATCCCCGACTGTTCCCACACTCGGACGGATTCCGGATTCCGCTAGCGCGGTGGAATACGTCAGTGACACGTACTGGCTGCCCCGATCACTATGGTGAATTAACTGGTTTTCATGAATTCGCCCGCAGTCGTTAACGCATGCTCCAAAGCCTCCATGGGCAGCGCATCGGTACGCATCGTCGAGCGTGTAGCAACACCAACAATTTTTCGGCTGTAGACATCCACGACAAACGCGGTGTAGGCGAATCCTGACAGGGTACGAACATAGGTAATGTCGGTAACCCAAAGCCTGCCTGGCGCTTGTGCACGAAAGTCTCGCTGTACAAGGTCTGGGCGATGATCCGGTGCCTTCGGGCTAATCGTTGTCACAGGGGTTCGTCCACGCCTGCGGCCCCAAACACCAGCGAGCTTCATCAGGCGTGCGGTCTTGTCGCGGCCAATATGGAAGCCTTCACGGTTCATCGCGTGCCACATCTTGCGGATGCCGTAAACCGAGAAATTCTCCGCATGCACACGCTGAATCTCTGGGATAAGCAGGCTATCGCTTAAGGCCCTTGCACTGGGAACACGTGTAGAGGCTTTGCGGTAGCCGCGTGAAGTAATGAGGCTCTTCGCCGTTCCGATAGGGATCAGGTGATCAGTCCGCCGGCGACGAGGAGCACGCGGAGGCGGTAGTTGTCGCGGTTGCGGTAGCCGCGGGCGAGGCGCCGGTGCAGCTCGATGATGCCGTTGACGGCCTCGGCGCCGCCGTTGTTCGCGCGGTCGGTGTCGAAGTAGGCCAAGAACGCCTGCCGCCAGCGGCGCAGGGTGCGTCCCAGGCGGGCGACCTCGGGGATCGGGCAGGTGTGGAACGCGTCCAGGATCTTCTCGGCGCGGCGACGGCCCTTGGTCGTGTCCTTCGCGCGGTAGGCGGCTCGGAGGTCTTGGACGCAGCGCCAGGCGACGTAGACCTCCTCGTGGGCGGGATCGGCCAAGATCGCGGTCTCGAGGCGGGCGAGCTGGCGGTCGGTGAGGTTCTCGGCGCCGGCGCGCAGGATGGTCTGGATTCCGAACAGGGGGTCGCCCTTGCGGCCGCGGTGCCCGGTGGTGTCCTGCTGGACTCGGCGGCGTACCTCGTCGACGACCTGCGTGCCGAGCTTGACGACGTGGAACGCGTCCAGGACGGCGGTGGCGTCGGCGAGCTCGGCGTCGATCGCGGACTTGTAGCCACCGAACGGGTCCAGGGCAGCGACCTCGATCCGCGCGCGGAAGTCGACGCCGCGGTTGAGCAGCCAGTCGGTGTAGGCCTTCTTCGAGCGGCCGGGCACCAAGTCCAGGAGCCGGGCGTGCACGCGTCCGGCCTGGTCACGGGTCAGGTCGACCATCCCGGTCAACTCCTTCGGGCCGCGCTCACGCACGTCACCGTAGTGCCAGATGTGCTCATCGACCCCCAGGGACGTCACACCGGCGAACCTGGTCGGGTCACCGGCCAGACATTCGAGCTCGGGCTTGACCGCGCGCCACAGCGTCGCCCAGCCGACCCCAACCGGCGGGCGAGCCCAGCGATCGTGGCGTGCTCGCGGCGCAGCTGTCCGACTGCCCACCACACCGCGCGGCGGGTCAGGACGCCGCGAGCGGCGACCAGGGTCGGGACCTGCTCGGCGAACGTCCCCCGCGGGCACTCGACCTCGCCGCAGCGCCAACGTCGTTGCCGCCAGACGATCTGGACCCGAACGTCGCCGTGCGGCACGTCGCGCAGCACCCGCACCCGCCGGCCGCGGCTGAGCGCGACGACCCCGCAGTCCGGGCAGCACGCCAGCTGCCAGGGCGTCGAGACCGTCACCCGCATGGTGATCGGGTCGCGATCAACCCGCTCGACTCGAACGCCATCGAGCCCGAACAGAAGATCGCAGCGAGCGCAGGGATTGGTGGTCGTGCGCGCGTCGGCGCACCCCGTAGCGTGAGACACGTCGAGGTCCTCGCGAACAAATCGGGCAGCTTGGTCGCTCCTGATCCTCGGGGACCTCGACCCCTACCCGCCGCTCAACCCGCCGAACCCCTCACTCCCCACCGCAACGGTGAAGAGTCGAACAAGGGTCAGGCCCCAGGAGACTTCGCAGCTCGTCGCGCGCAAGGAGGAGGCGACCCCATGAGGTCGACCCCTCCCGTACTCGCCGGCGGTGCAGGCCGGCCCGCAGTCCGACCGGCCACCCCGGGTGAGCAGCCAGCGTCTCCGCCAGACCCGGCAGAACTTGCGCACCGCTGACTGTAAGCATATACTTACACCTGACATCGTTCGATTACGATCCGGAGGGGTAATGGACGCAGCACGGCTCGCTCAGATACTCAGTGCTCTCGGAAGTGAGCCTCGGTTGCGAATTATCGCCTCTCTAGAGACGGAGTCGACCCATGTCAGTGAGCTGGCCCGCCGACTCGGGATGTCTCGGCCACTGCTCTACCAGCACCTCAACCGCTTGGAAGCTGCTCGACTCATCGAGAGCGGCCTGGAACAGCTCGGAGAGAGCCGAGTGAGGAAACACTACTGGGTCGCTCCGTTTCAGCTTGAAATAACTCCAGACCACATTGTGCGCCTGATTAATCAAGAATAGGAAAGGGAATCTTCATGACACTTACCACTACCGTATTTGTTGTCATCCTCGCCGCCGCAATACCACTCGCGATCTTCGTTGTTCTTACCGTCTGGGTGGTAGGCACCGTCACCAGCGCACGACGCGAAACAGCGACGGCGATCGATGGTTCGAACCAACTCATCGTGGAGCACCTAAGCAACATCACCGAGCGGTTGGATCGGATTGAGGCCCAACTCAGCGAGATCCCCGAGTAATCAGGCCCTCCAGAGAGCCGGTGACCGCCACGCCCCTCTTCATGACGCTGGAGGGCGTGCAGACCATCATGCCCATTGGCCGCTCCCAGCCCTACGCACTCGTCCGCTCCGGTGACCTGTGAGCGATCCAGGCCGGCGGCCGCGGACTTTGGCGCGTCGAGCGCCCCGGGCTCGAGGCATCCAAGCCCACCCACCGTCAGACCTCCAACCTCCACGACCTTAAGAGGCTCTTCCCAGATGAGGGTGTAGCGCACGTAGAGTTCAGCATTGTCGAGGTCCTTGGTGCGAGCAGAGGTAAGAGTCCGCTCATCATCGGGGACCTCGACGCCTACCTCCAGCTACCCCGCACCACCGGCGCGCCCACACTCAGCTCTGAAGAGCCAGTAATGAATCCACGATCTGCTTGTTTAAGGACTCGGCAGATGGCCTCGACCCCAAACTGATCTTTATACGTGTCGATGTAGGAGATCATTTGGTCGTGGGTCGGTCGAGTTCCGCTGCGAAAAAACCGAAGCAGTCTTAAGAATCCCGTTTGCTCGTTTCAACTCGCGGTTTTCACGGCGCAGACGCTTGAGCTCTTCTTCCATTGTCTCGCCGCCTGAAGCGTCAGAGTCATCACGTACTGAAGCGCTGTCACGGTACCAAGCCCGCAACGTGTGGTGAGATACTCCAAGGAGCTCACCAACCTCCGTGTAGGCGCGTTGCAGTGAGCAAGACTCCAAGCGGACCATTTCGATGATCTGATGGACCGCCTTCTCCTTGAACTCGACGGAATACCTTCTAGGCATAGTTCAATCCTTCCTTAGCTGAGGTAAGAACTAAATCCAGGACGCTTCACAACCTCCGGCCTTCCAGGGGTTCTAGCGCTCCAAAGCTAAATCAAGCCGACGGTTTTCCCTTTCACGCTTACGCCGCTGGCGCTCAAGCCACGCCTGAGGCTGCTCCGGCGTCATGCTCGTCAGGTGCCACCGCTTGCGCTGTTTGCAGAAATAGGCTTCCTGGGGGTGTTTGTGCAGGCCAGACTTGCCAACCCATCGCCCGTTGTCGAGCGCTTTTTGCACCTCGCCACGCGATCCGTAGATAACTTTGCCGCTTGGACAGCGACGCTTTCCGTTACTGTCGCGGTTTTTGCGGTATCCCATGACGCTTCCTTTCAAACTGGCCGATGCAATTTTGTGTACCGCCAAGGGCTAGAAGCCTTCTCGTGGTGAGAGACTAAGAGCGACCTCGCCTTGATCCACCTGGAGTACAGCCATACCACGCCAGTCCCTCGCGCCCGGAGAAATCGGAACCATCTCGCACCAGGTGAAGCTCGAAGGGAAATGGGTCATTGAGGAGGAGGCGAAGCTCAAGGGGTCAAGCCTTCCTCTCTTCCGCGTCGGGCTAGAGCGCGCGCAAAACTCAGCAACGGCAGAGATGTCCGGTTCATGGTCTCGGGCCCTACGAAAGGCGCGATCGAACACCGGATCAAGCTCAAAATGCGCGAGGCAGAAGAGAAGCTTGCGCGAGAAATCGAGGAGCGCTCTTCTCGGCAGCCCCTCGGTGAGTACGCGCAGCGCTACCTTGATGGAATCGACGCAGGCGTTCTCGAGCGCGAACGCTCCAGCGCCACGAGAACGAAATATCGCTACACAGCAAAAACCTACGCACTCAATAGCCCGCTCGCCGACCTCAAGATCGACGACATCACGAGAAACCAGCTCACCGACGAGCTGCTGCGCCTTGGTCGCGAAGGGCTGACGGGAGAGCGCAAGCACGTCCTGACAATCTGGCGAAAACTATGGGAGATCGCCGATGGCGATGTAACCGACACCCCGCCACCTTCACCACTTGACCGGCTACGCCTTCCCCGCGACGGCGCAGTCAGCAAAAACCCGCAGGTAGTTCATAAAGACCGCGCCTACACCGATGAGGAAATCGCGACCCTCATGGATACGGTGATGAATGACCCGCGCGCCCAAGGTAATAACTCCTCTGACGCCATCATGCTGCTTCTCCAAACCGGCTGCCGTATCGGAGAAATCGCCGGGCTGCGCTGGCAAGACGTCGATCTTAAAACTGACCCGCCCGCGATCCACCTGCGCGGCCAGATCCATACAGAAGGTGGCGAGCGTCGATGGGAGCCTCGGCTGAAGTCGAAGCTCTCCTACCGCTCTATCCCGCTCACGCAGCAAGCGTGCGAAGTGCTCAAACGGCAGCTTTCACTGCGCATGAGGCCTGGAGCAACAGATGCCGAAATGGAGTTTGTCTTCGCCACGGCTCGAACCGGTAACATCCCCGACCCCCGCGCCCTCACCCGGTCAATTAAACGCACACTATCCGATGCCGGGCACCCAGAGATGAGTTCACATACTTTCCGCCGCATCGTTGAACGCAGGTTAGAAGAGTCAGGACTTTCACGAATGGATCGTGAATCCCTCATGGGGCACACCATCCAAGTGGCAGAGCGCCACTACTCCACCCACGGTGTGCCCCAGCGTGCCCTGGAAGCGTTGCAGTCGAAGAACGAAAAGTTGCACAAAGATTGCATCGGTGAGATTTCCCGAGAAAATCAAACCGAAAATTCGTCAAAAACTACGCTCTGACCTGGGCATATGGTAGGCCCGGCGGGGCTTGAACCCGCGACCGACGGATTATGAGTCCGGTGCTCTAACCGACTGAGCTACGGGCCCGTATGCGCGCTCCATTATCGCCGCTCGGGGGGTTCCTTGGAAAGTTGAGGCTCCGTGGCGGGCGCCAGCGTGGCCTTTGGCACATCCTGGCCGGATCTGGCCTCTGAATTGGCGATCTGAGGGCGGTCGCTGCTAATGTATTTCGAGTCGATCCCCCATAGCTCAATCGGCAGAGCATTCGACTGTTAATCGAAGGGTTATTGGTTCAAGTCCAATTGGGGGAGCAAGAGAAGGCCCCGGGGAGACCCGGGGCCTTCGTTTTTCTCGTGTGCAGAAGCGCCAGCCGTGACTGGAAAGGAAGAATCCATGAGCGTTCACTCACCCGAATCGTTTGAACGCCCCGAGGGCTTCGGCCCGGGAAGCGTGTGGGTCGATAGGGTCGCGACGCGCCAGTTCGTCGGCCACACGCAAAGCGGGGTTGAAATCCCGATCGGGCTCGAGGACGGGCGTGTGAGCCCCGGCGAGCTCTTGAAGCTCGCGCTCATCGGCTGCGCTGGAATGTCGATGGATCACGCGGTCGCGCGGCGCCTCGGCGAAGATTTTGCAGCCCGTCTCTACGCACACGGCACGTCTGACGAGAAGGACGACCGCTACCATGAGATCGACGAGTCGATCCAGCTGGACCTTTCGGGGCTTGACGAGCGTGAGCGAGAAAAGCTCGCTTCCGTGATTGACCGCGTCATCGACGCTGCGTGCACGATTCAGCGCACTGTCGTTCCGGGTGCTGAGGTGCGCCACGCAATTAGCGACGCAGGCGGCTCGGTAGGTACTGCGTCTCACGAGGAGGAGAAGTAATGGCGAAACGCGATATCCGCGTCGTTGGCGATCCGGTTCTGCGCACCGAATGCGATCCGATTAAGGAGATCACGCCCGGCGTGCGTGCCCTCGTGGATGATCTCCTCGAAAACGTCAACGAGGAGGGCCGCGCCGGCCTCGCCGCCAATCAGATTGGCGTGAGCCTCAGGGCCTTCTCATGGAATATCGATGGCGAGCTCGGATACATCCTCAATCCCGTCATCACGTACCTTTCGGACGAGAAGCAAGGCGGCGACGAGGGCTGCCTCTCCGTGCCTGGGCTTTGGTTCGAACGTGAGCGTTCGGCGAAAGCCGCGTGCGAGGGCATCGACCTTGACGGCAAGAAGGTCACGCTCGAAGGCGAAGGCATCGTCGCGCGCCTCATTCAGCACGAGGTTGGTCACCTCGATGGCGCCCTCTACATCGATGGCCTCGAGAAGAGCGAAAAGAAGAAGGCATTGCGGGCAATCCGCGAAACCCTCTAGACTGTTCGAAGGCCCGAGCTAGGCCGCCACAAGTATCAACGCGAATCGTGGGGAAGACGTTTCGATTGATACGAAAGGTAAGCCCATGGCTCGTGGAACCCTTACAATCCACTCCGTGTCGCGTGCCCTCGCACCTCATCTTGAATGGGCCGTCAGCGGAGTCCTCGGCGTGCCCGTACGCGTGAAGTGGCATCGCCACGAAGGCGATCCCTCGCAGTTGCGCATGGCGATCAACTGGACAGGCCCCGAAGGCATGGGCGCGCGTCTCGCGACCGCCCTTCGTGGTTGGGACAGCGTGCGTTTTGAAGTCACGCAAGAACCGCATGCGGGCGAAGAAGGCTCTCGATGGATGTATACGCCGTCGCTCGGCATTCATCACGCAGCGATCGATGCGGCGGGAAACGTCACCCTCACTGAGGATCGCATCCGCTACTGCATCGCCGCCGGAGCCGGAGACGCCGCGCGTATCGAGCACGAGATCGGCAAGGCCCTTGGTGAAGCATGGGATCACGAGCTCGAAAGTTTCCGCGCTGCCGCGAGCGGTGAGGAGCCGCGCCGCCTTCACCTCGTCGGCTAAAAGAGCCTTCAGTCCCCCCGACCGCTGATCTCTATTCTTTGAGTGAACGCAATTTCTGCTGCGCCTCTTGAAGCGCCGCCATCGTCGCGCGGAACTCTTCGGCATCCCGATCGGGTGTGAGCCTGCCGAGCTTCCTGCGAAGTTCCGAAATCTCGTGCGTGTAGCTCAGTTGCTGGAGGCGTCGCATGAGCGCGGGGCCCAGGCGGTTGAGCTGTCGCTCGTCGCGCGCGGGAAGCGGGTACGAGGCAAGATCACCGATGAGTGGCCGTAGCGACTCCCCCGCGATCTCCATCACTGCCTCGACGAACGCCCGCACGCTTACGTTGTTCTCGGCCGCCTCTTCGAAGAGGCCGGTCGCGATCACGCAATCCCACACGCTTTGGAGCGTCACGGTGCGGAAGGGCTCGTCGGGAAGAGCGTGCACATCGGCAAGGCTCACGGACGAGGGCGCCTGGAGCATGAGCGCGAGCGCTTGTAACTCAGCGGTCTCGATCGGGTCGCGGGTTTGCGTAATGTCCCGCAGGCGAATGGGCGACAGGAGAGGTTCGGTCTCCTCGGGTGCGTGGGTGGCGTCGGAATTGCCATACCCCCGGCCCTCGGGCGGGTGTTCCGACGCTTGCTGCGCAATCCGGCGCTGCTCATACACCGCTTTGCCGGCGTCCTGGACCGCCCGCTGAACGGTGCGTTCATCAAGGCCTAACCAGCCGGAGAGCCGCCGCGCGTACTCGGGTCGAAGTGCGTGGTCCCTGATTTGAGCCACCACCGGCGCGGCCATGCGCAGCCCTGCGATCTGCCCCTCGGCGGTGTCGAGATCCACGGACCTCAGTGCCGCGCGGATTGCAAACTCGAACATCGGAATGCGCGCAGCGATGACGTCTTTGAGGGCCTCCTCTCCGCGCTTCACGCGAATGTCGCACGGATCCATGCCTTGGGGGTCCACGGCCACGTAGGTCTGAGCGACGAAGCGTTGATCTTCGCGGAAGGCTTTGAGCGCGGCATTTTGGCCCGCTTCGTCCCCGTCGAACGTGAAGATCACCTCTCCCCCGGCACCGGCAAAAGCACTGCCCGCGCCGCTCGCGAGGCTCAGCGAACTCAGCGCTGACGTGTCCCCCATGATGCGGCGCACGAGGGTCACGTTTTCGGAACCAAACGCGGTTCCGCACGAAGCAACCGCCGTGTCTATTCCGGCAGCATGCGCCGCCATAACGTCGGTGTAGCCCTCCATGACGACCACCTGGCGTTTCGAGGAAATGTTCTTGCGCGCGAGGTCGAGACCGTAGAGAACCTGCGATTTCTTGTAGATAGGAGTTTCGGGTGTGTTGAGGTACTTCGGGCCCTTGTCATCATCGAAAAGGCGACGCGCACCAAAGCCGATGGTCTTGCCCGTGACGTCGCGGATGGGCCACACGAGACGGCCGCGGAAACGGTCGTAGACGCCACGCTGCCCCTCCGAGACGAGCCCGCTCAGCGTCAATTCTTTTTCCGTGAATCCGCGCCCGCGCAAGTGCCGCGTGAGGTTGTCCCAGCCTTGGGGAGCGAAACCGATGCCGAAATGCGCGGCGGCGCGCGGGCCGAAGTCTCGCTCGGCGAGAAACCGGCGGCCAATCTCCGCCTCGGGACTCGTGAGGTGCTCGCGGAAGAACTCCTCCGCGACCTCGTGCGCGGCGAGCAAACGCTGGCGCGTGCCGAAGTCAGTGCGCGGGCCCGAATCGCGATCGCCTCGCGCGTTCGACTCCTCGTAGCGCAGCTGCACGCCATAGCGCGAAGCGAGGTACTCAACCGCTTCGGTGAAGCTCATGTGGTTGATCTTTTGGACGAACTCGATCACATCTCCGCCTTCGCCGCAGCCAAAGCAGTGATAGCGGCCGATCGCGGGGCGGATGTTGAACGAGGGCGTTTTCTCGTCGTGGAAAGGGCACAGCCCCTTCATCGAGCCGAGGCCGGCGCTCCTGAGCGACACGTGCTCGGACACGATCTCTTCGAGGTTCGCGCGTTCACGCACGGCGACGATGTCTTCGCGCTTAATGAGACCTTTCACGCGCACCTTCCTCGCACTCTAAAAGGGGATCTCCGGGCCAAAGCCCGGAAGCGGCACATCGCCCGCGAGAGCGTCCGAATAGGCCCCCGAGAAGAATTCAGAATGAAGGCGCACGGCGGAGACGTCAGTGAGCGAAGCGATCTGATCCACGATAACCCGCTCGCGCTCCTCAAGGCTGTTCGCACGCTCGTAGAGCACCGTGAAGATGGGGTCGAGGTGCGCCGCGCCGGTGCGGCGAAAGAGCGCGAAAAGATCGGTAAGGATCTGCTCCTGGAGCGCGTACACACCCTGCTGCGCCCTACTCGACATGACGTAGGCGGCGGCGAGGCCTTTGAGCACCGAGATCTCCCGCTCCGTGTCTTCGGCCACCACGACGCTCCCCTCGAAGCGCGCGAGGGCATGATCGCCGTGCGCCGCTCGAGTCGCCTCAACGACCGATCCCACGAATCGACCGATGAGTTGCGAGCTCATATCCTTGAGCGCCGCCGCGGAAAAGGGATCACCCGAGTACTCCCATTGCCACACCGTCTCGGTTTCAAGGCGAGTGAGGGCTACATCCAGCTCCTCGAGGGAGAGGTGCGGGGCATACCAATCCTGCACGACGTAGAGCGCGGCGGCGCGCTCTTGGGGATCCTTGAGGGCGCTGAGCGTGATTGAGCCACCCGTGATCGCGTCCTCAATGTCGTGCACCGAGTAGGCGATGTCATCAGAAATATCCATGACTTGCGCCTCAAGGCACTTGCGATGCTCGGGTGCGCCCTCGCGCGCCCACTCGTACACGGGCAGGTCGTCTTCGTACACCCCGAACTTTGGAGAATCGGGGTTCGGTCCCTTCTCGCGCTGCCACGGATACTTAATCGCGGCATCGAGAGCCGCGCGAGTGAGGTTGAGCCCGAAACTCTTTTCACCGCCGAGCACCTTCGGCTCGAGCCGCGCGAGTAAACGCAAGGTTTGCGCATTCCCTTCGAACCCGCCGATATCGCTCGCGAGATCGTTGAGTACACGTTCACCGTTGTGCCCGAAAGGCGGGTGTCCGAGATCGTGCGAGAGGCACGCGGCATCCACCACGTCTGGGTCGCAGCCGAGCTCGTGAGCAATGTCGCGGCCGACTTGCGCGACCTCGAGCGAGTGTGTGAGGCGCGTGCGGGAAAAATCGTTGGAGCCAGCGCCGAGCACTTGCGTCTTCGCCCCGAGGCGCCTAAGAGCCGAGGAATGCAGCACCCGCGCGCGGTCGCGCTGAAAGGGCGTGCGGGCTTGCGACTTCGGGGGCTCTTGGAAGAAACGCTCGATGTCGCGCGAATGGTAAGGGGCGGGAATATGCGGTGGCACGATTTACCCTCCCGAGACGGACAGTTCCGCCTCGTGCAAACGGGCGCGATGGTCGTCGGAAATCTCGCGTGAGTCGAGCCAGCCGTCGGGCATGTGCGTGCGCTTCGGGTGGCCCGCTCTCCCTCGCGGGCCCTCGACCGGCTCGCCTGGGTACGGGGCCTCCCAATCAAGCGCGGAAAGCTTTTCCTTGAGGTCGTCGAGCGATTCCATTGTCGCGAGCGCGTGCCGTGCCTTGCCACCTACGGGGTACCCCTTGAAGTACCACCCAACGTGCTTGCGCAGATCCCGCACGCCACGGCCCTCATCCTCGAAAAATTCGATGAGAAGTTCCGCATGGCGAATGAGCACCTGGGCAACCTCACCGAGCGTGGGTTTCACGCGGTCCGGTTTACCGGCAAATCCTGCCGCGAGATCGGCGAAAAGCCACGGGCGGCCCTGGCACCCGCGCCCCACAACGACGCCGTCGCACCCGGTTTCTTCGACCATGCGAAGCGCATCCTCGGCGCTCCAAATATCCCCGTTGCCGAGAACGGGAATGCTCGTGACAGCTTGCTTGAGGCTCGCGATCGCCTCCCAGCGAGCGTGCCCGGAGTAATGCTGATTGGCGGTGCGGCCATGAAGGGCGATGGCTGCAGCGCCGGCTTCCTCCGCAATCCGACCAGCATCAAGGTAGGTGAGATGAGAGTCGTCGACGCCCATGCGGGTTTTTACCGTCACGGGAACGTCCTCGGCCGCTTTCACTGCCTCCGTCACGATCCGCGTGAAAAGCTCCGTTTTCCACGGAAGCACCGCGCCGCCGCCCTTGCGGGTCACCTTCGGAACGGGGCAGCCGAAGTTGAGATCCACGTGGTCAACGAGGTCGAGCTCGCGCAGTACGCGAATCGAAGCCGCGATGGTGGCGGGATCTACGCCGTACAGCTGAATCGAGCGCGGAGTTTCGCGCTCCCCCATGGTGACGAGGCGCATCGTTTCGGGGTGGCGTTCGACGATCGCGCGGCTCGTGACCATTTCGGAGACGAAGAAGCCACCGTCGTTCGCCGAATGACGGGCACCGAACTCGCGGCACAGAAGCCGAAACGGCATATTGGTGACCCCAGCCATCGGGGCGAGAACAACGGGAGTATCGCTCGTGTGAGGGCCAATCGTGAGGGAACGGCTCATGCGTGAAAGGCGCTCCTTAGCAGCCCGCAAGGCGCTCAGCGAGGTAACCCTTGATCTTTGATAGGGCCACGCGCTCTTGCGCCATTGTGTCGCGGTCGCGCACCGTCACGGCCTGGTCATCGAGAGTGTCGAAGTCGACCGTGACGCAATAGGGCGTACCAATTTCATCCTGGCGACGGTAGCGACGACCAATCGCGCCCGAAAGGTCCATCTCGATGTTCCACAGGGCGCGAAGCTCCGCGGCGAGGTTGTGCGCGGTGGGTTGAAGATCTTCGCTCTTGGAGAGCGGAAGAACGGCGACCTTGACGGGGGCGAGGCGTGGATCGAGCTTGAGCACCGTGCGCTTATCCACACCGCCCTTGGTGTTGGGCGCCTCATCCTCCTCGTAGGCGTCGATCAGGAAGGCCATCATCGAGCGGGTGAGGCCGAACGATGGTTCGATCACGTACGGCGTGTAGCGCTCGCCGCTCGCCTGATCGAAGTACTGCATCTTTGTTCCCGAGGCCTCCGCATGGCTCGTGAGGTCGAAGTCGGTGCGGTTCGCGACGCCCATGAGTTCACCCCATTCACTGCCTTGGAATCCAAAGCGGTATTCGAGGTCAATCGTTGCATCGGAGTAGTGCGCACGCTCCTCCTCTGGAACGTCGAAGCGGCGAACGTTTTCCGGCTTGATGCCGAGGTCGAAGAACCATTTTTCGCACGCCTCAACCCATTCGTCAAAGAACTCACCGGCGCGCTCAGGCTGCGTAAAGAACTCAATTTCCATCTGCTCGAATTCGCGCGTGCGGAAAATGAAGTTGCCGGGGGTGATCTCGTTACGGAAGGACTTGCCCACCTGGCCAATGCCAAACGGCGGTTTCACGCGCGCGGAGTTCACAACGTTCAGGAAGTTCACGAAAATCCCCTGCGCGGTTTCGGGACGCAGGTAGTGAAGGCCCGCTTCGTTATCAACGGCACCGAGATAGGTTTTCATGAGGCCCGAGAACTGCTGCGGTTCGGTGAATTCGCCCTTCGTTCCGCAGTTCGGGCACGGGATCTCGCTCATGCCTTCGGCCTTGCGCCCCTTGCGCTCTTCGAACTCTTCTACAAGGTGATCCTCGCGGAAACGGTTGTGGCAGCTGCGGCACTCGATGAGGGGGTCGGTAAAGGTTTTCACGTGACCCGAGGCCTCCCACACGCGCGTGGGCAGAATGATCGAGGAGTCGAGCCCCACCATGTCAGCGCGGGAGGTCACGAAGGTGCGCCACCACTGGCGCTTAATGTTTTCCTTGAGCTCAACGCCGAGGGGGCCGTAATCCCACGCCGAGCGCGTGCCGCCGTAAATATCGCCGGCGGGGAACACAAAACCACGCTTCTTCGCGAGGGCGATGACGTTATCGAGCTTCGACGGTTGGGGCTTCGCCACGAGATCTCCTTGGGACGCTGGGCATGCATGGCTTGCACGCTTTGTTCCACCCTAACCAGAAACCGCGAAAACGTTGCTTCTTCTCATGCATGCGCGGCCTCAGATTTGCCGCATGCCACAAGCCTCACTGATAATAGTTCTCATGAATAACTCACGGTCTTCGTTCGGTCTGTCCACCCCGGTCTCGCGCCGCGCTTTCACCCTCGGCGGCGGGCTTTCGTTCGCTGCCCTCGTTGCAGGGTGCGGCGGAACTTCGGAGAAGGGCAAGGGTTCCGACGCCAGCTCGGGATCCGGAGATCTTTCCGTCATGATCACGTGCTACCCCACCCAATACCTCGCCGAGAAGGTGGGCGGTGAGCACGTGTCGATCATCAATCCCGTGAAGCCGGGCATCGACCCGCACGGTCTCGAACTGTCGGTGCAGCAGGTGGCGCAGATGGCTGATGCTGACCTCGTGGTGCAAATCGAGCACTATCAAACCGCGGTTGACGATGCGATCAAGGCGCACGAGCCGAAGAAGCTGTTGAACCTCAACGAGTTCGTCGACATCCTTCCCGCAAGCGGCGACGACGATCACGACCACGGCGACGAGCATGATCATGAGCACGAAGCGAGCGACGGCGGTGGCGATGACCACGCCCACGAGCACGACGATCACGACCACGATGATCACGACCACGGGGGCCACCACCACGATCACGGCGGAATCGATCCTCACTTCTGGCAGGATCCCCACCGCATGATCAAGGCGGCTAAGGCACTTGCCGACGCCCTTTCGGACATCGACTCCGAGCATGCCGAGGATTACGCGAAGAACTACGAGGCACTCGAGAAGGAGCTTACGGACCTCGACGAGGAGCTTCACCAAAAGTATGAGTCGGTGGACCGCGAGAAGGCCTTCATCACGAGCCACACGGCTTTCGCTTACCTCGCAGACACCTACGATCTGCACCAGATCGGTATCGCCGGTATCGACCCCGAGAATGAACCGTCGACCGAGCGCCTGCTCGAGCTTGCCGAACTCGTGAAGAAGGAAAAGCTCACGACCGTGTTCTTCGAAACCTCCGCGACTCCCGCCGTCGCTGAGGCACTCGCGAGCCGCACCGGTGCGAAGGCCGAGGAGCTCGACAATCTTGAAACGCAGCTTGATGCGAAGAAAGATTATGCTCAGGTCATGCGAGAAAATGCCGACAAGCTCGTTGCCTCCTGGCAGTGAGTAGCGCCACCACTCACGACGCCGCCGCGTTTGAGGTTCGACATGTGAATCTCAAACGCGGCGGCTCCGTCGTACTCAAGGACGTCACAGCCCGCATTAACGAGGGTGAAGTCGTCGCTATTCTTGGGCCAAACGGCTCGGGCAAGTCGACGCTGCTCAAGGCCATGATTGGGGTGCTCCCCCTTTCAGGTGGAAGCGCTCAGATTCTCGGGCGCCCCTCGACTACGCGCGGTGTGCATGACGCGATCGGGTACGTCCCGCAGATGGCCGCGTTCAGCGGAAATATCGCGGCAAGCGCGTACGAAACAACCGCGAGCGGACTGCTCACAAGCAAGCATTTGTTTACGCGAGCCTCAAAGCACAAGGTTGATCGAGCCCTCGATTTTGTGGGGCTCGGAGACCTCTCCGGCCGCGCCGTGACGGAAATGTCGGGCGGCCAGCGTCAGCGCGTCATGATCGCGCGTGCCCTCGTACGCGAGCCGCGCATTCTGGTGCTCGACGAGCCGTTCACCGGCGTCGACGCCGGGACCCAGGAGAACATCTCGAGCCTCATCGCGAAACTTCACGCGAAGGGTACGACGGTCGTCGTTGTTCTTCACGACCTCGACCCGCTACGTGATCTCATCACGCGAGCGATCGTGATGGACCAAGGACGCGTCGTCCACGACGGGCCGCTCCCCCACGATGATCCACACGCCTCGGCGAGCGAAAGCGAAGACGGCAAACACCACGTGAATGAGACCATCGACCAGTGCCTAGGGAATGAGATTCACCCGTGAGCCCTCTCGACCTTCTCCTCTCTCCGATCGTTCGCTACCCGCTCATCATTGCGGTACTGGTGGGGCTCACCGCTCCCGTCGTTGGCACGTACCTCGTGCAAAAACGCCTCTCGCTTCTCGGTGACGGACTCGGCCACGTGGCGCTCACGGGCGTTGCCCTCGGTTGGCTCGCGGGTTCGATCTTCCAGCTCTCCAGCAGCGATGCTCTCGCGATCCCCGGCGCTCTCGTGGCGAGTGTGGTAGGCGCGGTGCTCATCGAGTACGTGCGCGAAGTGGGCCATACGAGCAGAGATACCGCCCTCGCGATCCTCTTCTACGGTGGTATCGCCGGTGGAGTCGTGATCATCCAACTTGCGGGCGGCACCTCGCAAAGCCTCATGGCCTACCTCTTTGGTTCACTCGCGACCGTGACGCACTCGGACCTGTGGGTGGCCCTCGCGCTCGCGCTCGCGATCCTCGTGATTGGCGTGGGGGCGCGCCCGCTGCTTTTTGCCGTCACGAGCGATGAAGAGCATGCGCGTGCCATTGGCCTACCCGTACGTGCCGTCAACGTTCTCATCGCCATCATGGCGGCGCTGACCGTGACGCTCGCGATGCGAATCGTTGGTGCTCTCATGGTCTCCGCGCTCATGATCGTGCCGGTCGCCGCTTCGCAACAAATCGTTCGCGGCTTCGCCCGCACAATGCGTATGAGCATGCTCCTCGGTGTGATCTGCGCGGTGAGTGGGCTGGTACTGACCGTGTACGTCGACCTCCCACCTGGCGGCGTGATCGTGCTGATCGCGATCGGGTTCTATATCCTGGGAGTTCTCGCGCAAACGATTCTTGGCCGTGCGCGAATCTCGACGGAACCGAAGGGCATGTGATTGAAGTGGCGAAACCACTGCGCACCACAAAGCAGCGCACCGCGATTTTGCGCGCGCTCGAATCGGCAAAAGATTTCATGACGGCTCAGCAGCTTCACGATCTTTTGAGAGCCGACGGTGAATCAGTGGGCCTTGCGACCGTGTACCGCAACATGCAGCCGCTGGTGGATGCCGGACTCGTTGACGTCATCATCACCGATTCCGGCGAAGCAATCTACCGCCAGTGCACCACGGAATCGCACCACCACCACCTCGTGTGCCGAACGTGCGGCAAAACCATCGAGTTCCTTCCGCCGGAGCTCGAGGAATGGGCAAACACCATCGCTCGCGAAAACGGCTTCACCCAGATTGAGCACACGATGGAAATCTTCGGCTCGTGCCCCGAGTGTTCCGCAGCATCAGCGTCGAAGTAGGCGCGATCCGCTCGAATGCTTGATTGGATCACTTCACTCCCCCTCATCCCCGCTATCGCCTTCCTTCTCGTCGTCATCTATTGCCGAGCAGGAGGCACGTACCTTTTGGGGCGCCTCGCCTACAGGCTCGCGAACCGTGGCCGCTTCCACACGATCCTCACGAGCCCACGCGTGGAAAATGCCGCGGAGAAGGTCAATAGGTGGGGTGCGCCTATCGTCGCCCTGAGCTTCCTCACCATCGGCTTTCAAACGGCCGCGAACCTCGCGGCGGGTGTGACTCGCATGCCGCTGACGCGCTACCTCCCAGCCCTCATCGTGGGGGGATTCGCGTGGGCCGTGATATACGCGACCGTGGGCCTCGCCGCTTTTGCACTGTGGTGGGAGGTGGCACTCTCGAACCCTTACGTGGCCGCGGCGATTGCCCTGGCAGCCGTCGGACTCCTCACGTTCCACATCCTTCGTAAGCGTGCCGAGCGGAACCGGGCCACGCGAAAACTTGCCCATGAGCGTGATGTGACGGGTGAGCGGGCGCCCCTCCTTCCCGATGAGACCACGAACGATGCCAACGGGCGTGGGATCTAGCAGGCCCTACGCGCTGCTCTCAGGGGAACTCGCGACTTTGTCGACCGCGCCACCGAAGCGACGATCGCGCTTCGCGTAGTCGAGGATTGCGCGCCAGAGCGTTCGCCTATCCACATCGGGCCACAGCTCGGGAACGAACAGCATTTCGGCGTACGCGGCCTCCCACAGGAGGAAGTTCGAAGTACGCTGCTCGCCCGAGGTGCGGATGAACAGGTCAACATCCGGCATTTCCGGATCGTACAAATGCGCACGGATAGTCTTCTCACTCACGCGCGAGGGCGAGAGTTTGCCACTTTTGACCTTCGCGGCGATCTCCTTTACCGCATCCGCGAGTTCCGCCTGGCCACCGTAATTGACGCACATGTAGAGCGTGAGACCCGGGTTGCTCTTCGTCAGCTCTTCGGCCTCTCGCAGTTCCTTAATCACGCTCGGCCACAGACGCTTCGCCTGACCGATCCACTTGATGCGAACCCCCCACGAGTGAAGGGTGTCGCGTTGGCGGCGAAGAACGCTGCGCGAAAAGCCCATGAGGAAGCGCACTTCGCTTGGGGATCGCGACCAGTTTTCGGTGGAAAAGGCGTACGCACTCAGATGGGTGACACCCGCCTGGATCGCGCCTGCCACTACATCAAGCAGCGCTGCTTCGCCCGCGGCGTGACCTTCTGTTCGCGGCAGGCCACGCTTATTCGCCCATCGACCATTTCCGTCCATGACTACCGCCACGTGTTTCGGGATAAAGCGTTCCTCGAGAATCGGGGCGGTTTCGCCCGAGGGGTGCTCGGGCGGTTTCACAAACGAGGGTTTCACGCGTGCTCCTTCGGCGCCGGGGCGCTTTCAATGGATCGATCCACCAAGTCTAGGGCAGTGAGCGGCCGTTCCAGGTGATAGGCAAGGATGCGCGCGATAAGCCGGCCGGCCTCCCCCTGCGCCGCGCCCTCGGTTGCGAGAGCCTCCTCCCAATCGCCCGCGAGGAGAAAAATCATATGCTCGGTCACGCTCGGCCGCGCGGCAATGGCGCCAGGGCGCCGACAATCACGGCACACGACGCCTCCTTGGGCCACATCGAACGCGTGATGTGGGCCTTCGGCGCCGCACACGGCGCAGCGTCGAAGCTCCGGGCGCCAGCCTGCCATGGCGATCGTGCGCAAAAGAAAAGCGTCGAGAATGAGCACGGGTGGGCGCCCCGAATGCACGAGCGCATGAAGCGCTCCTACGAGCATCATGTAGTGTGCGCTCGTGGGGTCGAAGCCTTCATTGGTGAGCCGTTCGACGGCCTCTCCCATGGCCGCTGCGGCCGTATATCGGCCGTAGTCACCCGCGATCTGCTCGGCATAGGCCGTGATTGTCACGACCTGCGAGACGGTATCGAGCGAGCGGCCGCGATAGCACTGCACGTCGACGCGCTGGAAAGGTTCAAGTCGCGCTCCGAACCGCGAGGAGGTTTTTCGTACCCCCTTCGCCACGGCCCGAAGCTTCCCGTGATTTTTCGAATAGAGAGTGACGATGCGATCGGCCTCCCCCAGATCCTGGGTGCGAAGAACAATCGCATCGTCACGGTACAGCCTCGAGACCACCCGACTGGCGCTCCTAAAGGATCCCGGCGCGTGCCGCCCGGTTGAGTGCTGAAACGAGGGCCTGGAGCGAGGCACGCGTAATCGAACCGTCGACGCCCACGCCCCAATAGATCGATTCGCCGATTTCCGCTTCGATATACGCGGCGGCGAGCGAGTCATCGCCTTCGCTAAGGGCGTGCTCCGCGTAGTCGAGAATCCTCAGCTTCACGCCACGTGAGGCGAGCGCCTTGACGAACGCGTCGAGCGGGCCGTTGCCGAGCCCCTCGACCGTGCTCTCGTGGTCTTCGACGCGCAGCTGTACGGCGATCCGATCGGTGCCGTCGCCTTCGGAGTGCTGAGTGACACCGCGGAAACCGTAGCGCCCCCAGCGTTTTGCCGCATCGGGGTGCGGCAGGTATTCGTCCACGAAGGTCTCCCATAGCTCTGCCGGGGTCACCTCGCCACCAGCGGTATCGGTGCGATGCTGCACGATGCTCGAGAACTCGATCTGCAAACGGCGCGGTAGGTCCAGGCCGTGCTCGGTGCGCAGAAGGTACGCCATGCCGCCCTTACCGGACTGCGAATTGACGCGGATGACGGCCTCGTAGCTGCGGCCAATGTCCTTCGGGTCAACCGGCAGGTACGGGACGCGCCACGTCGCATCGCTCACCTCGACGCCGGCCTCGGAGGCATCGGCCTCCATGCGCTCGAGGCCCTTCTTGATCGCATCCTGGTGCGAGCCCGAGAACGCCGTAAAGACAAGGTCGCCGCCGTAGGGGTGGCGCTCATGCACATCGATCTGGTTGCAGTGCTCAACCGTGCGGCGAATCTCGGGCACGTTGGAAAAGTCGATCTGGGGATCAACGCCCTGCGTCGCAAGATTGAGGCCGAGTGTCACAAGATCCACATTGCCCGTGCGCTCGCCATTGCCGAAGAGGCACCCCTCGATGCGGTCAGCACCGGCGAGGTAGCCGAGCTCCGCTGCCGCCACACCCGTACCGCGGTCATTGTGAGGATGAAGCGAAAGCACAACGCTGTCGCGCGAATGAAGGTTCCTATCCATCCATTCGACCGAATCGGCGTACACGTTCGGGGTCGCCATCTCGACGGTCGCGGGGAGGTTAATGATGATTTTCTTGTCGGGCGTGGGCTTAATGATGTCGATGACCGCGTTGCACACGCGCGCCGCGTACTCGACTTCCGTGCCCGTGAACGACTCCGGTGAGTACTCATACGTGATATCGCAGCCCTCAAGCGACTCCTCGTACTTCTTCGCGAGCAGCGCTCCCTGCACGGCGATGTCGAGGACCTCGTCTTCGTTCGCGCGGAACACGACATCACGCTGCACAATCGAGGTGGAGTTGTAGAAGTGCACGATCGCACGCTTGGCGCCCTGAAGCGCCTCATACGTGCGTTCGATGAGGTGCTCGCGGCATTGAACGAGTACCTGGATCGTCACGTCATCGGGAATGAGGTCCCGCTCGATGAGCGTGCGGCAAAAATCGAAATCCGTTTGCGAGGCCGAGGGGAAACCGATTTCGATTTCCTTGTAACCCATCTCCACGAGAAGGTTGAACATCCGGAGTTTACGCTCGGTGTTCATGGGGTCGATGAGGGCCTGATTGCCGTCGCGAAGATCAACCGCGCACCACCGCGGGGCGCGCGTCACCACGCGGTTCGGCCACTGACGATCCTCGAGAGTGAAGGGAATGTGCTCGTGGAAGGGCGTATAGCGATCCACGGGCATACCAGAAGGGGTTTGCGGCGCATCGCCGTGCTGACCCACAACGGGCGTACTCGGATCTTCGGTCGCGGAGACGGTACGAGCGTGACGGTTCATGGCCGTCACCTTACACCTGAGGGCGCAAACCTCAGGGCGGCAACCGTCGGACACTCAAACTGTGAGATGAAAACGCCCAAAATATTAGAAGCCCAGGCGGCCGAGCTGTTTCGGGTCACGCTGCCAATCCTTCGCGACCTTGACGCGAATATCGAGATGAACGGGGCGGTCCATGAGATCCCGAATACCGCGGCGCGCCCGCGTGCCGACCTGCTTGAGACGCTTGCCGCCCTTGCCAATCACGATGCCCTTTTGCGAATCGCGTTCGACGAAGAGGGACACGCGTACCACAAGCCGCCCCTCCCCTGGTGCCACCTCGGCAAACGGATCTCCATCGAGAGACTCCTCGACGATCTCCTCGACCACGACCGCGAGCGAATGTGGAAGCTCGTCGCGGACGCCCTCGAGGGCCGCCTCACGCACAAGCTCCGCGATACGGTCGCTCACGCTCTCCTCGGTGAGTTGATCATCCGGGTAGAGTGCCGGTCCTTCGGGAAGGTGCGAGGCGATGACGTCCATGAGAACGTCGATCTGTTGTCCCTCGACGGCGGAGATGGGAACAATGTCCTCCGCCTGAACGAATCGCTCAACTTCCATGAGGTGGGCGGCCAGATCATCACGGCTCACGAGGTCCGCTTTCGTCACGATCGCCACGATCGCGGGGGTCCGACGGTTGCCTCGCAACTGCCGAAGATCCTCCGCGATATAGCGGTCGCCGGGCCCGATCTTCTGATCCGCCGGAAGGCAAAAGCCCACGACGTCAACCTCGGCCAGGGTCTCGCGTACAAGATCGTTGAGGCGCTTACCCAAAAGGGTACGCGGTCGGTGCACACCCGGCGTGTCCACGATAATGATCTGATCGTTTTCGCGGCTCACGATCCCTCGGATCGCGCGCCTCGTCGTTTGGGGTTTCGAACTCGTGATCGCGACTTTGTCGCCTACCATCGCGTTCGTGAGCGTCGATTTACCCACGTTAGGCCTGCCCACGAGCGCGACGAAGCCACTTCGATGCACAGTTTCCACCTTTGCTCTCCTAGTCGTCGCTCTCGCGCGAATCGTTGGCCGTCTCGCGCGGGGCGCGGCTCACGAGGATCGCCGAGACCTGCTTGCGCCTGCCGCTCGTGCGATCGGCCTCCATGTGGAGACCGTGCGCGTCCCCTTCGGCTCCGATGATGGGCACTCGGCCAACGGTTTTCGCGAGAAGGCCACCGATCGTATCGACATCTTCATCTTCAATCTCGAGATCGAAGAGTTCCCCCACCTCGACGACGGTCATGCGCGAGGGCACGCGGTATTCAGCGTCGGAAACCTTTTCCGCCTCGTGTTCACGACGGTCGTGCTCGTCGGCAATTTCGCCCACGATTTCTTCCAGGATGTCCTCGATGGTGACGATGCCGGCGACGCCTCCGTACTCGTCGACGGGGATGCCCACGTGGACGCGCGAGGTGCGCATTTCCTCCATGACCCGGTCCGCGGTAAGAAACTCCGGGTAGAACTTCACGGGCCGCATGATCTCGGTGACGGGGCGATCCCCACCTGGATTCCACGGCGAGTGGATCACGCGCATGACGTCCTTGAAGTAAAGCATGCCCTTTAAGTCGTCAACGCCCTCTTCACCGATCACGGGGATGCGGCTGTAGCCCGAACGCACGAAGAGGCGCATCGCTTTATTGGCTGTTGCATCCGCATCGATCGTGACCATGTCGGTGCGCGGCACCATGACCTCGCGAATCATCGTGTCGTCGAGGTCGAACACGCCCTTGATCATGTTGCGTTCGTCGTCTTCGAGCGCCTCGGTTTCGCTCGCTCGATCAACGAAGTGGCGAAGCTCTTCTTCGGTGGCGAAGGGACCTCCCGCAACCTTGCCGCCGGGGGTAAAGGCATTGGAGATATGGATGAGCACCTTCGACGGCACCGCGAGCACAATGCGAGCGAAGCGCACGAGGGGGACGAGAACCGAGATTGTCTTCTCTGGAGCGCGACGCCCGAGGGTTCGAGGCGAGACGGAGGCTCCCATAAAGGACACGAGGAACGTCACCGTGATCGCGAGGAGCAACGGAAGCCACAGGCCCTCGAGGCTCTCGAACATGCAGGCCGTAATGATGACCGCGTAGGTTGCCTCGGCAAGGACGCGCCCGAGCGCAATGGTCGCGAACGTCGTGTGCGTGTCATCGTGCATCGTGAGGATGCGGTCGCGCTTCTTCTCCTCATCCTCAAAGTAGCGTTCGATGCTGTGGCGCGACAGCGTGCTCAGGGCGGCATCGGCCGCCGAGAAACACACCGCGAGGATGATCGCGATGATGGCGAGGGGAATAAGAATAGCGATCGTGTTCACGGGCGCGGACCCCCGGTATCGGAGATGCCCACCCGCGAGGTACGGCCCGCGAGGAACGTGAGGAGAAGCTTGCGCTGGAGCGTGAACATCACGCGTTCATCCTCGGGTTCAACATGGTCGTAGCCAAGCAGGTGAAGGATGCCGTGCGTGAGCAAAAGGAGCATCTCTTCTTCGGTGCTGTGCCCCGCAATGCGCGCCTGGGTGGCGGCAACGGAGGGGCAGATGACGATATCGCCGAGAAGCCCTTCGGGGGCGAGCTCGCCTTCGCTTCCCTCGCGCAATTCATCCATGGGGAAACTCATCACGTCGGTGGGGCCCTCGAGGTCCATCCACTCCTCGTGAAGGTCGCTCATTGCGCTCTCATCCACGAACGTGATGGAGAGTTCCGTTGCGGGATGCAGGAACATCGCATCAAAGACATATCGGGCAAGGTCCACGAATTCGCGCGCGTCGATCTTCGCGGTGGTCTCATTATTGACTTCGATGCTCATCGCTTGGCCTTCTTTTTCGGAGAGAACTCGGAAAGATCCCAGCGTGCGTAGGCATCAACGATGTCACTCACGAGGCGGTGGCGCACAACGTCCTTCGAGCTCAAGTGGCAAAAGGCGATGTCGTCAACGTTGCCGAGGATTCGCTCAACGACCTTGAGGCCACTCTTCGTTCCGCCCGGAAGGTCGACCTGGGTGGCATCTCCCGTGATGACCATTGTCGAATTGAACCCAAGGCGCGTGAGGAACATTTTCATCTGTTCGGCCGTGGTGTTCTGTGCCTCGTCAAGAATGATGAAGGCATCGTTGAGGGTGCGCCCGCGCATGTAGGCGAGCGGAGCAACCTCGATGGTTCCGGCGCCCATGAGGCGCGGAATCGACTCGGGATCGAGCATGTCGTGGAGGGCATCGTAAAGCGGGCGCAGGTACGGGTCGATCTTCTCGTTGAGCGTGCCCGGGAGGAAGCCGAGCCTCTCCCCTGCTTCGACCGCGGGGCGGGTGAGAATGATGCGGTTGATCTGCTTATCGAGCAGAGCCCGCACGGCTTTCGCGACGGCGAGGTATGTTTTGCCGGTGCCCGCGGGGCCAATGCCAAACACGATGGTGTTCTCGTCGATCGCGTCCACGTATTCTTTTTGCCCAACGGTCTTCGGGCGGATCGTACGGCCCCGGGACGAGAGCACGGACTGGCTGAGGATCTGCGACACGTGCTGATCCCGGCGTCGATCATCGCCGTAGAGTTCCGCCGCGCGGTGGACCGCCTCACCCGTCACGGTTTCGCCGCTCGCGGCGATTTCAATAAGGGAGTTCATGATCGCGGCTGCGCGATCGAGCGAGCCTTCCGGTCCGCGCAACGTGATCTGGTGCCCGCGCATCGACACGTCGATGTCCGGCATGATTTTTTCGATGACGTTGAGTGCCTGGTCGTTCGCGCCGAGGACGGCAACGGGGCGCAAGTGATCGGGGATCGCGACGTAGCGCTCGAGAATATCGGTGGTCTCCTGCACGGTTAGAAGAGGTCTCCTTCAGACTGGGGCGTACCGGCGAGAATATGTCCGTGTACATGGAAAACGCTTTGGCCAGCGCTTTCACCGGTGTTGAAAATGAAGCGGAACTCCCCCTGGGCCTGTTCCTTCGCAACGGCGCCCGCGGCCTTGACGACCGCGGCGAGCAGGTCTTTATTGGCGGAGAGTTCCACGATGTTGGCGTAGTGCTCCTTGGGCACGGCGAGCACGTGCACGGGAGCTTTGGGTTCGAGGTCCTTGAAGCACACGACGTTGGCGTCCTCGTAGACCTTGGTCGACGGGATCTCGCCAGCAACGATCTTGCAGAAGATACAGTTCGGATCGGTGGTGGTCATCGGCTCCTCCTCGGGTGCATGAGAGCGTTGGCCCCACCAGTCTAGTGGGCAAGCGGTGTGCGCACGTGTGGGGTCCGACGCCTTCGAGCGTGCACCTGGGGCCACGGGTGTCATTGTGAACGAGCTACTGCCATCGACCGATCACCGAGCAGAGTGCGGCAAGAGCCGCTGGTCCCGCGCTTGACGCCCGAAGAATCTCGTTCCCGAGTAGAACTGGGGCCGCGCCGGCGGCGGAAAATCGGCGAATCTCCTCGTCGCTTATGCCCCCTTCGGGACCGACGAGGACCCACACTTCCCCAGGCATTTCTCCCGCGTTCGCGGCGCGCATCGCGAGCTCGCGAGTCACTCCACCGAGCCTCTCGGTTGCACTCTCGTGGAGAGCAAGGACCATGGCCCCACGAGAAACCGCACTCTCGATGAGGGGCACAAGTTCCGCACTCGTCACAGCGGTCTCCAGGGCAGGGATGCGTGCGCGGCGCGATTGCTTGACCGCGGCGATAATGCGCGAGCGCCATTTCTCGCGCCCCTTTTCTTCCTTCACACCCTTCCACTGGACGACGCTGCGGTCCGCTTGCCACGGAATCACTCGGTCCACGCCGAGTTCGGTCGCCATTTCAATCGCCGATTCGTCGCGGCCCCCCTTAGCGAGCGCTTGGACGAGCACAAATGTCGTCTCCGGCGCTGGCTCGTGCATGGGCGCGCTGCACAGCTGAATGTCGAAGCTGCTCTTCGAGACGCTCGTGACGGTAGCTTCCACCTGGTATCCGTCCGTGTCCGTCACGAGGATGTTCTCGCCCGGGCGAAGCCGCATGACGCGCGCCCCGTGGTGCCCTTCGTCCCCGCCGATCTCGATTGAGCTTCCGGCGGTGGCGTCCTCGAGAGTGCCCTCGAGGAGAAGGAAGTTCTTGAGGCTCACAGATCGCGGAATTTCTCGCGGAGTTTCGCGAAGACGCCGCCATCGCTGTGCTGGGCATTTTTCGCCGCTGAGCGAAGGTCGGGTTCGTTACGCATCTCGCCGAACTTCGCGAGGAGATCTTTTTCGGCTCCCGAAAGCTTCTTCGGGATCTCGACGCCTACTTCGATGAGGATGTCGCCACGCGAATCGCCGCGAAGCGAGGTCACACCGAGGTTCCGCATGCGAATCACATCGCCCGGTTGGGTGCCCGGCTTGATTTCGACCTCGCGCTCACCGTCAAAGGTCGTGAGCGTGGCCTTCGTGCCGAGGGCCGCGGCCACCATCGAGATCGTGAGACGCGCGAGCAGGTCGTAGCCCTCGCGGTGGAAGATTTCATGCTCCTTGACACGCACTTCGACGAACAGATCGCCGGCGGGGCCGCCGGCCTCGCCCGCTTCGCCTTCGCCACGAAGCTGAATGCGGCGGCCGGTATCGATACCTGCGGGCACGCGAAGCGTGATCGTGCGCTCCTCCTGTACGCGTCCGTGTCCCTGGCACTCGCTGCAGGGGTTCTCGATCGTCGTGCCGTGCCCCTGGCAGGCCGAGCAGGGCGCGAGTTGCACCATCTGTCCAAGAAGCGAGTTCACGGTGCGCTGCACGTGGCCGCTTCCGCTGCACACGGAGCATTTCTTCGTTCCGGTTCCCGGTTCACAGCAATTGCCGTGGCAGCGTGAACAGGTGACAGCCGTCGGGAACGTGAGCTCTTTTTCGGAGCCGAACACAACGTCGTCGAGTTCGAGCGTCATGCGTCGGAGAATGTCGTTGCCGCGCCGCTCACGGGGAATGGGGCCGCGCCCGCGCCCGCCCATGCTACTCGCGCCCGCAAACGCCTCAAACAGGTCGGAGAAGTCGAACGTCGCTCCCCCACCGAAGCCACCGAAACCACCGCCGCCGAACGGGCTCTGCCCGCCCATGTCATACATGCGACGCTTTTCAGGATTGGAAAGCGTCTCGTAGGCTTGCGAGACCTTCTTCATTTGATCGGCCGCAGAAGGATCGGGGTTCACGTCGGGGTGAAGCTTGCGGGCCTTTTTACGGTAGGCCTTCTTGATCTCGTCCGCGCTGGCGTCTTTGGAGACGCCGAGGATCTCGTAAAAATCGTCGTTCACGAAGTGTGGTTCCTTGAGAGTTGGGTGCAGTTCTTAACCGATGAAACGGGAAATATACCGGGCGACGGCGCGCACGGAAGATATGGAGGTCACGTAATCCATGCTCGAAGGGCCGAGGATCGCAATGCGTGAAGACGGCGAAGCGCCACCAGCCGCTTCGGTATAGGCGCTCCCCACGAGGGCTGCGCGCTGAAGAGCATCACCGGAAACGCTACTGAGCTCCTCGCCGATCAGCACGTCGACCTCGCCGAAGTTCGAATGCATCTCGCCAAGAAGCCGCAAAAGCACGAGTTGCTCCTCGAGGAGGTCGAGCATGGGGCCAACTTCGCGCGAGAACTGTTCACCGCGCGCGAGGTTCGAGACGCCGCCGACGATCATACGATCCTCGCGACGCGAGGCAAGCAGTTCGCCGAGCGCCTCGAGCACTTCGGTGGCGGCAGCGCGTGTTGATGCGGATTCCTCCTCGAGGAGTGCATTGAGGTCCCCGCCCACTGAGGTCACGGGCCTCGATGCGCACACGCGATTGATGCGCTCGCGCAGGCGTTCATAGAACGCGGCATCCTGCGAGTGCTGAAGAGAAATTGTTTGCTGATCCACCCGGCCCGCATCGGTGATGAGCACAACGAGCAAGAGGGTTTCGGAAGTCTTCACGAGTTCAACGTGGCGCACGTGAGCCTGGCGCAACGCGGGGTACTGCACAACGGCGACTTGATTCGTGAGGCGTGAGAGCAGACGCACCGTGCGGGACAGCAGATCATCGAGGTCGTGGGCACCGTCGAAGAACGTGTGGATTGCGCGACGCTCGGGCGCTGAAAGGGGCTTGACCTGCGCGACGTAATCGACGAACACGCGGTAGCCCTTATCGGTGGGGATGCGCCCCGCCGAGGTGTGGGGCTGCATGATGAGCCCCTCTTCTTCGAGCACCGACATGTCGTTGCGTACGGTCGCGGCACTCACGCCTAGCTCGTGACGTTCCAGCAGTGACTTCGAGCCCACGGGTTCGCGGGTCGCCACGTAATCTTCCACGATTGCGCCGAGGATGCTGAGCTTGCGCTCATCCATGTGTCTCATCCTTTCGCGCATTAGCAGTCACGGGCTTCGAGTGCCAATACTACGCGCACTGCTCGCTCCTCGCACGGTGTGGCGATCCCCTGTGAGCGAACACGCCCCTGGTAGCGTAAACCGCCGTGAATATCGATCGCTACGGCCACGACGTCCTTTCCGGTACCGGGGATGCCTTTCACCCGAAACGCCCCGCGAGCAGGGATGTCCCCGCCGAGCGCGGGCTCGTCGTCGAGGATGTCCAAACCGGCTGGGTTGGCGCCGTTACGCGCGTGGAAAAGTCTGGCGGCATCCACATCGTCGAGCTCGAGGATCGCCACCACCGGCTGCGCACCTTCCGCCTCGGCCCGGGGTTTTTGATCGATGGGAAACCCGTCCGCCTCGTTCCCCCTACGAAGGGCGGTCCGACGGCTGCTCGGCAAACGTCGGCCCCTAAACGCAGCGCCTCGGGCTCAACCTACGTTGAAGGGGTGCGTGCCCGCGTGGCGCGGGACTCGCGGATTTGGGTGGAAGGCAAGCACGATGCGGAACTCGTGGAGAAGGTGTGGGGGCATGACCTGCGTATCGAGGGCGTTGCTGTCGAAATGCTCGATGGCGCCGATAATCTTCTCGAGCGCGTTCGGGCTTTCCGGCCGGGCCCAGGCCGCAGGCTCGGGATCCTCGTTGATCATCTCGTTCCCGGTTCGAAAGAAACGCGGATCGCCGAATCCGTGATGCGGGAGAAGGGCATGCGGGAGCATGCGCTGATCCTCGGCCACCCGTACGTGGACGTGTGGCAGGCCGTCAAACCCGCTCGCGTAGGGCTCGAGAAGTGGCCCCACATCCCCAAGGGAACAGACATCAAGGTCGGCTCGCTCAGAGCGCTCGGGCTCCCTGCCGAGTCGCAGGCGGATATCGCCGAAGGGTGGCAGAAGATTCTCGGGCGGGTGCGCTCGTACGCGGATGTCGAGCCGACCCTTAGCGGGCGTATCGAGGAACTGATCGACTTCGTCACCGCCACTCCCTGAATTGCATAGGGGTTGTGGGGGTTTGGACACGGGGCCAAATCCGACGCTTACCTCGCCCGCGCTCAAGGACCATCGGAAGCGTCGACTAAGCGGCCGAGTCCCCGCTTCTGCCAAAAACCATGCGGTGCTCTGTATTCATTCAAGATCAAGCTGTAAGCCGCAACCGAGACATCGCGCACTCCCCTAACGGACGTCACGACTGCCCGTCCGCCTCTCCGGGCCTTCATCTGCACTAAACGTGACCTAAAGCACGCGATGGGTTCAGGTAGGTGTAAAATCGGGCCATCCGCGACTTTCGAAAGCGTAGGAATCTCATGATTTTTAGGTCCGCGTGGTTTATGGTCATTTTCGTTGTTGTCGTGATGATCGTGGCGATCCTGCTTCTCGGCTTTCTCATTTTTACCGTTCTTCAACAATTCGTTGCCCGGCATAAGAACGCGGACAACGAAAGTGATCAACATGAATCGTAGGGATCACCCGAGTCTTCGCCGCTTCAAAGGCGCTCTCAAGGCAAAACATCGCGCGTAATGGCATCGGCGACAAGCCGGCCGGCGTCGGAAAGCCTCACGATCCCGTTATCCCACGCAGTCGCATCCAACCGCCCCGCCGCCACGTGCCGCTCGAGCACCTCGCGTGCCTCATCGCTCGAGGTGAGCGGATTACTCGCCGCGGAAAATCCTTCGCGAAGGCGCATCTCGAGCATGAGGCGTTCGAGCGCGCGATCCTCATCAGAGACCTGCTCGGAGCCATCCACGGGAAGCCGGTTCTGCGCAAGAGCCGCCGCGTAGCGCGAGGGGTGCTTGAGGTTCCACGAGCGGTAGCCGTCGCGGTGTCGATGCGCGCCGGGGCCGATCCCCCACCAGTCGCGGCCCCGCCAGTAGGCGAGATTATGGCGGCACTGAAACTCCTCGCCCCGCGCGAAATTCGAGACCTCGTACCACTCGAAACCCGCGGCTCGCGTGCGGTCGGCGATGAGTTCGTAGGCATCGGCCATGAAGTCCGGATCGGGCTCGTTGAGCTCGCCGCGGCGCAGCTGGCGGGCCATTTTGGTGTTGCCCTCGACGATGAGCGAGTAGGCACTCACGTGATCCGGCTGCATCTCGGTGATCGCGTCAATCGTGGTCTCGACGTCCGTGAGCGACTCCGCCGGCGTTCCATAAATCATGTCGAGACTCACTTGAAGGCCCGCTTCCCGGGCCCACGCGACGGCCCGTGGCACGGATTCGGGGTTGTGGGTGCGGTCGAGGATCGCAAGCACGCGCGGCACCGCCGATTGCATCCCAAAGCTGACGCGAGTAAATCCGGCATCGGCGAGGCGGAAGAGGGAGTCTCGCGTGACGGAATCGGGGTTCGCTTCGGTCGTCACCTCGACATCGGAAGCGAGAGGGATGAGCGAGGTGAGGTGCGCGAGCATGCGCGCCTGGTCATCGGCAGGAAGCAGCGTGGGGGTTCCGCCGCCAAAGAACACCGTGTCAACTCGGTCGTAAGAAAAGCCCGACGCTTCATCATCCGCGAGCGTGAGATCCATTTCGCGCATCGCATTAGCGGGGTATTCGGCCTGGGAGCCTCCGCCGCCGAGTTCCTTCGCGGTGTAGGTGTTGAAGTCGCAGTACCCGCACCGCACCGCGCAGAACGGCACATGAATATAGACCGAGAGGCATCGGCCCTTGGCGTTAGTTGCCGCGGCCATCAGTGATGAGCGAGGCGGGGAATTCGAACGCGATATCGGCACTTTGGAGCGCCGCGAGGCACCCCCTTGCCATAGACGTGTACACGGGCGTTTCAGTGTCGCGGGCCCAGCTAAGGAGCGCGTTGGCGCTCGCCGGATCAATCTCGCCCGTGAGCCCGCGGAATATTTCGCCGATACTGACGCCGTGCTCGGGAACCGACAGGACCTCGATCTCATCGCCCGGGCGCACAACGCCCTCGCGCACGATGCGGAAGTACGCGCCGCACTTGCCGTAGGCAGTGAAACGGCGTCCCCACGGGCCCCGCTGTTCGAGCCCCACCTGATCGGCGAAGCGCCCCATCCAGACGGCAAAGGTCTTGCAGGGTTGGCGCGGCACGCTCGCCTCAAGCTCGGCACCACCGATCCGCCAGCGCGAGCCGATGACGACCTCGTCGGTATCAATGCCCTCCGTGACCAGATTTTCGCCGAAGGCGCCGTCGGGCAGACCACTAAAACCTTCTTGGCGAGCAAGCTCCTCGCGAGTTTCGCGGGCGAACGCGTACACGGCTTTGAAAAGGCCGCCGTGATGTTCGGTATCGCCCTGCACGTCGCCGAGCACGCCGTGCGTCAAGAGCTTGATCCCCTCCGGGCGTGGGACCTTGTTGATCCCCGAGCGAATCCCCGTTGCTTCGACGTGGAAGAGGGAATCCACCGTGCACGTCGAGACCACGCGCGCCGGGGCGTCAGTAATGGTGACCGAAAGCGGTTCAACGTTCATGTTCGCGCCTCTCACTTGTTTTTGCCGTCGGCCGAGCCGCCGTCCGAGCGCAGAGCCGCGATGAACGCTTCCTGCGGCACGTCAACCGAGCCGATCGACTTCATGCGCTTCTTGCCTTCCTTCTGCTTCTCGAGCAGCTTGCGCTTACGTGAGATGTCGCCGCCGTAGCACTTGGAGAGCACGTCCTTGCGGATCGCGCGGATGTTCTCGCGAGCGATGATGCGCGAACCGATCGCCGCCTGGATGGGCACCTCGAACTGCTGGCGAGGAATGAGGTTCTTGAGCTTACCGGCCATCTCTACGCCGTAGTGGTAGGCCTTATCGCGGTGCACAATCGCGCTGAAGGCGTCCACCGTTTCGCCCTGAAGCAGCATGTCCACCTTGACCAGATCGGCCGCTTCCTCACCCTGCACGTCGTAATCGAGCGAGGCATAGCCCTTCGTTCGGCTCTTGAGCTGGTCGAAGAAGTCGAACACGATTTCGGCAAGGGGAAGGGTGTACCGAAGCTCCACGCGGTCTTCGCTCAGGTAGTCCATGCCCTTCATCGTTCCGCGTTTTGACTGGCACAGTTCCATAACGGTGCCCACGAATTCCTTGGGCACGAGAATCGTGGATTTCGCGACGGGTTCGCGGATCTCGTGAACCTTGCCCTCAGGGAAGTCCGAGGGGTTGAGAACTTCGACCTCGGTGCCGTCCTCCATGGTCACGTGGTAGATCACGCTCGGCGCAGTCGAGATCAGGTCCAGGTTGAATTCGCGCTCGAGCCTCTCGCGCACAATTTCGAGGTGAAGCAGGCCCAAAAAGCCCACGCGGAAACCGAAGCCAAGCGCGGTCGAGGTCTCGGGCTCATAGTTGAGCGCGGCGTCATTGAGTTTGAGCTTGTCGAGCGCGTCGCGAAGCGCCGGGTAGTCGGAGCCATCAATCGGGAAGAGCCCCGAGAACACCATCGGCTTCGGTTCGGAGTAGCCGGCTAGCGGTTCTTCGGCGCCGCGCAGCGCAGCGGTCACGGTGTCACCGACCTTCGACTGGCGCACGTCTTTCACGCCCGTAATGAGGTAGCCGACCTCGCCGGGGCCGAGCCCCTTCGTGGGCTTCGGCTCGGGCGAAATCACGCCGAGCTCAAGCAGTTCGTGAGTCGCACCGGTTGACATCATCTGAATTTTCTCTCGCGAGTCGAGTTGCCCGTCAACCACACGCACATACGTGACAACGCCCCGATAGGTGTCGTACACGGAATCGAAAATCATCGCGCGCGAGGGCGCATCGATGCGCCCATGGGGCTTCGGAATCGTGCGTACAACGTGATCGAGAAGCGCCTCAACTCCCTCGCCGGTCTTACCGGAAACCTTGAGCACGTCTTCGGGTTCGCAGCCCACCAGCTGGGCGATCTCCGCGGCGTACTTTTCCGGATCGGCAGCCGGCAGATCAATTTTGTTGAGCACGGGGATGATCTCAAGGTCGTTATCGAGCGCGAGGTAGAGGTTCGCGAGGGTCTGTGCCTCGATCCCCTGCGCGGCATCGACCAGCAAAATCGCGCCTTCGCACGCCGCGAGCGAACGCGAGACCTCGTAGGTGAAGTCCACGTGGCCCGGCGTGTCGATCATGTTGAGCGCATAAGCCTCGCCATCCACGACCCACGGCATGCGCACGGCCTGGCTTTTCACCGTGATGCCGCGCTCGCGTTCGATATCCATGCGGTCGAGGTACTGGGCCCGCATCGCACGCTCATCAACCACGCCGGTGAGCTGGAGCATGCGGTCGGCGAGAGTCGATTTGCCATGATCGATGTGCGCGATGATGCAGAAGTTGCGAATCCTCTCCATGGAGGTCGCGGCTGGCTCGATCTCGCGCATGTTCGCGGGGGCGCTAGTCAACGGGAATCCTTTCGACGGGCAAAGATGCCTTCATTGTCCCATGCACACTCGTTTTTGGCCCGTTCACTCCCACCATCGCACGGGTTGATACGGTCACACCATGAGCGTTCTCTCGTCACTCAAGTCCATCGCTGGCACACTCGCCCGAAACCGGCGGGTGCAGCGCGCCGCTGGCCACCTCGCCCGGGAGGGGGTTCGGGCCTTCGAAAACAAACGAAAAAGGTCCGACGCTGGCCCGGCAAGCGTCGGACCACAAACCCGCGATGGTGCCGGCCCAAGCGAAGCGCACTCCGCGCTCCCCGATCGCGCCAGCAGCGCTCCCCTGACCATCACGTATGCACCTGCGGCAGACGGCAACCCCGATCCGGGCGAGGTCGTGTGGGCGTGGGTACCGTTCGAGGAAGATCCCTCGAAGGGCAAAGACCGCCCCGTACTCGTGCTTGCTGAGGAGGGCAATGGCGTGATCGTGGCACTCATGCTTACCTCGCGCGACCGTGGCAAGGGCGATCACACCGATGAACACGGCAATCGCTGGGTGGACATCGGCACCGGTTCGTGGGACGCCAAGCACCGTCCCTCGGAAGTGAGGGTCGATCGCCTCATTCGCCTCGAAGCCTCCAAGGTGCGACGCGAGGGCGGCAAGCTCGACAAGGCTCGCTTTGATCGGGTGGCTAATGCCACACGCGAAGAACACGGCTGGTGAGCTGAAGCCCTGTGCTTTCGCGCCGGCCGCTGGTAGAGTTGACGGCTGTATGTGTGAACATACTGCGCTGAGTGCGGCGTGCTTACACCCCTTTCGTGTCTCTGGGGCGTGGTACTGCATGCGCCGGCGTGAGTTTTTCCGTTCGTGATGCGAACGTTTGACGTCTCCAGGCGATACCCCACCGCCCGTCCCCGTCGAGCGTGAGCACCTCTCATGAGCGGCGTTTCACCTCAACATCTAGAAAAGGCACCTCGTGGCAAACATCAAGTCCCAGATCAAGCGCATCAAGACCAACGCGAAAGCTCAGGAGCGCAACAAGGCGTACCGCAGCGAGCTCAAGACCTACGTGCGTAAGGTTCGCACCGCGGTTGCCGCTGGCGATGCAGATGCGTCGGCCAAGGCTCTTCGTGAGGCTTCGCGCAAGCTCGACAAGGCTGTGTCGAAGGGCGTTATCCACAAGAACCAGGCCGCGAACCGCAAGTCGGGTCTCGCGAAGCTTGTGGCGACGCTCGAGAAGTGAGCATAGTGCGCGCGTTTTAGCGTGACGGAAGGCCCCGCTTCGGCGGGGCCTTTTTCGTTGCCTCTTTAGCGGCGTGAAGTCCGACGGCTGGCCGCTTTAAATGCGAGCGCACCCCGGCAGTTGCGGATGGCAACCACCGGGGCGCGCCCTTCGTCAGCGTCGCGTTCGCAGCGTTTGCTTAATCGCGGCGTGCGCGACGGCCAGAGCCGCTCCGCGCGGCGAGGCCCGCACCGCTGATCATGCTGAGGGCTGCGAGACCTGCGAGACCCGCAGCGCCAAAGCCGGTACGTGGAAGCGCGTCCAGGCGTGCATGATGATCACTCTCGATCACGGTGTACGAGGGGTGGCGCTTTCCATCCCGCGTGGTTCGCTCATCGCCGGCGCCTTGGCCCGCAGCGGCACTATCTCCAGGCGCATCGTCTACTTCCTCGCTGACCTGCCCTTCGTCTCCGGCCGCAGGATGCTCAGCACCCTCCTCGCCACCGCCATTGGAACTGTCGTCGCCAGTGCCATCGGAGATGGGCTCTTCCGTGCCGGGTTCGTCAGTACCAGGGGCTTCTGGTGCGACCAGTGCTTCAAGGCGTGCGAGTTCCGCCTCTGCGGCTGCAAGCTGCGCTTCGGCCATACCGAGCACCGCCTTTGCCTCGGCCACCGCATTTTCGGCAGGAGCAACAGCGGCTCGAGCGTCGTTAAGAGCCGCCTCTGCCGCCAGATAGGCCGCGCGTGCTGCTGCAACCTCGGCGTACGCAGCCTCGTCAACGCCGTCAGCGACAACGCCGTCAAACGTGAGAGCCTTGGCCGCGGCGAGTGCCGTTGCAGCAGCGTCGCGCTTAGTCTTGGCCGGCTCCACAGCGGCAACTGCGGCGTTGTACGTCTCCGCGGCATTCTCGGAAGCAGCCTGAGCCCTATCCAGGTTCTCGGATGCGGCGGCGACAGCGGCTTTCGCATCGGCGAGGTTCGTGTTCTGGGCCGGTGCCGCGGCGAGCGCGACGTCGGCGCTAGCCTTCGCCTCCTCGAGCTCAGCAATGGGCGCCTTCGCCTCCGCAAGGGCCTTGTCAGCCTCTGCCTTGGCATTCTCAGTATCCGCAAGAACATTGGCGGCGTTCGTGGCTTCTGCTTGTGCGGAGACGACCGCAGCCTCGGCATTCGACAGTGCCTGCTTCGCTTCGGAAAGTTCCTGGTCGGCCGCTGCGGCCGCTGCGCGAGCGTTGCCGAGCTCCGTGCCGTTCGCGAGGTCGGCGAGGGCTAGTTGAGCCTCCTTCACGCGAGCCTCGGCATCATCGTAGGCCTTCTGTGCTTGGGCTACGGCCTGCTGCTTGGCTTGCGTATCAGCCTCAAGCTGCTTCAAATCCGATTCAGCCGTAGCGTGAACCTGCTGCGCCTGCTGAAGGGCGTTTTGAGCCGGATCGAGCGCCTCTTCCGCCGCGGTGAGAGCCTGCTTCGCCTCCTCAACCTTCACGGCGAGCTCATCGCGCTTGTTTGAGTATTCTTCCAGGTCCTTCTTCAGATCCGCGATAGCAGTCGTATTCTTTGCGAGCGCATCCGCGGACGTATTGGCATTCGCCGCTGCCTGATCACTAGCGCGCATTGCCTGAGCCAAACGCTCTTCGGCGTCCTTCAACTCAGCTTGAGCGGCATCCAGGTTGGCCTTCGCGTCCGGGGTCGCAACCGCTGGTTGTTCAGTGAGACCCTCATACTGCTTCAGAAGCTCCTCGAAGCGGTCGACGCTCATGAGCTCTTTGGACTCCGCTTCGCTAATGGCCCAACCCGTTGGTGTCTTTCCGTAACCAGCCGCCATGCCGAGGCTATGCGTTTCTGCGAAATTGAACCCGTCCACCTCATTGGCATCCGTATTGAGGCCATATCCCATGGCCACAATCTTGGCGCCAGAATTCATATCAGCAATCAATCTGTAGTGCCCTGTGGCGCTACCCACCTGCGGATATTTTGCCTTGAAATCAAAGCCATACTCCTGCTGCGATTTGAGCACAAATTTTTCGAGCCAGAACCACCCCTGAGGCAAATCATTGACGTCTGGAGTTTGACCAGCCTTAACTTTGGCCATAGCGGCTTCGTACTGCTTTTGACCGTCAACCTCCGTACCGGGCATGTAGTAAGGGCGTTGACGCGAGGTAGTGCCATAGGGATCGAAGCTTTCCCAGCCCCACGCGAGATTTTCTCCTGCACCAAAAACATTCGAATGTTTCAACGTGTGCTCTTGGGACCAGTTGGCTTTCACCTGAGACACCGCCATGAGTCGCAGGCTCACTTGCGCCTCCGGCAGTTTCTCTACATCCTTCCGCAAGCGGTTTGCTTCCTTCATCCACTTGACGGAGGCCAGCATGTTCTTAAGGCTCGTCGCATCGTTGGCGTCGTCCTCGTTCGTTAGGGAAGTGACCACCCGAGAATCAACGGGGCTTCCATCCTCTTTCTCCGCTGGCGAAACCGTAGTTTTGTCATCAAGAATCTCAAGCGCCATGGTGGCCGACTCTGTATACCCCTGGCCCTTCATCCATTCGTAGAAGCCACGTGCAATCTTCGGGTAGGTGACGGCCGTTTCTTTCAGTGACTTTTCCGCCTCAGCCACGTTCTGTTGGGCCGTCGTTACCGCAGCCTGAGCCTCCTCCACCTTTTGTTGCGCTGCAGAAAGTGCCCTACCATCAGCATCCTTCTTGGTCTCAAGGCTCGCTGTTTTGTTCTGTTCAGTCTTAAGAGCAGCAGTCGCATCGTCGAGCTGTTCCTGGGCTTGATCACGCTGACTCTCTAAACTGGAGAGGTTGCTTTGCGCCGTAGTGACAGCATTCTCAGCTTCGTTCGCCGCTTCCTGTGCTTTCTCAAGCTCACTCTTTGCCGTCTTGACTGCATTCTGCTGGTTCTCAACGGCAGTGTTTGCCTCCGCAAGCGCGGCATTTGCCGCACTCAATTCGTTCTGCGCGGTGTCGCGGGCAGCCACGGCGCTGTCGAGCTCTGCCTTAGCTTCAGTAGTGTCGGTCCCGCTCGCCGTTTCGAGCTCAGCGACGCGCGAATCGGCTTCGTCCTTGCGCGCCTGGGCGTCATTGACACGCGACTGAGCGGCTTTTTGTTCCTCTTGAGCTTTCGTGAGGGATTGCTCGGCCTCGGCCTTTGCGGCTTCGGCGTCGCTCACCTTCGTGGCAGCTTCATCGGCGGCCTTTTGCGCTTCGTCGACTTGTGATTGGGCTTCGGTCAACGCTTGCTCGGCAGCGGCGGCGTTTTCCTCAGCCTTGGCAAGATCCTCGGCCGCGGTCTCGGGCGTGGTCGATTCGGCAGCACCAAGAGTCGCCTGCGCATTCTCCAGTTCTGCCTGCGCGTCGGCGAGAGCCTTGTCCGCGGCCTCCTTCTCGGCCAGGGCCTGCTCCATGGCAACGGTCACCTGATCGAACTCTTCCGCAGCAGCCTGATCCGCGGCCTGAGCCTCGGCAATCTCGCGATCAATCTCCCCCTGCAGCTTCTGCGCCGCAGCAGCCTTGGACTCCTCAGCGGCCGCCCTCTCCTCAGTTATCGCCTCGAGATCCTTCTGCGCAACAGCGAGCTCGCCGCTAGCTACATCGCGCGCCTCGGTAGCCTTCTCGACGTCGACCTTCGCATCGGCGATCTGCTCCTCGAGGCTGCGCTCAGGGGCGGAATCACCATCAGTTTCCGGGATATCGACGCTCTCAGGGGCGGGTGCCTCGGGCGTTTCGGTACCGACGTGTGCAGCAGGGTCGGCCTCGGCGGGGGCGGCGATGGCAGCTGCGGGAGCGAGAAGTGACGTGACGGCAAGGGCGCCAATGCCAGCGTTGAAAGCACGGTGGCGAGGGGAAGCGGCAGAGCGGTTCGGCATGGGGGTAACCTCCGGTGGGAAAACAAACCACCTTATGGATACCACTGTTATGCGCGTGCCAGTAGAGGCCCTCCACAAGAGTTATCAAAGTGTTATTGAGCGTGAGGGGGAACCTCGAGATTATTCGCGACGCCAGAGCCCTAAGTCCCAATGAGACACGGAATCGGCGGTTCGCTCAACCGAGGATGGCATGAAGTTGCGCTACGAGGTCCTTCGCAAACGACAGGACGAGAAGAAGGGTGAGAAGCGCACCACCTACCACCCACAAAGCGGTTCGCCAGTCGAAACGATTCATGCCCGCCCCCTCTTCGCACGCGAGATCTCAACGATAAGGCGTTGAAGTGCCCACATCGGGTCGCGATCATTGCCTTTGACGGCAGCGTCAGCCTTCGCGAGTGACTCAAACACCGAGGCGAGGGCTCGATCCGAGTAGTGCCGCGCGAGCTGAGCGTTGTTGCGGAACATCCAATCCTGCATGCCCACGCTCTTCGCCGTCGCGCCAGGAATCGCTACCTGCGCAACCTGCCTAGCCTTACGCACGATCGTCGCCACGATAGCCACGGGAGAAAGGCCCGAGAGTTCCGCCTGGCGAAGAAGCACGAGCGCTTCACGCTCTTTGCCGGCGAGGCAGGCGTCGGCAATCGCAAACCCCGTGGTTTCCGCACGCCCCGCCGTGAGTGCCTCCACGTGGCGGAGCGTGATTGGACCGGCCTGCTGCCCCGATTCTGGCTCGGTGTCACGCATGAGCTGGGTGCTGACGGCCGCGAGTTCCATGAGGTCGGTGCCGAATGCATCAACGAGCGCTTTGACGGCATCGGAATTGACGCGGCGTCGTGCGCGTGAAAACTCGCTCATGGCGAACGTCATCTTCGCCTTCGGCGTTTTAATCTCGGCTGCATTGACCCATGGTGCTCCCGACTTCTTGACGGCGTCGAGGAGCTTCTTGGCACGTTGATCCCCCCGGTTAATGAGCACGAGCGTGACATCTTGCTCGGGGCTCTTCACGTATTCCAGAAGAGCGTTGATGAGAGGCTCCGCGCCGCGTGTCACCTCGTCGATAATGACGAGGCGTGGCTCGCCGAACAGCGAGGGTGCCGTGTATTGGAGCAGGTCACTCTTCGTGATCTCAGTCGAAATGAAACGGTGAACCTCAAGGTCCGCATGGCGTTCGCGACTGAGGTCGACGATGCGTTCAAGCGCGCGCTGGGCGAGGAGCGCCTCCTTGCCCGCGATGAGCACAACGGGCGCGGGTTCGATACTGTGCCACTGGACTTCGGCCATGGGGAGAGTCTATCGACCACAGGGCGAACATCCCGCGTCTACGCGCCATCAACCGGCTAGCGTAACGCCTATCGTTTCTATGTATACAAAGCTTCGGAGGTGGGTCGCGTGGAGATCCTGAGCGTGTTGCTCCTGTTCGTCATGGGCATACTCGCGGGCATCGTCAACGCCGCCGTGGGCTCCGGGTCTCTCCTCACGCTCCCGGTGCTCCTCGCACTCGGAGTTCCACCCGGCGTCGCCGTTCGCACCAATACGATCGGCATGTCATTCGCCACGATCGCCTCGGTGCTCGGCTTCCGCAAGGAAATCGCCGCGGAAAAAGCTCACCTCGCCCCGCTATCGATCACGACTATTCTGTGTGCAAGCGCCGGCTCAATCCTGCTGCTGCTCTCCCCCTCACGCGCACTCGATATTGTCGTCCCCATTCTCATCATCGTTGCGCTCATCCTCGTGATCGGCCAGCCTTCCCTCACGGCATGGCTCAAAAAACGACGAGAGACAGAGCCGAGTGAGCCCACAGGTCCCGTGGGGGCGGCATACGAAAGCCCGTGGCTCGTGGCACCCATGGGCGCCGCAGCAATCTACGGCGGGTATTTCACCGCCGCCCAGGGCGTGCTCTACATGGGCATCCTCGGTATCACCACCTCGCGCAGCATGAAGGACGTCAACCCCGTCAAGAACCTCATGCAGTTGTATGTAAACGCGACCGCGGCGCTCGTGTACCTCGTCGCCTTTGTCTTTTTCGACGCACACGTGTGGTGGGCTGGAGTCGCCATCCTCGCATTCGGCGGAATGATCGGGGGGTACGTGGGTTCACACGTCGCAAAGCGCCTACCGAACTCTGTTTTGCGTGCAACGATCGTCGTCGTAGCGCTCGTCGCTCTCGTGCGCCAATTCGTGTGAATTCTGAGGCGGTTACGGTCTAACGATCCTCGTCCGCGAGTTTGGCGAGACTCGCGAGGAAAGAATCGCGCGAGGCCTTGAGATGCTCGCCCATGAGCGTTTGCGCCTTTTTCGCCTCTCCTGCTCGCACAAGTTCGTAGATCCGCTTGTGCTGGTCCCACGCGGACGTGTCGCGAGTGAGCGTGAACCCGTGGTGGGCGCTGTGAAGCCACTCCACACGCCCCCCAATCTGTTGAAGAATGTTGCTGAGAACCGGGCGCATGGCGAGATCCGCGAGCCCCTGGTGCACGCGAAGATTGGCCTCGGCGATTCCCGCACCATCGCGGTTCGCGAAGGCTTGATCCCCCTGCGCGAGGGCTTCCTCAATTTCCGTGCACAGACGGCGCGAACGTTCCACATGGGCGGCGCCGGGCGCGGAAAACTCGGCAAAATTGGCGGCAGCATCATGCACGAGGGAGGTCTCGAGAGTGATGCGCAGGTCAAACAGCTCGCGCGCGTCATCAAAGGGTGGGTGGGCCACGCGGGATCCGACGTTTGCCCGCGTCTCCACGAAACCTTCGGCTGTGAGAATGCGCAACGCCTCACGGATGGGAACGCGGGAGAACTCGAACTCCTTTGCGAGCGCTACCTCGCGAAGCGGCGTGCCAGCCTGATACTGGGCGGCAATAATTCGCTTACGGAGAGTGGCGGTCACGGTCTTCGCCGCGGCGTCAGACACGCATGAACTCCCTTCCGGGGACGGCATCGAGCAACCCCCGGGTGTACTCATGTTGGGGGGGTTTCGCACGACATCGTACACCGGGCCCATTTCCACGAGCTTTCCGGACCTCATCACGGCAACGTGATCCGCGAGATTCGCCACCACCGCGAGGTCGCGGGGTCAAGCTTGTCGGGTTCTGCTGAGAGAGCCATGGCGAGATCGCCACCATTGCGAAAGCTCTGTCCCGTGGAATTACTGTCCACAATGTCGGGCCGCTCCGGTGGATCTTCGAGACTTTGGCGTGGGACGCACCCCGCGCCGACGAACGCCACGAGGCCTGCGCTAAGTACCGTTCTGCGCTTCATCCCGGAGCCCCCTTCAGAGGAGCTTTCGAGGCACCTCCCCGAAGCTTTGTATACGACCTGAAGGGTGACATCGAGTGCGTCGACTTGGTTCACATCTTGAGATCTTTTGTATGCATACTCATGGCAATGGGACAACCCTCCACCCTTCCGGGGTGCGCTCAAAGGCCAGCATTCCGTCCGTGTCGGTGCGCCTCAGCACCGCCCCTTGCCGCTCAAGCATCGTGAGCGTTCGTGGATGCGGATGCCCGAAGGTGTTCTCACCAACACCGATGACGGCGAGTGCGGCTCGCGAGCGCTCATAAAGCTCGGGCGCCTGCCGCCGGGAACCGTGATGCGCAACCTTAACGAACTCAACGGGTTCCACGACCCCCGAACGCGCAAGGCTAGCTTGCGCATTTGGCTCTAGATCCCCTAGCGTCAAGGCGCTCCATCCGGGCGCCTTCACAAGCATCGAAATTGAACAGTCATTAAGCGCGGACTCCTCTCCCCCACCCTCGCCAGCACCAACGACTCGCGCTTCCTCGGCTGAGCGCGGCCACACAACCTCGAGGGAAAGCGCCCCCAGGGTTTCCGTGCGGGGTGCGAGCACCGCTTCCACCTCAGCACGCGGGAGTTTGGGTTCCGTAGATGTATCCAGAGGGCACACCCATGCACTCTCTGGTGCCCACTGCCCCTCAAGTGCAGGGATACCCCCGTCGTGGTCGGCGTGAGGGTGGGTCACGACGAGAAGATCGATCGACTCTACGCTGGCCCGATCGAGGCAACTCGCGAGCTTTGCCGGGTCGGGTCCCGTATCGATGAGCACCGTGTGCTCGCCCGCGCGCACGAGCATGGCATCGCCTTGCCCCACGTCGCACATCACGACATCCCAGTCCCCCGCGTCGTGACTCACGATCCGTGAGCCACCAACCACGAGAAGAACGATCACAACGAAGGCAATCGCGAGGCGCACTTCTCTCCGCTTGCGAAGCCATAGCGTGAGACCCACAAGCACAATCACCCCAGCCACGGTCAGCGCCCCTGTTGCACCGACAGGAAGAGCAATATGCGCACCCGGAAGTGAGGAACTTACCTGCGCGATGAGCACAAGGATGTGTGCGCCTGCCCCGGAGACGGCGAAAAACGGCATCGCCAGCGGCGGCCAGACGTGCGCGACAAGAATGCCCGCGAACCCCACCACGGTCGCGGGAGCCACAACAATTTCGGCAGCGATATTGGCAGGTACCGCCCACACGGAAGTTTCGGGAGCGAGCAAAAGCAAGACGGGAGTACACGCAGCCTGGGCAACCGTCGGAACGGCAAGCACGAGCGCAAGATTCCGCGAGATTCGCCCACCGCTGACCTGCTGGAGGACATCCGCGAGTGGAACTGAGAGAGCGAGGATCGCCCACGTGGCCCCGACGCTCAGCACGAATCCCACTTCCCCCACGAGTGAAGGGTCAAGGAGGCACCATGTGAGTACGGTGAGAGCGAGGGCGTTCACGGCTGGGGTGCGAAATCCCCAGTAGCGACCAATCATGAGGGGCACGGCCATGAGCGCGGCTCTCAGCAGACTAGGTTCGGATCCCACGGCAGCGACATACACGACGATTCCCACCGCACCCGCGACTACCCTCGCCTTGCGTCGCACGCCGAACGCGAGAAGCGGCAGAGTGACAAACGCGTAGGTTAGCGCGATGTTTGCGCCCGAGGCGGCAACGAGGTGGGTGAGACCCGAAGTCGCCATGGCATCCTTCGTGTCTTTGTCAAGCCCGGTCACGTCGCCAAGCGTCATGCCTACCACGAGCGCGGATTCATTTAGCGGGAGGAATGCCGATGTCTCGCGCACGAGGTCCTTGCGTGCGTTGCGCCAGTCTTCGAGGAAGCGCCCTATTCGTGACGCAAATCCCTCATTCTTCTCATTCGCGACCTTCGATCGCTCCCACTCGGTGACGTCGAGGAAAAGGGTCGAACCGTCCCGTTCAGCGTAGCCCCGCGCCGTGAGAATCTCGCCCCGTGCAAGCGAAAACGGATTTTCCCCGCGCGTCTTCTCGCTCCACGTCAACACAATGCGTCCGTTGCCAGGAAGCTCCTGCTTCCCCGCTCCCACCGAAATCGTCGGCGTCACAGGCCGAGCGGATGCGCGGGCGCGTGCCGTATCCCATGCGCGTGTTTTCCTGGGTTCCGACGGTTGCTCGCCAAGAGCGACCTGCACCTCGGTCACGACGTTTCTTATCGAGAGCGCCTCGTCGAGGCTCAGCTCCGCGGCGTGCGCACGCCCGACCGGCCCGGCGATCGCCGCCCCGAGAGCAACGGCAAGGAGGGCGTGTGCCCGCACGCGCCTATCGCGAACCATGAGCATGAGGAGGCCCGGGAGGATCACGGCGAGCAGAACAACGGGGCCGAAGGCAACCCCTGCAATCGTCGCGGGCCATACCACCACAGCGTGAGGGATAAGGCTTAAACCCCGAACGGGCTTCTCGCCGAAACCGCCGACTCCAGCGCCGAGAGCGTCACACGGTGATGCGTTCACGAAGTTTCTCGAAGATCGCGGGACCAATCCCTTTGACGTCTTGGAGCTGTTCGATACTCGTGAAGGCGCCGTTTGTGGTGCGATGTTCAACAATCCGGGACGCGATGGCGGGCCCCACGCCGGGAAGTTCTTCAAGCTCGCTTTCCGTGGCGGTGTTGATGTTGAGGAGTCCGTGATCCGAAGGGTTCTCTCCCGTGGAGTCACCGGGTGTTGCACCTTGCTGCGGCGAAGGAGCGGGTAGCCCTGCGGGAATATCCTCACCTTGGCGCGGAACGAACACCTGCTCACCGTCACTCACCACTCGTGCGAGATTGAGCCGGCTGAGGTCAGCTTCATCCGTGGCGCCACCCGCCGCTTCGAGTGCCTCCCCTACGCGGGAATCGGCGGGAAGTTCCACAACGCGAGGATCCTTCACGGCTCCCACAACATGAACGAGTATGGTGTGCGGCGCCTCTGGCGAGGCTACGGGCTGGGCTGCACCGCCCACAATTGCGGGAGGGCTTGAGGCCGTGGGCGCTGCACTCGCGAAGTCCCGCGGCGAACTAGTGGAGTGCGGCGGTCCCGGTGGCGCCTCCTCATTGACGGCAACCGTGTCCTCACGTGGTGTCATCGATGTCGCCATGTGGGCACCGCCGAGGGCGAGTGCACCCGCCGTGAGAATGCCGAGGAGCACTCGAGGCTCCTTGAGCGCTGACCATCGAAACCCTCTGCGTTCCCCCGAACTCTCGCGGGACCATTCCTCGATCTCGTCCCACGAGCGCGTGCCCGTGCTCCCGTTGATGTCCGCGCGATGCCGCCCCTCGCGCCCCGTGTCAGTGTTCATAGCCTCACACTAAAAACAAGAAACGACCATGAAAATAGCCCGGCCATCCGCTGGGGATAACCGGGGCATGTGGAGGCAGAAGCGCAGCAGGACTAGAAAAACATCGCCTGCCACTCAGGAAGGAATACGAAGAACGCCGTAATAATCACGAGCGCGTACCACGCAAGCGAAAGCACAACCCATGAGCGCAGTACAGCGCGCACCGGCCCCCTCACCTCAATCACGTTCTCCTCAACGAGGAAAGCCACGAAGGAGAAGAACATGGGCGCCACCACAACCCACACAACGAGACACCACGGGCACAGCGCGCGAATCGCGAACAGCGCGTTGCTCGAGAGCCACAGCACGAAAGCAAAGGCAAAGGCAAGCCCACCGAAGGTCGCCCACTGGAACCATCGCGGAAGCTCGACGCGCGAAAGATGAAGCGCCCCCACAACCCCCATGATCGAAAAGCCGAAAAAGCCGAGGTACATGTTGGGCATGCCGAACGTTTGCCCCTGCCATGTTTGGAGGAACGTCCCGCACGAAATGAACGGGTTGATATCGCAGGCCAGCGACGCGTTCGGATCTTCAAGAATCGCGAGTTTATCCTGCATGAGCGCGAAAGACGCGATGAGGCCAAGAGTCGATCCGAGCACCAACACGAGCCCTACGGTCAATCTCGACGCGCGAGGCTTCGCATCCCGCTCGGCACGAATCTCGGCATCAATGGCAGCAATCTCCGCATCATGAGCGGAGGAGATGGTTAAATCTTCAGTCACGCTGCTTATCGTAGTATACCTTGAGGTTCGCGAAGCCCTCGTCCATACTTACGCGCGGCTTCCACTGCAAACGCTCGCATGTGCGGCGCTGATCAAACCAGTGCGCGGTCGAAAGCTGCTCCGCGAGGAACTCGGTCATGGGCGGCTCATCATAACCTGGGCGAAGCTCCCACACCTTCTCGATGACGCGACCGGCAATCCGCGCAGCAGGGCCGGGAACCGTGATCCGTGGGCGTGAGACGCCTGCGGCGTCGCACAGCCCCACTACGAAGTCGCGAACGGTGCGCGGCTCGCCATTCGTGATCACGAAGCTCTCGCCATGCACGTGCTCGATGCGGTTGAGAGCTGCCACGAACGCCTCCGCGGCGTTGTCGATGTACGTCGTGTCAATGAGCGCCATACCGCGGTCAAGGAGAGGCATGGTGCCTTTGCGGCCACGCTCGACGATGCGCTCAACAAGTTGCGTGTCGCCAGGCCCCCACACGATATGCGGGCGCAAAGTCGTCACGAGAATACCATCGCTGCCGTCAGCCTCCATCGCCACGAGCTCGGCGGCGGCTTTGGTACGGGCGTAGGGCCCGCGGGCGCGCGTGGGTTCGGGGGCGGTCGCGTCGAGTCCGACGATCGCCTCGCCAAAGTGTGCGACCGACGGCGAAGAGGTGTTCACGAGCTTTCCGCCGCCCTGCGCGCGAAGTGCATTCACGACGTTGCGGGTGCCATCGATATTGACGGCGCGGTACTCCTCTTCGGGGCCCGAGATCGAGACCTTGGCAGCGAGGTGCACGACTGCATCGTGACCGTCAACGGCGCGTCGCACATCAGCCGCTTCGGTGAGCGAACCGCACACGTCCTTGACGCCGTCGATCCCAGCGGGGCGGCGCTGAAACGCGCTCACCTCATGGCCTGCATCGCGGAGCCGCTTTGCTACTTCACCGCCGAGCATGCCGCTCGCACCGGTCACGAGAACCTTCACAGCGCGCTCCTTTCACCGGCAAGTTCACGCTCGGCCCACGCTCCGAGACGCGCCCGCTCGATCTTCGAGTTATGGCGAATATCGGTGGGGAGCGTTGTCGTCTCAAAAGCGGCGGTCACGGCGATGCCGGTCGCTGCCTCAACCGCTTCACGAATCGCAGCCTGACGCTCCGGGGTCGCAGGCTTCGGCGTCTGGCCCTTGCCCGGGCGGAACGTCGCGGGATCCTCATAGATGACCACTACCTGCTGGGTGCCCGAAGGGCCCACACCGCACACACCCGCGCGGCGCACAAACTCGAGGCTTTCCGCGGCCTTCTCAATTTGCACGGGAGTCACGGGGCCCGCCGCGGTGGTCAGCACGTGGGCGAGGCGGCCCTCGACCCAAAGACGCCCCTCGGCATCAAGTTGGCCAACATCGCCCGTCGCGTGGTAGCCCTCGCAGCGCATCGACTCGCGGGTCGTATCCCACAACATGAGGTAGCGGTCGCGAACGTGCGCAGCGCGCACCATGATCTCGCCAGCGACGCCTGGCTCTGTCGTCACAGTCGAGGCTGCGCAACCGTCGGACTCAAGCGGTGCAATTGCAAGCTCCACGCGTGGTACGGGCCCGCCCACGCACACACCGCTGCCCTCGCCTGCGGATTCGATTCCCTCAAGATCAATCGCGGCAACCGCGAGACACTCGGTCATGCCATACGGCGAGTACGAGTGCGCATTCGGCAACACATCGCGTAGCGCGCGAAGAAGAGGCGCCGGGATCGGCGCGCCGGCGCTAAAGAAGCTCGGCACACGCGAAAGCGCTTCGCGCTGGCGGTCGTTGAGATCACCTGCGGTATCGATAATGTTCTGGAGCGCCGCCGGCGCGGTGAAGACCGCGGGCGAACCGAGTTCATCAACGGCATCGGCGAGGGCGCTAGCCGTGAGCTCTCCCGGTCGTGTCACATCCATCTCAGGCACGATGCTCGGCGCACCAAGAGCCGGCCCGAGCAGAGCAAACGGCGCGAAGCCGGCAACCAGGCCGCGCTCCGGGCGAAGCTGAAGCGTGTCGCCAACGGCCGCAAACATCGCGCTCGCCTGGCGGTGCGTGTACACGGCACCCTTCGCGGGCCCTGTGGAACCAGACGTGAACAACACGAGCGCATCCGCATCCGGATCAATATCCGCGGTGTCATCCCCGCCGCCCAGCGCATGGATCTGCTCCCCCTCGCGCATAAGCTCGTCAATCGACGTACTGACGCCAAAAACGGTGCGATCAATCGTGGGGAGTGTGCGCACCGAAAGGCGTTCGCCCGGCCAACCGAGTGCCCGCGCCCCCGCGAGAGCCGTGGGGATACCCACGACGTAGTCGATGTGCGCACCCACGATCGCCCGGGTCAGGCCCTTAATGCCGAGGCCTGCATCGGCGACGACCGCGACCGCGCCGATACGCAAACACGCGTACAACACGGCGGTGAGGTCAGCGCCCGGGGTGACGAGAACGCTTACGCGATCTCCCGCCTTGATTCCGTGCGCGCGCATGCCGCTCGCGAGCTGCGAGACGCGCTTTTCAAGCAGGCTCCACGTAATCGTTCGCGGCCCTTCGGCGAGCATCTCCACGACCGCGGGTTCAAAGGCCGTTGCGGGATCGCTCGCACGCTCCGTGATGAGAGATCCGAGGCGTTGATATTCGGGTTGCTCAGCGTAGGTCGACACGGAACGCTCGCGCAGATTTTCGCCCTTGACGAGACGCTCATCGAGCCAGCGACTCACGACACCCGCAACGGGCGCGTCCTCCCACACAAGATGCGACGCACCCTCGAAGCGATGCACATCCGCGTGCGGTACACGTTCGAGAAGATCACGCAGGTAGCGGTCCGAGAACACGACATCTCGCGGCCCCCACACCATGAGGGTCGGAACGGCCATGCTCTTGAGACCTTCGGCAAGACGCTCCAAGGTCGCGCGCGACGGGTGTTCTGCACTCGCCGGGATATCGGCCACAAAGGTTTCAATTCCGCGACGGCGCGCCTTCCCACGGTACGGAGCGTAGTAGCCCTCGCGCACCTCGCGAGGCAGCGGCGGCTTGGAAAGATTGACGGTCGTGCGGAGGAAAGCGTCGGTGCGCGAGGTCGAGAACGGTAAGAAGCCAGGCGCGGTCGCGAGCTGAAGCGAGGCCGGCAGCGATTCGCCGAGCTTCTGGTGAATCGCGGTGTTCGTGAGAATCATGCCGATCACGTCGTGGCGATTATCGAGTGCCCAACCAATCGAGACGATGCCGCCCCAATCATGACCCACCGTCACGACATTGCCCGCAAGGCCGAGCGCATCCGTGAAAAGCGAGAGATCGGTGATGCGATCCTGAAGGCGGCGCTCGTGACCCGTGCGCTCCGAGTACCCCATCTCAAGCTGATCAACGGCAACGACGCGCCAGCCGGATGCGAGCATCTCCTCGTTGAACAGGCTGCGATACAGGAAGGAATAGGTGGGATTGCCGTGCACGCACAGAAGCGTGCCACGGGGCTCGACGCCTCGCTCCTCTAGCTGGCGGGCATTGTCGAGGTAGTGCCAACGGCGCACATCGCCAAACGAATCACGCACCTCAAGGGTGTGGTGCAGTTCAGGCTGCACTCCGGGAAGGTCGGGAACGTCCTGTACATCGTGGAAGTCCTTGGCGCTCACCACTGCACCTCCATCATCGCGGTGTTGAGGCCCGAGCCTACGCCGAGGAGCAGCAGCTCATCACCCTTCGCGAAACGGTCTTGGTTGAGGGCAAGCGTAAGCGGAACGGCCTCGGCGGCAATGTTGCCAAGTTCGGGGAACGTCACCGGAATGATCTCAGGGTTGATTCCCATGGCCTTCGCGAACGCACGCGTGTACACCATCGACACCTGATGGGTGATGTACCACTGCTTATTCGAATATTCGCGACCGCTTTCTTCGGCGGCGCGCCACGTTTGCGTCACGAGCTCGAGGCCGTTTTCGAGCAGACCAGCCGTATCGGTACGCATGTCGTCCATATTGCCGATGCACAGCTCGTGATGCTCGGTGCCCGCGCGCGTCTGCGTGTGCACGATCCGGTGGCCATCCGGGTGCTTATCGAAGCGTCCCACGACAGCCGCGGCAGCGCCCGAACCGAGCGTGAGCGACGCAAACTGGTTATTGAAATCCTGGCGGGTCGAGTTCTTGTCGTTGAGGCGCGCGATGGTGCGTCGCTGCACCTCTTCAACATCCTCCGCGCCCACGATGAGTGCGTAGTCGATTTGACCGGCGTCGATGAGCCCGGCGGCGAGGGTCATCGCATTAACAAAGCCGAGGCACGCATTCGTGATGTCAAAATTCATGCACGAAGCGGGCATACCGAGCGCCGCGTGAATATGGGCACTCATCGCCGGCTCGAGGTGCTGACGCGAAACGGAAGCGTTGATGAGGATCCCGATGTCCTCGCGCGTGATGCCCGCGCTCGCCATCGCACGCTCAGCGGCAATCACAGCACCCTGTTTCCACCCGTTCTCGGGATCTTTCCACCATCGCCGCTCGTACACACCGGCGACGCGCTGAAGTGTGCCCTTCGGCAACCGCAAGCGCTTGCGGGCCGGTGAAAGCATCTCGTCGATCGAGTCAGAAGTGACGGGAACCTGAGCTTCCACGGCGGAAACGGAGAGAATGGCGGCGTTTTTATGGTCAAACGCGGTGTTGGGAATCACTACTACTATTCGCTTTCGGTCTCGGTTCGCGCCTCTCAAAGCGCCCCATTATTGTCCACCGAAGCACTGGAGATTTGGTGAAAAAGTGACCAGTTCAAAGGGCTTTGGCGCTCAAACGTGACTGAGTTCTCGGCGCGCAACGACGAGCGAACGTTCGATAGGGGCGAGCTTCGCGTCGAAGTTCCGGCTCGTGCCCGTCGCGATCTCCACGATGACAGACCCGCCCCATCCACGACGCGCGAGCCTCTGCAGAATCTCGGCAACCGGCTGATCCCCCTCGCCCGGCACAAGGTGTTCATCGCGCAGCGTGTGGCCTGAACCGTCGGTGAGGTGGAGGTGGCTGAGCCGATCCCCGACACGTTCGATCATCGCGAGGGCATCATCACCCGCGGTTGACGCATGAGAGAGGTCGATCGTCAGGTGGGCGTAATCCTCATCGGTCGGGTCATGATCCGGGTAATACGGAAGGGCCTCGCGCACCCCGAGGCGCCACGGATACATATTCTCGACGGCAAGCGCGATCCCGTAGCGCTCTTCGAGCTCGGCAACGATCTCCACGAAGTTCTTGGCGTAACGCCCCTGCCATCGGAACGGCGGGTGGGCGACAACCGTCGGAACCCCAAGATCCACGGCGAGACGCATCGTGTCCTCAAGCTTCTTTTTGGGGTCAAGGCCGCCTGCGAACTGCAAAAAGAAGAGGGTCGGGGCATGAAGCGACAAAATCGGCAGGTCATACACACGCGTGAGGGTCTCAAGGCGCATGGCGTCACGGGTAGCCGGGTCGAGCGAACACATGACCTCGACGCCGTCGTAGCCCGTGTGCCGCGCAGCCTGGAATGTTTCCTCGAGGCCGAGCGGGAACAGCGACGAAGTGGAAAGCCCAATGGGAATCGTGCGACCAGCGCGGGTTCTCGGGTGTGCGGCTTCGCTTGTTTCAGTTCGGCCCGCCCCATCATTGGAGTGAGAAGCGCTGGGTCCGACGCCTGCTCGGCTCCTCTCACGCCACGCTCTCGAGTTTTTTCTCGCCTGGTTCTTACGGGTGAAGACCTTTCGGCCGTTGCCACTTTTGTCGCTTGTCGTCACGCCTTCACGCTAGCAAGGCCAGGTGCACTAAGGTTGTGGAGGATATATTCACGCGCGCCGAAGGGATGCTCAGGAGGAACCGATGGCTAAGCTCCACTTCAAATACGGCGCGATGAACTCGGGAAAATCCGACACCCTTATCAAGACGGCCTACAACTACGAGGAACGCGGCCTCGGCACCATTACCGTCAAGCCCGCTGTCGATACGAAGGGCGAAGACTGGGTGCTCGCGCGCGGAGGCGCGAAGCGACGGGTCGATGTTCTCATTGAGTCCGGGCACGACCTTCGCGAAGAAATCAAAGCGTTCATCGCTGCTCGCCCTGAGCGAAACTTTCATGTCGTTCTCGTCGATGAGAGCCAATTCCTGGACCGCGATCAAATCGACCAGCTGTTCCTCGTCGCCAAGAACGACCAGATCTCCGTCATCTGCTACGGGCTTCGCACCGATTTTCTCGCCTGTCAATTTCCCGGCTCGTCGCGCCTGTTCGAGCTTGCCGACAACTTCGAGAAACTCCCCACGATGTGCCGCTGTGGGTCGCAAGCCGAGTTCAATTGTCGAAGCGTGAACGGCGCGTTCGTGTTCGAAGGCGACCAAGTAGCGATCGATGGCGCGGGCCGCGTGACCTACGAGTCGCTGTGTGGCACGTGCTACCTCGATGAGAAAGCTCAAGCGCTCGGCCCCGCTCTCTTCTAAACACCGATGTTTCCCGTTCCCAAGCCGTCAAGGAGTGACGCATGAAAATTCTGTCGATCCAATCTGCCGTGGCCTACGGCCACGCGGGCAACTCCGCGGCGGTGTTCCCGCTCCAGCGTCTCGGCCACGAAGTGTGGCCCGTAAATACAGTTCTCTTCTCCAATCACACTGGCCACCCCACATTCCGTGGCCCCGTGATCGACGCGAAGGACGTACACGAGGTCGTTCTCGGCATCGAAGAGCTCGGCATCCTCGGCGAAGCCGACGCTGTTCTCAGCGGTTATCAGGGCTCCGCTGCCGTCACTGACGTCATCCTCGATGCCGTTGAGCGCGTCAAGAAGCACAATCCACGCGCCGTGTATATCGCCGATCCAGTGATGGGCAACGCGGGCGAAGGTTTCTACGTCGATTCCGATATCCCGCCGCTCATGGCGAACAAGGTTGTTCCGGCCGCGGAGGTGCTGACTCCGAATCACTTCGAGCTGGGCGTGCTCACGGACACCGATGTGTCCACTCTCGAGGGCACCCTCACTGCTGTCGAACAACTGCGCGCCGAGGGCCCCGACACCGTTCTTGTCACGAGCGTACTCACCGATAAAACCACGCCCGGCACCCTCGAACTTCTCGTGGCCGATTCTTCCGGCGCTCACCTTATTTCGACACCGCGCCTGAAGCGCAAGGTTCACGGCAGCGGCGATGTGACGACGGCTCTTTTCACGGCACACTTGCTTGGCGGCGCCGGCCCCGTTGAGGCGCTCGAGAAAACTGCCGCGTCGGTGTTCGAGCTCATCGACCGCACCCTCAAAGTGAATGCACGTGAGCTCTTGATCGTCGAAAGCCAGGACGCGTTCGTCAATCCCGACACGAAATTCAAGGCCCACCCCCTCCCTCACTGAATTCCATAGGGGTTGTGGGGGTTTGAATCCACAGGGTTTAGGGGATATTGGATCCTAGGTCGTTTCGGCTTTGACTCTATAGGGTCCTGAAGCTTTGATTCCAGCGCACTTGCGCGACATACGCCGCGTCATGAGGGTGGAGAAAAACGGCGAGAGCATTTCCGAAACGGTGCCGCCTGATTTTTCCCGACCCTTGCCTTGCCCCACGGGAGGCTAGTTTTTAGTTCTTCTTGCGCGGTTTCGTTAACGTTTTCTTCTCCGCGTCCGGGTTCAACGGCCCCAGCGTTTCCTTACCCCGCTGGGGAATACCGAGATACTCCGTTGGCTCTTCATCCCCCACAAGACGCGCCTGACGAAGATCCGAATACATCCACTTCGGTTCAGACCTCACCTGCACAGTGCCATCAATCGGCTGCCACGCACCCCCACCAACCGAAAACTCCCCACTAAAAACCGTCACCAACGACACCTCATACCACCCCTCAAACGCATACCCAAATGAGCGCCACGCTCGTAGTTACTGGCCTTAGGCGCCGTGAACAGGGAGTGACGCGGATCTCTCTCGCAGTAGACATAACTACACCATCCATCCGGTACACTTACGTTGTTCACGATTAAACGATTAAGGAGACGCGCATGTCCACGATGACGAAACGGCGACGCTGGTCGCTGCTGGTGACTGTCGGAGCGGGGCTCCTACTGATCACCCTCGACAACTCGATCCTGTACACGGCATTGCCGACACTGACCGAGGACCTTCAGGCATCAAGCACCCAGAGCCTGTGGATCATCAACGCCTACCCCCTGGTGATGGCGGGCCTGCTGCTCGGTAGCGGGACCCTCGGTGATCGCATCGGCCACACGCGGATGTTCGTCGTCGGCCTGGTGATCTTCGGGTTGGCGTCCCTGCTCGCAGCGTTGGCGCCGTCGCCCGAGGTGCTGATCGGTGCACGCGCTGTGCTCGCTGTCGGTGCGGCAGCGATGATGCCGGCAACCCTGGCACTGATCCGCACGTACTTCACGGTCGAGCGCGAGCGGAATTTTGCGATCGCGATCTGGGGCAGCCTCTCCGTGGTGGGTGCCGCGCTGGGCCCCATCCTCGGCGGAACTTTGCTCGAGAACTTCTGGTGGGGCTCGGTGTTCCTGGTGAACGTGCCCGTAGTGGCGCTGGCGCTGGTTGCTACCTGGTTGATCCGCCCGGCCAATGACCCGGATCCTTCGAAGCGCTGGGATGCCGTGTCTTCGATACTGGTGATGATCGGGCTCGTCGGAACGGTGGTGGCCATCAAGGAGATCGGCCACGCGCCCCCGTCTGTCGCGACCATTGTTGTTGCGCTGCTCGTTGCTGCCATCGGGTTCTGGCTCTTCGTGCGCCGTCAGCGGCGCCTGGAGAATCCGCTGCTGGAGTTCTCCATCTTCCTCAACCCGGCGTTCAGTGCTGGCGTGCTCGCCGCGGCGTGCGCGATGTTCGCCATCGGTGGCATCCAGCTTGTCACCACGCAACGGTTCCAGCAGGTCGTCGGCTTCAGTCCGCTGGAGGCTGGGCTTTTGGTTGCCGTGATTGCCGTGGGCTCGTTGCCGACAGCGCTCCTGGGTGGTGCCTTCTTGCACCGTGTCGGGCTGCTCGCGCTGATCACCGGTGGTCTCGCCGTCGCCACCGGCGGCGTCGTGGTGACGGTAGTCGGGTTCCAATCATCCTTCGGCGTGCTGGTTCTCGGCCTTCTGGTGACGAGTGCCGGTCTCGGAGCTGCCATGTCGGTCGCCTCCACCGCCATCATCGGGAACGTGCCGGTGCGCCGTGCAGGCATGGCCGCTTCCCTCGAAGAGGTCTCCTACGAGTTCGGCAGCCTCATCGCCGTGTCCGTGCTCGGAAGCCTGCTCACGGCCATCTATACCGCCAGTGTTGTCCTCCCCAACGGCGCACCGGCGGCGGCTGGTGACGGTATCGCCGAGGCACTGGAGGCGGCGCAGGGAGACGCCGCCATCATTCAGGCGGCCTCCACGGCCTTCGACTCCGCGTACCTCGTCGTGATGCTAGTCGTTGCCGGCGTCCTGGCAGCGGCCGCTGTCATCACGGGAGTGCTGCTGCGTCGGTACCTGCCTGGCACGCAGTCGCAGCTGCACTCCGAGCACTGACCACGAAAGGACCGCTCATGCGGACCAGCAAACGAGACTCCATCCTCCAAGCCGCCCTCCACGTTGTCGAAACCGACGGCGTCACGGCCGTCACGTACGAATCGGTGGCCGCCGCCTCCGGACTCACCAAAGGTGGGCTGCTCTACCACTTCCCCTCGAAGGACGCCCTGGTGCTCGCGCTGCACGAGCATCTTGCCGAGCGCTGGGACCACGAGATGATCAACGTCCTGGGCAAGGACCCAGACGAGGCAACGCAGGACGAGCGCGTCGCCGCCTACGCCCGCGTGAGCGCTCGCAGCGCCACTGGCCCCGAGCTGCTGTTCATGCTCGAGGCGAGCACCGACAGCGAGCTCAACAAGCCGTGGAGAAGGGTCATCTCCCGATGGATACCCGACCCTGCCGAGATTGACCCGACTGACCCTCGGGCGCTGCAGAAGATGGTCGCGTACCTTGCCGCCGACGGACTCTGGCTTAGCGAATCCGTCGGAGCCGCCCCCCTTCCGCCCGAACTGCGCGCCGCGCTGGCAGAGCACCTCGCCCACTCCGTTGCGGACGCAGCCGGAACCTCGAGCAACGCGGCGAACCGATGAGCGCATCCATCTCGCAGATCTGAACCGATCCAGGTTCGCTGCCGCTGCCTTTCGCCTTCTCAAGAGGCTGCTCGTTCGCGGCCTCGTCGAGTCAGTGCCATACAGGGGCACCCCAGCGGGACAGTTACGGCGCAGTAGTTTGCTGTTGCCAATAGGCTCGGTCTCGCCATTTTTGCGACACATCTGTCGCACTGGGTATACCCCATCGACACATCCTTACTCGGAAACGGCCTACCGGGAAACAAAGTCGTCAACACCGTCCCATCACCAAAATCCCAGATATATTTCACCGGCGTCGCCCGCACACTCACAGCTTGACCGAGCATCTCCACCTCAAAAGTCTGCACCCGAGACTCCGCCCAGACCACCATGTCCAACCCGATCGGGATCCACTCACCCGGCGGTCCCAAATGCGCCTCAAGCGGCTCCACACCAAGCGACCGAAAATCCTCCTGCGACACCACCGGCATCACAGAACCACCGCCACCCGAGCTCGAAGACGGCGACGAACACCCCGACACACGCTCCGTCCCCAAAATCGGCGCCCCCGTCGATACCTCTACCTCATGTCCCACCACAACTGACGCCCCCGGAAACGCTACCGGACACGCTGCCCGCGCAGTGCGACAAAACGACGTCACAGCAAGCAACCGAAACACATCAGGCCCACCACTACGACAACCCAAATCCCGATCACTCGCCGACACCCACACCCGCCGCGGGCCATCCGTCACCGCATCACGCTTGCCCGAAGGTTTATCCGGCGCCCGCCCATTTGACCCGCCATTAATGGGGCCTCCAGGTTTTCTACCCTCGATTGTCAAAGATCCAGTTTCAGCGACTCCATCAAAATCAATATCTGAGTTCTCTTCACCTAAGACCGGTGCCGACCAACTTGAAATGGCGATTGCCGCACCAATCAACAAGCCGAAAATTTTACCGCGAGACATCGTCCGCCCCTTTCCAAACACCCTCTTGGATCTTCCAAGATCCGTTCAGGTAACGGAGGCGAAATGCTGATGCTTTTCTTTCACCTTTAACCGTTTCACTACTTAGGCCCGGCTCTGTCACCACCACATCGTTGACGGTGTATCAATATTCCACTTGAGTGAAGTCGTCGTTAGTCTCAACGACCCAAATATCATCTTCAGAGATCTCGGCGGGCGAAATATGTTTAGACTTCTTCCGCCACCGATCTATGCCGTCAATAACACGTTGGCAATTTTCGCACTGACGGGAATCAACCACGTTCCCTAGCGGTTCCGTATCGCCCGTGGCATACCCGTAATACATCCATCAACAAAGTACCTAGCTGTCTCCTGGGCGCCCTGATCGGTTTCGTACTTTATGCCCGTGTAGTCCTTGAAATCAGGAGCCTCAAGCGCCGCGTTTTCCGGCGGAAGATTCGGCGTGCGGCCGGACGCTTCACCACCGCCATCACTGCCACCACCCGAATCTGCACCGCCAGCATCACTGCTCAGCGGAGAACTGGATGACTGCGCGGCAGGCGTCGGACCACCCGCAGACTCACCACCACAGCCCACGAACCCCGCCGCCACCACAACCGCGACACTCAACGCACCAAGAACCTGTGCCCGCCCACTCCGCATACACTCCCCCATCCAGCTCGACGCGGCCCCACTCCCCCGAGCGAGGCCTATGTCACATAGCCAACCAGACCGCTAAAGCCTGCGCAACGGGGGTTTGGAAATTGTGGAAGCTCTTCATGGGCGAAGAGAGTTTGGCGAGCCGGCATCCGCTCGACTTAGCGGCGCCTCGCCTCGGCCAGGCGCGTCAATGACGACTGGGCGGCGGCGCAGCATGGAAACGGGGGCCTGGGCGGGCCACATGCACCGCGCCAAACCCCCGCAACCCCTATGCAATTCGAGGAGGGGAACTACGGGAGGATTCCGCCCTCAGCTCCGAGGGTCACGTCACCTTCAATCCGGACGCCCTCATTGAACGTCCAATCCCCCTCAACGGTGAGCGAAGACGCGTCTTTAAGGCTCGGCGCACCACCCGGGAAACGCTTCTCGAAGTCACCCACGAGCTTGTAGGGGCTGTCGGCGAGCTTGACGAGCGGGGCCTTCTCGATGACCTTCTCAAGAGCGTAATCCTCGGTGAGCTCGTAGACATCGGAGCGCACGAGCAGCAGGTCGCTCGTTGTTTTCACCGGCAGGAAACGCGAGCGGTCCACCACAATCGCGGTCGCGCCCTCGAACACCTCGATGGCCGCTCCCATCGCCGATTCAATCTGGTAGACGGGGGTGCTTGACTTATCGGAAGGATCAACAGTCTTTTCGTTGCGGATGAGTGGAAGGCCCATGACACCCTCACGCTCGGTGAGGATCTCCTTGAGCTTCACGAGATCAAACCACAGGTTGTTCGTGTGGAAGAACGGGTGGCGGTGTTCATCGGTGAAGTACTCCATCTGCTCCGCCGGGGTTTGGGCGGTATCACGCAGGATGAGGCGGGAGTCGGATTTGCGGATCGCAAGGTGCCCGCCCTTGCGGTCTGCGGCCGTGCGGCGGCACAACTCCGCGGCGTACGGTGCACCCGAGGCGGCGAACCACCCGGCGATTTCGGGCGAAGGAACCGTGCCGAGGTTGTCCGAGTTCGAGATCGATGCGTAACGAAAGCCCTGCTCAAGAAGCGCATCGAGCACGCCCGAGGTGAGAAGCGCCGTATAAATATCGCCGTGGCCCGGCGGGCACCATTCCAGCTCCGGGTTTTCCGGGAACTCCACGGGGGTGAGGTCATCGCGCTTGAGCTTTGGCTCCTTGTTCTGGAGGAAGTCAAGCGGCAGATCCCCCACCTGAAGATCCGGGTACTTCGCGAGTACTTCGAGGGTGTCCTCGCGCGTGCGGAAAGAGTTCATAAACAAAAGCGGGAGGCGCGCTCCGGTCTTCTTACGGGCCGCGAGTACCTGCTCAACGATAATCTCGAGGAAGCTCTTTCCCTCACGAACGGGGAGGAGGGACTTCGCGCGGTCCATGCCCATCGAGGTGCCAAGGCCACCGTTGAGGTTAATGACAACGAGCTTCGAGAAAGCATCCTTCGCAACCTCGGGATCAACCTCGACATCGGCAAGTCGATCCACCTCGGTGAGCGGCGAGATCGTCTCTTCCGGGATCGAACCGGTCACGCCTTGCGCAAGCTGGTGGTAAAAATCGCTGAAGACATTGATAGCGGCTTCGGCCACGCCCGCCTCGCGCATTTTCTGCTGAGCAAGCGTGAGTCCGGTGGCATTCGTGTCGTTGTCGTAACTCATGAGTCCAGGATAAGGCGCTTCCCTCATAAAACGTCGTAGAATTGGTGCCCTATGAGTACTGTGCTTTCTGCTGTCGCCTGGCCCTATGCAAACGGACCCCGCCACATCGGCCACGTTGCCGGATTCGGTGTCCCCTCCGATGTTTTTTCGCGCTACATGCGCATGGCCGGGCACGACGTGCTCATGGTCTCGGGAACCGATGAACACGGAACCCCGATCCTCGTGGCTGCCGATCAAGAAGGAATTACGGCGCGCGAGCTTGCCGATCGCAACAACCGCGTGATCGTTGAAGACCTCGTGAACCTCGGGCTCTCCTACGACCTCTTCACGCGCACGACTTCCGGCAATCACTACGCGATCGTGCAGGAAATGTTCACGACCGTGCGCGACAACGGCTACATGATCGAAAAGGTGACGCGCGGCGCAATCTCCCCGTCGACCGGCCGCACACTCCCCGACCGCTACATTGAAGGCACATGCCCGCTGTGCAAGACGGCCGGTGCCCGCGGCGACCAATGCGACGCATGCGGCAACCAACTCGACCCAACCGACCTCATCGACCCGGTCTCGCGCATCAATGGCGAAACCCCACAGTTCATCGAAACCACCCACTACTTCCTCGACCTGCCCGCACTCGCCGATGCACTCGGCAAATGGCTCGATGAGCGCGAGGCCACGGGGCTGTGGCGCCCGAACGTGATTCGCTTCAGTCAGAACATCCTCAAGGACATCAAGCCGCGCGCGATGACCCGCGACATCGACTGGGGAATCCCCGTTCCCGGCTGGGAAGATCAGCCCACGAAACGCCTGTACGTGTGGTTCGATGCCGTGATTGGCTATCTTTCGGCGTCGATCGAGTGGGCGCGCCGCTCTGGCGACCCTGAGGCCTGGCGCAAGTGGTGGAATGACCCGGAAGCCCTCTCGTATTACTTCATGGGCAAGGACAACATCGTTTTCCACTCGCAGATTTGGCCGGCTGAGCTCATTGCGCACAACGGCGGCGGCAGCAAGGGCGGTGAGCCGGGAAGGCTCGGCACGCTCAACCTTCCGACGGAAGTCGTGAGTTCGGAGTTCCTCACGATGGAGGGGAAGAAGTTCTCGAGTTCGAAGGGCATTGTGATTTATGTGCGCGATGTTCTCGAGCGTTATCAGGCCGATGCCCTGCGCTACTTCATTTCCGCGGCAGGCCCCGAAAACCAGGACGCCGACTTCACGTGGAGCGAGTTCGTGTCGCGCACGAACAACGAGCTCGTTGCTGGATGGGGCAACCTCGTGAACCGCACCGCTGCCATGATCGCCAAGAACGTGGGTGAAATTCCCGCAGCGGGCGAGCTCACGGAAGCAGACAGCGCCCTCCTGACGAAGATCACCGAGGGCTTTGACACCGTCGGAAACCTCATTCGCACCCACCGCCAGAGGGCGGCCATCTCCGAAATCATGCATCTCGTGGGAGAAGCGAACGCGTATGTGTCGGCGACCGAGCCGTTCAAGCTCAAAGCCGAAGAAGAGCGCCCACGCCTGCTCACGATTTTGCATGTGCTGGCACAGGCCGTGACCGACCTCAACACGATGCTCTCGCCGTTCCTGCCGTTCTCCGCGAACCAAGTCGAGAAGGTTCTGGGCGGCACGCTCGAGATCGCGCCGATGCCACACATCGAAGAGGTTGAGGATCTCGATGCCGACGCTACCTACCCCATCATCACGGGCGATTACACGCACGTTCCTGCTTGGGGGCATCGCGATGTCACGGTGGGCGCTCCGGTCGCAAAGCCCAAGCCGATTTTCCAGAAGCTCGACCCCAGCATTGTCGAAGAGGAACTCGAGCGCCTCGGTATCGCGAGCGAATAGTTCGGGAGAAGCGCTGTGAGCACCGTTTCTCTTGTGTCAACAGCGGTTGCTTTAGCGCTCTGCCTCGCACTCACCCTTGCGCTCAGGCGCGCATGGACGATACCAAAGTGGGCTGATCCCGCCGTGGCACTGCTGCGGGCGCTCGTGCAACTCGCGATCCTCGCGAGTGTTCTCAGCATCGCGATTACGCAGGTAAGCTACGTTTTCCTCGCACTGCTCATCATGCTTGGTTTCGGCATTTGGACCTCCTCACGCCGACTCGGGGCCAATGCACGCACGGTCGCGCTCGTCGCAGGGGCCATGACCGCCGCAGTCGCGATCTCCGTGCTCACGGTGTTCCTCACCGGTGCACTCGAGTTCACGGGCCAGAACCTTCTCGCCTTTGGCGGCATTATCACGGGAAATGCGATGAGCGTCGTGACGCTTTCGGGCCGCAGGCTTTCGCAGGACGTCGCTGAGCATTGGGGTGAGATCGAAGGGTGGCTCGGCCTCGGTGCGACAAACCGTCGGGCAGTGCGCGATATTGCCTCGAGGGCGATGAGCGAGGCGCTCATTCCAAACGTTGATCAAACGCGTGTGACGGGCATTGTCACGATGCCGGGGGCATTCGTGGGGGCCGTCTTCGCGGGTGCCTCCCCCCTCGAAGCAGGCCGGTTCCAACTTCTCGTGCTTGCAGGCATCATGGCAACGGGGACGGTCGCGGCGGCGCTCGTGATGTGGGGCTCGGACCCCGTCGCGAGCGGGCGGCCCTCGCGCGCCGTAAGCGAGAAAAAATCCCACCTCGGGTAGGGTTTTTGCATGATGCACACCGAAACACCCGCCCTCATAGGCATCGCCCACGGCAGCCGCAACCCCGCCGCTGCGGTCGCCACCGAGTCACTTGTGGCCAAAGCGGGCGCGATTCTCGGGGTCGAGGCTCACGCGGCGTACCTCGAGGATTTCGCCTCCCCGTCGATTCCAGAGGTGGCGGGCGCGCTTGCCGACCACGGGTACTCCTCGGCGATCGCTGTACCTCTCCTTTTCACTGAGGCCTATCACGCAACCGAGGATGCGCCGAGCGAGCTGCGTGACGCGACGCTCGCCCACGGCCTCGATCTCGTCCAGGCTGACGTGATCGGCACGGGTGAGGATCTCGTCGATGTTCTTGAGACACATCTTGCCGGCACCGAAGATCAAAGCGCACTAGGCGAGATCGTTCTGCTCGCCGTTGGTTCCTCTCGCCCCGGCGCTAATGAAGCGGTGGAGGTGCTCGCGATCGCACTCGCCAAGCGTACGGGCCGGGATGTGCGCGCGCGTTTCGCCACGTGTGCCCCGCGCTTAAACGACCGTCTCGAAGCCGCCACCACGCCGGGCACGGTTCTGCCCCTTTTCACTGCGCCCGGGCTTTTGCTCGATAAGGCACGTGAGCGCGCCACAGGGGCCGGCTGGCAGGTTCTCGCGCACCTCGGCGATGCTCTCGCTCCGATCGTGGCGGCACGCTACGAAACCGCACTGGAAGCGATCAGCGCCCGCGAGGACTGAGCTTCTCCCCCATGAGCTTGACCATCGCCCCAAGGCGCTCGCGCTCAGGGTACAGCGGCACAAGACCCTCGTCTTCGAGAGGTTCGGCGGTGACGTGTCCGACGGCAACCGGACGCACATCGCTGCCGAAGGCTTCGAGGAGCTCCTCGCGAGCACCCATTTCGGCGGCCACCTCACACAACGCCACGACGGCCGGGGCCGCCGTGAACGTCACGGCATCAACCTCGCGAGCGATGATGCTCTTCACGAGATCGTGCACGGGCGTGACGTCTTCCGCGAGCTCCCACCGGTAGGGAGCCACCACATACACTTCACGGTCGCCAAGCGGGGCAAGCGCCTTTTCGGGAACGTAGCCGTGACGCTGAAGGCCCACGGGGCCCTCGGCAATACCGAGGTCGAGGGCGAGTTCGACCATCGACGTGCTCGTTTCCTTTTCACTGCTCGGCGCGTCGGGAAGGCCCCACTTACGAACCGCGCCGCGCCCTTTGGCGCCGCGGCAAATGATCTGAGTTGACGAGAGGTAGTCGAGAACCTGCTGCTTGAGGGGCTCGTCGAGAATCTGGAGCCACGAGTTGATGCCCTGCCCGGTCGTCACGAAAAACGTGGGCGGCGCCGCCTCGAGCAGAGCGCGGGTCTCGTCGATGAGGGCGGTATCGTCTTCTACCGGCACGATCCGCATCGTTGGGGCATGTACGGTCCTCGCACCAGCTCGCTCAAGAGCGGCGATCTGGTCGTTGGCACGGCGTGCCGCGGTCACGGCCACGCGAAGGCCCTCGAGGGGACGCTCGTGAGAGTCAATCGGGCTCGTGGGGTTGGGGTGACTCACGCGAGTTCCTCTCCTTCGGTAGGGGTATCGGTGCGGGATTCGATGATTTCTGCCGACGCTTCCCTGACGTTTACGACGTCGCCTATGACGATGACCGCGGGATTCGTGACGCCTCGGGCGCGCGCCTCGTCGATCGCGGCGCCGAGGGTTGTAAAAGTGTGCCGTTCGTTCGCGGTGTACCCCTGCTCGAGGAGTGCAACGCCCGTAGAATCGGGCAGGCCGGCCTTTCGAAGCCCCGCGACGGTTGAGGGGAAGGTCGCGACTCCCATGAGGATCACGATGGTGCTTCCAAGAGACACGAGAGAAGAGAGTTCGGCCTGGTTGAAGGGCTGATGGCCCGACATGATCGTGACGGCGCGCGTGACCTCACGATACGTCGCTGAAACTCCCGCGTGTGCGGGAACGCTCAGGGCGCTCGTCAGGCCGGGAACAACGTCGACTCGGATCCCCTGTTCCGCGAGGAACCGCCACTCTTCGCCACCGCGCCCGAAAATAAACGGATCGCCGCCCTTGAGACGCACAACCCGCGCACCCGCGCGGGCGAAAGCCAGCATGGTCTCGTTGATCGAATGTTGCGACATTTTGTGGCGGCCCGGGGCTTTACCCACATCGATCACGAGGGCGGCGGGCGCGAAGTCCACAACGTTCAGTGCAATCCCAAGCCGATCAAGAAGAACGACGTCGGCACGCGCAATCGCGGTAAGTGCGGCCACGGTCAGGAGGCTCGGATCTCCTGGGCCACCGCCTACGAGCGTCACAACGCCGGCGGGATTCTCCCCATTTTCCGACGGTTCCTCAGCCTCATGGAGCGCAATCTTCTCGGCGTGGGGCGCACAAGCGTCGGAGCTGATCTCCCCACGTAGCTCCGCCGCCCACTGGAGGGCAAGGTTCTCAAGCCCGTGCTCCCTCGCAAGCCGATCGAACCCGTGCGCTCGATCGCGAGCGCGCGAATCGCCGATGTAGACCGTAGCGCCCTCAAGCGCGAGGGCTTGCGCCGCCCGCCAGCTGGCGGGGCCGCGATGATCGGAAAGATCCACGACGCGGCCCTGCCATCGGTGGGCTACTGAGAGAGCAGAAGCCTTCACGAAGTTACTTGCGCTCGAGAACCTGCGCGGCGGGAACCTCCTGGCCGTGGGCATCGCGGAAGGAAATCACCGGGCCAGAGATCAGTACCTGTTCACGCTCTTCGAGGGTGGCCGGGCGGTTCTGATCGCGCATCGGCACGCGCGCGAACAGCGGATCCGGGGTCTCGGGGGCGTTGATGAAGGACCGGAAGCGCGAGAGCTTCTCGGGATCCTTCACGGCCTCGACCCACTCGTCCTTGTGGTTGTCCACGAACTTCTGCATCTCGTGTTCCCACTGCTCGCCCATGCCGAGCGAATCCTCGAGCACAGCTTCCTTGACGTGGTCGATGCCGCGGGCCTCAACCCACGATGCGGTCCGCTGAAGCTTATCGGCATCCGAGATGTAGTACATGAGGAAGCGGTCAACGTACTTCACGAGTTCTTCGTCACTCAGGTCGTGCGCGAATTCGTCGGCGTGGCGCGGGGTAAAGCCACCGTTGCCGCCTACGTAAAGGTTCCAGCCCTTATCGGTCGCGATCACGCCGATGTCCTTGCCGCGGGCCTCAGCACACTCACGTGCACACCCCGATACGCCGAGCTTGAACTTGTGGGGCGAACGAAGCCCCTTGTAGCGGTTCTCAAGAAGCACGGCCATGCCAACCGAATCCTGCTGACCGAAACGGCACCAGTCCGTTCCCACGCAGCTCTTGACTGCGCGAAGGCTCTTGCCGTAGGCCTGGCCCGACTCGAAGCCGGCCTCGACGAGGCGGGTCCAAATGTTCGGGAGCTGCTCGAGGCGGGCACCAAAAAGGCCGATGCGCTGAGCGCCCGTGATCTTGGTGTAAAGGTTGAAGTCACGCGCAACTTCGGCGAGAACCACGAGGGCTTCGGGGTTCACTTCGCCACCGGGCATGCGCGGGATCACCGAATAGGTGCCATCCTTCTGCATGTTCGCGATGAAGCGATCGTTCGTGTCCTGAAGCTCCTGGAGGCCCCTGCCGAGAATGTAGTCATCGCGGAGCGACGCAAGAATCGACGCCACGACCGGCTTACACACGTCGCAGCCGTTGCCCTGACCGTAGCGACCGATCACCTCGGGGAAGCTCTTGAGGTCGTGTTCTTTCACGATCTGGAACAGTTCGGCGCGGGGCATCGAGAAGTGCTCACAGAGGCCGCGCGACATGGCAATGCCCGACTTTGCGAGTTCGTTGCCGAGAATCTTGGTCAGGAGAGGAACACACGAGCCACACTGCGTGCCTGCCGTGGTCGCCGCTTTGATTGAGGGAATATCGTGGCACGCTTCGGCGAAGTCGCCCTCACCGTTGATCGCTGCCTTGATGGTGCCCGCGGAGATGTTGTTGCACGAGCAGACGATGACGTCGTCGGGCATGTCGCCCGAGTCGGGTACCTCGCCGCCACCCGCAGCGAGGTAAGCGGCGGGATCGCCCGGGAGCTCGCGACCAATGTAGGCGCGAAGCGTCGAGTAGTTCGAGGCATCACCCACGAGGATGCCACCGCGTAGAACGGCTGCATCGGGGCTCATCACGAGGCGCTGGTAGATGCCGCGGGTGGGATCGGCGTAGACCACATCGAGCGAATCCTTTTCAGCGCCCTTCGCGTCGCCGAAGCTGGCAACGTCGATGCCGGAAAGCTTGAGTTTGGTTGAGCCGTCGATCTCGCCGAAGAGCTTGTCGCCTCCAAGGAGCTGATCGGCAACAACCTCGGCCATCGTGTTCGCGGGAGCCACGAGGCCAATTGTTCGGCCTTCCATCGCGGCGCATTCGCCGATCGCCCACACGTGCTCAACGGAGGTGCGGCAGTCCTGGCCAACCATGATGCCGCCGCGCGGCCCCATTTCGAAGCCGTTGACTTTGCCGAGCTCGTCGCGAGGGCGGATGCCCACGGCGAGACACACGAGGTCGGCATCGAGTTCTGTGCCGTCGGAAAGCTTGACGCCGCGCACGTTCGAGGCGGCGGCGTTGATTGCTTCCTCGTCTGCTGTATTGCCCTTGCGGTACTCCACGCGCGGGAGCACCTGTTCGAGGCTCACACCCGTGTGCAGCACGATGCCGCGCTGCTCGATGAGACGATTGAGGAGGTTGCCACCACCCTCGTCGAGCTGAGCAGGCATAAGCCAGCCCGCGAGCTCAACCAGGTGCACTTCGTAGCCTTCGCTTGCGAGACCGCCGGCAGCCTCGAGGCCGAGCAAACCGCCACCGAGAACAACTGCCTTGCCCGTGCGCTTATCGTCGTTTCGTAGCCCTTCGACGGTTGCACTCATGCCGTCAACGTCATCAACGGTGCGGTACACAAAAACACCCTTCGTGTCCCAGCCGCTAATGGGCGGGGTGAAGGCGTTCGAACCGGTCGCGAGCACGAGCTCGTCGTAGCCGTAGACCGTGCCGGAAGACGTACGCACGAGTTTCGCGTCGGGTTCAATGGAGTTCACGCGGTCGCCAAGGCGCAGGTCAATGTGCGGATCTTCCCACAGCGAGCGATCACCGAGGGTCAGGTCGTAGCTCTTATCCCATCGCTTCGCGAGGTTCACGCGATCGTAGGGCTCGACCTTCTCTTCCGAGATGACGGTGATCTTGTAGGCGCCGGCTTTGTCGCGCGACTGCATCGTTTCAGCGAATCGCTGAGCCGCAGGCCCGCCGCCCACAACGACGACGTGCTTGACGAGGGTTTCCTCGCTAGCGGTTTCAGAGTTGGGGGCAACGTCGGTAGTGCTCACGGCAGCTCCTACTTCAAGGCTAAGGGGTGTAGACGTCTGTCCACCCTACACAAAATCATTCCTCATTTTCGAGTACAGTGGAGGCCATAAGCGAGGGATTTTTCGCGCCAGTCCACACGAGCACCCCGAGGGGCTTTGGTCCGCGAAAACGCCGGCCTCACGTCGTACCGGTCGCGCTCCCCCGCCTTCGACACTGCCCGCCACTTGACCGACAAGCGAGGACACCCATGAGCAACTGGCAGAGCATCTGCAAAGAGAGCGACATCAACCAGGACCTGCCCGAAGCCGCACTCTTCGGCACCGAACAGGTTGCCGTGGTGAAGGCGTGGGACGGCAAGATCTACGTGGTCTCGAATGTGGATCCGCGCACCCAGCAGGGCGTCATGTCGCGCGGCATCGTGGGTGACCGCACCGTGGAAGGCACTTCACGTGCAACCCTCGCGAGCCCCATCTACAAAGAGGTCTACGATCTCGAAACCGGCAAATGCTACGGGAGCGATGCCTACGTTCTGCCCGTCTACGACTCGCGCGTGAGTGACGGCGTGATCGAGGTGGACCTCGATTCGAAAAACCCCGCCTAGCCTCACCTCCTCTTAAAAGGTCGCAGTGTGAGCGCGGCGACCGTCGGCATCAAAAACACCCGAGGTGCCCCTGCGCGGCGACGTCATGAGGTGAGTATCGACGATCCCGATCGCCTCCATCAAAGCGAAACAGGTCGTGGGCCCTACGAACGAGAACCCTCGCGCTTTGAGATCTTTCGACATTCGTGTCGAGGTCTGATCGTGCGAGGGGATCTCTTCCAACGCCCGAGGAGCGTAGGTTTCCTCGGGAACATACCCCCACAAAAACCCCGCGAGATCGGTGCCCTCCTCTCGCAGCGCCCGAGCGGCTCGCGCGTTGCCGATGGTCGCCTCGATTTTCCGACGGTTGCGGATGATCCGCCGATCCTCCATGAGGCGCTCGATATCGCTCACCCCCATAGCGGCGACCTGGTCGACCGTGAATTGATGGAAGACCTCGCGGAAAGCCTCGCGCTTGCCCAGAATCGTTTTCCACGACAGCCCGCATTGAAAGACTTCGAGGCTTAGGCGTTCGAAAACGCCCTGTTCATCGGTGACGGGCATTCCCCACTCGGTGAGGTAGTAGTTCTCCATGAGCGGGCTTGCGCTCGCCCAGCTCGGTAACTGCTTGACTGTGCTGTTCATAAGGCGAGGCTAACGGCCTTCCCTCAACGTAGTGGAACGTCATGTGTCTTTGTGGAGGGCACGTCTTTGTGAAGCTTTAGCCGCTAGGTGCATAAAAGCGGGCCCCACCGTGTCGGTGGGGCCCGCCTCAGACGCCTTATACGCGGGGCTTACTTGCCCTGTTTCGCCTGCTGCTCTTCGTAGGCCTTGCGGACCTCGTCCATGTTGAGGCCGCGCACCTGCGAAATAAGCGAATCGAGATCAGCCTGGCGAAGTGCACCGGGCTGGCCGAAAACGGGGATGCCGTCACGGTAGGCCACGATCGTGGGGATCGAGGTCGCACCGTACTGCATCTGGAGTTCGGTCTGGTCCTCGGTGTCGACCTTCGCGAAGGTGAGATCGGGGTTGTCCTCCGAGGCCTTCTCAAAGATGGGCGCGAAGCGCTGGCAAGGGCCGCACCACTCCGCCCAGAAGTCGATGAAAACGATCCCGTCTTTAACGAGTTCGTCGTGATTGTCCTTGGTCATTTCTACGGTAGCCATGTTCCATCCAACTCTCTGATCGGTTCACTTATTTCCGTTTAGTTGCCCGGCGTGGCCGCTACCACACGGGCGGACATATCGTCCTCCGGCGGCTGCCAGGTGTGTGCGTCGGCGGCGGCTTGTTCGCCGGTGCGGATGTCCTTCACTTCGCCCGCGCCCCCCTCGGCGGGGAAGAACACGAACGGAATGCCGCGACGGTCCGCATACTTGATCTGCTTACCAAATTTTGCCGCGCTCGGCGCGATCTCGGCGGAAATGCCGCGCGAGCGCAGAACGCGAGCGACCTCGACGCTTGCCACTCGGTGCTCCTCATCCGTGACGGCCACGAGCACGACGGTCGGTACGGCCCTCGGGGCCGTCACGAGCGAACGCGTCACGAGCCTTGATACGAGACGTGAAAGACCGATCGAGAGGCCAACGCCCGGATACGAGTGGCGGTTGTCGGTCGCGAGCGTGTCATAACGGCCGCCAGAGCAGATCGAGCCAAGATCCTCATGGCCCTCCACGAACGTTTCGAACACCGTGCCCGTGTAGTAGTCGAGCCCACGCGCGATCGAAAGATCCGCAATGCATGCGCCCGGCACCGAAGAGTTAACGGTGCGGATCACGAAGCTCAGTTCCTCGAGTGCGTTCGTGATGTCGTCGCTCGAGACCCCGAGCGCCCCAACCTTGTCGGCGAGATCCTCGTGAGTCGCCTTGATACTCGCGAAGGCAAGGCAGGCGTCGGCCTGCTCTTCGCTTGCCCCCACCTGTTCGATGAGGAGCTTGCGCACCTCCGCTTCACCCACCTTTGCGAGTTTGTCGAGTTGGCGCAAAACGCCCTCGATATCGCTCAGGCCAAGCGCTTCAAAAACCCCCTGCGAGAGCTTGCGATTGTTAATCGAGATGGTGAAACCGGGAATCGGAAGCTTGCCAAGCACTTCGGCCATGACGATCGCGACGTCGGCATCCATGTGCGACGGCAGAGTATCCTGCCCGATGATGTCGATGTCGGCCTGGTAAAACTCCCGAAAGCGACCGTCTTGGGGGCGCTCGCCGCGCCACACCTTCTGGATCTGGTAGCGGCGGAACGGGAACGCAAGGTCGTTCTGGTGCTCAAGCACGTAGCGCGCGAGCGGAACGGTGAGGTCAAAGTGAAGGCCGAGTTTTTGGCTTTCCTTTTCTCTCTCCTCCTCTTCAGCCTGAAGGCGTGAGATCAGGTAGACCTCTTTGCTGGTCTCGCCCTTACGGAGGAGCTGATCGAGAGGCTCAACCGCACGCGTTTCGATGTTGGAGAAGCCATGCAGCTCGGCAACCTCGCGGAACGTGTCCATCACGTGCTGCTCGATTCGGCGTTCGGCGGGAAGCCATTCGGGGAATCCGGAAAGTGGCGTCACTTTCGCCATGGGCACTTCTCCTTTTGCGGTCGTGGTGTCGTGTGCGCGAAACCCGCTTTAGAAAGCGGTGCGCAGGTATCCATTATCGGCAAGTTCATCGCGGAAGGTGCTGAGCGGGCCGTGCCCCGGCACGATCACGGCTTCAGCGTGCTCAAGCGCGAACGCACGAAGCTTGGTGAGCGAGGCTTTCATGTCCTCGGCATTGCCACCCGGAAGATCGGTGCGACCAATCGTGCCTTTGAACAGCACGTCGCCCGTGAACGCAAGCGCGGGTGCGGTCATCGCGCGCGGCGTGACACCAACGAGTGGATTGATCTGCACCTCACCGTCGAAAAAGTAGAGTGTCGACCCTTCGGTGTGGCCGGGGTAGGAGTGCGCGACGAGGCGAAGGGTCCCAGCTTCGAGGACGTCACCATCGGCGAGGGCATGTACTGCCCGAGGCTTCGTCCATCCACGCTCGTCCCAGCGGGGGCGAATGTGATGCGTAAAGGCCGACGGTAGCTGGCCCAAGGGGTTCTCAAGCCTGTATTCATCCGCTTTGCCCACGTACACGGGTACGCCGTACGTCTCGGCAAGCAGCGACACATCGGCGACGTGATCGAGGTGGCCGTGGGAAACGAGGATCGCGCGAAGTTCACGGTCATTCTTCTCGAGCAGCGCACTCACCTCTTTCGCAACGTCGAGACCGGGATCGACGAGGAGCGCATCGCGGTCGTTGTGGAGAAGCGAGCATGTCGCGCTGAGATAAGGGGATACAACAAAATCGAGGGTGGCACGCTCTGCATTCATACTCACCATCGTGCCCCTTTTCCCAGAAAGACACATGAAATTCCGTTAGCAGTGTTATCCGCGATACAGTTTTACGTGATGCCGTGACCCAAGCGCCGCCGTTGGTGCGAGGCAATACGCCCCGCCCCCTGTCCGAGGCACTCCGGTGCCCTCGAATCCTAGGAGAAGCTCGTGAACGAGAACGACCAGAAAACCCCCGAGACCACCGCGCCTGAAACTCCCGAAGCCGTCGAAACACCCAGCACGACCGAAGTGCCCGAGGCTACCGAATCATCCACGGCAACGGAGTCTCCTGAATCCTCGACGAACGGTTCGGAAGCCGAGCTCACGCCTGAGGCCTCCGCCGCAGCCAACGACCTCGAGGCAAAGGACGCATCGGGTAACGCGGCAAAGCCCCAGACACCGAAACCCGCCGCTCCAAAGCCGCAAGCGCCAAGGCCCGGGGCCCCGAAGCCCGGCTCCCCCGCGCAGCTCAAGGGCAAAGCCCCCCGCACTCCCCTGGTGCCCATCGTTCCCACCGCAACGAGCTATGACGACGCCAAGGTCACCGAGGCACTCGCTTACGGTGAGGTCAACGCGGAAGGCACGGTCACGGTGAAAGACGGCACGCAGATCCGCGAGATCGGTACCGTCGAAAAGGGCACCGAGCGCGACAAGGCTCTCACGCCTTTCGCCCACGCATATCTCGACCTGAGCGCGTTTCTCGATGTTGTGGATCAAAAACTCCAGGTCCCCGGGCTCACCCAGGCCGATCTCAATCGCATCCTTGAGCAGATGCGAAAAAACATGAAGGAACCGAAGGTTGTTGGCGATATTCCCGCGCTTCGCGAGCGCGCCCATGAGCTTCGAGAAAAGGCCAAAGAACTGATTGGTGAACTTGAAAAAGCTCGCCTTGAGGCTCGCGAGGAATCGACCAAGAAGCGCACGGCCTTTGTCGAAGGAATCGAGGACCTCGTCGCAACTGATTCGCACCGCATTTCCTGGAAGAAGGCTGCCGCGCGCATGCGTTCGATGGTTCCGGACTGGAAGGAAATGCAGAAGAACGAGGTTTCGCTCGAGCGCGAGGTCGAAGACAAGCTCTGGAAGCGCCTCTCGGCTGCCCGCAGCGAGTTTGACCGCAAGCGGCGCGCCCACTTCAGCGAACTCGATGAGCAGCACGCCGAAGCGGAGAAGATCAAGGCGCGTCTCATTGAGCAGGCCGAGGCGATTCAAGACTCGGAAGATTTCGGCCCCACGGCACGCGAATTCCGCTCGCTGATGGACCAGTGGCGTGCGGCTCCGCGCGGCAACCGCAAGAAAGACGACGCCCAGTGGGCCAAGTTCAAGGCCGCGCAGGATTCGTTTTTCGAGCGCCGTAACGCGGACCTCAAGAAGATCGACGCCGAGCAGTCCGAAAACCTCAAAGTTAAAGAAGGCCTCCTCGCCGAAGCCGAGGCACTCCTGCCCATCACCGACCTCGGCAAAGCAAAAGAACAGTTCCGCTCGATCGAAGACCGCTTCGATGCCGCGGGGCGGGTTCCGCGCAACGCGATGCGCCGCGTCGACGAGCGCATCCGTGCCGTGCGCGCCGCTTTCCAGAAGGCTGAGGACGACGAATGGCGTCGCACCGACCCGCGCACGAAAGCCCGCGTTGAAGGTGCTTCCTCGCAGCTACACGCCGCGATCGCTAGCTACGAGGACGACCTCGAAAAGGCGAAAGCCACAGGCGATGCAAAGAAGATCGAGAAGGCGCAAGCCGCTCTCGATGCGCGGCGTGAATGGCTCGAAGTGATCGAGCGCAGTGCAAAGGATCTCGGCTAAGCTACGGCTCACGAGGTACGCCTCACGCTCCGGAGAGAAAGTTCTCCACAATGAAAGGCGGGGTTCCAGCGGGACCCCGCCTTTCGTGTGACCCTTGAGCCATGACTCGGCACTCACACGCCACAGCGGCACTCGCTCCCCTGCTTCGCGACGCTGCCCGCTCGCCGTTTGCGTTCGAAGCAGGAAACGACCTTCTCGTTTCTCCCGGCGCATCCCTCCCGTTTTACGCACGCGACATACCGCTCGCACCGATTGGAGCCGGCTTTGCCGTCATGCTCACTCACGACATGGGGGTTCGAGAAAGAGCAGCCGCCGTCGGAATAGCCCTTGAGCGCTCTCCCCAGGCTGCGACTGCTCCCGGCGCCGTGCTCGCCGACCACACAGCCGCGTGGGTGTGGTGCGGAGGTGAGCCCCACGAATGCCTCATCGTCGCATCCGAGCGGCACAGCCAAAAACACGAGGGCATCCACCTGCGGAAAATCACCATCACCACGGGAGACGTCGCCTACCCGGCCGGAGTCCCTACCCTCGCGCCTCACCGCGTGTTCGCCGAATTAACGCGTGCGAGCGCCCCGAAGGGCGCGAGCGACTTCGCCGAAAGGCTCGTGGCGCAGGGCTGGGTCACAAGCAGCGACCTCACGAGAATTGCCTTTCGTGCCCGTCGCTCAGGCCGCGGCCGCGGTTATTCAGGTCCACGCACGGGGAGGGCACTCTACAAGCGACTCGCCGTACTCGCGCGAGAGATTGAGGAAAGACTCGAGGCCCACAGCCCAGCGCCGGGCAATCAGAGGGTGGATCCCATCGGTTTGCCGTCGCTCGTCACGCGGTAGGCATCGAACACTCCCGAGACCTTTCGCACCTGCTTGAGCACTGTTCGAAGATGCGACGGATCAGCAAGCTCGAACGAGAACAACGCGATTCCAATCCGATCCGGCAAAGAATGAGCGGAAGCGGAAAGGATATTGACCTCAAGCTCCGAAATCACGTCAGCGAGATCCGTCAGGAGCCGCGCGCGGTCGAGCGCCTCCACCTTGATATGCACGAGGTACGCCTGGTTCGTGGCACCCGACCACCTCACGGGAACAAAACGATCCCCTTGCTGTTCGCGCATTTGAATCGCGTTCGCGCACGCCGCATGATGCACGCTCACGCCGTTGCCACGCGTCACGAAGCCCACGATCTCGTCACCAGGAACGGGCGCACAACACTTGGAAAGCTTCACCCAGAGGTCGCGCTGACCATCAACGACCACTCCCTGATCAGCGTGCGTGGTACGGCGTGGTTTCGCGAGTGCCCTCGAGGGCACGACCGACTCAACGATGTCATCTTGTGCCCCTTCCGCGCCACCAACCTCAGCAACGAGGCGACCCACAATGTTCTCGGCGCTCACATGGTGTTCACCGATCGCCGTGTAAAGGCCATCAACCGAATCGTAGTTGAGGTCTGCAGCGACGTTCGTGAGCATCTCGTGCGTGAGCATCCGTCGAAGAGGAAGGTTCTGCTTGCGCAACTGGAGAGCAAGCTCATCACGTCCGCGCTCGAGGGCTTCCTCGCGTCGCTCCTTCGAGAACCACTGGCGGATCTTCGTGCGCGCACGTGTGGACGCCACAAAGTTAAGCCAATCCTGGCTCGGGCCTGCCCCTTCGGCCTTCGATGTGAACACCTCGACGACGTCGCCAGTGGCGAGCTCCGACTTGAGCGACACGATCTTGCCGTTCACGCGCGCGCTCATCGTGCGGTGCCCGACTTCCGTGTGCACCGCGTAGGCGAAATCTACCGGCGTTGCCCCCTGCGGCAGAGAAACCACGTCGCCCTTCGGGGTGAACACATACACCTCGTTCGAGGCCATCTCGTAACGCAGCGAGTCGAGGAATTCATCCGAATCGGTCGTGTCTCTTTGCCAGTCAAGGAGCTGGCGCAACCACGACATATCCCCACCCACGGCCGCATCCTGGGGTGAATCATCGATTTTCTCCCCGCGAGCGGTCGCCGCCTTGTACTTCCAGTGCGCGGCAACGCCGTACTCGGCGCGCCGGTGCATATCCCACGTACGGATCTGAATTTCGACTGGCTTGCCGCCCGGACCGATCACGGTGGTGTGGAGCGACTGATACAGGTTGAACTTTGGAAGCGCGATGTAGTCCTTGAACCGGCCGGGCATGGGGCTCCAGCGCGCATGAAGAATACCGAGCACCGCGTAGCAATCGCGCACCGTATCCACGAGCACGCGGATTCCCACGAGATCGTAGATGTCGCTGAAGGAACGCCCGCGCACAATCATCTTTTGGTACACCGAGTAATAGTGCTTCGGGCGCCCCGTCACGGTGCCCTCGATGTGTGCCGATTTAATGTCTTCCTGAATCGTGCCGATCACGCCTGCGAGGTATTCCTCGCGCGCCGGGGCGTGCTCAGCCACGAGTGCGACCACCTCGTTGTACAGCTTCGGGTACAGCACCTGGAAGCTCAGGTTCTCGAGTTCCCACTTGATCGCGTTGAGGCCGAGGCGGTGTGCGAGAGGAGCGTAAATCTCGAGTGTTTCCTTCGCCTTGCGTTCGGCGCTCGAACTCGACACGTACTTCCACGTGCGAGCGTTATGAAGGCGATCGGCAAGCTTAATGAGCAGCACGCGAATATCGCGGCTCATCGCGATGATCATCTTGCGGACGGTTTCGGCCTGGGCGGCCTCGCCGTAACGCACCTTGTCGAGTTTGGTCACGCCATCAACCATGACCGCGATCACTTCACCGAAATCCTCGGTCAGTTCCTCGAGCGTGTAGTCGGTGTCTTCAACCGTGTCGTGAAGGAGGGCAGCAGCGAGCACATCGGGCGGGGAGCCCATGCCTGCGAGGATAGTCGCGACCGCAATGGGGTGCGTGATGTAGGGCTCGCCGCTTTTTCGAAACTGCGGGCGATGCCAGTACTCGGCAACCTCGTAGGCCCGATACACGAGGGCGAGATCGGCGTCAGGATGCAGCTCCCTGATCGCTTCGATGAGCGGCACAAGCAGAGGATCATCCTTCGTTCCCCATACGCTACGCGGGCGGGAGTCATCACGATCCGCGTCCATGCCGCTCACCGCCTTCCTCATCGTTGAATCATCCCAGTCTAGAACGTTTTTGCTCACGGCCTGCACCGGGATGCGACTCTTCAGTTCTGAATGCTCCAGACCGTGTGCAAGGGAATATCGCCGAGCTTGTCGCGGCCGCCCAGGCCAAGAAGTTCGATCAGGAAGCTCGCCGCCACAACCTCGGCACCGAGCGACTCCACCAGCTTGATCGTGGCCGCAGCCGTGCCACCAGTTGCCAGAAGATCATCGAGCACGAGCACGCGAGAGCCCTTCGGCACGGCATTCTCAGCGATTTCGATCGTTGCACTGCCGTACTCAAGGTCGTACGTCAGCGACGTGGGCTTACCGGGCAGCTTTCCGGCCTTGCGAACAGGCACGAAGCCCCGATCCATCTCGTACGCGAGCGGTGCCCCGAAGACGAATCCGCGAGCTTCGGTACCGACGATCAGATCCACGTCGCCCGGAACGGTGCTCGCCCAATACTTGATGACGCTCTTCATCGCTTTCGGATCGCGCAGCAGCGGGGTGATGTCGCGAAACAGCACACCGGGCTGTGGGAAGTCCTGATAGAGCCCGATGTGGGTGCGCTCGATCTCGGCGATTTCGGGGGGAACTGGAGTGGTGGTCATGCCGTGGCAACGTCCTTTTCATGTGTGCGCTCAACACGCGCGGTGTGGTTTTTGATGGCTTTCTCGCCCTTGCGCAAGTCCACAAGGAAACTGGGCGCGAGAAAGATGGAGGAATAGGTACCGGCGATGATGCCCACGAAGAGGGCGAGCGAAATGTCCTTGAGAGTGCCGGCACCCAAAATAAATGCGCCGATCACGAGGATCGACCCGACGGGAAGGAGCGCCACGACCGAGGTGTTGATCGAGCGCACGAGGGTTTGGTTGGTAGCGCGGTTCACTAGCGATGCAAAAGTCGCATCCGTTTGCTCCAGGAAGCCCTCGGTATTCTCACGCACCTTGTCGAACACCACCACGGTGTCGTAAAGCGAGTAGCCCAGCACCGTGAGGAAACCGATCACGGTCGCTGGTGTGACCTCGAAGCCGATCGCACCGTAGGCCACAACCGTGAAAAGAAGGTCGTGCATCAGTGCGGCCATTGCCGCAATCGACGACTTCACGTTGCGGAAGTACAGCGCCATCACGATGGTCACGAGGAGCATGAAGATCACGATGCCTTGGATGGCCTTGGCGGTGACATCCCCACCCCAGTTCGGGCCAATGAACGAGCTCGAGACGTCCTCTGCCGGAACGCTATAGGCCTTCGCAAGGTCAGCGCTGAGTGCCTTGGTGGCGTCGGTGGAGAGTTCCTCGGTTTGCACGCGAAGAATGTTGCCGCCCACCTGGGAGATGCGCGGTTCATTCGTGGGGACGTGCTCGCGAACGACGTCACGTGCGAGCGACTGGTCCGGATTTTGCACGTGCGAGATCTGGAATTCGCTCCCGCCCGTAAATTCAATGCCCCAATTGACACCACGCACACCCGTGATGACCGCGAGGATCACGAGGATGGTTGCGGAGGCGAGGTACCACCACTTGCGGCGGGTCACGATGGGAAGCGAACGCTCACCGGAATGCAGTTCGTTGCCGAACGTGGAAAAGCGCGACATCAGCGATCCTCCTTCGGGGTCGTGGTGGGAGCGGAGGAATCCCCGCTCGTCGCTGCGTGCGAGCCAGAGCGCTCAACTAAGGTGTCCGAAGTGTGCGAATCCTCCGCAGCTTCACGAGCAAGCCGCGCCTTTCGCTCGGCGAGCGTTTCAGTTCCGACGCTTGCCGAGCCTTGATCGCCCACTTTCTTCTTGCGGCTCTTCCCGCGCTCCTCAGGGCTGCGGAAGCGCGCGCGTCCGGCATACGCGGGAAGGTCGCGGCCGAGCAGCGCCGGGTCGAGACCCGAGGCCGGGTGCCCCTTGCCGAAGAAATTCGTGCGACCGAGACTCTGAAGAAGAGGGTGGGTGAACAAGAAAACCACGAGAAGGTCGAGGATCGTCGTGAGTCCGAGCGTGAAGGCGAAGCCTCGAACACCGCCAGCACTCACGAGGTAAAGCACGACCGCGGCAATGACGTTGACGGCATCGGAAGCGAGAATCGTGCGCTTCGCGCGATCCCAACCGTGATCAATTGCCGCGACGATTCCGCGGCCATCGCGGATTTCATCACGTACGCGTTCGAAATAGACGATGAACGAGTCGGCGGTGAAGGCGATCGACACGATCAGGCCGGCAACGCCCGCAAGTGACAGGCGGTAGCCGATCTCCGGCATGTTCGACATAAGCGTGATGATCAGGTAGGCGAGCACGCCCATGATGGCGAGTGAGGCAGTCGTGACGATCGAAAGCACACGGTATTGGAAGGCCGCGTAGATCACGACGAGAATGAGGCCGATGAGGCCCGCGATGAGACCCGAAGTGAGCTGATCGGAACCGAGGGTCGCCGAGATCTGCTGCTCGGATTGCACCGTGAACTCGAGCGGAAGCGCACCGAATTTCAATTGGCTGGCGAGTTCCTTCGCCTGATCAGCCGTGAAGTTGCCCGTGATCGTGGACTGTGTTGTGGTGACCGCTTGCACTTGCGGAGCGGAAATCACGAGCGAGTCGAGAACGATACCGAACTGCTGAGTTGCGCCCTGGCCGCCATACAGCGCAGAGCTCATTTCCCCGAAGGCCTTGCCTGCGGCGTCATTGAAAGAGAGGTTGACCGCGTAGTACCCGGTGGCCTGCCCCGCTTGGTTGTGATCAGCACCGGCGTTCGCATCCTTGATGGCCTCACCGGAGACGACAACGGGGCCGAGAATGAGCTTCGAGGTACCGCCAGCCCCGCACGCGACGACTGCCTCGTCGTCACGCCCCGAGATCGTGTGATTGTTGAGAGTATCCGGGTCGGTGCAGTCGAGTTTTGCGAATTCTTCTTGGTCTACGGTGTTCAGCCAAGCTTGGCTCCAGGCCTTCTCACCTTCGTAGGTGTTCACGCCCTCGCTCGAAGAAGACGACTTCTCGCCCCCACCGTCCGATGCCGACGCCACATCCTGGGCAACGGGCCCGAGGGATGCCGCGTCCTGCCCCGAGGTGCCGTCGCTTGCACCACCAGCATCCGAAACCCCCGCATTGGGCCCGACCTGGAGGAGAACGGGCCTAAAGCTCATCGTCGCGGTGCGTCGAAGTGCCTCGCTCGTGGCTTCATCGATTTTTCCGGGAACGTTGACGACGATATTCGTGCCGCCCTGGACGGTGATCTCCGTTTCGGCAACGCCCATCGCATTGACGCGTTGGGAAATGATCTGTCGCGCTTGCTCCATCTGCTCGGAGGTGATGGTCTCGCCGTTGTGAGATTTGGCTTGAAGAATGACCTGGGTTCCGCCTTCGAGGTCGAGCGCGAGTTTCGGGGCGGCCTTCCACCCGTTGTTCGCCACGCCGAAGCCGAGGATGCCCCCGAGGACGAGAATCAGGACGGTGAGCGCCGAAAGCGCTATGCGTCGTGCTGGCATGAACGGTCCTTTATGTCACACGAAGGCGACGCGCGAAGCTTCCGCGCGTCGCCCTTTACGGTTCAGTTTTTGGTGTCGTCCGCGAGGAAGTCCGAGGACTTTTCCGCATCGCTGCGAAGGTCGGCGTCAGAGACCGACGCTTCGTTGCTGCCAGCGGCCGACTGCTCGTTGGCGCTTTCACCGAAGCTCTCGGTGCGCTCAGCGATGGCATTGCGATTCCACTTGAGCTGCGAGCCATCCTCGGTTTCGAGAATGACAGTGTCGCCTTCTTCTTCGACGATCATGCCGTAGAACCCGGAGTGCGTGCGCACTTCATCACCGACGCCGAGGGACCTCACGAGCTCCTGATGCTGCTGAACCCTCTTGCGCTGACCGCGCGACATGAGGAACATCGGTACGGCCATCACGACGAGCATGATGATCAACAAAAACATGGGGTTTTGCACGAGGCGAGCCTTCCATCGGGGGTCACAGTCTCTTCCACTCTACCCGCGCATCGCCCTCAATTTCCCATTCAGGTAAAGCGACCGTCCTCACGTCCGGAAACATCGAAGAGCGTAGAGTCATGCGCCGAATCAGGAGCCGGAGCGTCGAGTTCGAGGTGCCGCCACGCGGCCGGCGTGGCGATCCTTCCGCGCGGAGTACGCCCGAGGAGTCCCTCGCGCACGAGGAACGGTTCCACGACGGTCTCGACGGTTTCTGTTTCCTCGCCCACGGCGATCGCGAGGGTCGAGAGACCGACTGGCCCGCCCCCGAACTTCGTACAAAGCGCATGAAGCACGGCGCGGTCGAGTCGATCAAGCCCGCGAGGATCGACTTCGTACACCGTGAGCGCCTCGAGAGTGGACTCCATCGTGATCGCGCCGCCGCCACGTACTTGGGCATAGTCGCGCACGCGTCTCAAGAGCCGATTGGCGATACGAGGTGTGCCTCGCGAACGAGAAGCAATTTCGTAGGCGCTCTTCGCCTCAATCTCGATCTCCAAACGCGCAGCACTGCGTGCGATCACACGAGACAGTTCCTCGGCAGTGTAGTAGTCAAGGTGCCCCGTGAAACCGAAACGATCGCGAAGAGGCGAGGGCAACATGCCAGCACGCGTCGTTGCCCCGACAGCGGTGAACGGCGGCAATTCGAGTGGAATAGCCGTGGCACCAACGCCTTTCCCCACCACGACATCAACACGGAAATCTTCCATCGCCATGTAAAGCATCTCTTCGGCCGGGCGGGCGAGGCGGTGAATCTCGTCGATGAAGAGCACCTCCCCTTCCTCGAGGGACGACAGAATGGCGGCGAGGTCACCCGCGTGCTGTACTGCCGGACCGGAGGTGATCTTGAGCGGGGAACCGAGCTCGTGGGCGATGATCATCGCGAGAGTCGTTTTACCGAGCCCAGGAGGCCCCGAAAGGAGCATGTGCTCGGGCGGCGTTCCGCGCATCGAAGCGGCGTCGAGAACGAGCGAGAGCTGCTCACGCACCTTCTTTTGGCCCACGAAGTCCGCAAGTTCTCTCGGCCTCAGTGCGCCCTCGGCGGCGCGGTCGAGCGCACCGGCCTCGGCACCGATAATCCGCTGGAGGGTCTCGTTCGACTCTTCGCTCTCGCCGTTCACATGTGAATGCTCGATCATGCACGGCCACCTAGATGACGCAGGGCAAGGCGCAACAGCACGCCCGAATCAAGGTTCGCACTCGAGCCCTTCTCGTTCTCCTCGTAAGTCGCAAGCACCGCTTCGACAGCTTCACGCGCGCCTTTCTCGGGCCAACCAAGGCCTTGGAGCCCCTGCACGACGTCCTTTGCCGCACGTGTCTCAAGAACCGATTCTTGCGCGGGATTTGCTTCCAAAGGTGCAGGCTCCCCGCCCGCTTTGGGACTCGAGGCGAAAGGAGCGACCTTATCTTTCAGTTCGAGCACCATGCGCTGCGCGCCCTTCTTGCCAATGCCCGGGACCGACGTGAGGGTCTTCACATCCTCATCGAGCACCGCACGCGCAAATCGAGAGGGATCCATGACCGCGAGCACGGCAATGGCGATGCGCGGCCCGATCCCCGAGACGGATTGAATCGTACGAAAGAGGTCGGTTTCATCCTTCGTGAGGAAACCGTAGAGGGTCATCGAATCCTCGCGCACCACAAGCTCGGTGTGCACGAGAACCTCTTGCCCCGTGCGGACGGCGGAAAGAGTTTGAGGTGAGGTGTTCACCAAGTAGCCAACACCGCCGACATCAAGCACGAACGAATCGAGAGCGATGGCGCTCACGGCGCCGCGAAGGGAAGCAATCACGCCCACGATTTTAGAACACGCGTACGACTACAGACGGGAGGTCGACTTCTCCTGGGCGCGTCGAGCCTTCCGCTCGGCTTCAGCCCACTGAGCTTGGGCACTCGTGCGCCGGGCACCGTCGGACCCTAACTTGACCGGTCCAGAACCGCGCCACAGTTGCGTAATGGCGATCGCCACCGCATCCGCGGCATCGGCCGGTTTCGGCGGCGCGTCAAGCCTCAGAATTTTGTGCACCATGTTCTGGATTTGCGCCTTATCCGCGCGGCCATTGCCAGTGATCGCACGTTTAACCTCGGAAGGAGTATGCATCGCGACCGGAATCCCCCGCTCGGCGGCAAGCACGATCGCGAGGCCCGACACCTGCGCCGTCCCCATGACCGTCGAGACGTTATTCTGCGAAAACACGCGCTCGATCGCCACCATGTCGGGGGCATACTGCTCGATCACGTGTGTAAGCCCGCGGTAAATCTCGAGGAGACGTAAATCCACCCCCTGGCCCCTGTTCGAGGTAATGACCCCCACGCCCTCGAGGCGCACGGCGCGGGCGGGGCCGCCATCGACAACCCCGAACCCGCACCGGGTGAGACCGGGATCAATACCCAGGACTCGCATCAAAGCCCCCGACGGAGGAACTATTCAGCCGCGAGCTGTGCGGCCACGTCCTCGGGAATGTCGAGGTTCGAGTACACGTTCTGCACGTCGTCGCTATCCTCGAGGGCATCGATGAGGCGAAGCACTTTGTGGGCGCCCTCGAGATCAACAGCCGTACGCATGGTCGGCACGAACGACGCTTCTGCACTCTCGTAGTCGACCCCGGCCTCCTGGAGTGCCTTACGGACGTTCACGAAGTCGGTGGCCTCCGAAATAATCTCGAAAACCTCGCCCTCGTCATTGATTTCCTCCGCGCCCGCATCGAGCACGATCTCAAGAAGCTCGTCTTCGGTGTGACCGGCTTTCGCCACGGTGACAACGCCCTTGCGGTGGAAAAGGTAAGACACCGAGCCGGAGTCAGCCATGTTCCCGCCATTGCGGGTGAACGCCACGCGCACCTCGGACACGGCGCGGTTTTTATTGTCGGTGAGACATTCGACGAGGAGCGCAACGCCGCCGGGTGCATAACCCTCGTACATGAGGGTTTCGTAGTTCACGCCCGCGCCGTCGAGGCCGCCGCCGCGCTTGACCGCTCGATCGATGTTGTCGTTCGGAACGGAGCTCTTCTTTGCCTTCTGGATGGCGTCGTAAAGCGTCGGGTTACCGGCGGGGTCGGGGCCGCCAATGCGCGCCGCAACTTCAATGTTCTTGATGAGCTTCGCGAAGAGCTTGGAACGCTTGGCGTCAATCGCCGCTTTCTTGTGCTTCGTCGTTGCCCATTTAGAGTGACCTGACATCGGTTTCCCTCATTCGTCGTCAATTATCGCTGAATCATTGTACGCGCCGGTACGACGGGAGTCGTCAGCGCAGCTATCACACGGCGCGTTTCGGTGAGTTGCGAAAGCAACAGTGCCTCGGATTCCTTGATTCTCGAGGACGTGTGTCCCGCAACTGCCGCCTGCCTCTGGGCTGCGAGCCGAAGCGCAAGGCTCTGGAACTCCGCCATGGTCCACGTCGCTACAGCACCAAAACTAGACGCCCACGCCTTCGCACGTCGCCGCCCGCGCAAGCTCACGAGCATATCGACCTCACTCGGAGTGAACCATCCCGCGCGCCCGTATTCCGAAAGCCGCCTTCGGAGCATACGTTTCTCACGCCACCGAAGGAAGACCATGACCAGAACAAACGTGAGGAAAATTGGCACTTCAATCACGGCGTACCAAAAGAGCAACTCTTTGAGGCTCGTCACGCCATTGAGCGCGAGGAGCATCGAGCCGCCATTCCACAGGGCGTGAAGCCCCATGCCAAGACCGAGACCGCCTGCTCCCAAGAAGAAGTAGAGCGGAAGGCTGCGCCTCTGTGCCGCGATGCCAATGCCCAAACCTACGAGCGAGGTAAAGGAGGCGTGTGCGAACGGCGAAAGCAGGCCGCGCATAAAAAATGTTTGCCAGAATACGGTCGAGTTCCCCATCACCTGAGCCTCGGCGAAAGACCGCGCAAAATAGGTGATGTTCTCAGTGAAAGCGAAGCCGGCCGCGATCAGTACCGCGTAGATCACGCCATCGATCGTTCCCGAGATGTACCGCCTGCCGAAGAGGAGCAGCAGTACGAGACCAAACGCCTTCGTTGTTTCCTCCACAACCGGCGCCTGGAATGCCACCGAGAGAAACTCCTGAGCAGTGGCATCCTGGGTTTGGAGCGCGATGATGATCACCACGGCGGTGCCGAAGATGTAGGTGAGCGAGATCGAGCCGATCGCCCCCCATAGAAAGGCGTAGGCCATCGTGAAGCGCGGTTGAGGGGTCGTTCGGTCAAGCCACCACACGGCGAAAAGCACGATGCCAAAGGGCACAAGCGCAGCCGTGAGCGAGACGAGGCTTGTGCCGATCCCAAGCGGCACAATCACTAGCAGGAAAAGAGCTGCTGCGGCAAACGCGAGAACAGCGAAGGCAAGGGTAAAGATGACCCACGTGGCGAACTTTCCGCGCTTCTTTTTTTGCTGCTCTCGCTCGGCAAACGACGGCATGACATGTGCAAGATCCGCGGGGATTTCACGCTCCACGTCGTACCCGTACCCGAGCGCCTTTCCAGTAGTGCTCACGTGCGCTCCTTCGTGCCTTTCTCCCCCGCTGCGGGCCACGCGGCGGCAAACATCTCGCGAGTCTGCGAGAGCAAGAAGGGCAAAGCCTTCGTGCGCCCCACGATCGGGAGGAAGTTCGCATCACCGAGCCAGCGAGGCACCACGTGCTGGTGCAGATGCGCGGCGATGCCGGCACCGGCAACCTCGCCCTGATTCATTCCAAGGTTGAAGCCCGCGGGCTTCGAGACCGCTCGCACCACGCTCATGGCGGTGCGCGTCAGTTCCGCAATCTCCGTGTACTCTTCCCGCGTTAATCCGGTGTAGTCGCTCACGTGACGATACGGGCACACGAGCAGATGCCCCGAGTTGTAGGGGAACAGGTTGAGGATCACAAACGCGAAGTCGCCTCGGTGAACGATGAGTGCGTCCTCATCGCTCTTGTCCGGCCCCGTGCAAAACGGGCATTCGTCGGTAGCCTCCGCGCTCGAGGGTTTGCCCTCCCCCTGAATGTACGCCACGCGGTGCGGTGTCCACAGGCGCTGGAGGGAGTCGGGGGTGCCGGCGAAAGCGTGCGCGCTCTCGAAGGCCTGCCCGACTCCGTCCTCGTGCTCTGTGTTCATCGGGTTCACACCTGAGCCTTTGTGCGAATGGCCTCGAGGATCCGCTCGACGGCGTCATCAACGGGAATACCGTTGTCCTGGCTACCGTCGCGCATCCGGAAGCTCACGGCGCCGGCGTCGCGATCCTCACCGCCCGCAATGAGCATGTACGGCACCTTTTCCTTCGTATGGTTGCGGATTTTCTTTTGCATGCGGTCGTCTGAGGAGTCGACCTCCACACGAACTCCGTGCGCACGGAGCTTTTGGGCGACCTCTTCGAGGTACGGCACGAATTCGCCAGCGACCGGAATGCCAACGACCTGCACGGGCGCAAGCCACACCGGGAACGCACCCGCGTAGTGTTCGGTGAGCACGCCGAAGAAACGCTCGATCGACCCGAAGAGTGCACGGTGAATCATCACGGGGCGCTGACGCGAACCATCGGGAGCCGTGTACTCGAGGTCAAAGCGTTCCGGGAGGTTGAAGTCAAGCTGGATGGTCGACATTTGCCACGTGCGCCCGATCGCATCCTTCGCCTGCACGGAAATCTTCGGACCGTAGAAGGCTGCGCCGCCCGGATCGGGAACAAGGTCGAGGCCCGAGGCGGTCGCTACCTCTTCGAGTGTGCGGGTCGCTTCTTCCCACACGTCGTCGCTGCCCACGAACTTCTCGGGGTTCTTGGTCGAGAGTTCAAGGTAGAAGTCGTCGAGACCGTAATCTTTCAGAAGGTCGAGCACGAAGGTGAGCAGGGTCGTGAGTTCGTCGCGCATCTGCTCGCGCGTGCAATAAATGTGCGCGTCGTCCTGGGTAAAGCCGCGTGCGCGCGTGAGCCCGTGGATCACGCCGCTCTTTTCGTTGCGGTACACGGTGCCGAACTCGAATAGGCGCAGCGGAAGCTCGCGGTAGGAGCGGCCGCGGGAGGCGAACACGAGGTTGTGCATCGGGCAGTTCATGGGCTTGAGGTAGTAGTCCTGGCCCTGCTTCGTGACGTTGCCTTCGGCATCGCGCTCTTCATCGAGGTGCATCGGGGGGTACATTCCGTCGCGATACCAGTCCAGGTGACCGGAGGTCTCGAAAAGCTGCCCTTTGGTCGCGTGCGGCGTGTACACGAAGTCATATCCGGCCTCGACGTGGCGTAGGCGCGAGTAATTTTCCATCTCCATGCGCACCATGGCGCCCTTGGGGTGGAAAACGGCGAGGCCGGAGCCGATTTCATCGGGAAAGCTGAAGAGGTCGAGTTCGCTACCGAGCTTTCGGTGGTCGCGCTTTTGCGCTTCTTCGAGGCGGAACTTGTAAGCCTTCAGGTCGTCTTTTGTGGCCCACGCCGTGCCGTAGATGCGCTGAAGCATGGGGTTCTTTTCGCTACCGCGCCAGTAGGCCGCCGCCGAACGCATGAGGGAGAATCCGTTGCCGATGAGGCGCGTCGAGGGCAGGTGCGGGCCGCGGCACAGGTCGGTCCACACGACCTCGCCTTTTTTATTGACGTTGTCGTACATCGTGAGGCCGCCGTCGCCCACTTCGACGCTTGCGCCTTCAGCTGCGGTGTCCGCGTTTGACTTCAGGCCGATAAGCTCGAGTTTGTACGGCTCATTCTTTTCTTCTTCGCGCGCATCGGCATCATCGATATCGCGACGCTGGAAGCGCTGCCCTTCCTTGACGATGCGCTGCATGTCTTTCTCGATCGCCTTGAGGTCTTCGGGCGTGAAGGGCTCGGCAACATCGAAGTCGTAATAGAAGCCGTCGGTGATGAACGGCCCGATGCCAAGCTTGGCGTTTTCGTCACGGTGTTGGACGGCCTGGGCAAGCACGTGCGCACATGAGTGACGCAGGATATTGAGGCCATCTTCGCTCGCGATATCCACGCCTTCGACCTCATCGCCGTCGGCAGGCGCAATGTAGAGATCCCTGAGTTCACCGTTGATGCGAAGCGCGATGATTTCGCGGCGGCCCTCATACAGGGTTTCGCCCGTGGTCCCCTGCTCGATCGTGGTGGGCGAGCCGTCGAGGACGATGGAAAGCTGGGACACGGGTAACTCCTTTAATCTCGGGGGCGAACCGACCTACGCTGCCGGCTCCACCGCACAGTCTAACGACTACCCACGAAGTGTTTCTGCGCCGGTTTTGCATGCGAAAGGTGTGAAAAGAGAATCAATGACTTGCGAAACGATGCCCGGGAGGCGAACGATGAAAATATGACCGCTCAGCATGTTTCAGCCGCCCCTTCCACCCGCCCTACCAAGATCGCCATCGTTGGCGCCGGAAGCGTCGGAGCGTCCGTTGCCTACGCTGCGATGCTGCGAGGAAGCGCGCAAACGATCGCCCTTTATGACCTTGCGGCCGAAAAGGCGGAGGCCGAAGCACTCGACATTGCTCACGGTTCGCAGTTCGGCTCGGGGGCCACCGTCATCGGTGGCGGTGACATTACGTGCGTCGCCGGCGCCGATGTCGTCGTCATCACGGCCGGCGCCCGCCAGAAACCGGGGCAGTCTCGCCTTGACCTCGCCGGCATTAACGTCAAGATTCTGCGTTCACTCATGCCGCAGCTCCTTGAGCAGGCCCCCGAGGCGATGTTTATGCTCGTGACGAACCCGTGCGACGTGCTCACGGTCGCGGCACAGCAGATTACCGGCCTTGAATCCTCGCGAGTTTTCAGCTCCGGAACCGTGCTCGATTCGAGCCGCCTCAAATTCCTGATCAGCAAGAAGATCGGCGTGAACCCCCGCAGCGTACACGCGCGCATTATCGGCGAGCACGGCGACAGTGAATTCGCGGTCTGGTCAAACGCCAACATCGGCGGGATTCCGCTTCGTGAATGGCGAGGGGCCGACGGCACTCTCGCTTTCACTGAAGCTGACCTTGATGCGGTGCGCGACGAGGTCGCAAACTCGGCCTACGCCATCATCCAGGGGAAGGGCGCCACGAATCTTGCGATCGGTGTTTCCGCCGCGCGTATTTGCGAAGCGATTATCAATGACGAAAAGGCCGTGCTCACCGTTTCCACCGTGCTTGATGACTACCGCGGCGTCAGCGGCGTAGCGATGAGCGTGCCGAGCGTTGTGGGCCGTGGCGGTGTTGAGCGCGTTCTCAACATCCCCCTCGACGAACGTGAAACTCTGCTTTTCCGAGCCTCGGCTGGACAGCTCAGCGCGATTCAGGAGGAGCTCGGCCTCGAGCTCGAATAGGTCACACGAGCCCCAGCTGTTCAATCGCCTCGGCGAAGCCGCCTTCGCGCGGGCCGCGCATCACAAATGCGGGATCGGCGATCGCGCGGGAGGCGTCGGATCCTTCAACCGGTACCGGTAACCCCACCCCTTTGAGCATGCCGATATCGTTCATGCCGTCGCCGAAACCCACCGCCCGCTCAATCGGGATTTCAACGTGCGCGAGCATGCGCTTCACACCGTCGATCTTGTCGATCGCGGCAAGCTGGAGTTCACCGGAGGTCTCTTGATCGTCACCAAGCGAGTAGGGCATGTCGCGCACCTTCGGGCCGATTTTCCGGGCGATCTCGGTGATAGCCACGGGGATTTGCCACGCCACGACTTTCGCGAAGGATACCCCCGCAAGGCTTTCACGAAGAACGAAGGCGTCGAGCAGCTCCGACGCTCCCCCACCGAGGGTCCCCACTTCTTTCGCGGGGAGCACCTCTTGAGTTGAGAAGGAGCGCGTGAGTCGCTCGCGAATGTACCGCTCGGCAGTGTGATTCCCGACGGTAGCCTCGGGAGATTCGAGCACGAAGGGAAAATCGCCTGCCTCCTGAAGAACACGCAGCGTGCGCTTCGCGAGATCGTCGGGGAATCGAGAATCCTCGAGAATAAGGTCGCCAAATTTCACGTAGGCGCCAGCGGAACCAATGACGCCATCGAGGGCATCCTCGACGTCGTGCGGAATGAGGGAATGTGGGCGCCCCGTGCAGAGAAAGGCGAGATGCCCGGCCTCGCGGACCCGTTGGAGGGCCTCGACGTGCGCTGCGGGGACGATGCCGTGGTCGGCAAGGGTGCCATCGAAGTCGAGAAAGAGTGCGTGCTGTTCGCTCATGCTGCCACCTTCTCACGTCAAGGAACACGAGAGATGACAAAAGGCGCCCCGCGGGGCGCCTTTATTTGTGGGCGATACTGGACTCGAACCAGCGACCTCTTCCGTGTCAAGGAAACGCGCTAACCAACTGCGCCAATCGCCCGTATGAGACCGTGCGGTCTATTTATGCGTGGTCATAAGCCACACGAGAGGTGGGTACGGGATTCGAACCCGTGTATACGGCTTTGCAGGCCGCTGCCTCGCCTCTCGGCCAACCCACCACGTGGAAACCTGAGATTCCAGAGCGGATGACGGGACTCGAACCCGCGACCCTCACCTTGGCAAGGTGATGCTCTACCAACTGAGCCACATCCGCATTTTTGGCCGATTGCTCGGACCAACGAATAGATACATTACGTCAGGATGGCCCCCGGCGCAAAGCGAAAGGCCCCCTTTTGACCCAGATCACCTCGGAGCCCACCCGCGCCTTCTCCACTAGCGAAAACTCGCGGCCCGTAAAGAAAGCTCCGGAAACGCCGAGCCTCGGTAGTGAGGGACGAGACTCTCTGGAACCCCGTTCGTTTGGGTCGGCTCCAATAGCAGAATCCGCGCTCCCCCAAGCGCCTGCGAGCCTCACCACAAAAGAGGCCCGCGAGGGCGATCAAAGTTTGGGACCCGGCTCCGGTGGTGTACTGTTGTCTAGTCGCACAGAGCGAAGCCGAAAAATTTCGCGGCGCTCATGCGGGCGATTGGCGTAGTGGTAGCGCGCTTCCTTCACACGGAAGAGGTCACTGGTTCGATCCCAGTATCGCCCACGCGGATGTGGCTCAGTTGGTAGAGCATCACCTTGCCAAGGTGAGGGTCGCGGGTTCGAGTCCCGTCATCCGCTCCAGTAGAAAGGCCTCGTGCACGCGCACGGGGCCTTTTCTCATGCTCGTGCACTTCGGCTTTCTGCCAGGCCAGCGCGACACAATGACGGTGCAGACCTGTTCACGTGCAGCTACCCGCTGCCTCAGCGCAAGGAATCTTTCACAGTGCAGATTTGGCCAGGCTCCCCCTATCCGCTCGGTGCGACTTTCGACGGCAGCGGCACGAACTTCGCTCTCTATTCAGAAATCGCCGACAAGGTCGAGCTCTGCCTCATAGGCGAAGATCTCTCCGAACGCCGCGTAGAGATGACCGAAGTGGATGCTTTCGTGTGGCACGTGTACCTCCCTGCTGTTCAGCCGGGGCAGCGCTACGGTTTTCGCGTGCACGGGCCCTATGATCCGGCGGCGGGGCATCGATGTGACCCTTCGAAGCTGCTTCTCGACCCCTACGCGCGCGCAATCGCAGGGATGCCCGATACGGATGCGAGCCTCCTGAGCTATGACCTCGAAAACCCCCATGAGCTCAGCAATCTCGATTCGAAAGACCACACGATGCACTCCGTCGTGGTCTCCCCCTACTTCGACTGGGGCAATGATCACCCTCCGGCGCACGAGTACCACGATTCGATCATTTACGAAGCGCACCTCAAGGGGTTCACGGCGACGCATCCGGAAATCCCCGAAAGCATCCGCGGTACCTACGTGGCGATGGGACACCCCGTGGCGATCGACTACCTCACGTCCCTCGGTGTCACGGCGGTTGAATTCTTGCCGCTTCACCAGTTCGTTCAGGACGGACATCTCCAGGATCGAGGGCTTCGCAATTACTGGGGCTACAACACGATCGGCTTCTTCGCCCCACACAATGAATACGCCTACGCGGGCGATACGGGCCAACAGGTTCAAGAGTTCAAACAGATGGTGAAAAACCTCCACGCTGCAGGCATCGAGGTCATTCTCGACGTTGTGTACAACCACACGGCCGAGGGCAATCATCTTGGACCCACGCTGTGCTTCCGCGGGATCGACAACGCGAATTACTACCGCCTCGTGGACGAGGATCTCGCGCACTATTACGACACGACCGGCACGGGCAACAGCCTGCGCATGCGCACGCCACACGTCCTTCAGCTCATCATGGATTCGCTCCGGTACTGGATTACCGAGATGCACGTCGATGGTTTCCGGTTCGACTTGGCCTCGACCCTCGCGCGCGAACTCCACGAGGTCGATCGCCTCTCGAGCTTCTTTGACATCATTCAGCAGGATCCGATTATTTCCCAGGTCAAACTCATCGCGGAGCCGTGGGACCTCGGCGAAGGTGGCTACCAGGTCGGTGGGTTCCCTCCCCTGTGGTCTGAGTGGAACGGGAAATATCGCGATGCCATGCGCGATTTCCATCGCGGGGAATCGGGCATGCTCGCGAAGTTCGCGAATCGTTTCGCTGGCTCGAGTGACCTGTATCAACACACGGGGCGCACGCCAATCGCCTCCGTCAACTTCCTCACGGCTCACGACGGTTTTACCCTGCGCGACCTCGTGAGCTACAACGAGCGACATAACGACGACAACGGCGAAGGTGGCAACGACGGCGAATCGAATAACCGTTCGTGGAACTCGGGCGCGGAGGGGCCGACGGATGACGAATCCATCCTCGATCTTCGGCTTCAACGCACGAAGAACATGATGGCGACATTGCTGCTCAGCCAGGGCGTGCCCATGATCCTCCACGGTGATGAGCTCGGTCGCACGCAGATGGGCAACAACAACGTGTATTGCCAGGACAACGAGATCTCATGGATGAACTGGGAGATTAGTCCGCGCCAGCAGGAGATGCTGAACTTCACTCGCATGCTGATCGAGCTTCGCCGCGCCCACCCGATTTTCCGTCGCCGCCGCTTCCTGCTCGGCGAGGTACGCGATGGCGCGGAGTCGACCCTGCCTGATGTCGCGTGGCTCGGCGTTGACGGCACCCCGATGACGGACGACGAATGGAACGACCCAGTCGCGAAATGCCTCACGGTCTTTTTCAATGGGAGTGCGATTCCTGAGCCGAATAAGCGTGGCGAGCACATTGTTGATGACTCAGCACTGCTCATGTTTAACGCCTCTGAAACAGACGTGGAATTCACGGTGCCGGGCGAAGAGTACGGCCTCGAATGGGTGGTGACCGCCTCAACGTCGAAGTCGCTGAACCAAGGCGACACGGTTAAGGCCGGCCAGGTGCTCACGCGCCCTGCGTTCACCACACTCGTTCTCGGCCGCGGGCCCCTGACTCCCCCTGGCGAAAACGACGACGCTACGTCTCTCACCACTCCCCTCACTCCGCATACGTCAGTGCTGACTCCCGCAGCACCAAGCGAGCCCGAAGGCGGAGACGGCCGCGAGAAGTACTGAGACACGCCTCATCAACGAGAGGGATCGCCCATGCTCGATGCACCTACGAGTACCTACCGTTTACAGATCACCCCCGAGTTCACCTTCCAGGACGCAGAAAAACTCGTGCCGTACCTCGACCGGCTCGGGGTCACTCACGCGTTCATCTCGCCGATCCTCCAGGCTTCACCTGGTTCAATGCACGGTTACGACGTCGTGGATCACTCGCACGTGAGCCTGGAGAACGGCGGTGAGGAAGGGCTGAGGAGGCTCGCGGATGCCTTGCACGAGCGCGGCATGGGCCTCATCGTCGATGTCGTCCCGAATCACATGACGATTCCCACGCCAATCTGGCACAACAGCGCCCTGTGGTCAGTCTTGCGGGAGGGGCAAGAGAGCGTCTACGCCTCGTGGTTCGATATCGACTGGCGAGGTGAACACGGGATCGTGCTGCCCGTTCTGGGCAGTCCCGTGGCAAAGGCGATCCTCGACGAGGAGTTCGAACGAAGTGAGGCGGAGGTGCCGCAACCCGATGGTTCGGTGCGCACCGAGAGCGTCCTTCGCTACTACGATCACGTTTTCCCGCTGGCGAAGGGCACCGAGGACCTTCCCCTCGTGGAATTGCTCGAGGCCCAGCACTATCGCCTCGCGTATTGGCGTATCGGAACCGACGAGTTGAATTACCGCCGCTTCTTTGACGTCGAAACCCTCGCCGCCATTCGGGTCGAGGACCCCTCGGTCTTCGAAAAGACTCACGAAACGCTCATCCGCCTCCAATCCGAAGGCATCATAGACGGCTACCGGATCGATCACCCCGATGGCCTCGCGGACCCCCGCGGGTACCTTCGACGCCTCGAGGGCGCGACCGGTGGCGCTTGGACAGTGATCGAAAAGATTCTCGAGGGCGAAGAGTCGCTCCCCGAGGATTTCCCGGTCGCGGGAACAACGGGCTACGACGCCCTCTGGCGCGTCCAAGGGTTGTTCCACGACCCGGTCGGTGCCACGGAACTCACGCGCCTGTGGCAGGTTTTCACTTCCGACACCCGTTCGTTCGACCAGATCGTGCGTGAAAGCGCAAAAGAGATCATCGACGGCTCACTGTGGGCTGAGATCTCGCGGCTCGTTCGCCTTGCGAGGCGTATTTGCGATGCGGACATCATGCTTCGGGACACGACCACGCGTCGGCTCGAACAAGCCATTATCGAACTCCTGATGGCGATGGACCGCTACCGTGCGTACATTGTGCCGGGTGAAAAAGCCCCCGCTACCGAACGCGAGGTGCTCGCAGAGGCCGCTGAGCGCGCGGCCCTCGAGATCGGCAACGACGCGGATGACCTCGCTGCGCTCGAGACCATCACCGCGCTCGCTGCCGGCCAAGGGCAGTTCATGCCCGACGGCACTCTCGATCCGCTGCGTGCCGAGTTCGTGACGCGGTTCGCGCAAACGTGCGGACCCGTTCACGCAAAGTCGCTCGAGGACACGGCCTTCTACCGCTACCACCGCTTTCTCGCGGTGAACGAGGTGGGAGCGGATCCGAGGCGCATAGGCGTGGATCCCGAGGCGCTTCATGCCTTCTGCGTGCATATGCTCGAAACATTCCCCGCCTCGATGACGACCCTCTCGACGCACGACACGAAGCGCAGCGAGGACGTGCGCGCGCGGCTATCGGCGCTCACCGAGTATCCGTCGGAATGGGCCACGTACGTGGCGCGCCTGCATTCCGCAAGCACTCACCACCGCGGTCCTCTCGTGGACCCCCACATCGAACTTTTCGTGTGGCAGACCCTCGCAGCGATGACAGATCTTCCCGGTTCGAGGCTCGCTCCCCTCACGAATGAGCGCCTCACGGGCTATCTCGAGAAGGCGATGCGCGAGGCGAAGGTGCATACGGCATGGGTCGATGGCAACGAGGAATACGAGCGCGAGGTGCTCGACTTCGCGCGGTGGGCTCTCGGCAGCACGCAGGTGCGCGCGATCCTCGACGAGTGGACGTCGCTCACGTTCGACTCGCAGCGCACGGCGATCCTCGGCCAGAAACTCATCCAGCTCACCATGCCCGGCGTTCCCGATGTGTACCAAGGCAACGAGACTCTCGATCTGAGCCTCGTGGACCCCGATAACCGCCGCCCGGCGAACCACGATGCGCACGCTAGTCGGCTCGACGCCCTTCTTGCCGGTGAGGCGCTAGACGGCATCGCCGAAGAGAAGCTCCTGCTCGTGCACCGCGCCCTCAAGGCCCGGCGCGATCGACGCGAAGCTTTCATAGGTCCCGATGCCACCTACCTGCCGCTCCCCACGTCGTCCGCCCACGCGGTCGCGTTTGCCCGTGCCCGCGCTGGCGGCCCTGCCGAGGTCGTGACCATCGCCACTCGTCTTCCGCATGTGCTCGACACGCGCGCTCAAGGCTGGCGGGGTGCACGGATCGTGATCGACGAGGGACGCTACACGAACGTTCTCACGGGCGAGAGGATCGAAGGCGGAACGCTCGAGCTCGACGCGCTGCTCGCCGACTGGCCCATCGCGCTCCTCGTGCGCGAGGATGCCGACGGCCTGGAGGAGGGTGGAAGATGAGAGACTATTCGCGCTTCGAGGTTTGGGCGCCGAACGCCCGCGAGGTCGCCCTTGCGCTCGAGCCGCGCACTGGCACACATCGCCGTGAGATCGCGATGGAACGCGGCGATGGCGACTGGTGGCACGCTCCCGGCCTCGCGGCACAGCCCGGTGACCGCTACGGCTTCCTCCTTAACGGCTCGACATCACCGCTGCCCGACCCGCGCTCGCTTTCACAACCGGAGGGCGTACACGGCCTGAGCGAGGTCTTCGACCCGCGATCCTTGAGCTTCACGGCTCCGTGGAAGGGCATGGACGTTCGCGGGAAGGTCATCTACGAGCTGCACATCGGTACGTTCGCCGCAGATCGCACAACCGGGACCGCGGGCACATTCGACTCCGCGATCGCACGCCTCGACCAGCTCAGTGCGCTCGGCGTCAATGCGGTCGAGATTATGCCCATCGCAGCGTTTCCCGGTGAACGCGGCTGGGGGTACGACGGCGTTGGTCTTTACGCCACGCACGAGGCCTACGGCGGCCCCGCGGCCTTGGCGCGTTTTGTCGACGCTGCGCACGCGCGCGGCCTCGCCGTCATCCTCGATGTCGTGTACAACCACCTCGGTCCCGACGGCAACTACCTCGGGCACTTCGGCCCGTACTTCACAGATACTCATTCCACGCCGTGGGGCCCCGCGGTCAATCTCGACGCCGATGGTTCAAGCGAGGTGCGCGCGTTTATCATCGCGAATGCGCGCCAGTGGCTGCGTGATTTCCACCTCGACGGGCTTCGACTTGATGCCGTACACGCACTTCGCGACGACTCTCCCACGCATATTCTTGCTGAGCTCTCCCGAGCCGTAGAGTGCATGAGTACCGAGGCGGGTCGCCCGCTTTCGCTCATCGCCGAGTCTGACCTCAATGATCCCGCAACGGTCACGCCCGTGGCCGAGGGTGGGTTGGGAATGCATGCTCAATGGGCCGATGACATTCATCATCACTTACATGCGTGGGCGAGCGGGGAGCGCGAGGGCTATTACGTCGACTTCGGAGAAGCGAGGGGCGTCAAGAAATCTCTCGAGCGAATCTTCGAGCACGATGGCTCCTTTTCGACCTTTCGGGGGAAGACCTGGGGCCAGAAGGTTGATCCCGCAAGCGGCGATTACAACGCGCACGCCTTCGTCGCGTTCATCCAAGACCACGATCAGGTGGGCAACCGAGCTGCGGGTGACCGCCTCACAGAGACGATCGGCTTCGGCACCCACGCGGCACTCGCATCGCTCTATCTCCTCGGTGCCACGACACCGATGGTCTTCATGGGCGAAGAGTGGGGTACGAAGGTGCCGTTCGCGTTTTTCAGCGACCATGGCGAAGAAATCGGCCCACTCGTGAGCACGGGTCGAAGGGAAGAGTTTGCACGCATGGGCTGGGGGGACGCGGTTCCCGACCCCCAGGCGCGCACCACCTTTGAGGAGTCTTTCCTCGACTGGAGTGAAACTCAAAGCGGAGAGCACGCGGCGCTCCTCGAGTTCTACCGCACTCTCCTTACCCTTCGGCGCGAGCACAACGATTTCCAGTGCGGCGATTTCGCCTCGATCGAGGTGGAGGTGCTCACCGAGGGGGCCATCCTCATGCATCGGGGACGTTACAGCATTCTTGCCTCACGCGGGGACGCCCCCGTGACGTGGCAGTCGCCCTCTCCCGTGCGGAAACTAGCCTCGTTCGGTGGGGCACACCTCGAGGGAGAGAGCCTCACGCTCGAGGGGGCGGGGGCACTCGTGTGCGAAAGGTCCGACGCTTGATGGCGAAAATCGACCCAGACACGACCGCACCGCTCTCCCGCCTCGTGGGCGGCGGCGCTCCCGCATTCGAGCGCATCACGCTCGATGATGAAGGGGCGCTTCGTCTCGGTGACGTGCTCGCATTTCCCCCCGATTGCGTCCACGTGCGCTCGATGATGAATCAGAGCCTCGACGGGGCCATCGCCGGTGAGGATGGCTCCTCCGCTTCGCTCTCAAATCCGTGGGATTTTTTCACGCTCACAGTTCTTCGCGCGCTTCCCGACATCATCGTGTGCGGAGCGACCACGGTGCGAAGCGAGGACTTTCGCCGCCCCTCGGGCCGGAAGAATCTTCGCCGCGAAAGGCTGCGTCCGTGCAGCGCGGAGTTCCCTGCCCTTGCGATCCTTACGACAAGCGGCGAGATCCCGCCGAGCATCGATGAGGACTGGCCGACGTTTCTCGTGTGCCCTCCCGAAAAAGGCGCCGAAGTCGCGCGCGCGAGTGGTTTTTCGCGCGAGTCAATCATCGAAGCGGCTGGCGCCCGTGCGATTGTCTCGGCGCTCGCGGACCGCGGTTTTCGCGGAATCCAGGTTGAAGGTGGTCCTCGCGTCAATGGAATGTTTTTCGATGATGGGGCGTTCGATGAACTTGTATGGACACGCTCGGCGATCACTGTGGGAGGCGAGGCACCCCGAGCAAGCGTCGGAAAACCGCACCGCCTCTCGTGGCACCTCACGGACCTTTTCCACAGTCCCGGCGCGTGCATCGAACGCTACACAACCGTCAAGTCCAAGGAGGACCAATGACCACACCCTTCGGTGAGGGCCAGTACCCGTATGCTCTTTCTCAAGATGAGTGGCGTGAGCGCCTGACCGCTGACGAATACCATGTGCTTCGCGAAGCCGGAACCGAGCGTCCGTTCACGGGAGAATACGAGGAAGTGCGGGCAGCCGGGACCTACGCGTGCCGCGCGTGCGGTGCAGAGCTTTTCCGCGCAAGCGAACAGTTTAACGCCCACTGCGGTTGGCCCGCGTTCTGGGCACCTTCCGAAAGCGACCGCGTGGAATTGCGTGAGGATCGCAGCCTCGGCATGGTTCGCACCGAAGTGCGCTGTGCCTCATGTGGATCGCACCTCGGGCACGTTTTCAGGGGTGAAGGGTTCCCCACGCCCACCAACGAGCGCTACTGCATCAATTCCATCTGCCTCGTTCACAGCGACGATGCGGAGGCTTCGACCGAGTAACTCAGCCGAGTAACGCGGTCGCGGCGCGCCTCCCCCGCCATCACGACACGGGGCGATAGGTTTGCAGCCGTGGCCATTCATCACTTTCCTCAGGAGCGCGAAGAATTCGTGAGCGCGATCGACGCGCTCACTGCCGCTCCCCTCCGCCACGAGGTTCAGTGGGAAGAAATCCCCGCGCCTTCTCGCCTGGCACCCTTTTCATGGGCGGCCGAGGCCGACGTCGTCATGCACGACACCGACCTCGCGAGCGGAAAGTTCATCGTGCTCTACGACCCGAACGGCAAGGATGACTGGAAGGGCCGGGCCAGGGTCGTGACCCTTATCCAAGCCCAACTGGAGCACGAATTCGCCCTCGAATCGATGCTCGGCGATGTCGCGTGGAGCTGGGTCACCGAGTCGCTTGAACTTGCGGGCGCCGAGGCACACGAACTCGGATGCACCGTGACGCGCGTCGTGTCGCAAAGTTACGGGGCGCTCGCGGCACGCCCCACGACTGTGGACGTCGAGATGCGTGCTTCGTGGACACCGGATTCGCTCGCCCTCGGGCCTCACTTTGGCGCGTGGTCCGCGATTCTGTGCGCTGCCGGTGGTCTCCCACCGCAGCCGCTATCCGTAAGCCCTCTTCACCCCTCGCACCGTGCGAGGGCTCCTCATCTTTCTGCCGCGAAGGACCGCTAAAGGATCCATGACTGACGCGAACGCTCAGGCGACGGAAACCGCATCCGCGCCTCTCATTAAGAAGCCCGCGGGAGGAACTCCAGCTCTCGTGGCGACCATCCAGGGCATCCTCGAGTGGTGTGAGCGCGTTGAAAGCGGCGAGGACCTTGCGATCGATGTCGAACGGGCCTCGAGTTACCGGTATTCCGCGAAGGCCTACCTCGTGCAGATCAAAACCGAGGCGGCCGGAATTTTGCTGCTCGATCCGCTCGCGTGCCAACTCCCGGGAACTTTCACGGACATCATGAACTCTCACCCGTGGATTCTGCACGCCTCTCGACAAGACCTTCCCTCACTCTCGATGCTCGGGCTGACACCACCCGCGCTTTTCGACACCGAGGTCGCCGCCAGACTTCTGGGACTGCCCAAGGTGAATCTTGGCGCCCTCACCGAAGAACTTCTCGGTGTGCGACTCGCCAAGGAGCATTCGAGCGCGAATTGGTCGAAGAGGCCGCTTCCGGAATCATGGCTCGACTATGCCGCACTCGATGTGGAATACCTCGCCGAGCTCAAGGCTGCTCTCACGCGGCGGCTCGACGAGAGCGGTAAAGCCGCATGGGCTCAAGAAGAATTTGCGTTCGAAGCAACATTTGCGCACCCCGACACACCCGATGAACCATGGCGCAGCCTGCACGGGCTCGGTACTCTCAAAAGCCCGCTTCAGCTGGCGGTCGCACGTGCGATGTGGGAGCGACGCGATTCGATTGCTCGTCATGCCGATATCGCGCCGTTCATGGTGCTTCGCGATAAACCACTCGTGGCCATGGCGAAGGCCTCGAGCAAAGGCCGCGAAGCATTCGACAAGGCGGCACCGAAAAATCTCAAGCATCGCGAGCAGTGGTGGCGATGCGTACGCGAAGCACGCGAACTTCCTCGCGTGCACCTCCCCTCGACGCGAGCCGCGGGCCCCTACCCCAATCACCGGTCGTGGTCGAAGCGTTTCCCGGAGGTTCTCGGCGCCTACAAGAAGGTTCGTGAGGGGCTTCTTGCGCGCGCCGATGAACTACACATGCCGGTCGAGAATCTCATTTCTCCCGGCCATGTGCGCCACTGGGTGTGGAATCACTTCAACGCCGAGGCGGAACACCGTATACCTCACGCGAGCCCCGAACAGATCGAGCGCGAACTCGAGGCCGTAGGCGCGCGGCCGTGGCAAGCTGCACAAGCGACGCCCGCGATCATCGAATCGCTGCGCGATCACACTCCTCCGAGCACCTAGATCGCGACGTCCTCGCCTTTCCGCACGCGTGACGTGTAGGCGAGGGTTGCGATGAGAAGTGCACTATTGTGGAGGCGGCCCGAAAGCGCAGCACTTTCGAGATCGTCAAGTGGCACGGTGCGCGTGAGAATCTCAGCTTCCTCGTCGACGCGCGTGAAACCGATGGTCGCAGCCTTCGTACACTCGTGCGCCACGTACACGCGAATTTTCTCGTTTGAGCCCCCAGCGCTCGGGTAATAGTCGAGCAAGTGGCGCGCGCTCTGCGCTGTGTACCCGGTTTCTTCCTCGAGCTCACGTAACGCTGCCGCGGCGGGATCTTCGCCCTCCTTGTCGAGGAGGCCCGCGGGAAGCTCCCACATGTGAGCACCGGCGGGGTGTCGGTATTGCCTGATCACAATCGCTTCGCCCTCGACCGTGAAGGCGAGAATCGCCACTGCACCCGTGTGCGAAACGTAGTCGCGGGAAAAACGCACGCCCGGAGCGAAATCGACGCTATCGCGAGCGACGTTCCACACGAGCCCTTCGTACACGGTTCGACTCTCGGCAACGGGCCGTGGGCAGAAATCGTCGGCAAGCGTGTCCTCGTGAATGTTCATGCACTATCGCTCCTCGTCGCGTGTGTCGGGAAAAAGCGCGCCCTCGAGCTGCGCTAATAAATCGCCCTCAGTGGGAAGTTGCTCCGCGCGTCGTCGCGAGGCCTCGCGCATCTGTTCAAGACGCGCGCGGGAACCGGGCACGGTGGGAAGCACGGCTATGAGCCGCTCGGCGATCTCTCGCGCCTCCCCCGGCGCGGCCAAAGGGATCTCCTCACCCGTCACCCACCGGGTACCGCCCGCATCCGTGGCGATAACCGCGGCGCCCTCGCTGATGGCCTCCTGGAGCGCGACGGGCTGGCCTTCCCAGAGACTCGTCTGCACAACGACATCGGCCTCGCGCATGAGGGCGCGTGGATCTTCTACCCGGCCGAGAAGCTCTATGGGGAGCTTCTCGGCGGTAATTCGTGAGGAGAGGTTTTGGCGTTCGGGCCCCTCCCCCGCGATCCTCACGCGAAGCGCGCCGGGGTACCGTTCCTCCACGATCCGTGCAGCCTCGCACAGGCACGCAAGGTCTTTCTGAGGCGCGAGGCGCGCAACACACAAGACCTGAAGAACATCGCTCTGGCCTGGCCCCCGTTCACCGTCGAGCGCCGCGCCAGGTGCCGGGATGACTGCGCCCTCAACCCTGCGTGCTCCGCGGGCACGCGCGGCAAGTGCGAGGTCCGGCGACACCGCGAGTATGAGAGCGCTCTTTCGCGACGCAAGGGTGAAGAGCGCCCGTCCAATGAGTGCTGCAAAGCCCGAACCTGGCATGCGGTTATGGAGCGTCGTGACAAGACGCACGCGCGCGCGAAGCTTTGGCGTGAGCGCGAGGGCCGCGATCGCTCCCGCTCGCGCACCGTGGGCATGAACCGTGAGCAGCTCCCCGTCGGCGCCTTCCACTTCCTCCCGGACGATCTCCCGCAGCGCCCGGCGTGCACCCAATGCTTGACGCGGCGACGCCCCGGACGCGATTACGAGAGGCCTGTGGTGGATGCTGGATGCGCTGGCGTTGCAGGCAGCCTTGGATACGAGGGCCTCTTCCCCCGCGTCCACAACGCGCACACCCGCACGTGCGAGAAGGAGCGCTTCCTCGCGCACGTGTGCGAGAAGACCGCCTTCTGCGCGCGGCCGCACGAGAATCACACGGCGCATACCGCTACGCTTCCTTCGGGATTTTCACGAGGCGCGAAACGAGTCCAAGCACGGGGGCCGCGAGCGCACGATCGGCGAGCATGAGCACGCCGAGGCACACAGCTGCCCCTGCAACACCGGTGCCGATGCCGAGAATAAGCGTGCCCCACACGCCACGGAACAGTTCGCCCAGCAGCTTCGCAAGCCCAAGCCCAGCGATCGACCCGAGCGCGGAGGCGATGATGGACGCAAGAACCGTCGTGACAAGTGGTCGCACGTGTTCACGGACCAACACACGTTCGCGAATAAGGTTGAGTGCACCGATCGCGGCAATCCACATTCCTGCGGAAATGCACAGCCCAAAAAGAACCCCGGCGGTCGCCGTCGTTCGCGGCGGTGACGTCACAACTGTCACGAGGATCAGCACACCTGCAATTCCCCAGCCGGTTGCGCCGATCGCGAGCGCTTCTCCGGGCCGAAGCGCCGCGTAGAGCACCTTGGTCGTCAGCATCACAATCCCGTACGCGATGAGTCCCATGGCAAGTGCCGCCGTGACAGCGCCAACCCCGCGGATACCTGAACGATCGACCACGACGAAAAACCGATCGATCGGCATGCCCGCACCCCAGAGCGCCGCACCGCCCACCGCTGCAAAGGCCACGACCGTTTGCACCGAGCGCAGCGTGAGGGCCGAAAATTTCACCCGATCACCAAGGGCACGAAGTTCGGAAAGCTCGGGAAAGACGCTCGTCATCACGGGAACGAGTAGTACCGCATAAGGCAAGAGATACACGGCCTGACCGTACTGGAAAAGCGGAAGGGTTCCCGTGCCGCCCGCACGAACGGCGAGTGCGAGGATCAGTGCCGTCGTGAGCTGCTGGGCGCCGACGGTGGCAAGGCCTGAGCCCGCAAGTCCCAGCGCGCGCGAGCGCACGCCCCGGGGAAGGGCAAGGCGCGGCCTATAGGCGAAACCGAAACGCACCGCCGGAATCAGCACGCACAGTGCCATAGCCACGACACCGAGCGTCGTGCCCCAGCCGAGCGCGGCCTCGGAAACGGTCGAAAGGGTGGCAGGCGAAACGCCCACGGGAATGGTGAGGGCATAGATCCCGTAGGTGCCCATGACGACCACGCTCGAGACGAGAGGTGCAAGAGCAGGCCAAAAGAACTTACGGCGGGCCTGAAGGTAGGCACCGAGCACGATTGTCACGGCATAGAACGGTAGTTGAAGAGCGAAGACCCGCATGAGGCGGGCGCCGAGGTCAATCGCGGGCGTCTGGGCCGCGAGGGCGCCGCTGCCGAGAATAACCTGGGCGAGAACCGGAGCGACAACCCACAGCACCGCAGCGAGCACAAGCGTGAGCAGCACACTCCACGTGAGCAGCGCCGAGACGATCCCCGAGGCACTCTCATGCGAAACGAGGCGACTTCCGCCGTGATGCTCACGAGGCGATTCCTCAAGGACTCCCGCAATAAGCGGAATCACCATGCTCGCAAGCGCACCACCCGCAGCAACTTCGAACAGGACGCTCGGCACGAGGTTGGCGCTCGCGTACGCGGTTCCGATCTCACCCGCGCCGACGCTTGCGCCGAACACGAGGTAACGCACAAATCCTGCGAGACGCGCGAGGACCGTGATAGCGGCGATAAGACCCGTAGCGCGCACGAGCGAGGAGGTTCGAGAGGTAGCCGTCATGACCTCCCCCATTCGTCAAACGCTGTGAGAACTTCAGAGGAGACAATGAGGCGCGTGAAGCTCACACGCTCACTAAGGAGTGTGAGACTCACGGCCACGCATGCCACCGCCGCGCGAAAACCACGTGAAGAGGAAAGTGCTGCCATGGCCCCCGCATTCGCGCCGAGCACGTTGGCACCGGCATCACCGAGCATGCCACGCGCACCAAAGTCGCGAGGTGCGGCAAGAAGCATCGCCGCCGCATGCGCGGAGGCAAGGCGGGCACGCGCGCGCGAGGAAGGTGCGCCCGACGGACCTGCAAGGGCAAGAATCGCCCCGAGCGTCGTTGCTTTAAGCGCCCGCGAGGGGCGAAGATCGAAAAGATTCGCGAGGTTAGCGCTCGCGGCAATAAGAACGGTATCGAGACCGCAATCGACCACGGCGAAAGCAGTCGAAGAGCAGGAAGCGTCGGCCCCTCTCTCTCCCCGAGCCCTTGCGCATTCTCGCGCGAGCACGCCGGCTGCCGCGGCAATACCAAGAATTTTCATGTTCCCTGTCGTGAGGCGTCCGTGCGCGAGCGCCCCCACATGCCCCTTGAGTCCCTTCGGGGGCGCTTCACCGCCGCGCATGAGGACTGGCTCGAGCACATCGTCGCCAAGACCAACCGCACCTACGAGAGCCATCGCTGTTGCTGATTTCGCGCCGAGACTCACGAGAGCACCCGCAGTGAGCGCGCACGCGACCTCGATCCCCTCGGCCAACGTGACATGCTCGCCGCGAAAGTTGCGGCGCGCGAGGTGCTTGAGTAGCGAAGCGGGGGCCCTATCGAGAACCTCGGCACATGCGCGCGAGGCTATTGCCGCCGCTCCTGCCCCAAGCATGATCGAGCGCACAGTAGCGTTCATTGCCCACCGCCATCGCTTGCGGGAGCGTCTTCGTTCTCATTCGCCTCGGTGTGCGGCTCCTGCGAATCCTCATCTCCCTTTTCTTCTGCCATCGCTTTTGACGCCTCACGAATCGCCGCCGCGTCGGGGGTAAGGGTCTCGGCATCGGAAGCTGAGCCGAACGCTCCAGGCATGTCGACTTGGGCCGCGGCAAGCGCAAGCGTCAGCGTCGCGGGACCCGAGGCATACGTGAGCATGTCGATGCTTGCGACTCGGTCGCGAAGATCGCCCGAGCGCACATCCGATACGATCCCTTCCGAACTGCCGCGCGCGGTCGAAGAACCGGCAACGGCCATCGATACACCTCGCCGGTCGAGAGTCGTCACAAGCGAAAGACGAGCCTTCTGGAGATTATCCGCGCGGTTCGAAGCCGAGTCTGGTGAATCGCTCGTCACCGCAAACAGCGATTCTTCACCCGAGAGCAGAAGCACGGAATCGACAGCGAAAATATCGCCTTCGAGTGTAAGGACACCGCTCGCACTCAAGACCTTCGCAATCTCCAGACGTGCCGCATCATCAAGGTCCTCGCTCGGTGCGAGGACCCGCGCAACGATCGACGCGAGCATCTCGGAGGTTGAGGCGCCTCTCGGCTTCACGCCAGGCCACGTTTTCGTGATCGTCGCGAGGGCAGATCGGCGCTCGCCCTCCGCCGCGGGATCCCACAGCGCCTGACCAAGCTCAATGCGCGGGCCGCTCTCTCCGCCAGCGGCATCCACAAGCGCGCGCGTGGCCTCGGCTTCCTTCCTGAGCGAGGAGTGATCCGCAATCGTCGCGACCTTCTCGCCGCGCATCGTGTTGGTCACGAGTCCTGCGCCAGACGATTCCACGAAACCCTCGAGATCGTCATTTTCGGCGGTGAGTGCGTCGTTCGACGCCCGCATCTCATCGCGTTCCACTCTCAGCTGTTCGACCTGTGCGGTCAAAGTCTGCCCAACACCGTCGCGGAGGGGACCCGCGCCGAGCACGATACCAATCGCGAGCGCGAGGAACACCGCCACGAGCGAGACAAGATGATAGCGAAAGTCGATCATGGGATTGGTCCTCCCTGGGTAAACAGAGCGGTGAAAAAGCGCAAGGCATCATCGAGCCTCGCACCAAGAATCTGGATGAGTGCTTGGCCTCCGTCGGTCACCGAAAGTGCAACGGCAAGTGCGAGAAGCCCCGCGACAACGAGGAAAACAAGCTGAATGGTCGAGATGCGCTGGCGATACAGGCGCGAGACTCCCTTGGCGTCCACGAGTTTTGATCCCACACGCAAACGCGTGAGGAAGGTCGAACTCATGCCCGCTCGGCCCTTGTCAAGAAATTCCTCGAGAGTCCCGTGTGTGCCCACGGCGACGATCACGTCAGCACCTCGATCGTCAGCGAGGAGCATCGCGATGTCCTCGCTTGTACCGGAGGCCGGGAACGTCACGGCGTCGTCCGCGAGGCCAAGCTCACGAATGCGCTCCATACCCGGTGCACGGCCATCGCGGTACGCATGCACAACAATTTCAGCGCCGCTCTTCAACGCGCGGTCGGAAACCGAATCCATGTCACCGATGATCATGTCGAGCCGATATCCGGCATCGAGAACGGCGTCAGCGCCACCATCAACACCGATGATGACTGGCCTGTTCTCGCGAATGAACGGCACGAGGGTCGCGAGGTCCTCACGGTAGTGGTAGCCGCGCACAACGATCAGGACCGGCCGCCCCTGGAAACGCGTGTGCACTTCGGGCGTTCCCACACCGTTAATGAGCAGTTCTCGTTCTCGGAGCATGTACTCCATCGTGTTGGAGGCAAAGGCTTCGAGCTGCTCGCTGAGCCCCTCGCGGGCCTTCTCGAGCTTTTCCTCGAGAACCTCTCGTGAGTACAGTTCCGCTTCAAGCCGCTCGCCGGTACTCAGCGAGAGACCATTCTCGTCGATCTCGACGAACCGCCCTTCGCGCACCGTGTCGAACAAATCCTGATCCAGGACGTCAAAAACGGGAATACCGGCGTCGACGAGGATCTTCGGACCGGCGTTCGGGTAGCGGCCCGAAATCGATGGGGCGGCGTTGAGCACAGCACCCGGATGGCGATCTACGAGCGCTTCGGCGGCGACACGATCAATGTCCTCGTGGTCGATCACCACGATGTCGCCAGGCTCAACGCGTTTCGTCAGATCCTTGGTGCGTGCCCCAACTTTCGCCCGACCAGCGATCGGGAAATCATATTCACTACTCACGCGCTACGGACCCCCGTTGAGGTCGCGAGCAATTCCGCTGCATGCTCGAGTGCAGCATCGCTTTCCGCATCCCCCGCGAGCATTCGAGCGAGCTCCCGTACGCGTGCCTCCCCCTCGAGCGGCTCGATCCGAGAGAGTGTGCGCTCCTCGCCATCCTCGACACGCGTTTCTTTCACGATTCGCACGTGGCAGCCGGCCCACGATGCCACCTGCGGAAGGTGGGTGACGACGATGACCTGGGCACTTTCGGCGAGCCGCGCGAGCCGCTCGCCCACGGCACGAGCCGCACGCCCTCCGATCCCGGCATCGATCTCGTCAAAAACAAAAACCGGATGGACGCCGCCGCGCGACGCCTCGGCAAGCGAAGCAATAGCGACCTCGAGTGCGAGCATCACGCGGGAAAGCTCGCCGCCTGACGCGCCGGTGGCGACCGGCATGAACTCCGCACCGGGGTGCGGTTGCATCGTAAACGTCACCTGGTCACTGCCGCTCGCGGTGCGCGCCGCGGGTTCAACATCAATGCGAAGCGCCGCACCTGGCATCTCGAGCTCCGCGAGCTCGCTTTCAATTTCCCCCGCAAGCCGAGTGGCCGCCTCGCGCCTTTGAGCGCTCAACGCCGATGCCACCTCAGTAAGCTCGCCCTCGAGCTCCCTGCGGCGCCTCTCGTACTCTTCGAGCTGCTTCGCTCCGTCCTCGAGCTCATGGAGAGCCTCTAGTGCCTCGCGCGAATGATGCAAAAGCGCACTCACACTCTGCGCTCCTCCAAGACGTGGGCCGAGGTCGCGCACGAGAACGCTGAGTTCGTGCAGGCGCTCCTGCGCTTCCTCGAGTCTTCCCGGCGAAGCCTCCCACCCGTCGCGCACAAGCGAGATCTCGCGTGCGATCTCGCTCGCGTCTTCACGCAGCGCAAGAAGGCGATTGAGGATCTCTGGGGTTCCGGGCGCCGAGCCAAGCGAAGCGGCAGCAGCATCGGCATGGGTCAGTACACTCGAAGTCTCATCGCCGGCAAGGTGCATGAGCGCACCCTCGAGCGCCGCGAGGGTGTCGGCAGCATCGCTCAAGCGCGCAATTTCCTCCCGCAGAGCGTCATCCTCACCTTCGAAAGTGCTCGCGGCCTCGATCGCCTGGAGAATCTCGTTCAACTCAACCTCGCGCCGCTCGCGATCCCGAAGCGCATTCGAGAGGCGCTGGACGTTTTTCTCGAGGGAAACACTTTCAGTGAAAAGGGCACGATGCTGGGCGAGCAAGCGTCGGCCCTCCTCCCCCAGAATCAAGTCGAGTGCCGCAAGCTGCGCGGCCGGCTCTCGCAGGCGAAGCTGATCACTCTGCCCGTGGATCGTGATTTCTGCCCCCATGACCTCGCCGAGCGTGCCCACGGGAACCGGAGCTCCGCCAATGTGCGCGCGAGAGCGCCCTTCTTTCGTCACGCGGCGCACCACGAGAACTTCGTCGTCTTCCACCTCTGCGCCCAGCTCATCGAGTCGTGCAAGAACGGGCGCGCCTTTTTCAAGGCCCACGCGCCCTGAAACAGTGCTCGACACACCGGCCCGCCGCGAATCAAGACGGCGCCCCATAAGAAGGCCGAGGCCCGTAATCACCATGGTCTTGCCCGCACCGGTTTCGCCCGTGAGCGCCGTAAAACCGGGCCCAAAATCGATCGAGGCATCGTCGATAACCCCGATGCGGCGAATCGAAAGCGATCGCAGCATTCAGCTCTCCTCCGCGCCCGGCTCGTACCGCGCATCGGGATTGCCACCGCGCCAGCCCTCCACGGGAAGCTTGAACTTCTCCACGAGTCGATCCGCAAACGGGGTCTCCGCAAAACGCGCAAAATGGACGCTGCTTTTCGAAAGGTGAGTCTCGAGACGTGAGCCGGGTGGAAGTTCAACCTGGCGGCGGCCGTCGAGCGTTAACAGGGCGGGCGAAGGCGAGTCAGGCGAAATCTCGATCTCCACAACGGAAGAGCGACCCATCACGAGCGGCCTCGCAAAAAGCGCGTGCGCGGCGAGGGGAACCAGCAGCATCGCGTCGACCTCGGGCCACATCACGGGGCCACCCGCCGAGAACGCATAGGCGGTCGAGCCCGTGGGGCTCGACAAGAGCACCCCGTCACACCCGAACTCCGAAACGGGGCGTCCGTCGATACCTACTACGACGTAGATCATGCGCGCCCGCTCACTCTTTTCAAGGCTCGCTTCGTTGAGAGCCCAATCGGCGTAAAGGAGGGCACCGCTCGCAGCAAAGGCCTTCGTGCGGATCACGCTTCGCGCTTCAAGAACGTAGTCGCGTGCAAGGAGCCTGCGCACGGTCGCACCAAGCTCCGCCACTTCACTCTCCGCGAGGAAGCCCACGTGCCCGAGATTCACGCCGTGCACCGGAATGCTCAGCGGGCGGATCAACTCAAGCGCGCGAAGGATCGTGCCATCGCCGCCAAGGACGATGCACAGTTCAGTTTCTGCCGGCAGTTTTTCGTGGTCGAGAACCTCGAGCTGGCCGGCACCAATCGTCTCGACGAGCGCACGGGCTTCCGGCTCATCGGTGCACGCGGCAATTTCTTCGGCCTGCGCCCGCGTCAAGGTTGGCTTCACGCCAGCAGCGTGGAGGTCTTGAGCAACTCTTCGCGCCGCTTTGAGAGCCACGACGCGGCCCGTGTGAACGTACAGCAAAAAACGCCTCAGGACTCTCCTCCTCCCGGAACGTGCGGCGCGCCCAGCTCCTACGAGCCAGCGCAATCTTCGCGACGACAACCCTCGGCTTCGGCAAGGGCACCCTCGATCATTCCACATTCACCCTCGGCCGCGCGTGTGCCAAAGGGCAATTTTTCGCACAGAAGAAAAAACTCGATATTCCCGTCCTGCCCCCGAAGCGGGCTCGGGTGCACAGCCAGGAGCGAAAGTCCGACGCCTCTGGCGCACTCGACGATGCTCATAAGCGCGTCGCGCCAAGCCCTGGGATCGGTCACGACGCCCGACTTTGGCAGCCGCGCACGCCCCACCTCAAATTGAGGTTTGAGCATGAAAAGGAGAGGAGCACCCGGTTCCACGAGCCCCGCGGCCACCTCAAGAATGTGGGTGAGGGAAATAAACGACACGTCGGTGACCACGAGATCGGGAGTGCCCACTCCGTTCGGCTCTGCCGCGGCGAGCACGGATCTCGTGAGAGAGCGCGCATCAGTACCCTCGAGGTTGGCGAGTCTCTCCTCGCGATCAAGGCGTGCGAGAAGCTGCCCGTGGCCAACATCGACCGCCCACACGTGGCGTGCACCGCGGCGGAGGCACACGTCGGAAAAACCTCCGGTTGACGCTCCCAGGTCAAGCACCCGCGCCCCCTCGATGCGCGGAGCCCGCGCTCCGAGCCGCTCGAGCGTTCCCTCGAGTTTGAGGGCCGCACGCGAAGCGAACTCTCCCCCCTCGGGGATGTCACGCACCTCAAGCACGTCAGTGGCGCAGACGCTCATCGAGGGCTTTCGGGCGAGGCGACCATTCACGAGGGCACGTTCCTCCTCGACGATACGGCGTGCATGGGTACGTGAAGGCGCGAGGCCGCGCGCAAATAGCGCGGCATCAAGACGCGGCACGACGGAAACGCTACTTTCCAAACGGCGCGAAGAGTTCGCCTGACTCCGCGCGGATCTCGCCTTCGAAAGCACTTTCGGGGAAACGGGCATTGACGAGCGACACGACGACCTGCGCTGCACGCCAGCTGGAGACATCTCCTGTCACGATGATGTCGCCTCCCTCAAGACGAGCTGAAGTCCCTCCCAGATGCGCACGCTCGCCGTCAATCACGGGGTGCGCGGCGCTCTGCGCAAGGAACGAGAGGTTCGGGCGCACGAACACAGGGCGCTGGATCGCCGGCGCGTGCGCGGCATCAAGCCAGCTCGAAACTCCCGTGAGCGTGTGAAAAGTGGGAACTTGCGCGCGATTGCCGCCTTCAAGATCGGTATCGAGGCGATCCCCAATCGCGAGCGGGCGCGTCGATCCGGCAGTTTCCGCCGCGACCGTAAACATTGCCGGCTCAGGCTTGCCTGCCGCGATGGCCTTCACCCCAGTCGAAAACTCGAGCGCATGCACGAGCGCGCCATTACCGGGGGCAAAACCCTTTTCCGTGGGCAGGGTCGAATCAATATTGGTGGCAACGAAAAACGCACCGCGGCGAATGGCATAGGCCGCCTCCGCGAGATCAGCCCAGCCAACGGTCGGCGCGAAACCCTGGATGACGGCCTTGACATCCTCGCGGTCTTCACGCGTCACGGTATAACCATGCCGCTCGACCTCTTCCACAAGCCCACGGCCGCCCACGACGAGGATGGTGCTGCCCGGCTCAACATGCTTCTTCACAAGGCTCATCGCCACCATCGGCGAGTTCACGACCTCGTTCGCATGGGCCTCGTAGCCGAGCGATGTCAGGTGGTCAACCACCATGTCTGGCGTGCGCGAGGCATTGTTTGTGGCGAAGGCAATCGCGAGGCCCTTAGCTCTAGCATGGGCCATCGCCTCGACACCGTGCTCGATCACGCGCGCACCGTTCATGAGCGTCCCGTCCATATCAAACAGGAGCGCATCGAAAAGATCGACGAACGTTGGTTCAGGAAGTTTCACGTCATTCCTCCTCGGAAGGGGAATCAGCATCGGAGGGACCTGGGGTCAGGGGAGATGAGGGAGTCTCAGGAGAAGCGGGGGGCTCGGCTGACTCGCTCGCCTTTTCGAGGTCCGACGACTGCTGAGCATTCAGGGCTTCAATTTTTGCGGCTTCACGCTCGGCTTCTTCGAAGTCTGCTTCCACGTCGAACACACCGATTTCTTCCTCGGTGCGCTCGATGGCTGCCTCGCGAGGACGCGGGGCGCGCCCAAGGCGCGCATACGCGTCGGTTTCTTCGTTGACGTCGGCATCGGCGGCGAGCGTGACCCACTTTTTGGCCTCGTCGGCCCGACCTGCGGCCTCGAGGAGATCTGCGTAGGCGAGCCACAGCCTGAACTGCCATTTTCCATCGACCTTGGAGCGCAGCGCGGGAATCTCGAGGGTGGCGATCGCCGTATCTAGATCGCCGAGGTCAGCATAGGCGCCCGCAACCACCATCATGAGTTCAATCGTTTCGGCGTTGGTAAGTTTTGCCGCCTCTTCGGACTGCGCAATGTCGAAGGCTTTTTCTGGCCTGCCGAGCCCGCGTTCGCAGTCGGCAACGATCGGCAAAAGATCGACGTTCCCACTCATGCGCATCGCTGCGCGCATTTCGCGCATCGCACCGCGGTAATCTCCGGCCTCGTAAAGCAAGGCGCCGTAAAGTTCGCGTACCGAGGCAACGCGCGCTCCGAAACGCGCAGCCCATTTAGCGTGTTCGAGTGCCCGTTCCGGTTCGCTTTCCGTCAGCATCGCGCAGGCTACGAGGTGGCGAGACACTCGCTCCATTTGTTCCTTAGTAAGAGCCTTGAGCGTGCCACGCAGTTCGGGGGCGAGCTCACTGCCGGTAATCTCCGCGGGAACGAAGGGCTCGCGACCTTCGCGCAAACGCTCCTGCCGATCCGCCTCAAACCCCTCCGCGCTCGACAGACGTTCGCGCTGCTCAAAACGCCTCTGATCACGGTCACGGCGGAAGCCGCGATCTCCGCGACCCGGGCGACCTTCGCGACCCTTGAATTCGCCTCGGCGGCGATCACCCTCGCGTCGGGGCTTGCCGTCGCGACTCCACCGACGCTCACCATCACGACGCGGCCTATCCTCACGACCCCGGCGACGCTCACCATCACGACGCGGCCTATCCTCACGACCCCAGCGTCGTTCACCATCACGATCATCGCGCTTTGTGCGGCGATTCTTCCATTCACCGTCGCGGCCAGCGCGGGTGTAGCGCGAGCTGCGATCAGATCCGTAGGACCGTCGCTTGCCCTCGCGACCGGTTCCGCCCCGCTGATCGTGTTCACCGCGCACATTCTTACGCCCTTCTGCGCGCCCGGCATCGGAACGCGGCTTACGCGATCCATACTCGCCTTTGGCGCGGGGGCGGTCATCGCGGGCAGACCGCGAGTCTGATTCAAAGCTTTCGTTGTCGGACAATCCGCAACTCCTCACAGGGGGCGCGCCGGGGCACGATCGTGCAGCACGCGGGGAACTCTCATCGTTGGCGGTCCCGCGCAAGCGCGGTACACAACGTAGTTCTACGCTAATAGACGCGAGCGGTCCGAGGCCTCCGTAGGCACCGTTTTCCGGCCAAGTTCACACTGGTAAGGAGCATTCGGTGATCACTACAGGAAAGCGGGGGTTAAACGTGTTGGGCCCTGGTCGCTGCGACCAGGGCCCAAACCCGAAAGAATAGTTCGGCGGTGTCCTACTCTCCCACACCCTCCCGAGTGCAGTACCATCGGCGCAGTTGAGCTTAGCTTCCGGGTTCGGAATGGAACCGGGCGTTTCCCCAACGCAATGACCACCGAAACA
>NZ_RBLW01000019.1:0-725 GCF_003989295.1 Dermabacter sp. HSID17554 | reverse complement strand
GGGTCCTTGGCGTCCGCCGCCAGGGCTACTACGAATGGCACTCCGGGGCGACATCGCTACGGACGCAGGAGAACGAACTGCTCCTCAAACACATCGAGAAAATCCACGCAGAGTCCCGGGGCACCTACGGATGGCCACGTGTGCACGCCGAGCTCACCCTCGGACTCGGTATCACGGTGAACCACAAACGCGTCGCTCGGCTGATGCGCCAGGCCGGGATCCAGGGCCTCTACCGGCGACGCAACCACGGCTGCACCGTCCGGGACCAGCACGCCGACCCCTACACCGACCTGGTCGACCGCGACTTCACCGTCGACGGACCGGATGAGATCTGGTGCACCGACATCACCGAACACCCCACCCGAGAAGGGAAAGTCTACTGCGCGGCAGTCATCGATGTATCCTCCCGGAAAGCAGTCGGATGGTCCATCGCCGACAACATGCGGACCGAACTCGTCCTCGACGCCCTCGGCATGTCCATACTCCTCCGCCGCCCGGAATACCACGCCACGATCCTACATTCCGGCCGCGGCACCCAATTCGCATCATGGGCATTCGGTCGACGTCTGGTCGCCGCTGGAATCGTCCCATCGATGGGCTCGATCGGAGAGTGCTACGATAACTCTCTGGTCGAATCATTCTGGGGTACCATGCGACTCGAACGGCTCGATTCCAGAACCTGGAAAACCCGCGCAGAGCTTGCCACCGCCATCTTCGAATGGATA
>NZ_RBLW01000018.1:0-834 GCF_003989295.1 Dermabacter sp. HSID17554 | reverse complement strand
CATCGGCACCCTGGAGGATTCCACCCTGATCGCTCGGCGCATCGCCAGCGTGCAGCGTGTGTACTGCGCCAGCCCCGACTACCTGGCCGTGCGCGGTACGCCGCAAAAGCCTGAAGACCTGGCCGGCCGTGATTGCCTGCCCTATGGTCACGGCCGCCAGGTGCAGTGGCGTTTCCAGGCCAAGGGCAAGTTGCAGTCGCTGCATGTCAGCGGGCGTATGCGCGTCAATAATGGCGAGCTGCTGCGCGACACAGCCATCGCCGGAATGGGCGTCACCTACCTGCCGACCTTTATCGTCGCCGATGCCTTGAAGGACGGGCGCCTGGTGACGTTGCTGGATGAGTACGCCCCCGACCCCCTGACCCTGTCGGCGGTGTACCCGCAGCACCGGCAAAGTTCGCGGCCGGTGCAGGCGCTGGTGGAGTTTCTACGCGAGCGCCTCGCCGGCGGTTGTTAATTGGCCCGGTTGTGGAGTGCTTGCTGAGCCAGGTAACGCTCCAGATTGGCCAGGAACGCGTCGGCGATCTCATGCTGGCTGCGCGTGGAAATCGCCGAGGTGTGCGGCGATAAGCGCACGCGCGGATGACTGTACAGCGGATGTCCCTCCGGCAACGGCTCCGGCTCTGTCACATCCAGTGATGCCAGCACGATCTGACCGTTATCCAGCGCTTCGAGCAGCGCCTCCTGATCCAGCAAACCACCCCGCGCGATGTTGATCAGGTGCAATCCCGGCTTGGCGCTCCCCAGGACCTCACGGTTGATGATATGCCGCGTGGCCTCGGTCAGCGGTGCGGCTACCACCAGGTGATCGGCGCGGGCGAACAGGTCATGGAT
>NZ_RBLW01000017.1:0-855 GCF_003989295.1 Dermabacter sp. HSID17554 | reverse complement strand
GCCCTGCCGCCGCTGGGGCGGCAGGGCGTTGGTGGTGTGGTGGTGTTAGCCGATGTTGGAGACGGCGGAGGCGGCGCGTTGTTGGGCGCTGGTGGCGGTTTCGTCGTTTTTGCCCATGGTGGTCTTGACGAGGTTGATGATGTTGCGGACCTCGTTGGAGGCGCGGTTCCAGCGCTGTTCAACGTGGCGGTATTCTTCGGAGACGCCGTCGGCCTGGAAGTCGGCCATGGCGGTAGCGACCTGCTGGTCGCGCTGGGCGATGAGGCCTTCGAGACGGCCGATGATGCCTGCGAGGTCGCCCTGGACGGACTGGGAAACGCCGGTGTCGAACGAAATACGGTCGGTGGTGGGCATGAGAGTTCCTCTCTAGAAAAAAGTGTGTGTGGGTGTGTGGGGGTTTCAGCGCTGGCCGGAGAAGCGGGCGCCGTCGAAGTTGGCCGAGCCCTGAGCGGAGGTGGAGTTGTCCATCGACTCCTGGTCGCCGGTCTGGAAGGCGGTGTCCATGCCACCCTGGCCCTCGACGATGCGGCCGAGCGAGGAGTTGAGGTCGGCGCTGATTTCGTCGGTGCGGCCCTTGAACTGGTCGAAGGCGGCGCGACCGGCACCGTTGAACTTGCCCTCGAGCGGCTCAACCGAAGCGACGAGCTGCTTGACGAGGGCGCCCAGGTCGTCGTTGGAGCCTGCGGTGTTGGTGGTGAGGGTGGAAAGGGTCTGGTTGCCCATATCGAACTTCATAAGTGCACTCCCTTGAAAGTGTTGGTGGGAGTGTGCGAACCACGGCGTCAGAGCGCGTGCGGTTCCCACGCTTCCCCCTTGTGCTGTCCGGGACCCACGTCCCGTTATCTGACCGTTATA
>NZ_RBLW01000016.1:0-864 GCF_003989295.1 Dermabacter sp. HSID17554 | reverse complement strand
AGGCGACCATCCAGGAGCTGGAGCGCGGGCTGATGGGTGGCGCCGACACCGTGCTCTACGTCAGCCAGGCGCTGATGGACGAGGAGCGGGAGCTGACCGGCGAGCGCGCGCACTTCCTCGACCACGGCGTGGACGTCGACCACTTCCGGCCGCGGCCGGTGTCCGAGCAACCGGCCGATCTGCGCCGGATCCCGGGTCCCCGGATCGGGTTCTTCGGCGCGCTGGACGAGTTCGTGGTCGACTTCGAACTGCTCGAGCGCGTGGCCGCCGAGCTGCCGGAAGCCTCCCTCGTGCTGATCGGCGACTCGGGCCAGCCGATGGACCGCTTCGACAAGTACCCGAACGTGTACTGGCTGGGCTTCCGTTCGTACGAAACCATTCCGGCGTACGGCTCCGGTTTCGACGTCGCACTCATGCCCTGGCAGGACACCCCATGGATTCACCATTCGAACCCGATCAAGCTCAAGGAATATCTTGCGCTCGGGCTGCCCGTGGTCAGCACGGAGTTCGCCGAACTGGCGAAGTACGCCGGCCGCGTCCGCGTGGCGCCGGGGCACGCCCGGTTCGTCGAAGCGGTCCGCGAGACCCTGCGCCAGGTCGGGTCGTGATCGCCGGACATCCTGCGGGCCTCGGTCGCCGACTACGCGTGGCGATCCCTTGTGTCGACGCGCACCGCGACCACCGAGACGGCCCGGCACTGACCCGCGATGGCAAGCTGCTGCTGACCGTGATCGGCCTCAGCGTGCTCGCCATCGCCCTGGTCCTGTTCTAGCTCGTGTTCCCAAGCGGCGGAGCCGCTTGCGGTGGGCCGTCAGCTCGCACCGCCGCGGGTTCTCAGGCGTCTCCTCGCGAGGACAGCTTCAC
>NZ_RBLW01000015.1:0-1034 GCF_003989295.1 Dermabacter sp. HSID17554 | reverse complement strand
GGTGAGGTGTGAGCTCACTGCTCGTTCTTGCGGCGGCGGGTCACGAGAGCCGCACCACCAGCGAGGAGCGAGGCCGCAGCGGCGAGGAGGCCGCCGGTCTCAGCACCGGTGCGCGGGAGGGCGTGCCTGCCACCCTTAGCGGGAACCACCTTGACCGGCTTGGTCGGGCGGTCGGAGCCGGCATCGCCGGGCTGCTCGCCTGCGTCGTCACCGGGCTCCTCCGTGCCTTCGCCGGGCTCTTCGGTGCCTTCGCCGGGCTCTTCGGTGCCTTCGCCGGGCTCTTCGGTGCCTTCGCCGGGCTCTTCGGTGCCTTCGCCGGGCTCTTCGGTGCCTTCGCCGGGCTCTTCGGTGCCGTTGCCGGGCTCTTCGGTGCCTTCACCGGGCTCTTCGGTGCCTTCACCGGGCTGCTCGGTGCCTTCACCGGGCTGTTCGCCGGGTTCGTCGACCGGAGTGTCGATCACGTTGATCGTTGCAACAACGACCTCGCTCGAGCCGTCGGGGTAGGTCACGAGAACTTCGTAGACGTTCTCGACCGCGGCGTAGGTCGTCTCAACGGTGATCGCGCCGGTCTCCGGATCGATCGTCACGCCCTCGATCTCACCATCGTTCAGAGCGAACTTGGTGCCTTCGGGCATGTCGCGCTCTTCACCGGTCTCCTCGTCCGTGAACTTCGGAGCCTCGATGGTGCCAACCTGGCCGCGCTCCACCTCGGCCGGGGCGTACACCGGCTGGTAGAGGGTGGCCTGTTCGGGTGCGACGACCTTGACCGTGGCTACGACAGTTTCCTTCGAGCCGTCGGGGTAGGTCACCTCGACCTCGTACACGTTGGTGGCAGGTGCGGCGTGGGTTGCCGACGACTTGATTTCGCCGGTTTCCTCGTCGATCCAGACACCTTCGATGTCACCGTCCTTGAGGGCGAACGTGGTGCCTTCGGGCATGTCGCGCTCTTCGCCGGTCTCCTCGTCGGTGAAGACGGGGGCTGCGACCTCGGCAACGTCACCCTGGGTGACGGTGACCTCGGTGTAGGCCGGCTG
>NZ_RBLW01000014.1:0-1164 GCF_003989295.1 Dermabacter sp. HSID17554 | reverse complement strand
CCTTGAGGGCGAACGTGGTGCCTTCGGGCATGTCGCGCTCTTCGCCGGTCTCCTCGTCGGTGAAGACGGGGGCTGCGACCTCGGCAACGTCACCCTGGGTGACGGTGACCTCGGTGTAGGCCGGCTGACACGTGTCCTTCGCCTTGGGGGCAGAGGCGATCTCGTCGGCGATCCTCTGTGCTTCCTCAGCTGCGGTCTGGAGCTTGGCAGCTTCTTCGGCGAGGGTCTTGGCGGCAGCAGCAGCCTCGTCGGCTGTGGCCTGGGCCTGGTCGGCTTTGGCTCGTGCTTCGTCGGCTGCGGTCTGGAGCTTGGCAGCTTCTTCGGCGAGGGTCTTGGCGGCAGCAGCAGCCTCGTCGGCTGTGGCCTGGGCCTGGTCGGCTTTGGCTCGTGCTTCGTCGGCTGCGGTCTGGAGCTTGTTGGCGTCTGCTGCGGTGGCCTCAGCGGCGGCTTTTGCCTCGTCGGCGGTGGCCTGTGCCTGGTCGGCGGCAGCCTTTGCCTCATCGGCTTCGTCCTGTGCTTGCTTAGCGGCGGCGGCGTCCTCGTCAGCATAGGTCTGGGCCTTCTCTGCGTCAGCCTGTGCCTGCTCGGCGTCGCTCTTTGCCTGGTCAGCCTTGTTACGTGCCTCGGTGGCATCGTCCTGTGCTTGCTTAGCGGCGGCGGCGTCCTCGTCAGCATAGGTCTGCAGCTTATCGGCTTCGGCCTTTGCCTCCGCAAGCGCCTCTTGAGCCGCTGCCTCATCAGGGGTTCCCGCCGCGTCGGCGGCGTCGATCTCCGCTTGCGCGAGGGCTTGGGCTGCTTCGGTGGCGCGCTCCTGGGACTGCTGAGCAGCGTTGGCGGCGTCGTCGGCTGCGGCTTCCTTCACGTCGGCTTCGTTAGCAGCCTCAATGGCGTCGTTCTCCGCCTGTGCAGCGGCTTGGGCTGCTTCGGTGGCGCGCTCCTGGGACTGCTGAGCAGCAGTGGCGGCGTCGTCGGCTGCGGCCTGCTTAGTCTCAGCTGCGGTCTGGAGTTTGGCAGCTTCTGCGGCGAGGGGCTTGGCGGCGGCAGCAGCTTCGTCTGCGGTGGCCTGTGCCTGGTCGGCTTCGGCTTGTGCCTGGTCGGCGGCGTCCTGGAGCTTCTTGGCGTCGGCTGCGGCGGCGTCGGCTGCGGCAGCAGCTTCGTCTGCGG
>NZ_RBLW01000013.1:0-1572 GCF_003989295.1 Dermabacter sp. HSID17554 | reverse complement strand
AGCTTGGGCCATCGGCTTCGGGTGTTACCGACTTTCGTGACTTGACGGGCGGTGTGTACAAGGCCCGGGAACGTATTCACCGCAGCATTGCTGATCTGCGATTACTAGCGACTCCGACTTCATAGGGTCGAGTTGCAGACCCCAATCCGAACTGAGACCGGCTTTTTGGGATTAGCTCCACCTCACAGTATCGCAACCCATTGTACCGACCATTGTAGCACGCGTGAAGCCCAAGACATAAGGGGCATGATGATTTGACGTCGTCCCCACCTTCCTCCGAGTTGACCCCGGCAGTCTCCCATGAGTCCCCACCCGAAGTGCTGGCAACATGGAACGAGGGTTGCGCTCGTTGCGGGACTTAACCCAACATCTCACGACACGAGCTGACGACAACCATGCACCACCTGTGCACCAGTCCAAAGAAAACCACATCTCTGCAGCGATCCAGTGCATGTCAAGCCTTGGTAAGGTTCTTCGCGTTGCATCGAATTAATCCGCATGCTCCGCCGCTTGTGCGGGCCCCCGTCAATTCCTTTGAGTTTTAGCCTTGCGGCCGTACTCCCCAGGCGGGGCACTTAATGCGTTAGCTACGGCGCGGAAAACGTGGAATGCTCCCCACACCTAGTGCCCAACGTTTACGGCATGGACTACCAGGGTATCTAATCCTGTTCGCTCCCCATGCTTTCGCTTCTCAGTGTCAGTAACGGCCCAGAGACCTGCCTTCGCCATCGGTGTTCCTCCTGATATCTGCGCATTTCACCGCTACACCAGGAATTCCAGTCTCCCCTACCGCACTCTAGCCTGCCCGTACCCACCGCACGCCCAAGGTTAAGCCTCGGGTTTTCACGGCAGACGCGACAAGCCACCTACAAGCTCTTTACGCCCAATAATTCCGGACAACGCTTGCGCCCTACGTATTACCGCGGCTGCTGGCACGTAGTTAGCCGGCGCTTCTTCTGCAAGTACCGTCACTTTCGCTTCTTCCTTGCTGAAAGAGGTTTACAACCCGAAGGCCGTCATCCCCCACGCGGCGTCGCTGCATCAGGCTTTCGCCCATTGTGCAATATTCCCCACTGCTGCCTCCCGTAGGAGTCTGGGCCGTGTCTCAGTCCCAGTGTGGCCGGTCGCCCTCTCAGGCCGGCTACCCGTCATCGCCTTGGTGAGCCACTACCTCACCAACAAACTGATAGGCCGCGAGCCCATCCCTCACCGAAAAACTTTCCACCACCAACCATGCGGCCAGTAGTCATATCCGGTATTAGCCCCGATTTCTCGGAGTTATCCCAAAGTGAAGGGCAGGTTACTCACGTGTTACTCACCCGTTCGCCACTAATCCACTGTGCAAGCACAGCTTCATCGTTCGACTTGCATGTGTTAAGCACGCCGCCAGCGTTCGTCCTGAGCCAGGATCAAACTCTCCATTAAAAAACAGAAAAATCTAAACCCAGCAGAAACAAAACAATCAACATTACGCTGACCATCCAGAAATTGAACAAGAAATTCAATGTTCCTGCCAAAAAAATTGGCATCAATAAACAGACACACTATTGAGATATCAAACAACATGCGCAC
>NZ_RBLW01000012.1:0-2594 GCF_003989295.1 Dermabacter sp. HSID17554 | reverse complement strand
GCGGCAGCAGCTTCGTCTGCGGTGGCCTGTGCCTGGTCGGCTTCGGCTTGTGCCTGGTCGGCGGCGTCCTGGAGCTTCTTGGCGTCGGCTGCGGCGGCGTCGGCTGCGGCAGCAGCTTCGTCTGCGGTGGCCTGTGCCTGGTCGGCTTCGGCTTGTGCCTGGTCGGCGGCGTCCTGGAGCTTCTTGGCGTCGGCTGCGGCGGCGTCGGCTGCGGCAGCAGCTTCGTCTGCGGTGGCCTGTGCCTGATCAGCTGCGGCCTTCGCCTGGTCAGCGGCAGCCTGAGCCTCTTCCGCGGTGGGCTGGCCCGTGGTCATGCCACCTTCGGTAGCGCATGCGTTCGTAGCGGCAAGGGCGGAAGTGCCAACAACGCCGGAGGTGCCGAGGACGGCGCCGACGGCAAGGGCTGCAGCACCGCGGCGCCACATGGGGGTAACTGAGGATTCCGCGCGGTGGCTGTTCCGCTTACGGAAAGCATCGAAGACCATGAGTTCTCCAACTTTCTGTGCTTGGGGAGTTAAAGGATTCGCCGCACAACACCTGTTGCGGGCATCCACGCTCAACGCTAATTGCTTCTAGACCATTTGTGAAGTGGGCAATTTCCCTAGAGGTGCCAAGCCCCGTGTGGGCATGCGTGAGACGTCCGGCAGGTAGTCGCGGTCGAAGCGGAGTTGACTGGCGGGAGAGGATTCGCGCATAGCTCGCACGTGGAGAAACATTGGTATATCGATTGTTACGGTTTTATTACGGATAAGCGGGGCGCGCGAATGGGTGGCGCCGGTGGAGCTGTTACGCGAACTCGCACGTCACAGCGTTGCGAAGGCCTTGCTTCTTAGTGGAATGGTTGGTCGCTAAGAATAGGAAAGCAGTCTTGTGGAAACGAAAAAGAAAAAAGAAATAGAAGGAAATATTCGAACATATCCACCAAGCGTTTAGCGTTTTATAACTTACTCGGAGGAAAGCAAGGCCGACCGGGGCGTCTCATGGGTGCCGCCGATCGGCCTTGGTAACAAAATCGTTATTGTGACAAAGAGTGACGTGAGGACCTAAGTCCACTTCTCATCCGAGCCACGCTTCCGCAAGCAGGCGCTGGCTCTCATACCGCTCCGCGGGGTCATGGAAGTAGTTCGAGACGATGAACTCGTCGGCGTGAGTCTCCTCCGCGAGGCGCGAAAGCTCGGCCTCAACCTTCTTCGGGGAACCCACCGCTGTGTGCGAACTGCTCAGTCAAAGCTGTGAAGCCGGTCGCGCGGCCGAGGACCTCGTGATTCTGTGCGATTCGCAGTACGTCATCAATTCGGTCACGAAGTGGATGCCCGGCTGGAAAAAGAAGGGCTGGAAGAAAAAGGACGGCAAGCCCGTGCTCAACGTCGAGCTCATGCAAGCGATCGATCGTGAGATGCAGGGCCGCAGCGTGCGCTTCGAGTGGGTGAAAGGGCATGCGGGCCACGAGATGAACGAGGCCGCTGACGAGCGCGCCCGGGCCGCGGCGACCGCCTACCAGAAGGGCACGGCGCCGAACGTGGGGCCCGGTTTCACGGGTGCTGTTCCGCACGGTTCCGACGCCTGCCAGCCTCGAGCGCTCCCTGTGGTGTGAAAGCGCGTCTCCGCTTGAGAGCCTCGGCGAGGATTCTCATTTAATTGATACCCGCGCCCGTGCGATGAGCATCGAGCAATGGGCGACGGGGGTCGAGGCTCTTCGTGGCCGCGGCGTGGAGCTTTGCGGTGAGGTGACGTCGTGCGAGGTCGGCCCGCATCTCCACCTGACCGACACGGTGCTCGAAGCTGCCGGCAGGACCTTTCGGATCGTGACCCTGTGGAGTGGCGAGAACCCTCGGATCCTCCACCAGCAGTGGAGCGCACTTAGCTGAGGTGGGCTTCCGGGAGCTCCACGCGGAACGTCGCGCCGCCGCCGTGCGCGGCGGCGGCAGGGATGCCCTCGGGCGTGGGTGGCATGATGTGATCGCCCCGTCGCACAGAAGAACCCTCGCACGAACCCTTTTGAACTACTCGCCACTAGTCGGTAACTGATTTCTCAGTCCAACTAATGGGGAGCAGTTCATTTGTGGTGCGGGGGTTCTTTTGCTCTCCAGGTCGTTTGTTGACCAGCGCTTTTTGGGGAGTGGCGTCGCGGAATCGTGCTATATCTGTAGTAAGGCCTCGGAGACGTTAGATTTGGCTAGAGGTTTTAGATATCGCTCGCGAACGATGAGCCCAGTGTGCCGTGACGAATGCACGATGCCCGGAGTCGGTATTTTCTCGATGTTAAGCCAGTTAACGTCGGGTTGGTCGACCACGACTTAAATCAAGACCGCTTAAAAACCGTAGTTGTTGAGATATTTATTCGTACGGAGCTCGAGGTGCCTGACCTTAGCTATGCATATTTCTGCGTGTATGCGTCGATATTAAAGGGGTGTGGCCCCCATTCCCGAGGGAGTGGGGGCCACACTGTGTTCAGCTAGTGAACGGCGGTGAGGTGTGAGCTCACTGCTCGTTCTTGCGGCGGCGGGTCACGAGAGCCGCACCACCAGCGAGGAGCGAGGCCGCAGCGGCGAGGAGGCCGCCGGTCTCAGCACCGGTGCGCGGGAGGGCGTGCC
>NZ_RBLW01000011.1:0-2945 GCF_003989295.1 Dermabacter sp. HSID17554 | reverse complement strand
ACTTCATAAGTGCACTCCCTTGAAAGTGTTGGTGGGAGTGTGCGAACCACGGCGTCAGAGCGCGTGCGGTTCCCACGCTTCCCCCTTGTGCTGTCCGGGACCCACGTCCCGTTATCTGACCGTTATAAAGTACGGGGCTGACGTGCCGTGCACCACCCAAAAGCGAACTATTTTGCGTGATGTTTCCGTGATGTTCACTTAGGTGCGTTGGGTGACGCAGGCATTGATGTTGTGTGCGCATGCGAAGGCCCCGCGGAACGGTGGTGCGACGCAATGTCGCTCGCCGATCTCGCGGGGCCAGCGCTTTTCCTGAGTTGGCTACTCGGGGTTACGGAACGAGTTGCTTCACCTCAGGGTTGGCGGAGAGGAAGTCCTCGTGCGCCTGGTTCGCTTGCTCCTGTGCAAAGCCCTCGGGGTCATCAGCAAAGGCGCGAACCGCATCGCCGTCGACTCCGTCGATCGCCGAAATCTGGTCGATGACCTCGTTTCGGAACTCGAAGAAGTCGTGGTTTGCGGCGTTGCCGAGCGTCTCCAGTGCATCTGCGACCGGATCGACGGGACGCGGTGCAGGTCCCACCGGAGCAGGTGCAGGTGCAGGAGCCACCGGAGCCGGAGCCGGTGCGGGTGCCGGAGCCGGCTGATCCACCACAGGCGCAGGTGCCGGAGCGGGTGCCGGTGCCGGTGCCGGAGCGGGTGCCGGCTGATCCACCACAGGCGCAGGAGCAGGAGCAGGAACCGGAGCTGGTGCCGGCTGATCCACCACAGGCGCAGGCGCGGGTGCCACCGGAGCAGGTGCGGGTGCCGGTGCCGGAGCAGGAGCCGGCGCCGGAGCAGGCGCGGGGGCAGGAGCCGGCGGAGCCACCTGCTCAACAAAAGCCGGCGGCGCCTTCGGCCCAACCGGAGTCGGCTCTTGCTCCCCTTGCGACGTGAAGGCTTCCTTCGCCGAGTCGTAGACGCCGTAATTGAATGCGTCGCGAGCGGGGTCCTCGTAAGCCTTCTTGAGGGTGTCCTTCAGGCCCTTCTTCATGGCCTTCTCGCCAGGCTTCGTGAGGCTCTTGGTAACGACGCTCCCAGCCTTCAACTCGATGCTGAGGCCGCCCGTGACGACTGTGGGTGCAAGGCCACCAAGCGTGTAGGCCGGATCGTGAGCGGTCTCAGTGGCCCACTTCCTCAGCCATGCTTCGCTATGAATAGCAATAGAGGGATTTGCTTGTCCCGCCATGGCGTCGTAGGCGTTATCTGTCGCCCATTCAAACGCTGTGTATGAACCATCGGCGATGGATCCATCATCCCAGCTCTTCTTAACCTTTGGGGCAAGGTCTACCGCTGAGGCAACGGAGGCCATTGGTGGCATGCCGGGCACGAGAAATGAGGCCATGCCGAGCCAAAATTGTCGGTGAGGAGCGCTGCCTTCGCCGAAGAAGTAGCTCATGAGATTGTCCCGATTGTTCCAAAGATCAAAAACGTTGAGACGAACAGTACCCATGACAATCTTTGGCATGCCGATAATGGAATCGAAAATACCTTTGAAGAAGCTGCCACCAGCGAAGTTACTCCACGCTTCCTCGCCTGTGCTGGGATTGATCGTTTGCCCCATAATGGCGTTTGCGAGTGCCCTATCGGCTGCTTGGACCTTGGCCTTGAACTGGTCAACTGCTATCTGTGCGGCCTGCAACAGTTTTTGGGCCTCAGCCAGTTTTCGTTCGCGTTCCTCGTTAATTACTTCACGGGTTTCACCCGGATTATTTGGATCATCCTCTTCGACCGTTTCGTCCATCGCTATAGCGTCATCGTAAGCTGCGTTGGCCTCGTCGATCTGGGCTTCGATCTGCCCTTTTTCTCGCTCAAAAGCCCTGAGTTTCTCGGCGTACGCATCGTAGGCCTTTTCAAGGGTCTTAGTGCGTTCCTCAAGTCCAGCGGCAGCCTCTGCGGGAGTTTCGAAAACCTGGTGTACCTTGCCGTCTTCTGGAGCCTCGTAGGCGGCAGCAACGTTCTTCCAGCCGTACTTTGCATCGTCGATAATGGACTTGTTGAGCATGCCGATCGATGCGAATCGCGCGCCCAATTGGGAGACGGCGGTAGGGTCATCCAGCTCGGGGAGATCAGCCTTTGAAACCATGATTTACTCCAGGAAGTTCTATTTCTCGATCGGGTAGGGGCCGTATGGGCGGTTTTCTTCTTCAACCGCCTTGGCGATGATGTCCTCGACGCCGCCCACATAGTTAGCTTCGCCTGCGGGGTTATCGGGCGTGCAGACCTCGTTGCCATCGCCGCCATTTGCGAGGTTGTACTGGTCCATCTTCGACATGCGGCCCTGTCCTTCGATCGTTGCCGCGTTGCTGTTGCTGTTGCCGGCCATCTCGACATCACCGAGGACATATTGTTTGATGCCTTCGGTGGCCCACTCAAGATTCGCTTGGGATCGCCCGCGTCCATAATTTACTTCATTGCGGACGTAGAGTTCGATGCAGGAGTTTGAGGCCCCACGGCTGAGCGGACTGTGCTTGAGTGCGTCGGCCGTAAAGTTCAGCGCTTCTTCGACGAGCGTGTGTACGTTATCGAGATTGCTGAGCGTGTGCTGAGCTTCTTGAAGCCGAAAGTAGTACTCATTCGGTCTGAGGCTGAAGTATGTTCCGGTCAAGGCGTTCCCCCGTGTGTGTGGATCGTGTCTATGCGCCCGCGCAGTGCTGGGTTAGGTGTCGTCGAAACCGAGAACTGCGTGGGGCTTCCAGGTGATGATGCTTTGTGTACCTCGCCGCGACCGCGACGACTCCAGGTCCGGAACTTGTGGTCTTTGAGTGTGAGGCTGCGGCGTGAAGGCTTTTGAAGTTGGTGCAGTGGCGTGTGGCTTTGCTGCGGTGTGGTGCCCTGCCGCCGCTGGGGCGGCAGGGCGTTGGTGGTGTGGTGGTGTTAGCCGATGTTGGAGACGGCGGAGGCGGCGCGTT
>NZ_RBLW01000010.1:0-3408 GCF_003989295.1 Dermabacter sp. HSID17554 | reverse complement strand
AAGAATAGTTCGGCGGTGTCCTACTCTCCCACACCCTCCCGAGTGCAGTACCATCGGCGCAGTTGAGCTTAGCTTCCGGGTTCGGAATGGAACCGGGCGTTTCCCCAACGCAATGACCACCGAAACAACCAACCAACCCCCCAAACCCCAAACAAACAGGGCCGAGTGAAAATTAGGGGTGTGGAATGTCAACCACACAGTGAACGCGAACACAAGAAGCAATGAAGAGTGCAAGTAAGTCATCGGCCAATTAGTACCAGTCAGCTCCACGCATTACTACGCTTCCACATCTGGCCTATCAACCCCGTCATCTACAGGGGACCTCCCACACAAAAATGTACGGATATCTCATCTCGAAGCAGGCTTCCCGCTTAGATGCTTTCAGCGGTTATCCCTTCCCAACGTAGCCAACCAGCCATGCCCTTGGCAGAACAACTGGCACACCAGAGGTTAGTCCATCCCGGTCCTCTCGTACTAGGGACAGGCCTTCTCAAATATCCAACGCGCGCAGCGGATAGGGACCGAACTGTCTCACGACGTTCTAAACCCAGCTCGCGTACCGCTTTAATAGGCGAACAGCCTAACCCTTGGGACCAACTCCAGCCCCAGGATGCGACGAGCCGACATCGAGGTGCCAAACCATGCCGTCGATATGAGCTCTTGGGCAAGATCAGCCTGTTATCCCCGGGGTACCTTTTATCCGTTGAGCGACACCCATTCCACAATGAGGTGCCGGGTCACTAGTTCCAGCTTTCGCTCCTGCCCGACATGTCTGTCTCGCAGTCAAGCTCCCTTGTGCACTTACACTCAACACCTGATTGCCAACCAGGCTGAGGGAACCTTTGAGCGCCTCCGTTACTCTTTAGGAGGCAACCGCCCCAGTTAAACTACCCATCAGGCACTGTCCCTGAACCAGATCATGGCTCGAAGTGAGGAATCCAAAACGACCAGAGTGGTATTTCAACAACGACTCCACCAACACTAGCGTGCCAGCTTCTCAGTCTCCCACCTATCCTACACAAGCCGTTCCGAACACCAATACCAAACTATAGTAAAGGTCCCGGGGTCTTTCCGTCCTGCTGCGCGTAACGAGCATCTTTACTCGTAATGCAATTTCGCCGAGTTCGCGGTTGAGACAGTGGAGAAGTCGTTACGCCATTCGTGCAGGTCGGAACTTACCCGACAAGGAATTTCGCTACCTTAGGATGGTTATAGTTACCACCGCCGTTTACTGGGGCTTAAATTCTCAGCTTCGCCCACAAGGGGCTAACCAGTCCTCTTAACCTTCCAGCACCGGGCAGGCGTCAGTCCGTATACAGCGACTTACGTCTTCGCACGGACCTGTGTTTTTAGTAAACAGTCGCTTCTCCCTGGTCTCTGCGGCCATCAGTGCTCTCACACCTCAGGCCCCCCTTCTCCCGAAGTTACGGGGGCATTTTGCCGAGTTCCTTAACCACGATTCTCTCGAACTCCTTAGTATTCTCTACCTGATCACCTGAGTCGGTTTAGGGTACGGGCAATAGTGCTCGTCACGCCGGAACTTTTCTCGGCAGTCCAGGATCACCCACCTACCCCAAAAAGGGTCCTCATCACGACTCACCCTAAAGAGCGCAACATTACTCGCACTCGGGCTGCTCGCTTGAACGGGGACAACCATTACCCCGCGGAAGCTACCTCACTGCGTCATCCCACACGCTGACCTAATACGCGCTCGGTTCCCAGCCTCACCACCACCAACCAACCCAAAGGGAAGGAAGGGGAAGCTCGGGTGGTTAGCATCACACGCCTCGGTATGGGTCCTCACACTATCGGTACGGGAATATCAACCCGTTATCCATCGACTACGCCTGTCGGCCTCGCCTTAGGTCCCGACTAACCCGGGGCGGATTAACCTAGCCCCGGAACCCTTGATCATTCGGAGGACGGGTTTCTCACCCGTCTTTCGCTACTCATGCCTGCATTCTCACTCGCATAGCCTCCACCACTGGGTTCCCCCGCAGCTTCACCGGCCACACGACGCTCCCCTACCCACCCCACAAAAGTGGAGTGACACAGCTTCGGCGGTGTACTTGAGCCCCGCTACATTATCGGCGCAGAATCACTTGACCAGTGAGCTATTACGCACTCTTTCAAGGGTGGCTGCTTCTAAGCCAACCTCCTGGTTGTCTCAGCAACTCCACATCCTTTCCCACTTAGCACACGCTTAGGGGCCTTAGCTGATGTTCTGGGCTGTTTCCCTCTCGACCATGAAGCTTATCCCCCACAGTCTCACTGCTACGCTCTCACGTACCGGCATTCGGAGTTTGGCTAAGGTCAGTAACCCGGTGGGGCCCATCGCCTATCCAGTGCTCTACCTCCAGCACGAAACACGCAACGCTGCACCTAAATGCATTTCGGGGAGAACCAGCTATCACGAAGTTTGATTGGCCTTTCACCCCTATCCACAGGTCATCCCCTCCATTTTCAACTGAAGTGGGTTCGCGCCTCCACACGGTCTTACCCGCGCTTCACACTGCCCATGGATAGATCACTTCGCTTCGGGTCTAGAGCCGGCGACTGAACGCCCCATTCAGACTCGCTTTCGCTACGGCTACCCCACACAGGTTAACCTCGCCACCGACCACTAACTCGCAGGCTCATTTTTCAATAGGCACGCCGTCACCCCTCAAGGCTCCGACGGATTGTAAGCACACGGTTTCAGGTACTCTTTCACTCCCCTCCCGGGGTACTTTTCACCTTTCCCTCACGGTACTAGTCCGCTATCGGTCACAAGGAAGTATTTAGGCTTACCAGGTGGTCCTGGCAGATTCACACCGGATTCCACGAGCCCGGCCCTACTCGGGGCAACACCACGCCTGGCCATGCAGTTTCAGCTACGGGACTCACACCCACTATGGCGCCTCACTCACAAGGCTTCACCTACCACACACCACAACGCCACAACACCGGTAGATATTGTGTAAATGCACCCCACAACCCCACACCAGCAACCCCTACCGAGTCTCACACCAGCATGGTTTAGCCTCCTACGCTTTCGCTCGCCACTACTCACGCAATCACTATTGTTTTCTCTTCCTGAGGGTACTGAGATGTTTCACTTCCCCTCGTTCCCCCCACACCACCTATACATTCAGTGGCGGGTACCACGACTCACGCCGCGGCGGGTTTCCCCATTCGGACACCCCCGGATCACAGGTCGGTTGTCACCTCCCCGAGGCTTATCGCAGACTCCCACGTCCTTCATCGGCTCCTTGTGCCCAGGCATCCACCGTATGCTCTAAGTAACTTAGAAACACTCGAAAATGAACACATAGACCAAAAAATCATTGAACTATCTGTAACAAAAAATTGCTTACAAGATGCTCGCGTCCACTATGCAGTTGACAAACAACACCCCCACACCCGAAA